>NZ_RAWM01000146.1 GCF_003668875.1 Corallococcus interemptor | reverse complement strand
GCAGCCGGGGCAGGGTGCGCTCCAGCCGCATCGGGTCCGGCGGATACGCGGGCACCGCCACCGCCCCGGCATACAGGCAGCCGAAGAACCCGGCGATGTAGTCCAGCCCCGGCGGGTACAGCAGCAGTACGCGCTCGCCCGCCGCGCCACGCTCACTCAGCGCGGAAGCAATCCGCCTCGCGCGCACGTCCAGCTCCGACGCGCTCCAGGTGGTCTCCTCTCCGTCGTCCCCCAGGAACGTGTAGAGCGGCGCGTGGGCACTGGGCCCATGGACAAGCTTCAGCAGGACGCCAGGAAGGGTTCGCGAGAAGTCGGGCACGGTGGGCTGTCCATGTGTCGAAAAACGCCGACACTTAATAGCAGCCCGGATGCTCAACGCCGTAGGCACTCGCTGTGTTGAAACACGGGAGTCCTCCGACGCCAGCCCACTCGGAGAGCAGGGGCTCGCCGCGTCATCACACGCGGCGAGCCACCCCTTTCAACCACCCCATGAAACCTTTATGCCCAGATCCGACTGATACATCCGGTCCCACCTCCGGTGTGTCGCGGGAGGTGGGTTTCGTTACGCCTTGTCCGTGTCGCTGAGCGCCTTCGTCAACAGCTCCGCCACGGACTGCACCGTCGGCTCGCGCAGCAGCGTGTAGTGCGTGCCCGGCAGGCGGTGCGACTCCAGCCGGTCACCCACGAGCGCCGCCCAGCCGCCGTCACCCGAGCCCGTGTCGCCGGCCGGCTCCTCCGCCTGGATGCGCAGCACGCGCTGGGCCATGGCGGGCGGGTGGTAGCGCCGGGCCGCTTCGAGGTTGGCCTCGAAGACCTGGAAGAGGGCCGTGGCGTCCACGCCGGGCGGCAGCGCTCCGGCCTGGGCCGCGGCGTCCAGCACCTTCTCCAGCGTCACTTCGGACTCCAGCGCCGCGGGGTCGATGCCCAGGTCCTGCGCGAACATCCCTACCGCCAGCGCGCGGTCCAGGTCCGGCTCGGAGTCCGGCACCGTCTCCGGGACGTAGGAGTCGATCATCGCCACCAGCTCCACGGCTTCACCCGCCTCATGCAGCTGATGCGCCATCTCGTAGGCGATGACGCCGCCCAGGGACCAGCCGCCCAGGCGGTACGGGCCATGGGGCTGGACCTTCCGCACCTCGCGCACGTAGCTGGCGGCCAGGGCCTCCACCGTGTCCAGCGGCTGCGCTTCACCGTCCAGGCCACGCGCCTGGATCCCGTAGAAGGGCTGATCCGGCCCCAGCTTCCGAGCCAGCTCCGCGTAGGCCAGCACGTTGCCGCCCACCGGATGCACGCAGAAGAACGGCGTGCCGGTGCCTTCGTTGGTGAAGGGCACCAGCGGAGTGAAAGGCTTCGGCTCCTCGGCGGTCTCTCCCAGCAGTGCCGCGAACCGCTCCACCGTGGGGGCCTGAAAGAGCGCCGACAGCGGGAGCTTCCGGCCCGTCTCCCGGTTCACCGCCGCCATCAAGCGCACCGCCAGCAGCGAGTGCCCACCCAGCTCGAAGAAGCTGGTGCGCACGTCCACCGTGGACACGCCCAGCGCCTCCGCCCAGAGCGCGGCGATCCGCGCCTCGCCTTCGTTCCTGGGACCCACGAAGGTCTCCACGTCCACCGGGCCGTCCACGGGGACGGGCAGCGCCTTGCGGTCCACCTTGCCGTTGGGCGTCAGCGGCAGGACGGGCAGGGCGACGTAGGCGGCCGGCACCATGTAGTCCGGCAGCGTGCGCTGGAGGTGGCTTCGGAGCGGAACGGTGTCCACCTCCGGCGTGACGTAGGCCACCAGGCGCGGGAACCCGGGGGCGGCCTCGCGCAGCAACACCGTCGCGTCGCGCACGCCTGGAGCCGCACGCAGCGCGGCTTCGATTTCTCCCAGCTCGATGCGGTAGCCGCGCAGCTTCACCTGGAAGTCCAACCGGCCCAGGTACTCCAGGGTGCCGTCCTGCATCCACCGGACCCGGTCACCCGTGCGGTACATCCGCGCCCCGGGGACCGTGCTGAACGGGTGGGGGATGAAGCGCTCCGCCGTGAGGTCCGGGCGGTTCCGGTAGCCCCGAGCCAGGCCCTCGCCCCCGATGAACAGCTCACCCGGGACGCCCGCGGACACGGGGTTCAGGTTCGAGTCCAGGACGTACACGCCCAGGTTCAACAGCGGGCGCCCGATGACGGGCGTGGGCATGGGGCTGCCCTGGATGGGGGCGATGGTGGCGTTCACGGTGCACTCCGTCGGACCGTAGGCGTTGAAGGCCCAGGTCCGCTGCGTCGCCGCGAGCGTGCGCCACGTCACCTCGTCCATCGCCTCGCCGCCGATGGAGCTGAGGCTCGGCACGTGCTCGCGCTCCAGCAGGCCCGCCTCCAGGAGCAGCTGGTACTGCGACGGCGTGGTGTCCAGCAGGTCGATGCGGTGCTGCGCCACCCACGCGAGCATCGCCTCCGGATCCCGCCGCACGGACTCAGGGACGAGGTACAGGCCGTGGCCGTCCAGCAGCAGGGACAGCTGCTGCACCGACGCATCGAAGAAGTACGGCGCGTTGACGCTGACCCGCATCGGACGGGTTGCCCGGTCGAAGCAGACTTCGTTCATCGCACGCCGCAGATGCGCCAGCGAGCGGTGCTGGATCATCACGCCCTTGGGCGCGCCCGTGGAGCCCGACGTGTAGATGACGTACGCCAGGTGCTCCGGCCTCAGGGCCACGCGCGGGTTGCCAGGCGAGGACGCTTCGATGCGCCGGGCGTCCACGTCCAGCCGCACCACGTGCCGCACCGGCGGCTGCCAGGCCTCCACCTGGGACTGCGTGGTGAGCAGCACGGATGCGCCGCTGTTCTCCAGGATGAAGGCCCTGCGCGCCTCCGGGGCCGAGGGGTCCAGCGGCACGTACGCACCGCCCGCCTTGAGGATGCCCAGGATGGCGACGATGGCCTCCGGCGAGCGCTCCAGGCAGAACGCCACCGTCACGTCCGGGCCCACGCCCAGCGAGCGCAGGTAGTGCGCCAGCTGGTTCGCGCGCACGTTGAGCTGATGGAAGGACACGGTCGTGTCGCCCATCACCACGGCGGGGGCCTTGGGCGTGCGGGTCACCTGCTGCTCGAAGCGCGTGTGGAAGGGCACGTCCTCCTCGAAGGGGGCCGTCTCACCGCTCCACTCCTCGAGCACCCACTGGCGCTCCTCCGCCGTCAGCAGGGGCAGGGCGTCCACCTTCGTGTCCGGCCGTGAGACCGCCCCCTCCAGCAGCTGGAGGAAGTGCTCCGTCAGTCTTCGGGCCGTGGCGGGTTCGAAGAGGTCCGTGGCGTAGGAGAGGGCCCCCTCGAACCCGCGCTCCGTGCGGGCCAGCGACAGGTCCAGGTCGAACTTCGTCGAGGGCAGGTCCACCTCCACCGGACGCAGCGTCAGCTCCGGCAGGCGCACCTCCGCGTCCGGCATGTTCTGGAGCCCGAAGAGGGCCTGGATGAGGGGCGTGCGCGACAGGTCTCTCGCGGGCTGTACGGCCTCCACCAGCCGCTCGAAGGGGAGGTCCTGGTGTTCGTACGCGCCCAACGTGGTGGCACGCACCTGGGAGACCAGCTCACGGAACGACGGGCGGGCGTCGAACCTCGCGCGCAGCACCAGCGTGTTGACGAAGAAGCCGATGAGGCCCTCCGTCTCCGCGTGGCGGCGGCCCGCGATGGACGTGCCCACCAGCAGGTCTTCCTGCCCCGAGTACCGGTGCAGCAGCGTCTGGAACGCCGCGAGCAGCACCATGAAGGGCGTGGCGCCCTCCGTCTGGGCCAGGGCCTCCACGGCTTCGCTCAGGGCCGGTGACAGGCGCACCGGGAACGTCGCGCCCCGTGCGGACCGCTGGGGCGGACGGGGTTTGTCCGTGGGCAGCGCCAGTGCCTGCGGGGCTCCGGCCAGCTGCTGCTTCCACCAGGCGAGCTGCGCGTCCAGCACCTCACCCTGGAGCCACCCGCGCTGCCATACGGCGAAGTCCGGGTACTGCACCGGCAGCGGGGCCAGCGGTGAGGGCTGGCCTTGCCGGAAGGCCTCGTAGAGCGCGGTGACTTCGCGCACCAGGATGCTCATGGACCAGCCGTCGCCAATGGTGTGGTGCATGCACAGCAGCAGCACATGCTCTGCTTCGCCCAGCTTCAGGAGCGTGAGGCGCGCGAGCGGCCCCACGTCCAGATGGAAGGGCGTCAGTGCGTCCTCGCTCGCGAGCCGGACGGCCTCGGCTTCTCTCGCGTCCTCCGGGAGGTCCGTCAGGTCCACCACCGACAGGACTCCGGTGGGGGCGGGGTGCACGTGCTGGCGGGGTTCTCCGTCGTGGGACTCGAAGGTGGTGCGCAGCGCTTCGTGCCGCTCCACCAGCGCGTCGAAGGCCTGCTGGAGCGCGGGCACGTCCACCGCGCCCGTGAGGCGCAGCGCCGTGGGCATGTTGTAGAGCGCGCTGCCCGGGTCGAGCTGATCGATGAACCACAGCCGCTGCTGCGCGAACGACAGCGGATGCGGGCCAGGGCCCTCCGCGGGGCGCAGCGGCGGCAGGGCGCTGGCCTCCGGTGCGTCCGGCAGCCGCTGGGCGAGCGCCGCCAGGGTGGGGGACTCGAAGAGCGCCCGGACGCCCACGTCCACGCCGAAGCGGGCGCGGATGCGGGAGACCAATTGCGTCGCCAGCAGCGAGTGGCCACCCAAATCGAAGAAGTGGTCATTGCGGCCCACGACGGGCACGCCCAGCAACTCCTCCCACAGCGTGGCCAGGGCCACCTCCGCGGGCGACGCCGGTGCCTCGTACGCGCGTGCGGATCGCAGCTGCGCCTCCGGTGCGGGCAGTGCCTTGCGGTCCAGCTTTCCGTTGGGGGTCAGCGGCAGGACGGGCAGGGTGACGTAGGCCGACGGCACCATGTACTCCGGCAGGTGCCGGCGCAGGTGCTCACGCAGCACCTCCGTGTCGCCGTCCGTCACGACGTAGGCCACGAGTCTGTCGTCGCGGACCAGCGCCGCCGCGTCCTCGACCGCCGGGTGCGTGCGCAGCGTGGCTTCGATTTCGCCCAGCTCGATGCAGTAACCGCGCAGCTTCACCTGGAAGTCCAGGCGGCCCATGAACTCCAGCGTGCCGTCCGGCCTCCAGCGGCCCTTGTCTCCCGTGCGGTACAGGCGCGCTCCGGGCTCCGTGCTGAACGGATCCGGCATGAAGCGTTCCGCGGTCAGGTCCGGCCGGCCCAGGTAGCCGCGCGTGACACTCTCACCGGCGAAGCACAGCTCGCCCGGCATGCCGATGGGCACCAGCCGCTGCCTTTCGTCGAGCACGTACGCGGTCAGGTTCGCCACCGGACGCCCGATGAAGGGCTCCGTCCGGCGGGTTCCCTGGATGGTCACGCCTGCCGTGCAGACCGTGCACTCCGTGGGGCCGTAGCCATTGAAGACCCGGGTGCGGTCCGTCGCGGCCAGCTTCCGCCACGACTCCACGTCCAAGGCGTCACCCCCCATCATCACGAGGGGCGGCACCCAGGCGCGCTCCAGCATTCCTGCCGCCAGCAGCGGCTTGAGCTGCGCGGGCGTGCAGTCGAACGAATCAATCCGGTGCTGCTCCAGCCACGCGAGCATCGCCTCCGGGTCCACGCGCAGCGCGTCCGGGACGACGTAGAGGCAGTGGCCGTCGATGAGCTGCACCACGCGCTCCATCACCGCGTCGAAGTACAGCGGCGCGTTGACGCTGACGCGCTGGCCTCGGGGCTGGCCCGCGTAGAACGCGCGGACGAAGGCCCGGTGCATGTTGAGGATGGTGCGGTGCTGCACCATCACGCCCTTGGGCGTGCCCGTGGAGCCGGACGTGTACAGCACGTACGCCAGGTGCTCCGGGCCCGTCAGCGCGGGCAGGGGCTCGTGGGAGAGCGCGCCCAGTCCGGCGTGCTCCACGTCCAGCCAGACCTCCTGCACGCCGTAGGGGCTCCAGTCCCCGCATGCAGCTTCCGTCGTGATGAGCACGGCCGCGGCGCTGTCCGTCAGCATGAAGTCCCTGCGCGCGGGCGGGGCTCCGGGGTCCAGCGGCACGAAGGCGCCGCCGGCCTTGAGGACCGCGAGGAGCGCGACAATGGCCTCCACCGAACGCTCGATGCACAGGGCCACCCGAACCTCCGGCCCAACCCCAATGGAGCGCAGCCTCCACGCGAGCTGGTTCGCCCGCGTGTCGAGCTGCCGGTACGTCAGCGCTGTCTCTCCGAACACCACGGCCGGTGCGTCCGGAGTGCGGGCCACCTGCTGTTCAATGAGGCCGTGCAGCGTGGCATCGCGCTCGAAGTCCACCAGCTCGCCGCTGCCCATGCGCACCAGGCGCGCCAGCTCCTCCGGCGACACCAGCGGCACGTCCACCAGCGGCAGGTCCGGCGCTTCGCACACGGCCTCCAGCAGCCGCCGCAGCTGGACGAAGAGCCGTTCGATGGTGCCCGCGTCGAACAGGTCCGCCGCGTAACCCAGGTGGCCTTCGTAGCCTTCCGAGGACCGACCCAGGTTCAGGGCCAGCTCGAACTGTGACGGGGTGTCGCCCTCCAGGTGGGCCGGGGCCACGGTCAGGCCGGGCACGGCCAGCTCCGGCAGCGGGGCGTTCTGGAGCGCGAACATCGCCTGGAACAACGGCGTGCGCCCCAGGTCGCGCTCGGGCTGGAGCGCTTCCACCAGGTGTTCGAACGGGAGGTCCTGGTGCGCGTACGCGCCCAGCGTGCTGCCACGCACCTGCGTGAGCAGCTCACGGAACGTCGTCCTCGGGCTGAAGCGGCCTCGCAGCACCAGCATGTTCACGAAGAAGCCGATGAGGCCCTCCGTCTCCGCGTGCCGGCGGTTCGCGATGGGCGAGCCCACCAGCACGTCGTCCTGCCCGGACGCGCGATGCAGCAACGTCTGGAACGCCGCCAGCAGCACCATGAAGGGCGTGGCGCCTTCACCCTGCGCCAGGGCCTCCACGCGCTCGCTCAGGGCGCGCGGCAGCGACACCCGGAGCAGGCCGCCTCGCCGCGAAGTGCCGGCCGTCCTCGGCCGGTCCGTGGGCAGGTCCAGCACGAAGGGGGCTCCGGACAGCTGCTGCTTCCACCAGTCCACCTGCGACTGGAGCACCTCCCCCTGGAGCCAGCCGCGCTGCCAGAGGGCGAAGTCCGCGTACTGCACCGGCAGCTCCGGCAGCGCCACCGGCTGCCCCGAGCGCCGAGCCGCATAGAGCGCGGTGAGCTCGCGCACGAGGACGCCCAGCGACCAGCCGTCGGACACGATGTGGTGCAGGTGCAGCACCAGCAGGTGCTCCCGCTCATCCAGCTTCAGGAGCAGCGCGCGGATCACCGGGCCGTGGGTCAGGTCGAACGGACGAAGGGATTCGGCGTGGCCCAGGCGCCAGGCCTCGGCCTGCCTCGCGGCGCGAGCGCCCAGGCCCGTCAGGTCCACCACCTCCAGGGGGACATGACCCTCCGGGTGGATGTCCTGCACCGGCTTGCCTGCGTCCATGCGGAACGTGGTCCGCAGGGATTCATGCCGCGCCATCAACGCGTCCAGACTGGCGCGCAGCGCTTCCACGTCCAGGTCGCCCGTGAGGCTCAAGGCCAGCGGCATGTTGTACAGCGGGCTTCCCGGCTCCAGCTGGTCGATGAACCACAGGCGCTGCTGCGCGAACGACAGCGGCGGCGCGGACGTGCGCTCCACGTGGACCAGCGGCGGCGCCTGGGTGCGGCGGGCATCCGCCAGCTTCTCCGCCAGCGACGCCACCGTGGGCGAACGGAACAGCTCACCCAGCGGCACCTCCAGTCCCAACGTGGACCGGATGCGCGCCACCACCTGCGTGGCCAGCAGCGAGTGCCCACCCAGCTTGAAGAAGTCGGCGTGGATGTCCACCTGCCCAAGGTGCAGCACCTCCGCCCAGATGCCCGCGATCGCCTTCTCCAGCGCGCTTCGGGGCGTGGCTGACCCCAACTCCTCGGTGCGGGCCTTCGGCGCGGGCAGGGCCTTGCGGTCCACCTTGCCGTTGGGGCTCAGCGGCAGCTCCGGCAGCACCACGATGGCCGAAGGCACCATGGAGTCCGGCAGCTGCTTCTGCACGGCCGCCCGCAGCGCGCCCGTGTCGATGCCGCCGTCCTCGCCGGACACGACGTAGGCCACGAGGCGCCGGTCGCCGGGCACGTCCTCGCGCACGACGACCACCGCCTCCTGGACCTCGGGCGACTGGCGCAGCGTGGCTTCGACTTCACCCGGCTCGATGCGGTAGCCACGCAGCTTCACCTGGAAGTCGGCGCGGCCCAGGAACTCCAGCGTGCCGTCCCGCAGCCAGCGCACGCGGTCGCCCGTGTCGTAGAGGCGTGCTCCGGGCTGGGTGGCGAAGGGGTGGGGGAGGAAGCGCTCGGCGGTGAGGTCCGGACGCTGGAGGTAGCCCCAGGCCAGGCCGTCTCCGCCCACGTACAGCGTTCCCGGCACGCCCGGCGGCACGGGCTGGAGCGCGGCGTCCAGCACCCAGACCGTGGAGTTCGTCAACGGCCGGCCAATGGGCACCGAGCGGCCCACGGTGTCCCCCGCGCGCAGCGTGTGCGTGGCGGAGAACGTGGTGTTCTCCGTGGGGCCGTAACCATTGACGAGCACCGACCCCGGGGCCATCCGCCCCAGGTGCTCACGCACGCGCTCCACGGGCAGCACGTCGCCACCCGCGAGCACCTGCTTCACGCGGGCCAGCGCATCGCCCTGGTGCAGCACCATCTGTTCGAAGAGGGCGGCGGTGAGCCACAGCGTGGTGACGCCCTCGCGCCGCAGCAGCGCGCCGGTGTCCCCGAGTGACAACGCGCCCGCGGGGGCGACCACCAGCGTCGCGCCATGCAGCAGCGCGCCCCAGATCTCCAGCGTGGACGCGTCGAACGCGATGGGGGCCAGCTGGAGGCAGACCTCGTCGGGGCCGAAGTGGATGAAGTCCGCGCCGAGCACCAGGCGGGTGATGCCCCGGTGCGGGACACTCACGCCCTTGGGCCGGCCGGTGCTGCCCGACGTGAACATCACGTAGGCCAGCGCCTCCGAGGACACCGCCACGTCCAGCGCCGCCTCGGACTGCCGGGCGATGGCGGCCGCGTCCGCGTCCAGCAGGACCCGGAGGTCCGTCATGGCGGGCAGCTCGCCCGCCACCGCGGCCTCGGTCACGAGGAGGTTGACGCCCGCCTCGCGCAGCACCCACGCGATGCGCTCAGCGGGGGCCTGGGGATCCACCGGTACGTAGGCCGCGCCGGTCTTCAGGATGCCCAGGATGGCGGTGATGCTCCCGAACGAGCGCTCCACGCACAGGCCCACCCGGTGGCCGGGCCGCACGCCCTGGCGCCGCAGGTGATGCGCCAGCTGGTTCGAGGCCCGGTCCAGCGCCGCGTACGACATCCGCCGCTCTCCGGCCTTCAGCGCCGTGGCGTCCGGCGCGCGCGCGGCCTGCTCGGAGAACAGCGCGGCCACGGACGCGTCACGCGGGAAGTCGCGGGCGGTGCCGCACCAGCCGGTGAGCAACCGCTGACGCTCCTCCGCCGTGAGCCAAGGCAGCTCCGGCAGCCGCGTGTCCGGAGAGCGGACAGCGGACTCCAGCAGCATGCGCAGGTGACCCACCATGCCGGCGATGGTGTCCGGGTCGAACAGGTCCTGGTTGAAGCCCAGCACGCCCTCGAAGCCGTCTGGCCCCCGGGCCAGCACGCATTGCAGGTCGAAGAGGGTGGACTCCTTTGGCACCTCCCGGGTCTTGAGCCTCAGCCCCGGCAGCGCCAGCTCCGGCATGGGGGCGTTCTGGAGCGTGAACGTCACCTGGAAGAGCGGCGTGCGGCCCAGGTCCCGCTCCGGCTGGAGGGCTTCCACCAGCTTTTCGAACGGGAGGTCCTGATGCTCGTAGGCGCCCAGCGTGGTGGCGCGCACCTGCTCCAGCAGCTCGCGGAAGCGCAGCGTCCCGCGCACGCGGGTGCGCAGCACGACGGTGTTCGCGAAGAAGCCGAGCAGCGACTCCGCCTCGGCATGGCGGCGGCCCGCGATGGGCGATCCCACGAGCACGTCCTCCTGCCCGGAGTACCTGTGCAGCAGCAGCTGGAACGCCGCGAGCAGCACCATGAAGGGCGTGGCGGATGCCTGCCGCGCGCAGGCCTCCACCGCCTCGCTCAGCTCGCGAGACAGGGCGAATGCCTGGCTCCCGGCGCGATATGCCTGCTCACGGACCGGACGCGGATGATCCGTGGGCAGTTCCAGCGTGGGCGCGGCGCCGTCCAGCTGGCCGCGCCAGTACGCCAGCTGCGACTCCAGGACATCCCCCTGGAACCAGGCGCGCTGCCAGAGGGCATGGTCCGCGAACTGGACCGTCAGCTCCGGCAGGGGCGACGGTTGCTCCGCCATGAAGGCCGCGTAGAGGGCGGCCATCTCCCGCACCAGCACGCCGGTGGACCAGCCGTCCGTCACGATGTGGTGCGTGTTGAGCAGCAGCACATGCTTCGTGGGCCCGAGCTTCATCAGGAGCCCCCGGAACAGCGGGCCGTGCTCCAGGTCGAACGGGGTGGAGGACTCCTCCTGTGCCAGCCGCGACACCTCCGCCTCCCGAGCCTCCGGCGTCGCAAGCGCGGACAGGTCCGCGTGCCGCAGGGACATGGGGAACGGCGGGTGGATGACCTGCGACGGAGTGCCTTCGCGCGACTGGAACGTGGTGCGCAGCGCTTCGTGGCGGCGCACCAGTTCGTCGAACGCGGCCAGCAGGACGATGACATCCAGCGAGCCATCCAGGTCCAGCAGGTGCGGGACGCTGTAGGCGGTGCCCGCGGTGCCCAGCTGTTCGGCGAACCACATGCGCTGCTGCGCGAAGGACAACGGCAGCACGTCCGGCCGTTGCACACGGACCAGCGAAGGCAGCGCGGACGGAGACGCCTCTCGAGGCTGCTGGAGCGCGTCGATGCGGCGCGCCAGCTCCGCCACCGTGGGGCCCTCCAGCAGGGCACGCAGGGGCAGCTCCACGTTGAAGCGCGCACGCACTCGGGACACCAGCTGCGTGGCCAGGAGCGAGTGACCACCGAGTTCGAAGAAGCCGTCATGGCGGCCCACCGCCGGGACACGCAGCACTTCGGACCACAGCGTGGCGAGCGTTGCCTCCGTGGGCGTCGCAGGCGGTTCGACGACGCGCGCCGGGGCCGGGGTGGCCTCCGGCGAGGGCAGGGCGTCGCGGTCCACCTTGCCGTTGCGAGTCTGGGGCAGGGCGTCCAGCGCGACGAACGCGGCGGGCACCATGTACTCCGGCAAGGTCCGGCGCAGGTGCTGACGCAGGGGCGCCGTGTCCATCTGGGGCGCGACCCAGGCAATGAGCCGGTCCTCGCGGACCAGGACCACCGCGTCGCGGACCTCCGGGTGCGAGCGGAGCGTGGCTTCGATTTCGCCTGGCTCGATGCGGTAGCCGCGCAGCTTCACCTGGAAGTCCAACCGGCCCAGGTATTCCAACGTGCCGTCTTCGCGCCAGCGCGCCTTGTCGCCGGTGCGGTAGAGGCGCGCGCCGGGCTCCGTGCTGAACGGATCCGGCACGAAGCGCTCGGCCGTCAGGTCCGGGCGGCCCAGGTAGCCGCGCGTGACGCCTTCACCGCTGATGCACAGCTCGCCTGGAGTACCGAAGGGCACCAGCCGCTGCTGCGCGTCCAGCACGTACGTGCGCAGGTTGGCCAGCGGCCGGCCAATGACGGGCGTCTTCTGCACGGCGTCCTGGATGCGCCAGTCCACCGAGTCCACGGTGCATTCCGTCGGGCCGTACTCGTTGAAAGCCCGGGTGCGATGGGATGCACGCAGCTGACGCCACGACTCCGGATCCACCGCCTCGCCGCCCACGGAGATGACGCCCGGGACATGGGCGCGCTCCAACAGGCCCGCGGCCAGCATCAGCCGCAGCTGCGAAGGCGTGCAGTCCAGCACGTCGATGCGCTGCTCCTCCAGCCACGCCACCATCGCTTCCGGGTCCTGCCGCAGGGCCTCCGGGACGACGTGCAGGCAGTGGCCGCTGAGCAACTGGACCACCTGGGCGATGGACGCATCGAAGTGAAGCGGTGCGTTGACGGTGACGCGCTGGCCCGGCGCCAGCCCCGCGTGGAGGCTGCGCGTCAGCGCCTGATGCAAGTTGAGGACCGGCCGGTGCTGCACCATCACGCCCTTGGGCGTGCCGGTGGAGCCCGAGGTGTAGAGGACGTAGGCCAGGTTGGCCGGGCCCGCCGCCGGGGGCAGGTTCTCCGAAAACCTGTCCGACAGTCGGACAGGTTTTTCGTCAAGCCGCACCCGGTGGGGCACTTCGGGGTCCCATGCTTCTTGCACGGCCGTCGTCGTCACCAGGACGGACGCGCCGCAATCCTTGAGGACGAAGGACTTCCGTGCGGCCGGGGCCGACGGGTCCACCGGCACGAAGGCGCCTCCGGCCTTGAGCACCGCCAGCAGCGCGACCACGCCCTCCACCGAGCGCTCCAGGCACAGCGCCACCGTCACCTCAGGGCCCACGCCCAGAGACCGCAGCTCCCAGGCGAGCGCGTTGGCCCTCGCGTTGAGCTGCCGGTACGTCAGCGCCGTCTCACCGAACACCACGGCCGGTGCTTCCGGCGTCTCGGCGGCCTGCTTTTCGAAGCGCGCGTGCAGCGTGGCGTCGCGCTCGAAGTCCAGGGCGTCACCGGTGCCGGCTCGCAGCAATGCGTCCCGGTCTCCGGCGGACAGCAGGGACACGTCCTCCAGCCGGACGTCCGGCTGGATCAACTCCTCCAGCGCCTGCCGCCACTGGCCCAGCACCCTGCGCACGGCGTCCTCGTCGAAGCGGCCGGCGTCGTAGACCAGCTGCAGTTGGAGCTCTTCGCGCGGCACCACCGTGGCCGACAGCGGGTAGTTCGTGCTGTCGCCGAACTCCAGGTCGCGCAGGTCCATCGCGGTGAACCGGCGCAGCACGGATTCGTCGAACGGGTAGTTCTCGAAGACGAACAGCGACTGGAACAGCGGCTGTCCCCGCGGGATGTCGCTCCAACCGTGCGCCGCGACCAGCGGCGTGTACTGGTGCTGCTGGATGCCCAGCAGCTTCGCCTGGAGGGACTGGAGCCACGGCAGCACCGGCTCGCCGTCACCGGGCAGCGCGATGCGCACCGGCTGCGTGGTGATGAGCAGACCCAGCATCGCGTCCGCGCCCGGCAACTCCGGCGGACGGCCCGCCAGTGTGGTGCCGAAGATCACGTCGCGCGTGTCCGAGTGGCGCGCCAGCACCAGCGCCCAGGCCGCCTGCGTCAGCGTGTTGAGCGTGAGCTGATGCCGCTTAGCGAAGGACTCCAGTGCGGTGGTGACCGGCCCCGGCAACGCCACCCGAACGTCGGGCCGCTTGTCGGACGTGGTGGGCTTCACCAACGACGCAGGCCGCGCCGAAGGCAGGGGTGTGGGCGCGGACAGGCCCGCGAGCTGGTCTCTCCAGAAGCGCTCGTCCTCCGCCGGGTCTCGGCGATCCAACCACGCGATGTAGTCGCGGAACGGAGGCCGGCCCGAGGGCGGCGGCGGCGTCCCGGCGCGCAGGGCGTCGTAGAGGGCGAAGACCTCCTGGAAGAACAGGCCCATGCTCCAGCCGTCCATCAACAGGTGATGGTGACTCCAGAGGAAGCGCCAGCGCGCATCCCCCAGGCGTACCGCCGTCATCCTCGACAGCGGCGCCCTCGCCACGTCGAAGCCCTGCGCACGGTCGTCGGCCATCAGCTTCGCCAGCGCGGCGGGCTGCTCCACCTCCGGCAGGTGACGCCAGTCGTGGACGATGAACGGCAACGTCGCGTGCGAGTGCACCACCTGCAGCGGGGACTCCAGGCCCTCCCACACGAACGCGGTGCGCAGGATGGGGTTGCGGTCCACGGCCGTCTGCCACGTCCGCTGGAGCAGCGCGATGTCCACGTCCGAGTGGCTCGACCACGCGGCCTGCTCGAAGTAGAGGGCCGCCTCCGGAGTGTTCAGGGCGTGGAAGAGCATGCCCTCCTGGAGCGGGGACAGCGGGAAAAGGTCCTCCACCGTGGGGCCGCGCGCCGCGAGCACCGAGTCCAACGCGGTCTGAGACAGGCGGGCCAGCGGGAAGTCACCCGGCGTGCGCCGCCGCGCGTCCTCCGAATGGCGCTGGGCGATCAGCTCTCGCAGCTCCTTGAGGAAGCGCTCCGCCAGCGCCCGCACCGTCGCCTCGTGGTGCTGCCGCTGGCTGTAGCCGAACGTCATCCGCAGCCGGCCCTGGAGCACCGAACCGTCCACGG
This sequence comes from Corallococcus interemptor, assembly GCF_003668875.1. Lineage (GTDB taxonomy): Bacteria > Myxococcota > Myxococcia > Myxococcales > Myxococcaceae > Corallococcus > Corallococcus interemptor. Next base: position 8,415 of record NZ_RAWM01000146.1, on the reverse strand, counting down.
CCAGCGCGTGCGGCTGCACGGCCCGGGGCTCCACGATGGGCCCCACCGGCTCGTCGCTCATCGTGAAGAGCGTGCTGGCGGCGGCCGTGCCGTCCAGCTGACCCAGGTAGTTGAACGACACCTGCGCCTTGGGCAGGGCGGCCAGCCGGGCCCGCGTCTCCGGGGGCCCCAGGTGGCGCAGCAGGTTGAAGCCGATGCCCCGGCCGGGCCACGCCTTCAGCGAATCCCGCACCGCGCGCAGCCCGTCTCCCAACGTCCCGCCCGCGGGCAGCCGCAGCAGGGCCGGCGCCACGGACGTGAACCAGCCCACCGTGCGCGAGATGTCCACGTCCGCGAACAGCTCCTCGCGGCCATGGCCCTCCAGCTCGATGAGCACGTCCGGCTTCCCGGTCCATTCACCCAACGTCCGGGCGAGCGCCGTCAGGAGCACGTCGTCGATGCGCGCCCGCCAACCGGTGGGCGTCTCCTGGAGCAACCGCCGCGTCTCCTCGGCGTCCAGCTCGACGGCGACGGAGGCGCGCGACGCGTACGTGTACGGACCCGGGCCGTCCACCGGCAGCGGGGCCACGTCGCCTTGCATCGCGTTCCGCCAGAAGGACTCCTGCGCGCCCAGCGCGTCCGTCAGGGCGTGCTTCTCCAGCCGCCGCGCCCAGGCCTGGAACGACGTCGTCTTCGCGGGCAGCGCCGGAGCACGGGCCGACTGGAGCTGGAGGTACGCCGTCTCCAAATCCTCCACCAGGATGCGCCACGACACCGCGTCCACCACCAGGTGGTGGATGATCAGCAGCAGGCGCTGCGGCTCCCCGGTGCCGAACTGGAACAGCGCCACGCGCACCAGCGGAGGCGTGGCCAGGTCGAAGTCCGCCTGGAGCTTCGCGGCCTCGCGCTCCATCGCGGCGAGCCGGGCCTCCTGGGGCAACATGGACAGGTCCACCTGGACGAGCACGGGGCGCGCGTCCTCGGGGGCCACGGCCTCCTGGCGCCATGAGCCGTCCTCGGCGTGCACGTAGCGCAGGCGCAGGGCGTCGTGATGGGCGACGAGTGCCTGGATGGCCCGCTCGACCCCATCGGCCTTCAGCGGCTGACGGGCCTTGAGCAGCAGGGCGTGGTTGAAGTGGTGCGGGTACGTCGGCTCACGCTCGAACAGGTCCACCTGGATGGGCGTGAGGGGCACTTCGCCCACCACCGGGCCCTGCTCCGCGAGGGTGGCCTCTCCGTCCCGAGCCACGGCCGCCAGCGCGCCCAGGGTGGGGTGCTGGAAGAGGTCCTTCACCTGCAACCGCACGCCGGCCTGCCGCGCCCTCGCGACGACCTGAAGGCTGATGATGGAGTCGCCGCCCAGCTCGAAGAAGTTGTCGTCCAGGCCCACGCGATCGACACGCAGCACCTGGGCCAGCACCTGGGCCAGCACCTGCTCCCGGGGCGTTTGCGGCGCGACGAACTCACGGCGCGAGGCGCGCTGGCCCGACGGCGCGGGCAGGGCCTTGCGGTCCACCTTGTCCTGCGGCGTCAGCGGCAGGGCATCCAGCGGGACGAAGACCGACGGCAGCATGTAGTCCGGCACCCGCTGGCGCATGAAGTCGCGCAGGACTTCCGGATCGGGGACGGACGCGGGGACGACGTAGGCCACCAGCCGCTTGTCGCCGGGCACGTCCTCGCGCACCACGGCCACGGCCTCGCGCACCTCCGGATGCGCGGACAGGGCGGCCTCCACCTCCGCCAGCTCGACGCGGAAGCCACGCACCTTCACCTGGTGGTCGGTGCGGCCCAGGAAGTCCAGCACCCCGTCCGGCCGCCAGCGCGCCAGGTCGCCCGTGCGGTAGAGGCGCGCACCCGGTTGCGAGGAGAAGGGGTGCGGGACGAAGCGCTCCGCGGTGAGGTCCGGCCGCGAGATGTAGCCGCGCGCCAGGCCGTCGCCGCCGATGAACAGCTCGCCGGGGACTCCCGGGGGTACCGGCTGTCCGTGCGCATCCAGGACGTACAGGTCCGTGTTCGTGATGGGCCGCCCCAGGGGCACGGGGGTCTCCACGCTCGCGGGTTCCACCATCTTGTGCACGGAGGCGATCACCGTCGCCTCGGTGGGGCCGTAGCAGGCGTAGAAGATGAGGCCCGGATGCGCCTCCAGCAGCTTGCGCGAGTGCACGGGCGAGATGACGTCGCCGCCCGAGATGAGCCACCGCACGCTCCGCAGGGCCTCCAGCTTCAGGTCCACCACCTGCGTGAAGAGGCCCGCCGTGAGCATCATCGACGTGACCTCATGGCGCTGGATGACCTGCGCCAGCACCTCCAGGTCCGACGGCGACGTGGGAGGGAACACCACCAGCCGGCCACCGTGGGAGAGCGGCCCCCAGATCTCGAGCGTCGCCGGGTCGAAGGAGATGGGCGCGATGTGCAGGAACGTCTCGTTGTTCAGGCACATGTGCCCGAAGGCCGGGTGCTGCAACAGGCGCATCACCGCGAGGTGATCCACCGCGACGCCCTTGGGGCGTCCGGTGCTGCCGGACGTGAAGTCCACGTACGCCAGGTGGCGCGAGCGCAGGCCGGTGTCCTCCACGCGCGACGTGGGCAGGTCCGCGACGGGTGTTTCCTCCACGAAGAGGGACGGCAGCTCCACCGGCAGCGCTTCGCGCATCCTGCGCGTGGTGAGGAGCAGCTTCGCGGGCGCGTCCTCCAGCATCGCGGCCAGGCGCGGCGCCGGGTAGTTCGGGTCGAGCGGCACGTACGCGCCCCCCGCCTTGAGGATGGCGAGCAGGGAGACAATGAGCTCCAGGGAGCGCTCCAGGCACACCGCCACCAGCACGTCCGGGCCCACGCCGTGCCCGCGCAGCAGGTGCGCCCACTGGTTCGAGCGCGCATCCAGCTGCGCGTACGTCAGGTGCGCGTCCCCGAATTCCACCGCCACCTCGTCCGGCTGGTGCGCGACGTGAATGGCGAAGAGGTCTGGCAGGACGGCCTCTCGCGGGATGTTCCGGAAGGTGGCGTTCCAGGAGCGCAGCACGCGCTCGCGTTCCGCCTCGTCCATGAGGGGCAGCCGGGCAACGGGCATGCGGGGCTGGGCCACCACCTCGCGCGCCAGGGTCACCATGTGCCCGGCCAGGCGCTCGATGGTGGCCGCGTCGAAGAGGGCGGTGACGTACTCCATGCTGCAGTGGAAGCCGTCACGGCCCTCCACCACCTCCATGCCCAGGTCGAACTTGGCAGTGCCGGTCGGCACCTCCACCGGGGTCAGCTCCAGCCCCTCCGGGCGGGCCTTGGGCAGGGGCGTGTTGACCAGGTTGATACTCGCCTGGAACAGCGGGGTGCGGCTCAGGTCACGCGGCAGCTGCATCGCGTCCAGCACGCGCTCGAACGGGGCGTCCTGGTGCGCGAAGGCCTCCAGGGTCTGCGTGCGCACGCGGCCCAGCAGCTCCACGAAGGACGGCATGCCTGACAGGCGCGAGCGGAAGGGCAGGGTGTTGATGAAGCACCCCATCAGCCACTCGAGCTCCGGCCGCGTGCGGCCCGCGATGGGCGTGCCGACGACGAAGTCCTCCTGGCCGGAGTAGCGCGACAGCACCGTCTGGTAGAGCGCCATCAACACCATGAACGACGTGGCGCCGTGCTTGCGGCCCAGCGCCAGCAGCGGCGCGGAGACCTCCGACGGCAGGAGGAAGGTGTACCGCGCGCCCGAGAAGGACATGACCGCCGGGCGCGGCCGGTCCGTGGGCAGCTCCAGCGCGGGCGCACCGGCCAGGTGGTCCCTCCACCAGGCCACCTGCTTCTCCATCACGCCGCCTTCCAGCCACTTGCGCTGCCACACGGCATAGTCCGCGTACTGCACCGGCAGCTCCGGCAGCGGCGACGGCTGGCCCGCGCGGAACGCGGTGTAGTTCACCGTCAGCTCATGCGCGATGACCATGGTGCACCACGCGTCGGACACCGCGTGGTGGAACGTCACGAGCAGCACGTGCTCGCGCTCGCCCATGCGCAAGAGCGCCCCGCGGACGACTTCCTTCTCCAGGTCGAAGGGCTGGCGCACGGCCTCCTGGAAGTAGGCGCGCATCGCCGCTTCCCGCGCCTCCGGCGTGTCGCCGGGCACGTCCCAGTGCTGGAGCGGCAGGCCCCGGGGCGGGTGGATGACCTGCACCGCATGGTCCCCGTCCAGGGAGTAGGTGGTGCGCAGCACCTCGTGGCGGACCACCAGCGTGTCCAGCGCGGTCTGGAGCGCGGCTTCGTCCAGCTCGCCCGTGAGCCGGAAGATGGCGGGGTTGTTGTACGCGCTGCTCGAGGGCTCCAGCTGCTGGAGGTACCAGAGGCGCTGCTGCGCGAAGGACAGGGGCAGCGGCGTGTCGCGGCCCACGCGCGGGATGGGCGGCGGGCCCAGGTCCACGACCTTCGGGGTGACGGCCGGCGCGACCGCCGGAGCCAGGGGGCGCGGAGCCTCCACTGCGGGACGCGCCACGGGCGGAGGGGGGAGTCTCGACGGTGAGGCCACCGGATCCACGCGCCCATCCACGCGCAACCGGACATGGCGGCCCGTGCGGTACAGCCGGGCGGCGGACTCGCGAGGGTGCGGCACCAGGCGGCGGTGCTCTTCATCGCTCGCGCGCCACAGCGCCGTGGGGAGGCCCGCGCCCGCCAGGGCCAGTTCGCCCACCACGCCCGCGGGCACGGGCTGTCCGGCCGCGTCCAGCACCCAGGCCTGGAGGTTGCCGGGGATGCGCTCCGCCAGCGTGCGCGGCAGCAGCGCGCCCTCCTGGGCGTCACCCGACAGCCACACCTCCACGCCCGCGGCCCGGTGCAGCGCCGCGCCCAGCTCCACCGACGCGCCCTCCAGCACCAGCGCGCCCACGCGGGACAGCGACTCGCGCGCTCCGGGCAGCTCGCTCAGCGAGCGCGCCAGCCGCGCCGACGTGTGCAGCAGCACCGCGCCGGACTGGCGGGCCAGCTCCAGCAGCCCCTCCACGCCCGCCTCGGCCTCCACCAGCACCTGCTCCTGGCGGGCGGCGGCCTCCGCGTCCATGCGCTCGCGCACCACCGCCAGCCGGCGCAGGCCTTCCAGCACCACCGGGGTGTCCAGGCCGAAGTCGATGAGCGCCGCCACCTCGTCCACGTCCGCCGCGCGCACGTCGCGCAGCCGCTTGAGCGCGCTGTCCACCGTGCCCAGCAGGCCGGTGTTCTTCGCGTGGTTCTCGAAGGTGCGCTCCAGCACCGCGTTGATGTCGTCCGGCGACAGCTTCTGGACGTCGGTGATGCCCTGCGCCTGGAGCAGCGACGTGCTGATGTCCACCGAGCTGCGGAAGTAGCCGAGCAGCGGCTGGCGCACCGTGCGCAGCACCTCCTGTTCGTCGTCGCCCAGGTACGTGTGCAGCATGCAGGTGATGTGGCCGCGGCCCGGGTGGCCATTGCGGCGCCACGCGTCCCGGTACAGCGCCACCTTCTGCTTCAGCTCCTCCAGCGAATGGGACAGCAGGCCCGTGAGCACGCCCGCGCCCAGCTCGCCCGCCATGCGGAAGGTCTCCGGGTTGCCCGTGGCGGTGAGCCACACCGGCAGCTCCTTCTGCACCGGCTTCGGGCGTAGGCCGACCTCGGCCGTGCTGCCGGCGCCCGCGGGACGCTTGAAGCGCTCGCCGCGCCACAGCGCGCGCAGCGTGGAGAGCTTCTCCAGGAGGATGTCGCGCCGCTTCTCGTAGTTGCCCGGCGCGAAGGTGAAGTCCTGCGTGTGCCAGCCGGTGGCCACGGACAGGCCCACGCGGCCCTGGGACAGGTTGTCCACCACGGACCACTGCTCCGCGATGAGCAGCGGATCATGCAGCGGCAGCACCACGCTGCCCGAGCGCAGGCGCAGGTGCTTCGTGACGGTGGCGATGCCCGCCGCCACCACCGCGGGCTGCGGGTACAGACCGCCGAACGAGTGGAAGTGCCGCTCCGGCGTCCACACCGCTGAGAAGCCATTCGCGTCCGCGAACCTGGCGCCCTCGAGCAGCAGCTCGTACTTCGGCCCCTGGAGCGTGTCCTCGTCGTTGGCGAAGTAGATGAGGCTCACGTCCATGGCCTTCGCGCGAGGCCCGCCACCATGCAGGTTCACCAGCCCCGCGGTGATGCGCTCCGGCGGGAACACCACCCGCAGGCCGCGAGTCAGCGCCCACAGCGCCTCCAGCTCCGGACGGTCGGAGGACGGCTCGCTCGCGGACAGCCACGCGCCGCCGTCCGGGGGCGACAGGCGCGTGTCCAGACCGGAGAAGAACTCCGCCAGCTCCCGGTGGCCCAACGCCCACGCGGGCTGGCCCCGGCCCGCGGGCAGCAGCCAGGCGAGGGCGTGCGGTTCGACGTTCGAGGCCGCGGGGGCCGCGCTCGAAGCCTGAAGGTCCTCCACGTAGACGACGCGTGCTGCATCCACGCGCACGGAGCCCACCAGGCCGCGTGTGGTGACGAGCACCGGCACCGGCGAGCCTTCAGGCGCGTACACGGGCAGGTGGCCCAGGTCGGACGGGCCCAGCGTGACGCACGCGCCGCCCGCGCTCAGCACGGCCCACAGCGCGGCCAGCTTCTCCGGCGATGTCCGCAGGCACACGGCCACCGGCGTTCCGGCCTTCACGCCCAGGGCCGTCAGCCGCGCGGCCAGGGCATCCGCGCGGGCGCCCAGCTCGCTCCAGGTCCAGTGCGTGTCTCCCTGGGACAGGGCGGTGTCCCCCCCCTGGCGCGCGCGCCGCTCCGCGAGCAGCGTGGGCACGGCGACGAGCCCCGGCGTGGCGCGAGGCGTGGGCCAGGCGCGGCGCTCGTCGTCGGTGGTGAGCGGCAGGTGCGCCACCGGCAGGTCGGGGTTCGCGAGCGCCGCGGCCAGCAGCACCTGGAAGTGCTCCACGAGCCGCGCCGTGGTGGCGGCGTCGAACAGGTCCTTCGCGTACTCCAGCGCGCCGTGGATGCGGGTGGGGTGCTCGAAGAGGACGAGGGTCAGCTCGCTCAGGGTGGAGCCCCACTGCACGGGCGTGCCGGGCACCTCCACCAGCGAGCCGCGCAGGCCGATGAGCTCCAGCGTCTCCGACGAGCTCGCGCCCGTGTGGTAGACGAACACGGAGTCCGTCATGCGCCCGCGGCCGATGTCATGGCCCGGGATGAGCGCTTCCACCAGGTACTCGAAGGGCACGTCCGGGCGCGTCTGCGCGTCCGCGACCTCGCCGCGCACCTGGACCAGCAGCTCGCGGAACGTGAGCCCTTCGGAGAAGCGCGTGCGGAACGCCGCCGAGTGCGCCACGTACCCGATGAGCGGCATCAACTCCGGCCGCGTGCGGTTGGCGATGGGCGTGCCGACGACGACGTCCGTCTGGCCACTGTAGCGATGCAGCAGCGACTGCCACGCGGCGAGCACCGTCATGTAGCCGGTGAAGCCCTCGCGGCGCGTGAAGGCCAGCAGTTCGTGGGCGAGCGCGGGAGGGAAGTCCACGAGCATGCGCGCGGAGGCGATGACGGGCTCGTTGGAGCGGGGCCGGTCGGTGGGCAGATCCAACCGGCGAGGCATGCCGGCCAGCCGCTGCCGCCAGCCCTGGTCCTGTTCAGCCAGCCGTCCGGTCGCGAGTCCCCGGCGCTGCCACGCGCCGAAGTCCGCGTACTGGAGGGGCAGGGGCTTGAGCGGCGAGGGGCGGCCCTGGAGGAAGGCGTCGTAGAGCTGGCCCAGCTCCTGGACGAACAGGGCCAGGGACATCGTGTCGCTGACGATGTGGTGGATGCTGACGATGAGCAGGTGCTGCTTCACGTCGATGCGGACCAGGGTGGTGCGCAGGACGGGGCCCTGGACCAGGTCGAACGGCTTCGCGGCGTCCTCGCGGGCGATCCGCAGGGCTTCGGGTTCGCGGGTCTCCATCGGGCCGCGCAGCTCCACGCGGGTGAGCGGGACGTGCATCCGCGCGTGGAAGCGCTGCACGGGGCGGCCGTCCACGGCGTCGTAGGTGGTGCGCAGCGCTTCGTGGCGCTGGACGATCTCCTGGATGCCGCGCTCCAGCACGGCCGCGTCCAGGTCTCCTTCGAGCCGGAGGACGACCGGGAGGTTGTACGCGGACAGGCCGGGCAGGTGCTGCTCCAGGCGCCAGACGCGCTCCTGCACGAAGGACAGGGGCAGCTCGCCGTCGCGAGGCAGCGGCACCAGCGGAAGCTCCGTGGAGACGGGGGCCTGCGGCGCTTCGCGCAGCAGGGGCTCCAGGCGCTCCGCGATGCCGGCGACGGTGGGGGCCTCGAAGAGGGCGGCGAGGGGAAGGTTCACGCCGAAGGCATCACGGAGCTGATTGAGCAGCTGCGCGGCAGTCAGCGAGTTGCCACCGAGTTCCAGGAAGTCGTCATGGCGGCCCACGAACTCCAGGCCCAGACGGTCGCGCCACAGCGCGGCCACGCGTTCCTCCACGTCGCCACGGGGCGCGTCGTCGCGGCCGGGCGGGGGAGGGG
>NZ_RAWM01000145.1 GCF_003668875.1 Corallococcus interemptor | reverse complement strand
GAGACAGGGGCAGTTCTCCCCGGAAGCGGTAGGTGGCGCCCGCGCGCGTCTGGTGGCCCCAGCCTCGTGAGCGCAGGTGGAAGAGCAGGTCGTGCGGCTCCCACTGCTTGAGCGCCGTCTGTGTCTCCTCCGAGGCCGGCACGTCCAGGCCGTTGGGCACCAGGATGCCCGTCTCCGCCAGCAGGCGCACCAGCTCGCGCAGCGTGAAGGACTCGATGCCGGTGTTGAACTGGTTGAGCCGCGCCAGCAGCGTGGGGCGGGCCATGTCGAAGAGCAGCGACACCACGCGCCGGTCATGCAGCGCCGCCGTGGCGTGCACCGTGGGGCAGTCCAGCACCGCGCGGCCCTCCGCCATGCGCGTGTGCGCGAAGCGCGACAGCTGCAGCGGCTGGGACGCGTCGAACGTCGCGCGGTGGCGCAGGAAGGACGCGGACGCGGGCGTGAGCGTGAGCAGCAGGTTGCCCCGCTCCTCCACCGTCCACGACAGCAGGCCGCCGTCCCCGGCCAGGTCCAACCAGTACCAGGCCAGCGTCGTGTCCGAGCCCGCGGCGGCCGGCACCTCCGTCTCGTGGATGCCTCCGTCCGCGAGCGACTCAAAGACAGCGCGCACACCGGGAGCCAGCGGGCCCAACCGCAGCGAGCGGCCAGGGCCCTCCACACGCGCGTCCTCCGCGTCGGGGCAACGCAGCGCCACACCTTCGGCGAGCGACAATCTCATTCGTGCGGCCTCACGGTTCCACACCGTAGAACCGAGTCGGGTTTTCCCAGAGAACCTTTCGTAGACGACTTTCGGTCATCACGTCACGCAAGGACAGCATCGCACCCAGCACATCCTCGCCGTGGTCCAGATGCGGGAAGTCGCTTCCAAAGACGAGGCGGTCCTCCGGGAGGTGTCGCACCACGTCAGACAGGTAGGGCTCATCCGGCTCCATCGAAACGAAGCAGTGCTGGCGCAGGTAGGAGGAAGGGAGCTGTCGGATGGTGGCGGAGACCTCTGCACCTACAGCGCGATATTCCTCGTCCAGGCGCCACGCCCAGTACGGCAACCAGCCGCAGCCGGCCTCCATGGCGCCAATGCGCAGGGCCGGGTGCCGCTCCAGCACGCCCCCCTGGAGGAGCGCCAGCAGCCCCATCATCAGCTCCATGGGGTGGGCGCAGACGTGGTTGGCGAACCGGGTGTCGAAGCGGTCCGCGCCCGCGGACGGCACGTAGACGTGGCCGCTGCCGTGGAGCACCACCGCGAGTGAGAGCTTCTCGCACTCGGTCCAGAAGGGCTCGTAGGCGGGGTCCGACAGGAGGCGGCCGTTGATGGGGTTGGGGCGCACCATCACGGCGCGCCAGCCGAAGCCCGCGACGCGGCGGACCTCCGGCACCATGGCCTCCGGTTCGTGCCGGCTGATGAGCCCCACGCCCCGCAGGCGCTCCGGCTGGTGCGCGCAGAAGCCGTGCAGCCACGTGTTGTAGACGGACGCGTACGCCGTCGCGACGCGGGGCTTCAGCGGGGAGAAGCCCTCCAGGAGCAGCGCGTACGTGGGGAAGAGCGCCGCCATGTCCACGCCGTCGCGGTCCATCTGGGCCAGGTACACGTCCGGCCGCTGCAGCAGCTCGTTGCGCCCCAGCTGCGTGTAGGAGCGCGCGGAGAACTCCACCCAGGCCCGCTCCGGCATGTGGTTCCACAGCGGCTTGCCGTCCACCTCCGGCAGGGGCAGCACGGGCAGCAGCCCCTGGGGGCCCAGGCGCTCCAGCCGCGCCTCCAGCGGTTCGTCCGGGAGGCGTCCCGGGCGGGGCGCGTGCTTGCGCAGGCCGGGCTCCAGCTGCTCCGCCCAGAGGCTCAGCGGCTCCAGGACATGCCGGTCCGCGTCGAAGATGCGAAGGCCGTCACGCATCAGGGTCCCCAACTCGCCAGTTCGTCGCGCACGTCCTTGAGCAGCGCCTCCAGCAGGCCGGTGCGGCGGGCCTGCGTGCGCAGGGCCTGCTCTTCCTCGACCTCCAGGGTGCCCGGCTGGCCACCTCGCGCCGCCACCGCGCGGTCGCACAGCTCGCGCAGGAATTCGTGGTGCTGCGGCTGGAACGCCTGGAAGCCTTCGCCCCACCGCGCGACGAAGTCCACCAGCACGTCGCGTGAGGCCTCCGGCACGTCGCGGCGGTCGGGCAGATCGCGGCTCAGGCGCACGAAGAGGTCCGGGAACACGTCGCGCATCGCGGTGGCGAAGCCCGGCGGCACGTAGACGGGCTGCGTGTCCGGGACGAGGTCGCCCTGGCGCTCGGTGGCCAGCACCGCGTCGAAGTCCGTGAAGAGGCGCTCGTGGCGGCGGCGCTCGTTCTGGTTGCGCGCGAGGAAGAACACCGCGCGCGGCAGCATCGCCGGGGCGGTGCGGCGCACCTCCGCGAGCGTGTCTCCCAGAGCCTGCCGCTCCGGGGGCGTCAGCGCCCAGGCGGTGGTGGCCTCACGCAGGAAGCGGTCGGTGACGGCCTCCGGCCAGTGGGGCTCGCGCACCTGGGGCGGGCGCTGGATGCCGGCGATGAAGCCCCGGATGCGCTCGCAGGCGGCGTCCCAGGTGGACAGCCGCTCCACCAGGTCGCGGAAGCCTTCGAGCAGCTGGGGCCGCGTCATGCCCAGCGGCATCACGTTGAGCACGATGGCGCCCCGGTCCTTCGCGTGTGTCTTCCGGGGCGTGGCGAGCCGTCCTTCCGCGCGCAGCCGCGTCCACAGCTTCGTGCCGCGCGGAGCTTGCAGCGGCGCCACCACCACCCAGGGCAGGTGCGTGCGCTGGATGTTCGCGTGCAGCGAGTCGAACACCGCGGGCGTGTCCTGGTCGAACCCGACGATGAAGCTGCCCCGGGGCCCGATGCCGTGCGCCTGGATGCGCAGCAGGTCACCCACGAGGTCCGCGCGCACGTTCTGGTGCTTCTGCGCTTCCTTGAGCGCGCCCGCGTCGAAGGACTCGATGCCCAGGACGACGGTGTAGAAGTTCGCGTCCGCCATGCCTTCCAACAGCGCGGCGTCGCGGCTCAGGTTCATCGTCACCTGGGTGAAGAAGCGCAGCGGGCGGGGCAGGGCGCGGTTCAGCGGCACCAGCCCCGCGAGCACCTCCTTCGCGTACGCCGCGTCGCCGATGAACTCGTCGTCCGCGAAGAAGACGCCCTCCGCGCCGAGCGCCGCGTGCGTGCGCACCTCCTCCAGCACGCGCTCCACCGGCTTGTGCCGCTGCTTGCGGCCGTACAGGTAGATGACGTCGCAGAACGAGCAGTCGAACGGACAGCCGCGCGTGGTCTGCACGGAGCCCCACGCGTAGCGCGGGAAGTCCTTCGCGACGGCATCCCAGCGGGGCAGGGGGCTTTCGCCCAGCGACGGCTTCTCCAGCTGCCGGTACTCCGGCGCGTACTCACCGCCGAGCCAGTCCTGGAGGAAGCGCGGCCAGGTGCGCTCCGCCTCGTTGACGAAGAGCGCGTCGAAGAAGCCGCGGTAGTCCTCCGGCGCGGCGGAGACGGCGGGGCCGCCCGCGACCACGGTGGCGCCCCGGTCCCGGAAGAGCCCTCCCAGGAAGCGCGCCTGGTAGGTGAGGGCGGAGTACATCACCGACACGCCGACGATGTCGTAGTCCCCCAGCTCCGTGTCCGCGCGCAGCTGGCCGTGCAGCTCCTCGTCCCAGATGTCCACCTGGAAGTCCGCCGGCGTGAGCGCCGCGAGCGTCGCGCAGGCCAGCGGCGTCATCGTCGCGCGCTTCACCAGGCCGCGCTCGGCGTCGAAGTCCTCCGTCTCGCGGTCCACGTGGCGCCGGTCAGGGCCGCACTGGACCAGGAGGATGCGGGGCCGCTCTTCGGGGGACGGGGCCATCACTCAGAAGTAGAAGGGCACGGGGTTGAGCTGCGCTTCGGTCTTCGGGGCCTTCAGCCACCCCATGCGCACGGGGACGTCATACAGCCGGCCCGGGCCCAGCCGGGGCCAGAAGTGCCGCAGCCCCGGGACGATGACCTTCACCGCGGATACGCCCACGTCGGGCCGTGATTGCTCCAGCACCAGCGTCTCCAGTCCCACTTTCGCGGCCCGGGCCACGCACTCGCGCACGTCGTCCCGCAGATCGTCGTGCCACACGCGCGGGAAGTCGGCGCGGACGCGCGCGGGGACTCCGTCGTCGGGGAAGAGCCAGGAGACGTCGTCATGCGCGCGGGCATCCCAGGGCGACGGGGCCGTGTCCTTCGGGTCGTAGCACTGGGCCAGCTCCGTGAGCGCGCGCTGCACGGCGAGCTTCGGATCGAAGTGGCTGCCGCACCCGGCCCAGGCGCGTCCGCGCTCCGGCGACCACGCGAGGGCCGCGAACACCGGGATGCCCAGGTCGTGCGTGAGGTCCAACACCGACAGCTGGAGGCCGAGGGCTTGATAGTGCGCCTCCGAGGACGTGAACCACGGCTCGTCGAACGAGCGCAGGTCCACGCGCGGCCGGCGCAGGCGGTTGTACCACCAGAGCGCCACCGCATCGCGCTCCACCAGCTCCAGGAAGCCCTGGAGGATGGCCTCCTCCACGCAGTTGCCCGCCGCGTTGCCATTGGAGTTGAAGAAGCAGAACGGCCCGTCTCCCGGCACCGGCGTGGGCGCGAAGAGGTACGCGAACGCCGTGGGCACGTACCGGTGCACCCCGTGCGTGAGCGACCACGCGGGGCTCCAGTCCATGGGTTGATCCGCGTACGGCCGGGGCACCGCGGTGCGCATGTCGCGGCGGCCTTCGCCTTCGGTCCGGGCCTGGAACTGCGCGGCGCTGAAGTGCTGGAGCGCGTCCGGGGAAATGGCCCGCGCGCCCAGCTGGGACGCCGTGGCGTGGACGCGGGGCTCGTCGCCCTGGAACACCGCGCTGTAGCGCTCCAGCGCTTCGCACAGCGCGCCCGCGCGGGCCTGGGCCTCCGTGCGGCCCTTGCCGCTGGCCACGCGGTGGAAGTCGTCGGAGGCCGGCGCGTCCGTCCACGGGCACACGCGGAAGACGGCGGACTGGATGTGGCCCAGCGGCGCGTCGCCGGGCACCGCGCGCAGGTCGCTCACCACGCCTGTCACCGGGCTGATGAGGTGGCGGTGGCGCTCCCAGGTCTGCTCGGGAGTGAGGATGCGATGGCCGCCGTCGTCGGTGAAGCGCTTGGGGCGCGAGGCCAGCTCCAGGGGCTTTGTCGCGCGCGACTCCATCCAGCGCGGGTCACCGCAGTCCGGGCATTGCGGCCGCCGCGCCACCACGTGCGACTCCAGCTTGCAGGTGGCGAAGTCCAGCGTCCAAAGGCGCGTCTTCCCCTCGCTGTCCGCCCGGTCCACCACCCAGCGGGCCACGAGCGTCGCCGCGAGGGACAGTCCCGCCTTCGCGGTGGTGGGCAGGCCCGTGCGCGGCGGGCGGACGGCGCGCGGTGGGGTGCCCCTGCGCGCGAGGTACTTCTCGATGGGGCGGTTGTCCAACAGCCGCGACGTGAGACACGTCCAGCACGCGCGCTCGCCGGTGCCCACCACCGGGCCCGCGTGGCACGCGGTGCCGGACACCTTCAGCGGGAGGAACGGGACGCCCGCGCTCAGTGATTCACGGGCCAGCGCGAGCGCATCCTGCGACAGGTAGTCGTCCACCAGCAGCACGTGGCGGTCGGCGTCCTCGCGCACGTCCAGGCCGGTGTCGCGCAGCGCCTCCGACAGCCCCTCGCCGTCTTCTCCGTCCACGGCGCGCACGGCGACGGACACGTCCAACAGGCGCCCGGCCGCGATGGCCGCGCCCACGCCCAGCGACTCCCAGAAACCCGCGACGCTGGCGTCGAAGACGTCGTGTGCTTCCTCCACGTGTCCGCGCTCCTCCAGGAGCGACAGCGCGTAGAGCACCTCCGGCGCGGAGGCTCGCCCGGCAAGCGCGGCGATGACGTTCGCCACGGTGCGCTCGCCATCCAGCAGGGGCACGATGCTCGCGTGCAGCTCGCCCTCCAGCAGGAACTGGGCGCGCTCTCCAACGAGGAACACGCGCCGCGCGTCGAGCACCTCGGCGCGCAGGTGGGGCTTGATGCGGAGGACTCGGTCCATGGGCAGGCGGGCGAGCCTAACCGGGCCTCGCGCCCGTGGATACGACCGGGCCCGGACTCCGCGTGATAGAAAGCCGCGCATGGCCCGCATTCCCCTGACGCAGAGCGCGCGTGTCTCCCCGGCGTCCATCCACCCTCCGCTCCGGAGCCGCGCCGCCACCGGCACCGTGGAGGTGACCCTGCTCCTGCGCCACGGCATGCCGCTGCCCACGGTGGCGGAGCTGTGCGCCCATCCCCCGCGCCGCCCGCTCACCCACGATGAGTTCGAGGCGAAGTACGGCACGAACCCCAAGCACCTGGCCATCGTGCGGCGCTTCGCGAAGGCGAACGGCCTCACCCTCACCTGTGAGCGGAGCGACCGCGCCTACGTCGTCCTGAAGGGGACGACGGCGGCGATGCGCAAGGCCTTCGGCGTGGACCTGCGCCGCTTCACGCACGGGCGCACGTCCTATCTCACCCACACGAAGCCGGTGACCCTGCCGCGCGCGCTGGAGGGCGTGGCGGAGTGGGTGCTCGGTCTGGACACGCGGCCGCTCGTCACGCACAACGCGGCGGCCCTGCCCATCTCGCGCGACATGGCCCGGCAGGCGGGGCTTCGCTCCTACACGGCGCCCCAGGTGGCCAGCCTCTACCGCTACCCGCGCAACCAGGGCGAGGGCCAGTGCGTGGGCATCATCGAACTGGCGGGCGGCTACAAGCAGGCGGACCTGGATGCGTACCTGGAGTCCGTGGGCGTGGAGCGCACCGCGCCGGTGGTGAACGTGGGGCCGAACAAGCCGAGGCGGCTCAACACCGCCTCCGACGCGGAGGTCACCATGGACGTGGAGCTGGTGGCCTCCGTGTGTCCTGCCGCGCGCGTCGTCGTCTACAACGCGGGCTCCAAGGACTACTCGCTGCGCGACTACCACCACGTCCTGGCGGAGGCCATCAGCGACCGGGAGAACCTGCCGTCGGTGCTGACCACCAGCTGGTCGTTCTACGAAGGGTCGCTCATCCAGCAGGGCGAGGAGCTGGCCTTCGAGCGGCTCTTCATCGAAGCGGCGCTGCTGGGCATCACCGTGTGCGCCGCGTCTGGAGACCTGGGCTCGCAGGTTCCGGTGAATGCCCACTCACCCACGGGCGCCATCACCCTGGCCGCGACGAGCTATCCCGCCGCGAGCGCGCTGGTGCTGGGCTGCGGCGGCACGACGTTGGAGGCGGTGGGGGAGGAACTCCACCATGAGCGCGTGTGGAACCGCCTGAGCGAGGCGATGTCCATGGGCCCCAGCGCCACGGCCGCGGGCGCGAGCAGCGGCGGCGTCAGCACCATGAACGCGCTGCCCTTGTACCAGCAGGGCTTCGGCGTGCCGGACCTGGTGAAGTCGTCGTGGAAGAACGGCGTGTTCAACGTCGCCCGGAGCACCGGCCGCGGCGTGCCGGACGTCGCGGCGAACGCGGACCTGCACACCGGCTATCAAATCGTCTTCAGGGGACAGCAGGGCGTGGCCGCGGGCACCAGCGCCGCCGCGCCCATGTGGGCCGGGCTGATCGTCCGCCTCAACGAGGCGCTGGGCGGGCGCGTGGGCTTCCTCCACCCCCGGCTGTACGCGCTCGTCACCGAGGGACAGCCCGTCGTCCGGCGCATCACCCAGGGCGGCAACGGCGCCTACTTCGCCAGCGACACGCACCTGTGGAACGCGTGCACGGGCCTGGGCACGCCGGACGGCGAAGCGCTGCTCACCGGCCTGCGCCGGCTCCAGCGCCGCAAGCACTGACGCTAGCGCACGGCCTGGAGCGGCGGATCCACCAGCGGGTGCCGCCCGGTGAGCGAGGCCAGGACGATGATCAGCTCCGCGGGCTCGATGGGCTTGGGCACGTGCATCTGGAAGCCCGCGAGCAGCGCCCGGGTGCGGTCCTCCATCCGCGCGAAGGCGGTGAGCGCGATGGCCGGCGTCTGGCCTCCCTGCTCTGGCGGCAGGGCGCGCAGCTTGCGGATGAAGGAATAGCCGTCCTCTCCCGGCATGCCGATGTCGGAGACGATGACCTGGGGGCGGTGGACGTGGTGCTTCTCCAGCCCTTCACGGGCGCTGGACGCCGTGAAGACCTGCGCCCCGCGGTTCTCCAGCACCACGGCGAGCAGCTCGAGCGCGTCGGGCTCGTCGTCCACCACCAGCACCTGCAGCCCCTTCAGCACTTCCGGCAGCAGCGAGGGGGATTCCAGGCGCGCCTGGGACTGGAGGAGCGGCGCGCTTCCCCGCGACGACACCGCGGCCGCCAGCGGCAGCGTCAACCGGAAGAGGGCGCCCCGTCCCTCGCCCTCGCTCGTGGCATCGATGGTGCCTCCGTGCAGCTCCGTGAGGTGCCGCACGATGGCCAGCCCCAACCCCAGGCCGCCGTGCTTCCGGGTGGAGCTTCCGTCCACCTGCCAGAAGCGCTCGAAGATCTGCCCCAGGTAGGCCCGGGGGATGCCCTGGCCGGTGTCCTGGACCTCGATGCGGACGTGGCCCTCCACCCACCGCAGGCGCACGGTCACCTGGCCGCCCCGGGGCGTGAACTTGATGGCGTTGGAGAGCAGGTTCCAGACCATCTGCTGCAACCGGTCCGCGTCGCCGTGGATGGAGCCCGTGCCCGGGGGCAGCTCGGCGCTGAGCGTGACGCCCTTCGCCTCCGCCGCGTGCCGCACGGAGTCCAGCGCCGCCTCGATGAACGCGGCGGGGTTCACCGGGCGGATCTCCAGCCGCATCTTGCCGGTGATGATCCGCGACACGTCGAGCAGGTCCTCGATGAGCTGCGTCTGCACCTGTGTGTTGCGCTCCACCGCCTCCAGGGCCCGGGCCGTCTTCTCCGGGCCCAGCTGCCCCGTGCGCAGCATCCGCGTCCAGCCCAGCATCGCCATCAGCGGGGTGCGCAGCTCGTGGGAGACCGCGGCCAGGAACTCGTCCTTGGCGCGGTTGGCCTGCTCGGCGACCACGTGCTCGGCCTTGGCCATCTCGAACAGCCGGGCGTTGTCGATGGCGATCTCCGCCCGCCGCGCCAGCTCCTGCACCAGCTCCAGATCCCTCGCGCCGTAGCGGCGGCCCGTCCGGGAGGCGCACACCATCAGCGCGCCGAAGACGCGCCGCTGCGCCCACAAGGGCACGATGATCCACGACCCCGGACGGATCCGCTCGTCGACCCCCGGGCCCAGCGTCTCGTGGAGGACCGCGTCGGTGAGCTCGGGCAGGAGCTCCGGCACGCCCGTGCGCAGCACCCGCTCGACGCCGTGGCGGGCGGTGGCGGACGGAGTGAAGTCGCGGTGCTGGGCGGGCAGGAGCGGCACCCGCGAAGGGTCCGCGTGGGCGGCCATCACCTGGCGCACCGGCCCGTCATCGTCCTGGATGTAGACGGCGCACCAGTCGCCCAGCCGGGGGAGGAGCAGCGCGGACAGCCGCTCCAGCGTGACGGACATCTCCAGCGAGGCGGTGAGCATGGTGCTCGCCTCCGCCAGGAAGCTCAGCGTCTCCGCCGCGCGCTTCTGATCATCGATGTCCGTGCAGGTGCCCAGCCACTGGAGGATGCGGCCGTGCGCGTTGCGCAGCGGCAGTGCCTGGATGAGGTGCCAGCGCCAGGTGCCGTCCACGTGGCGCCGGATGCGGCCCTCGCACTCGAAGGGCTCCCCCGCCTGACGGCTGTCATTCCACCGGACCAGGCAGCCCACCACGTCGTCGGCGTGCATGACGTCCCGGGGGAGCAGGGGCGCCGCGCTCCCGCGCTCCTCCGTCGAGGACACCGGGGGCAGGCCGGTGTAGTCGTACCAGCGCCGGTTGAAGTAGTCCGGGCGCCCGTCCGGGCCCG
This sequence comes from Corallococcus interemptor, assembly GCF_003668875.1. Taxonomy (GTDB): domain Bacteria; phylum Myxococcota; class Myxococcia; order Myxococcales; family Myxococcaceae; genus Corallococcus; species Corallococcus interemptor. The sequence goes on along the minus strand of NZ_RAWM01000145.1, from coordinate 12,884 downwards.
CGGTCCAGACAATCTGCGGCAGGGCCTCCGCGAGCGCCCGGTGCCGCTGCTCCGCCAGGTGCAGGCGCATGGCCTGGCGCAGGCTCTGCTCCAGCTGCTCCGCGGACAACCGGCTCTTGGCGATGTAGTCGGACGCGCCCGCCTTCATCAGCTCGACGGCCGTCTCTTCGCTGCCCTGGCCGGTGAGGACGATGATGGGGGAGCGCGAGCCCCGGCTGCCCAGCTCGCGCAGCACCCGGAACCCGTCCTCTCCCGGCAGGAAGAAGTCCAGGAGGATGACGTCGAAGGACCCCGCCTTCAGGTGCTCCAGGGCCTCGCTTCCGCTGGTGGCCTCCACCACGTCCACCGCGAGCCCGGTCGTGCCCAGCAGGCGCTGGACCATGAGCCGGTCGACCTCGTCGTCATCGACGAGCAGCAACCGGAGGTGTTCGGCCACGGGGGGAGGGGAAGCAGGGGTGACACTCACGAGATGCGTTCCTCGGACCCGGGCCAGGTGAAGTGGAAGGTGGCGCCCGCGCCTTCGGCGGACTCGACCCAGACCCGGCCGCCGCGTCCCTCCACGAGCTTCTTGACGACGCACAGGCCCATGCCGGCGCCCTCGACCTTGTCGCGCGAGACGAGCGTCTGGAACGGGTTCCAGATCTTCTCGTGGAAGCGCGGAGCAATCCCCGGGCCGTCATCCGCGACACGGAAGTGATGGAAACCCGCGGTGGGCTCCACCTCCACGCGGATCCGCACGTCCTCGCGGCCCGCGTGTTTCAGGGCGTTGGAGAGCAGGTGCTGGAAGACCTGCTGGAGCGCGGCGCGCTCCGTGACGAGCACCGGCATCCCGGGCCCCACCTCCAGCCGCGCCGGAGGCCCGGGGGACAGCCGCTCCAGCGTCTCGTGGATCAACCGGTCTACCGGCACGGGCTCGGACTTGTGGCGCGCGCGGTCCGCGCGGCTGTAGTCCAGCAGGCCATCGAGCATGGCCTCCATCCGCTGCACGCGTCCGCGCAAAAGCTCCAGCTGCCTGCGCGAGCCCTCGGACAGCCGCGGTCCCAGGTCCTCCTCCAGCCACTGGGACAGGTTGGCGATGCCGCGCAGCGGGGCCCGGAGGTCGTGGCTGGCCACGTAGGTGAACTGCTCCAGGTCGGCGCTGTTCTGGCGCAGGGCCCTGCGCAGGCCCTGGACCTCGGCGAGGAGTTCATCCTTTGTCTTCTGGGAGTCATCCATGGGAGGGGGACCGCACGGCACAACGGGTCCTTTGCCATACCGTCCCCGCGAGAGGGCCCTCAATCCATGGGCGCGGAGTGGAGGATAGATGACACTCTCCAGCCGCCCTCCCGAGCAGGCGGGCGAAGGGTGGCGTCGTAAAGCAGACAATCGCCCGAAGGTGCCTGATATCCGCACGGAAGCGAACGCTAGATGCCAGCGCGCTCGGACTCTTCCTGGGTCGCGACGCCGTGCAGGCTCGAAAGGCTCCGATGACCGCCGCCACCTCCGGTGACAGAACGCTGCACATCCTGTTGATTGAAGACGACGAGGTGGACGTGATGAACGTCCGCCGCGCCTTCCAGAAGAACCACATCGCCAACCCGCTCTACGTCGCCACCAACGGCCTGGAAGGCCTGGAGATGCTGCGCAACGGGAAGGTGCCCGAGGGGCGCCGGCTGGTGCTGCTGGACCTCAACCTGCCCAAGATGAACGGCCTTGAGTTCCTGCGCGTCCTGCGCGCGGATCCGGAGCTGCGCACTGTCTCCGTGGTGGTGCTCACCACGTCCGCGGACGAGCGGGACAAGATCGACGCGTACAACCTGAACGTCGCCGGCTACCTGCTCAAGCCCGTCACGTTCATCAACTTCGTGGAGGTCATGGCAACGCTCAACAAGTACTGGACCCTCGTGGAGATGCCCTGAAATGACCGTGCAGTGGAAGCCAGGAACCGACGCGGCGGCCCGGGTCTTCGCGGACGGTGGAGAGCTGGGCGCGCTGTGCCGCGCGAAGGACTGGAGCACGCACCCCATGGGGCCCGTGGAGGGCTGGCCCCAGAGCCTCAAGACCGCGGTGAGCATGGTGCTGGGCTCGCAATTCCCGCTCATCGTCCTGTGGGGGCCGGAGCTCTACCAGTTCTACAACGACGGCTACCGCCTGCTCATGGGCAGCAAGCACCCCGCGGGCCTGGGGCAGGGCAACAAGGAGTGCTGGCCGGAGGTGTGGCACATCAACGAGACCATCTACCCGCGCATCCTCAACGGGGAGACGGTCACGTTCGAGGAGCGGATGTACCCGCTCGCGCCGCACGGGTACCCGGAGGAGTTCTACCTCACGCTCTGCTACAGCCCGGTCCGCGACGAGACGGGCGCCGTGGGCGGCGTCTTCGTCTCCATCTTCGACGTCACCCGCGAGGTCCAGGCGCGCAAGGAGCGTGACCGCGCCCTGGCGGAGGCGCGTGCGGAGCGCGAGCGCCTGTATGAAGTCTTCATGCAGGCCCCGGCCATCATCGCCGTGCTGGAGGGGCCCGAGCACCGCTTCACCGTGTCCAACCCGCTGTACCAGCAGCTGACGGGCAACCGGGAGCTGGTCGGCAAGCCCCTGCGCGAGGCCCTGCCCGAAATCGCGGACCAGGGCTTCCTGCAGCTGCTGGACAACGTGAGGGCCACCGGCCAGCCGTACATCGCGCACGACGCGCTGGTCCGGTTGGATCGCAAGGGCACCGGCGTCGTGGAGGACGTCTACGTCGACTTCGTCTACCAGCCGCTCAAGGACACGAACGGCACCGTGTTCGGCATCATGGCGCACGCGGTGGAGACCACGGAGCAGGTGCTGGCCCGCAGGAGCATCGAGGCGCTCGCCGCCGAGCGCGCCGCCATGCTGGGCCACATCGCGGACGCGGTGATCACGTTCGACCCCGCGGGCCGCGTCAGCTTCATCAATGAAATGGCCCGGACCCTCTACCCGGGACTGCGCATCGGCGAGCCCATTGCCACCCAGGGCTTCCGGCAGGAGCGGGTGGACGGCACGCCGCTCTCCGCCGACGAGCTGCCCGCGGTACGGGCGGGGCGGGGGGAGCGCGTCCTCAACGAGGTGTGGATCATCTGCACGCCGGATGGCCACAAGCAGCGTGTCCAGGGCAGCGCCGTCCCGGTGTACACCGACACCCGCGTCCATCTGGGCGTGGTGCTCACCGTGCGCGACATCACCCAGCAGCACCGCCTGGAGCAGCAGCTGGAGCTGGAGCGCAACCGGCTGACCCAGGTCTTCATGCAGGCGCCCGCCTCCATCATGGTGGCCCGCGGGCCCCAGCACGTCATCCAGGTCGCCAATCCGGGCTACGCGCAGATGACGGGCGACCGCCCCCTGGTGGGGAAGACCATCCCGGACGCCTTCCCGGACCTGGCGGGCCAGGGCCTCTTCGAGCTCTACGACCAGGTGTACGCCACGAAGCAGCCCTTCGTCGGGAACGAGGTGCCCGTGCGGGTCGCGCGCTTCGGCCGGGTGGACGACGCGTACTTCAACTTCGTCTACCAGCCGCTCATCGACGAGGACGGGGGGACCTTCGGCGTCATGACCCATGCGGTGGAGGTCACCGACATGGTGCGCGCCCGCCATCAGGCGGAGGAGCGGACGCGGGAGCTGGTGCGGCTCACCCAGGCGCTGGAGCAGTCCAACCGCGAGCTGGATCAGTTCGCCTACGTGGCCTCCCACGACCTCAAGGCGCCGCTGCGCGGCATCGCCAACCTGGCGGAGTGGCTCAAGGAGGAGCTGGGCACGAACCTCACCGCCGAGGCCCAGGAGTTCATCACGCGGCTGCACGGCCGCGTGCACCGCATGGAAGCCCTCATCGACGGCATCCTCACCTATTCCCGCGCGGGCAAGGTGAGCGAACAGGGCCCCGTGGACACGGGCGTCCTGCTCCGGGAGGTGGTGGAGCTGCTGGCCCCGCCGCCCGAGGTGCAGGTGGCGCTGCCGCCGGGCGCCCCCACGGTGAGCGCCGAGCGCGTGAAGCTGCAGCAGGTGTTCATGAACCTCATTGGCAACGGCCTCAAGTTCACCCGCCTGCACCGGCCGGATCCGCGCATCCAGGTGACGTGGAAGGACGTGGGAGAGCAGTACGAGTTCTCCGTCGCCGACAACGGCCCGGGCATCGCGCCGGAGTTCCACGAGCGCATCTGGGGCATCTTCCAGACGCTGGAGAGCCGCGACAAGGTCGAGGGCACCGGCATCGGGCTGTCCGTGGTGCGGAAGATCGTCGAGACCCGTGGCGGCAAGGCCTGGGTGGACTCCGTGCCGGGCGGGGGCGCGGCCTTCCGCTTCACCTGGCCCAAGGCGTGAGGAATCCATGAAGCATGGCGAACGCTCCGCGCCCATGATGGCCGCTTCCAGCCCCCCCTTCCTCGCCGGGGAGGGGGAGATGGCGGCGCGCATGCGCGAGTTTGACTGGGCCAGCTCCCCGGTCGGTCCGGTGGAGCAGTGGCCCCAGACCCTGCGCACCGCGGTCAGTGTGTGCCTGGCCTCCAGGCACCCCATCGAAATCTGGTGGGGACCCGAATACGCGCGCCTCTACAACGACGCGTACCGCCCCATCCTGGGCGCGACGAAGCACCCGCAGTTCCTGGGGCGCCCCGGCCGGGAGTGCTGGGGGGAGATCTGGGACGTCATCGGGCCCATGCTCGACAGCGTGCGCGACACGGGCAAGGCGACGTGGTCGGAAGACTTCCCGCTGATGCTGATGCGCAACGGCTACCTGGAGGAGACCTACTTCACCTTCTCCTACGCGCCGCTCTGGAGCGAGGACGGGAGCGTCGGCGGCATCTTCTGCGCCTGCGCGGAGACGACCTCGCGCCTCTTGAGCGAGCGCCGGCTGCGGCTCTTGCGCAACCTGGGCGCGCAGACGGCCGCGGCGCCCACCGCCTCCGTCCACGAGGCCAGCGAGCACTCCCTGCGGACGCTCGCCACGGGCCGCGAGGACGTGTCATTCGCGCTGCTGTACCTGCTCGCACCCGACGAGAAGCAAGCCCACCTGGAGGCCGCGCTGGGGCTCGAGGCCGGGGGACCGGTGAGCCCCCAGCGCCTCCTCGTGGAGGACGAGGGCCCGTGGCCCTTCGCGGAGGCCGCCCGCACGCGGCGGCCCGTCCACGTGGCCTGCGCCGGGCACGCCACGCCCTGGCCGGGGGGCGCCTGGCCCGAGCCGTCCCGCGAGGCGGTCGTGCATCCGCTGTTCCGGTCCGGTGAGAGCGCGCTCCAGGGCTTCCTCGTGATGGGCGTCAGCCCGCGCCGCGCGCTGGACGCGGCGTACCAGGACTTCTTCGACCTGGCGGCCGGGCACGTCGCGACGGCGGTCTCCAACGCGCGGGTCCACGAGGAGGCCCGCCTCGCCACCCGCCGCGCGCAGCTGGGCGCGGACGTCGGCGCGGCGCTGACCCGCGCGGAACCGCTGGGTGAGCAGCTGCGGCAATGCTGTGAAGCCATCGTGAAGCACGTGGACGCGGCGTTCGCGCGCATCTGGGTGCTCGACCCGGCGCGAGACGTCCTGGTGCTCCAGGCGAGCGCCGGGATGTACACCCACCTGGACGGCGCGCACAGCCAGGTGCCCGTGGGGGCGCTCAAGATTGGCGCCATCGCCCAGACGCGTCAGCCGCACCTCACCAACGACGTGCTGAACGACGAGCGCGTAGGCGACAAGGCCTGGGCGGCCCGCGAGGGCCTGCGGTCCTTCGCCGGCTACCCGCTCGTCGTGGGCGGGGCGCTGGCGGGCGTGATGGCGCTGTTCTCCCGGAACGTGCTGGATGCGGACACGCTGCGGCTGATGGCCTCCGTCTCCAACTCCATCGCCGTGGGCGTCGAGCGCAAGCGGGTGGAGGACGAGCGGGCCCTGGCGATGGCCCGGGAGCAGGCGGCGCTCGCCGAGGCCGAGCGGCAGCGCTCCCGGCTGGAGTCGCTCTTCATGCAGGCCCCCGCGGGCATCTGCGTCCTGCGCGGGAGCGACCACGTCTACGAGTTCGCCAATCCGCGCTACCTGGAGCTCATCGGGGGCCGCGACGTCGTGGGCAAGCCGCTGAGGGAAGCGCTGCCCGAGCTGAAGGACATCGTCGTGCCGCTGCTGGACCAGGTGTACGGCACGGGCGAGCCGTACTTCGGGGATGCGCTCCAGGTGCCGCTCATGCGCAAGGGCCGGATGGAGGACTGCTTCTTCAACTTCATCTACCAGCCCATCTACGACGCCTCCCGGGGGGTGGAGGGCATCGCCGTCATCGCCTTCGAGGTGAGCGAGCAGGTCCGGGCCCGCCAGCGCGCGGAGCGGCTCACGCAGGAGCTGGCGGTGACCAACCAGGACCTCGATCAGTTCGCCTACGTCGCGTCACACGACTTGAAGGCCCCGCTGCGCGGCATCGCGAGCCTGTCGGAGTGGATCGAGGAATCGCTCGCGGACAAGATGGACGGGGAGACGCGCAACCAGATGCGCCTGCTGCGCGGACGCGTGCACCGGCTGGAGGCGTTGATCAACGGCATCCTCAGCTATTCGCGCGTCAGCCGGATCCGCGAGAAGGTGGAGACGGTGAACGTCGGCACGCTCCTCATGGAGAGCCGGGACCTGCTCTCGCCGCCCCCGGAGGCGAGCATCGTCATCGCCCAGGGGATGCCCACGCTCCAGGCGGAGCGCGCGCCGCTCCAGCAGGTCTTCCTGAACCTGATGAGCAACGCCCTCAAGCATGCGGGGCGGCCGGACGTGCGCATTGAAATCAGCTGCGCGGACGCGGGCGCGTTCCACGACTTCACCGTGAAGGACAACGGGCCCGGCATCGACCCGCGCTACCACGAGCGCGTCTGGGGCATCTTCCAGACGCTGGAGAGCCGCGACAAGGTCGAGGGCACCGGCATCGGGCTCTCGGTGGTGAAGAAGATCGTCGACACCCGGGGCGGGCGCGTGGCCATCGACTCCGAGCCAGGCGCGGGCGCGACGTTCCACATCTTCTGGCCCAAGCAGCCCCGCGTGCTTCCGTAGCCCGCGTTGGCGGGGCACGGAAGCCGCGGGAGGGCCGCGCTACTCCAGGATGCGCTCCAGGGTCAGGAACGGCCGGGCGGCGGGGATGCTCCGGCCCTTGCAGACCTCGATGAACTTGTTCGATTCGATCATCTGGGGCGCGGTCTCGTCGTACTGGAGCACCATGACGTGCCGCAGCCAGGGCTCCTGTCCCATGGCGTAGATGAAGACTTCCTTCGGGTTGAGGTGGTTCAAAATCTCCGTGGCGCGGGCGCTGTCGGAGCCGTTGAGCCGCCGCGACTGGTCCATCTTGCGCGGCAGGGGCTGGGTGAGCAGCGGGCCGTACATCCAGCTCATCGGGCCGCCCTCGCACTCCATGCCCAGGTAGAGCGCGTCCAGCGGGCCCACCAGCTGCGACAGGTGCTGGTACATGCGCGGCTCCAGCGCGTTGGAGTCCGCGGCCATCAGCAGCGAGCGGCCCGCCAGCCGCACCAGGTGCGCCGTCTTCGCCTGCACCGCCAGGTCGCTGTGCTCGCCGATGAAGGGGATGCCCGTCAGCGAACCACCGGGGATGGGAATCTCCTGCAGGTCGTCGATCTCCACGACGTTCTTGAAGCCGGTCTTCTCCAGCACCAGGCGCAGCGACGGGTCCGCCAGCGAGTACGCGTTCGCGCGCGGCACCACGATGGTCCCGATGCGGTGACGCAGCTGCAGCAGCGTCTCCATCATCAGGTGGTCCGCGTGGCCGTGCGTAATGAGCACGTAGTCGATCTTCTCCGGCAGGTCCGCGTGGGTGAAGCGCGTCTGCGTCGTCGGGAACTCGTAGCTGATGACGGGGTCGGTGAGGACGGACACCTCGCGCGTCTCCATCAGCACGCACGCGTGGCCGAAGTAGCGCACGCGCACGCCGGGGCCGGTGTAGGGCTCGGGCTTGCGCGGGGCGGCTTCCGTGAAGAGGTCCGCGAACGCGTCCGCGGCGGAGGAGGGCACGCCCAGCATCTCCGCCACCTGGCCGGGGCTGCCCGGCGTGTGGCGCATGCGGAAGAGCGCGTCGATGCCCTCGTGACGGTAGGGCACCTGCAGCCACAGGGGCGAGTCCCCCTCCAGGCGCGGCGTGCTGAAGACGTACTTGCGCGCGTCACCGGCCACGCGCATCAGCGAGATGCTCTGCGACGATTCCTTGTAGAGGCTGCTGCGGTAGAGCAGCGGCTCCATGATGCGGGCGTTCGCGCGGTGCGCGAGGTCGTAGTGCAGCTCCACGTAGCCCCGGAGCATGTCCGGCACCTTGGCGTAGAGCGGCTCCAGCGACTCACCCTTGGAGCTGGCGAGCAGCTGCTCCAGGTCCGACACGGCCTTGGTGTAGGCCAGCATGTCCGCCTGCTCGCGGGTCGTGCGGTCGAGCAGCGCCTTCACCTCGTTCACGCGGGACACGGGGTGGTTGATGAAGGGGCCGCCCATGAGCGCCGGGTTCTGCAGCGCGGCCACGTGCACGTCCGGGTTCGCCACGAACGACTGCATCAGCTTCAGGTGCAGGCGGGAGACGAACAGCGGCGCGGTGGCGGGGGAGATGAGGTACCACCAGACGTACCACTGGTTGAACAGCGGCTCGATGGCGACATCGGGCTTCAGGTACATCGGGCGGTCGAGCATGGAGTTCTCGCGAAGGTGGATGCGCAGGCCCCGGGCAGGCCCGGGAGCACGCTAAGCCCGCCAATGTCGATGATTCCTGCCCTGACTTCAAGGTGCCGACTTCCGGGCCCGGCCTGGAAGGCGGCCATGGGCACCCCTTGCCCGCGGACGGCTTCGCGGACGGAGCGTCGCAGTCGAGCACGCTCACCATAACCAGATGCTCGGTTACAGCAGCTCGCGCAGCTTCCCCTCCGCGGTGCGGACCAGCTGGCTGGCGCGCTTGTGGAGCCACAGGCCGAAGGGCTGCACGCGCTCGCGCTTCATGGGCCTGGGCGGTTTCTGCATGCTCTCGTCGAAGGGGATGATGGCCCGTTCGCCCGTGGTGGACACCACGCGGGAGTCGAAGGCGAAGGACTTGAAGGTGTGCCAGCCGCCGTGGAAGACGAACAGGGCCTCCAGGTCCGCGTTGCCGGTGGCCTCGACGAGCTTGCCCGGCTTCGCTGTCCTCCAGCGGCCGATGCGCGCTTGGGGAGAGGTGCGCGCCAGACGTGCTCGCCGTCCACGAGGACCTCCCAATACCTGTCCGGGGCCAGGTGGTACTGGCGGCGTGTCACCCGCTTCTTCGTCGCGTTCCACGGCGCGCCGTCCTTGAAGCCCAGCTTGCGGTAGCGCGACAGCAGGGCTTCGACGCGGGAGGTCTCGATGCGGGAGACGAGGTGCGCGCCGTTCAGCGTCCCGCGGCAGACGAGCGACTGCGCGCCACGCACCTCGACATCGACGTGCAGCAGGCTGCCGAGCCGGTACAGGGTGTGCCGCCGCTCGACGGGCCCGAGCCCCTTGAAGACGTTCGGGTCTCCCTTGTCGAGCGTGCCCTCGCTCCAGACGCGCAGGGCACCGCCCTGGTTGTAGAGCCAGACCTCGTCCTTCGTGTCGAGCTGGGGATCCGAGTACCAGATGGGCTCCCCATCGTTGAGCTTCTGCAGCCGCTTCCAGTCAGGCATGGGGCCTTGTCTCACGCGAGCTCAGGATGACCCAGGGCGAAAGCGCGCGAAGACAATCACCCGGGTTTCCCCGCACCCGGCGAAGTCTCAGACGACCGCATTTTTCATGGTTTCAATTCAAGTATTGAGTGTGTGTTGTGTTCTCTCTATGTTGCTCTGGACACGCACTCCGCGTGCTCGAATCCCATCTCAGCCTGGAGAATGACCATGCACGCCAAGATGCTTGCCGTTGCCTTGTCCACCGTCGCGATGACCGCTTCCGCCGCTGACTTCACGCCCGCGGAGCCGGCGCGCCGTTACGTTGAGTCCACGCTCCGCGGGGAGACGCTGGATGTCAGCAGCCAGCGCCTGGGCCGCGTTCCGGAGGCGGGTCGCGTGACGACGCTGGGGCCCGCTCCCGCGCTGAGCTACGTGCAGGTGTACGCGGTCGGCTCCAGCAACGTGGGCTGGGAGTACGTGTCCTCGTCGGCGTTCAGCACGACCTACGACCACGGTGGCGCAGTGCTCCTCGTGGCCGTGCTGGAGTTCGGCTATGGCACCTCGCGCTACGTCACGATGGCCGGCAGCGTGCTGTCGGGCTCCGCCAACTACGCCAACGACAGCATCTGTGACGACGGCTTTGGCAACGCGGTGACGCCGTGCTCGCCGGGCCAGACCATCATCGGCTTCCTGCGCTACTACGACGTGTCCGGGAACCAGAGCGGGTCGTTCTACTACCAGAGCACGTCCATCAACTCGCCGTTCAACACCATGTCGGACTCCATGTCGATCCTCTGAGCTTCCAGCTCGATGCTCGGTGGATGAAGCACAGCGGCCCGCCCTGAACACCCAGGGCGGGCCGCATTGGCGAAACGAAAGGTTTCAACCCGGCGTCAGCAGATGCCGTCGCGGGACGCGCAGTAATTGATGCAAACGGAAGGTCCGGTGGGGCTGCGGCATTCGCTGCCGTCGCAGCAATACATGGTGATCCAGGAGGCCTGCTTCGAGTCCCCGCTGGCCGAGGCGCACTGAGCCTCGCACGTGGCCGCCGTGCCCGCACACGTGGTGCCGTTGGCGCACGACATGTACACCTCTCCGTCGGACGTGCCCCCACAGCCCGCCAGCATCCCTGCCGCCATCAGCCCCGCGATGATTGCCTTGCGCATCGTGTGATGTCTCCTGGATGGGTACCGCGCAGGGCATGGTATGCGGGGATTTCCATTCTTGGGGAAATGGGAACGGAGGCCTGTGCGCCGGGCAGGTGCTTGCCGCCTGTGCAGCCGGGCTCCGTCTCACACGAGGACTCGCCCTGACGACGGTCCGGACTTTCTGCGACGCATCCACGGCCGCAGTGACAAGAGTGGCGCGGCGATGCGTGCCGGGCCGATAGGCGTTTTATTCTCGACCGAGGAGGTCATTCGCCGGTGTTCTGTTCAGGCTGCCATCACCCATGACACGGCGGATGGAATCAATTCGGCGTGCGCCTCCGCGTTGATGGTGCACTACTGCCTGTATCGGATTGGGCCCAAGGCCGAGATGGGGGAGTTCATCCAGTCGTATGTGCCTGGCCAATGGGCCGTTCCGTGGATGGGAAAGGTCGACTCCAAGGGGTGGATGAGCGTTCGTGCCGCCATTGCCGCGCTGGCGGAGTGTGACTCGATGAGCGCGTTGCTCAGGCGGTGCGTTTCATTCAGCGGGGACGTAGATACCGTGGCCGCGATGGCGCTCGCGGCGGGCTCATGTTGTGAGGAGGTCACGCAAGATCTGCCGCAACACCTGGTCGATGGGCTGGAGTATGGACCCTTCGGCCGGGATTACCTCCGGGCCTTGGATGAGTCCAGGTTCCCAAACTCCGCGATGGAGATGCGGCTCGCCGCATCCAAATCCACGGAGAGGACATCTCCGGCGAGCAAGTCCATCAGCCTGAGTAATGTCATTGCGGTCCTCTCCGTGAAGCAGCTTCACTGCTCAGGCCCACTCCGTCAGCCCCTCGCGCTGGTACAGGGTCGCGAACGAAGGCCGCGCCTTCAACTGGGTGGCGACCGCGGCCAGGTGCGGCCACGCCGTGGCGGGCTTCGGCATGTTGCGGGACCAGCGCATCAGCATGACGAGGTAGAAGTCCGCGACGCTGAGCGTCTTCCCCAACAGGAAGGGGCCGTTCGCCGCGAGGTGCGCATCCAGCACCTGCCACGCGCGATCGATGCGGCCCGCGACGGTGGCGCGCACGGCTTCGGCGTGAGCCTCCCCCGCGGGCTCGTGGGGGTACCACCACTGCCGGAACAGCGGCTGCACCATGTTCGCCAGGTGGAACATCCACTGGTAGTAGGCCATGCGCGCCGCGCTTCCCGGCGCGGGAGCCAGGCTCGCCTCCGGATGGCGGTCCGCGAGGTACGTCACCAGGGCCGCGGCCTCGAAGTGCGGCTTGCCGTCAATCAGCAGGGTCGGCACGACGCCGTTCGGGTTGAGCGCCAGGTACTCGGGGCGCTTCTGCTGTCCGGCGCTGGTGTCGACGCGTTCCAGGGAGTGCGGCTGGCCGAACTCGATCAGTACCCAGTGCACCAACATGCTGGCGGCCCCCGGCGAATAGTACAGCGTGTACATGCGGTCTCCGTGCGAACGGGTTAACGAGGTACGGCATCGTCTCAGGAATCGCGGTCCTGGAGAGCGCCGTTCCGCGGGGGTGCGTACGCTCCTTGCCGCCTGTGCAGCCGGGCACTCAGCCTTGTGTAGCGGGCTGCACACCCGATCGGAAGATGGGGGGGCTTCACGGCTGGCCCCGTTGGTGCACTGCTAACGCTCCATGTGCCGGGAACGCGCCGCCCCCCCTTTTGACGGCCTTCGCGCCGCCCAGCCCAGCGAGCACACCCGCTGGCTGGCGGAGCCGGATGAGCCCGCGCTGCGCGAGCTGCTCCACGCGCGCTACGCCGGAAGCTACTCCTACCGCTTCCTCCATGAGCCTGGAGGGGCCTCGCGGCTCTGGAGGGCCGGCGCGCTGCTCAGCCTGGGAGAGTTCGACGCCCGGGGCACGCTCCTCTGGCACACGGGGCTGTGGTGCAAGCCGGGGCGGGACTCCCTGGACTCGGGGCTCTCCCTGGCCCTGTCCAGCCGCCGCACCGCCATGGACCGCTCCGAGCACGAGCGGCTGTGGCGCCACCTCCTGGACTTGCTCCAGGCGCGCGTGGGCTTCCTGCATCAGCAGACGTCCACGCTGCACCTCATGGCGCAGCGCTACGCGTCGCGCTTCATGCGGGCGGTGCCGGTGGGCCTCATCGTCGACTACACCGAGGGGGAGACGCTGGTGGGGGTCTGTC
>NZ_RAWM01000144.1 GCF_003668875.1 Corallococcus interemptor | reverse complement strand
GGCCGGGAGGGGCCATTGGCGTCGTGAAGGTGGGCGGGGAGCTGATGCTGGCGCAGGCGCTGCGTTCGTTCCTGAGGCAGGACCCGGACCTCGTCTTCGCGGACGAGGTGCGAACGCTGGAGGACATGCAGATGCTCTGCAACGCCGCGTTCACGGGACACGCCGCGGTCTGCGTCCTGGAGGCGAAGACCCCCGAGGAGGGCTACGCGTGGCTGACGGAAGCCATGCCGGGGCTGCCCGTCCACTCGCTCATCGTGCATCACACGCGCGACGCGATGACGCTCCACGAGACGAAGCCCCAGGAGGACGGCAACACCCTGCACGTCGTCCCGTGGACGCCCGGGAACTGATCAGGGCTTCAATTCAACGTGATGCAGGACGCCTGGAGTCGCGGCTGACAGGCTTGTTCAGCTTGCGCATCACCCGGGTCTTCCTGACGCGCTGGGGCTCGGTCTTCTTGGGCTTGGGCTCTGGGAAGATTGTCCCGATGGTCTCCCTCACCACGCGGTAGTCGAAGCGGAAGGGAGGACCCGCGCCCAGGGGACTCCATCCCGCTGCGAGTGCCCGCCGGATGATGTCGCGAACCATGCCCGGAGTGACGCCGGTCTGATGCGGAGCCATCCAGTTATCCGGCCGGCTGACGCCAAGGTCGACGACGAGCACGCGCCGCGGGACCTCCTCGCTGGCCTGGACTGCCAGGAGCATGGGCGAATCAGCGACGCCTTGGGAGTACGTGGGCGTTTTCCGGATGCGCCAGTCGTAATCAGTCTCACCGAAGCGAACCCGGCGGGTGCCCTTCCTGGGAATGCTCATGCCCGGGTCGCCGTCAGCTGCCGCATGCCCCAGCTCAGCGGAACGCTCCCATCCGCACGCCGCAGCGGTTGCACGGCCTGAAGGAATGATTCCTGGAGCGACGCCCGGGCCTCCGGAGACAAGCGGTCCGCGTCATACGTCGTGAACAGCGACTCCCAGACCTCCTGAGGAGACCCATCACCCTGCACGGAGAGGGACTGCACCGTGACGTCCACGAAGCCCTCTGCGAAGAGCGTGCGCAATCCGTCCTCGGAGCGGACCCGTATGTCTCCCAGCATCAGGGGAGGCTCCGTGCCCTGGCGGGACTTCATGAGTCCGGCGAACACCCTCAGCGCGTTGTCCGGCGCCAGGTCTCCACCGCCCACGACCACGGACACCCGTCCACCCGGCTTCAGCACGCGCCGGAACTCCGCGAGCACGGTCTCCACGTCGTCCATCAGCATCAGCGCCAGGTGGCTCAGCACGACATCCACGCTGGCATCCCCGAACGGAAGCGACTGCGCCCGCCCATGAACCAACGTCGCTGACCCGTCCAGCCGGGCACGCGCCGCCGCCAGTTCATGCTCGCTCATGTCGAGCCCCAGCAGTGACAGCCCGGGCTGCTTCCTCCGGGCCAGCAGCTCCAGCAGGTGCCCATCCCCACACGCCACGTCGAGTACCGTCAGCGGACCGTCGGCTGGAACCACCGCCTCCAGCAATGCGTAGCTGGAGGCCGCCGTCTCTCCATTCCGCTGCACCGGAGACGAACCGAACCACCGCGACGTCACGCCCGCGAGGCGCGCATGGAAGTCCAGCAGGTACGCTTCAGCAGGGGAGGGCATGGACTCCTCTTTCAGCGCCGGGGCTTCTTCTGTCCCGCGTTCGTGGCTTCGGCCCGGAGGGCCAGCACGGAGTACAGGTTCATCGTGTAGACGCTGCTCTCCGGCTCCAGGTCCGAAGCCTTCTGGAAGAACTCACTGGCGCGTTCGTAGTCGCGCTGGTGGTTCAGGAGGATCATCCCCATGCGGTTGTAGAGCGGCGCGGGCTTCGGCAAGAGCCCGATGCTGCGCTCCAGCAGGTCCAGGGCCTCCGCCATCTTCCCCGCCTGCTCCAGCCGCACCACGCGCTGAAGCACCTGCTCCTGCGAATCCTCCACCTTGGGCACTGGAGGAGCCGGCGCCACCGGAGGAGGCTTCGCCGTCAGCGTCGAAGCCAGCGACACCGAAGGCCTGGCCGCCGGAGCACGGGCCGCCCCTGCCTTCGCGGACGGCGGCGGCTTCGGCTCACTCCGGTCGAACACGGGCGTGCCGTCCCCGGAGAACGACGCCTCCGCCGACGCCAGCGTGCCCACCAGCTTCGTCACGCCGCGCTCCGACAGCGACTCGAACACCGCGCGCAGCTCCAGCTCCGTCACCTGGGTGATCATCGCCATGTCCGACAGCGCCGTGCGCCCGTCCACGAACGACAGCACGTACGCCTCGAACGGGCTCAACGGCCGGTTCACCAGGTCCAGCCCCGCGACGATGACCGGACGCACCGGCGGCCCCTTCGTCTTCGCCTGGGCCTGCGCCTGGAACGTCACCACCCGCGTCGCCTCCTGCTGCGGCGGCTTGGGCACGCCGCGCGCCCCCGTCTGCTCCGGCTGCGTGAGCAGCGCGCGCACCAGCGACACGTTGTCCCGGGGCGGCAGGTCCTCCACGCTGCGCACCAGCAAGAGCTCACAGCGCGCGCACTGGAAGTCCCCCGGCTTGCACGACGCGCCACAGTGCGGACACACCAGGTCCTCCGGCGGGTGCTCGAAGGCGTGCGCGTCCGCGTAGTAGTGCTTGCGGATGGCCGCGCGGATGGACCGGCGCACCGCCACGAACGGCAGCACCTGCGCCACGCCCACCGTCTTCGCGATCTCCTCCAGCGCCCGCTGCCGCTGCGGCTCGGAGATGGCCACGTACAGCACGTCCTGCGCCAGCCGCAGCGGCATGAAGTCGAAGCCCTCCGCCAGCCGCACCGGCACCCGCTCCAGCAGTGCCGGCTCCACCTTCGCCTGCGCCAGCTTCTCCGTGGACACGAAGCGCGTCTTCAGCTCCTGCGCCAGCAGCCGCAGCACCGGCGTCTCGTCCACGCCCAGCCGCACCAGGCACTCGCCCAGCTTCAGCCCCGTCTCCTGCTGCCGCGCGAGCGCCCGGGACAACAGCTCCGGCGTCAGCACTCCATCCAGGACCAACTGCTCCCCGAGCTTGCGCGTCATGCCCCCGATTCAAGGCCGCCCGGGCCCACCCCGTCCACCGCTTTCCCGCACTCCCTGTTGCGAATGTGTAATTACGACACTAAGATGGTGTCCAACTTACACAAACGCAGCAGGTGAGGGGGATGCGCGGATGTTCATCGGGTACATGAAGTCAACGCCGACCACGTACGTGATGCAGTACCGGGACGGCGAGGTGGTCCGGGAGGGCGCGGGCCTGTCCTTCCTCTACTGGAAGCCCGCGACGACGCTGGTGGCGGTGCCCCTGTCCAGCGCGGACGTCCCGTTCGCCTTCAACGAGGTCACCCGCGACTTCCAGCCGGTGACCATCCAGGGGCAGCTGACCTACCGGGTGGAGGATCCGCGCCGGCTGGCGGGGCTGTTGGACTACTCCATCACGCCGTCGGGGCGGCACCGCTCCGATGATCCGGAGAAGCTGGCGGACCGGCTGGTGCAGGCCGCGCAGGTGCGCGCCCGCGCGGTGGTGCAGTCCTTGAGCCTGCGCGAGGTGCTGGTGCGCTCCGACCTGCTGGAGTCCCGCGTGCTGGCGGCGCTGGCGGAGGCGGAATCCGTGAAGGCGCTGGGCGTGCACGTGATGGCCTTCTCCGTGCTCTCCATCCAGCCCACGCCGGAGATGGCGCGCGCCCTGGAGGCCGCCGCGCGTGAAGGACTCCAGCGGGAGGCGGATGAGGCCATCTACGCCCGCCGCAACGCGGCCGTGGAGCAGGAGCGGCGCATCAAGGAGAGCGAGCTGGCCACGGAGCTGGTGGTGGAGGAGCGCCAGCGCCAGATTCGCGAGGCGAAGATGGCCGCGGACATCGCGGTGGAGGAGCAGCGCGCCGCCCTCATGGAGCGCTGGGCCCAGAACGAGCGCCAGTCCGCGGACGCGCGCGCGTACACCCTGGAGAAGACGCTGGAGCCGGTGAAGAACGTGGATTGGAAGACGCTGCTGGCCACGTCCGCCAACGGCGGCGACCCCGCGCTCCACATCGCGCTCGCCTTCCGCGAGATGGGCGAGAACGCGCAGCGCATCGGCGAGCTCAACGTGTCGCCGGACCTCTTGCGCTCGCTCCTGCCCGCGACCTCTGGCCCCGCGCAGAAGCCGAACAAGCCTGGCCGCGCGGACGTCCAGCACTTCGAGCGCTGAAGGAGTCACGCCATGTTCGAGAAGGTCGTCCTCGTCACGCGCAAGACGCGGCTGGCGGACCTGGTGGTCCGCTTCAACACGAAGAAGCAGGCCAGGTTCTACGTGGAGCACAACGGCCAGGACTTCCACGGCTTCGAGGCGGAGGACGACACCTACCGCCGCGCCGTGGACGGCCTGCGCTCCCAGCTGGACGTGGGGCTGCCGGTGCAGCAGGTGGACCGCTCGCTCGTGCCCACCTTCCTCTTCACCGGCAAGGAGGTGGTGGTGGCGGTGGGGCAGGACGGGCTCGTCGCCAACGTGGCCAAGTACGTGGGCAGCCAGCCGCTCGTGGGCGTCAACCCGGATCCGGAGCGCTTCGACGGCGTGCTCCTGCCCTTCCTCCCGAAGGACGCCCGGGGCGCCGTGCAGCGCACCCTGGAGGGGCGCGCGAGGGTGCGCCAGGTGCAGCTGGCGGAGGCGCGGCTGCAGGACGGGCAGCGGCTGCTCGCCTTCAACGACCTGTTCATCGGCGCGCGCACGCACGTGTCCGCCCGCTACCAGGTCCGCTACGGCGGCAAGGAGGAGTCGCAGTCCTCCAGCGGCGTGCTCGTGTCCACCGGCGCGGGCTCCAGCGGGTGGCTGTCGTCCGTGTTCGCGCTCGCGCAGGGGCTCACCCGGTGCACGGGCGGCACGCCGGGGAAGCCCTGGTCGCTCGGCTGGGAGGACGCGAAGCTCGCCTTCGTCGTGCGCGAGCCCTTCGTCAGCCGCCACTCCGGCGCGGACATCGTCGGCGGCTTCGTCACCGCCGGGCAGGAGCTGGTGCTCGAGTCCCGCATGCCTCAGGGCGGCGTCATCTTCAGCGACGGCATGGAGGAGGACTTCCTCACCTTCGGCGCCGGCGCCACCGCCCGCATCCGGCCGGCGGAGCAGAGCGCTCGCCTGGTCGTCCACTGAGACACCTCAACCCAATGCGACAGGTCCCAGGAAACCAGGACGCCCCGAGTATCGATGGACCTCGCGGGCCCTCCATGGATTTCCGGGTGATACAGCCACTCCCACGTGATGGCACGGTCGGCTTCCTACCCACCGAGCGGGGACACCGGACTCGCACTCCAGGGCACGCAACCGTGGGGCCTCGCCGCGCATCCACTAGAGCGTGGGGAGACCGCGCCCGGCTCCCCGTCCGGCAGACGACACCGTGTCCCTTCCCCGGACCTGAAATTCCAGGCATGGTGGGCGCAGTCGCCTTACCTTCGAAGCGAAGTCGTTGGGGAAGCAGTTCCCAGGTGCAGGCGGAAAACTTCGCCGGAGTTGCGTCCGGTCGTTGATGGGCGTAGGACGCAAATCTCCCGGGAAGTGGCTCAGGGGTGATCAATGGTCGGCCTCGTCATCGCATCGCACGGGCGTCTCGCGGATGAGCTTGTCTCTACCGCTGAACAGATCGTGGGCAAGCTGCCCGCCGTGGCCACCTGCAACATCGAACCGGGGGCTCCCGTCGAGGACCTCCGCGCCAAGATGAAGCAGGCCGTGAAGACCGTGGACGAAGGGGACGGGGTCATCATCATGGCCGACCTCTTCGGAGGTACTCCCTGCAAGGAATCGCTGATGATGTGTCAGCGGATGAATCTGGAAGTCCTGGCCGGCGTCAATCTGCCCATGCTGCTGAAGGCCAACTCGCTCCGTTCGGAGCAGATGGCCCTGTCGGACATGGCCAACCAGCTGGCGTCGTACGGCCAGCGCAACATCACCTGTGCATCCGCCCTGCTTCGCGAGGCTCAGCAGCAGCCGCGAACTTGACGGACCCGTACGGGTCGGCGATTCGAGACTGCCGTGATCACCCTGGTCCGCGTCGACAACCGCCTCATCCATGGTCAGGTCGTCGAAGCCTGGCTTCCGCACCTCAAGGTGTCCCGAGTGGTGGTGGCGGACGATGAGGCGGCCTCCAGTCCCCTCATCCGTGCCGCCATGGCGCTCGCCGTGCAGAGCGCCATCGAGGTGCAGATCCTCCCCCTGGCCCAGGTGGACTTCGCCGCCCTGTCCAAGGACGGCGTGCGCACCCTGGTGCTGTTGAGGGACGTGGCCTCCGTGCCCTTCGCCTTCCAGCACGGGCTGGCCATGGAGCAGCTCAACCTGGGCAACGTGCACTTCGGCACCGGAAGGCGCCAGGTGTCGCCGTCCGTCTTCCTGGCGGAAGGAGAGCTGCAGGCCCTGCAGCAGCTGTCCGCGCAGGGCGTGCGCGTGGAGGCGCGCGCCGTGCCTGCGGAGAAGTCCGTGGACCTGCCGGACCTGACCGAGCGCTGGTCGAAGGCCGGGTGAGCCGGTGAACGTCGGCTGGACCCAGGTGGCGCTCGCGTGTCTCTGGGGGGGGCTGGTGGCCGTGGAGCGCAAGGCGTTCCTCCAGGCCATGCTGTCTCGGCCCCTGGTGGCCGCCACGTTCATGGGCGCCCTGTTGGGTGACGTGGGCGGGGGCCTGTCCGTCGGCATGCTTTTGGAGCTGTTCTACCTGGGCACCGCCAACCTGGGCGCCTCCCTGCCGGAGAACGACACGCTCGCGGCCACCGGCACCGCCGCCGCCGCCGCCACCCTCACCGCCGCCACCGGCGCGGGCTCCACGCCGGCCATCTGGTCGCTGGCCGTGCTGCTCTTCATCGGGCTGGGGCGGGTGGGGCGCCGGTTGGACCGGCTGCTGGAGGGCTATTCCGCCCGGCTCGCGCGCGTGGCGCTGGCCTCCGCGGAAGCGGGCAACCTGAACCGCGCCATGCGGCAGAACCTGTGGGGCATGTGGCCGCACTTCCTGTCGTACGGCGCCATCACCGGCGCGTGCGCGATGGCGGGCTACTTCCTGGAGCCGGTGATGGTGGCGCTGCCGCACCCGCTGGTGCGGGGGCTGGCCTGGGCGTACCCGGCCATGGCGTCCGTGGCGGCGGCCATCGCGGCGCAGTCCAGCCACGCGAAGCGCGCGCCCCTGTACGCGGGCCTGGCCGCGGCGGCCGTCACCGCGGCGGTGGTGCTGGTGCAGCTGCAGGAGCAGCGGCCTTGAGCACGACGCCCACGCCCACACCTGCGTCCGCCGCCTCCGCGCCTCCGGCCGCGCCGGCCTTCACGCCGCCCACGCGGCTGTCGCGGGGCACGCTGTTGCGCGTGTTCCTGCGCTCGCTCTTCCTCCAGGCGTCGTGGAACCCCAAGGGCATGCAGAACCTGGGGCTCGCGTACGCCGTGTACCCGGCGCTGGCGAAGCTGTACCCGCCGGGCCCGCTGCGCGAGACGGCGGTGCGCCGGCACCTGGTCTTCTTCAACACGCACCCGTACGTGGCGGCGGCCATCGTGGGCGGTGTGGTGAACCACGAGCAGAAGATTGCCCGGGGGGAGGAGACGCCGGACCGCGTGGTGGGCTTCAAGGCGGCGCTGATGGGGCCGCTCGCCGCGCTGGGGGACGGGTTCTTCTGGCTGTCCCTCAAGCCCGCGGTGGGCGGGCTGTGCGCGGCCATGGTGCCGCTGTTGGGCGTCTGGGCGGTGCTGCTCTTCCTGGTGCTCTACAACCTGGTGCACCTGCTGTTGCGCATCCGGCTGTACTGGCTGGGCCTGAGTCTGGGAGACCGTCTGGTGGAGGCCGTGGCGCGGGTGAACCTTCCCGCCAAGGGCGCCCGGCTGAGGGGCGTGGCGGCGGCGAGCGCGGGCGGCCTGGCCGCGTGGCTGGCGGTGAGCTTCGGGGCGACGGCGGGCGGGACGTGGGCGCCCTTCCTGGCGGTGGGGTGCCTGGCGGTGGGCGTGCTGGCGTACGTGGCCGTCAACCGCCGCGTCCCCACCTACGTGGTCCTCTACGTCGCGGCGGGATTGGCCTGCGCGGCGGGCGCCTTTCTGTGAGTACGAACAGTCGAGTGAAGCGGGAGTCGCACGATGGCGAGTGAAGCCGAGGGAACCTTCGAGATCATCAACGCGCTGGGGCTGCACGCCCGGGCCGCGGCGCAGATGGTCAAGGTGGCCAACCGCTTCAAGAGCGATGTCACCATCAAGGCCTCCGGGCAGCGCGCCAACGCCAAGTCCATCATGGGCGTGCTGATGCTCGCGGCGGCCCAGGGCACCCAGGTGACCCTCACCTGCAAGGGCGAGGACGCCGAGGCCTGCCTGTCCGAATTGAAAAAGCTCATCGAGGACCGGTTTGGCGAAGCGCAGTGAGCGTCGAAAGGGGAGGTAGACTCCCCTAGAGGTCAGAAAAACCGTGAGCAGCCAGGCCACCCCTACACTCAGGCTGTCGGGCATCGGCGCCTCTCCGGGCGTGGCGGTGGGCCACGCCTTCATCCTGGACCGGAAGCGCATCCGCACCCCCAAGCTGCGCCTGGCGGACGCGGAGGTGGAACCCGAGCGGATGCGGATGAAGACCGCCATCGACCTGTCCGACCGCCAGCTCGCGGAGCTGAAGGACCAGATTACGCGCACGGAGGGCAGTGACCACGCCCTCATCCTGGAAGCGCACCGGCTGATGCTCCACGACCCCATGCTCGTGGACGAGGTCAACCGCCTCATCGTGGAGGACCGCATCAACGCGGAATGGGCCGTCCGCCGCACGGCCCGGAAAATCAAACACCTCTTCGACAACATCCCGGACGAGTACTTCCGCGAGCGCCGCTCGGACGTGGACTACGTGGCGGACCGCATCATCCGCAACCTGATGGGCCAGGTGGTGGACGAGGACGTGGAGGTGCCCGCGGAGGCCATTGTCGTCGCGCATGACCTGCCGCCCGCGGACGCTGCGATGATGGCTCGCAGCGGCCGCGTGGCGGGCTTCGTCACCGACCTGGGCGGACAAACGAGCCACACCGCCATCGTCGCCCGCGCGCGTGAGACGCCCGCGGTGGTGGGCGCGGGGCGCGCGAGCGAACAGATTTCCCCGGGCGACCTGGTCGCCATGGACGGCACGCGCGGCGTGGTGCTGGTGAACCCCACGGAGGACCAGCTGGCGCTGTTCCGGGAAGAGCAGCGCCGCTACCTGGAGAGCGAGCAGCTGGCGCTGGCCACCAAGGACCAGCCCGCGGTGAGCACGGACGGCTTCCGCATCCGGCTCAACGGCAACATGGAGTTCCTGGAGGAGATCCCCTCGCTGCTGGCGCACGGCGCGGAGGGCATTGGCCTGTACCGCACGGAGTTCATGTTCCTGGACCGCAAGACGGCGCCCACGGAAGAGGAGCATTACCGCGCGTACAAGCAGGTGCTGGAGGCCATGGGGGGCCGCCCCGTCACCATCCGCACGCTGGACCTGGGCGGCGACAAGGTGCCGGGCAAGACGAAGCACGAGAAGGAACCCAACCCGGCCATGGGCCTGAGGGCCATCCGCTACTGCCTGTCCAACCGGGAGCTGTTCCGCGTCCAGCTGCGGGCCCTGTTGCGCGCGAGCGTGCACGGCAACCTGCGCCTGATGTTCCCGCTCATCTGCGGCGTCAGTGAGCTGCGCGAGGCCCGCAGCGAGCTGGAGGCGTGCCGCACGGCGCTGGGGCGCGCGGGTGTGCCGGTGGGCAAGCGCTTCCCGGTGGGCATCATGGTGGAGACGCCCAGCGCGGCGACCATCGCGGACCGGCTGGCGCAGGAGGCGGACTTCTTCTCCATCGGGACGAACGACCTCATCCAGTACTCGCTGGCCATCGACCGCCAGAACCGCGAGGTCGCGTACCTCTACCGGCCGCTGCACCTGTCGGTGCTGCGCATGCTCCAGGGCATCGTGGACGCGGCCAAGTCCGCCAACATCCCCGTCTCCATGTGCGGCGAGATGGCGGGCGACCCGCTCTTCACCCTGGTGCTGCTGGCGCTGGGCTTCGACGAGCTGTCCATGACGTCCGGTCAGATTCCGGTGGTGAAGCGCCTGATGCGCCGGGTGAGCCGGAGCGAAGCGGTGGAGATGCTCCAGGGCGCCATGGAGCTGACGACCGCGGAGGAGATTGAGCGCTTCGTGCGCACGGAGATGGACCGGCGCTTCAGCGGAGGCCAGGAGGGCTCGCTGCTGTCACCGGTGCATGATCCGGAATCAGAGCCGGTGTAGGCCCCTCTCTCCCTGAGAGAATGCGAGCAGAGGGGTCGCCGTTTCCAGGCGGAATGCACAGTTTGGCCGGACACGGATGCAGGAGGCAGCAGCGTGTTCAAGCCAACGGACATTCAGCGGGGCATGACGGTGCGGGACCGGGACGGCGAAGCGCTCGGCGGCATCGTCGCGGTGGACCCGCGCGGCTTCACCATTGGCAAGGGGCGCATCTTCGAGCGGGAATACCCGGTGCGCTTCTCCGACGTCGAGGACCTGGACGGGGATGACGTCTACCTGCGCCGGGACCTGGCCAGCCTCCCGGGCGCCATGCTGGCGGAGGGCGCGCTGGAGCTGGAGGACGACCACTGCCACCCGGACACGCCGCACCGGCCGGTGGCCTACACGCACGACCTGACGGGCGCGCTGGTGCCCATGATGGAGTAGCGGGCGTCCTCACGCTCACGCATCACTCGGGACGGGACTCTCCATCACCGGTGGGGGGCCCGTCCTCGGTGTTTTCGCGGCCCGGGGTCCCGGCGTGCCTCCCGTCCTCGGGTGACAGCAGCCGGGAGAGGGGGCGCAGCACCACCAGCGACAGCAGGGCCAGGGCCACGGTGACGCTGGCCAGCACGTAGAGGCCCAGCCCGCAGGCCAGGCCCGCCGCCGCCGTCAGCCAGAGGTTCGCCGCCGTGGTGAGGCCTCGCACCGAGTGCCCGTGGCGCAGGATGACGCCCGCGCCCAGGAAGCCGATGCCCACGACAATCTGGCTGGCGATGCGGCTGACGTCCACCTGCGTGCCGCTGGGGTTCGCCTGCGCCCGGAGCAGCTCCTCCATGGACACGCTGGAGAGCGTGAAGCAGCACGCCCCCAGCGCCACCAGCGTGTGCGTGCGCAGCCCGGCGGCCTGGTTGCGCGCCTCACGCTCCACGCCCAGCACGCCGCCCAGCAGCGTGGCCAACGCCAGCCTTCCGATGAGGACTTGGGGTTCCACCGGGGCGGGACGCTACTCGCCCAGGTCGATCTTCTCGTCCTTGTCCGCGTCGTTCAGTTCGGGATTGGGCAACGTGTCCAGCGTGGCCACCAGCAGCTTGTAGGACGGCACCACGTAGGGCTCCACCACCTGGCCCAGCTCCGTCACGTACTGCTCCTTGCGCTCCACGTACTTCTTGTCCTCGGAGTCCCAGCTGCCGCCGGCCTCCGCGGCCCAGACCTCCTCACCGTCGCGGCAGCGGATGAGCTGCGCGCGCACCGCCACCTCCGCGCCGTCACCCACGCGCTTCACCGCCGGGTCCAGCCAGAGCACGCCCTCGATGCCCTCCACGCACTGGTCCTTGAAGGTGGCGTCCGTGGGGCGCTCCGGGAGCGACGTGTTGGCCTTCACCAGGTAGTCCCGGTTCTGGTTGAGCCACTGCCGCGCGATGAGGCTCCACAGGTCGCCAATGTACTGCTGCCCCTGCGGGAAGGGCTGCGTCACCACCGCCAGCCGCTTCACCTGCTGCCGGTCCACCGTCGCGTAGTCCGGGCGCAGCCGCTGGCTCTTCACCGTGCTCGCGCAGCCCGTGAGCACCATCAGGCCCAGCACCGCACCCACCCGCTTGAACGTCCCCATGGCTTGAAGCTCCCGAAGAAAAGAACGGCCCCGCGCTTCCCTTGGGGGAAGGCGGGGCCGTGAGGTCCGGCGCGGGATATTAAGCGCTTCCTCCGCGCTGTCAGGCGGCGCGTGTGGAGGACGTGTCACCGCCGGAGGCGGAACCGCCCTCCG
Organism: Corallococcus interemptor; assembly: GCF_003668875.1. Classification (GTDB taxonomy): domain Bacteria; phylum Myxococcota; class Myxococcia; order Myxococcales; family Myxococcaceae; genus Corallococcus; species Corallococcus interemptor. Next base: position 10,811 of record NZ_RAWM01000144.1, on the reverse strand, counting down.
GCGAACGTCCCGCGTCCTTCTGCCGCTTGTCGTGCATCAGCTGCATCACCGCCGCCAGCACCGTGAAGGACACCAGCAGCGTGGTGATGAGGCCGATGCAGGCGACCAGGCCCATGGAGCGCAGGCCGTTGTGGCTGGCCACCAGCAGCGCCGCGAAGCCCGCCACCGCCGTGAGCGTGGAGGACGCCACCGCCGCGCCCACGCTGCGCAGCGCCACCAGCGGGGACGTGCCCTCCAGGAAGCGGTGCAAGAGGTACAGACCGTGGCTCACGCCGAAGCCCAGCAGGATGGGCAGGATGATGATGTTCATGAAGTTCAGGCGCAGGTCGAACAGCGCCATGAAGCCCATCATCATCGCCAGGCCCACCGTCAGCGGAATCACGGACGCCAGCGCCAGCTTCGCGTTGCGGAAGTCCGCGAAGTGCATCACCAGAATCCACAGCGCGGTGAGGATGACCGTGAGCTTCGCGTCCTTGAGCACCATGCGCGCCAGCGACGCGTACAGCTGCGTGGCGCCCGCGGCGCGGAACTCCTTCTCCACCGGCGCGCCCGTGGGGCCGCCCTGCGTGAACTTGCCCGGCGTCACCATGGCCTTGATGGAGGACGTCTGGTCCGCGAACTGGAGCATCTGCTTGCCGTCCCACAGGTCCACGCTCGGGTAGATGAACGTGAGGTAGCCGTGGTTCTCCGGGCTGGTGGTGGGCAGGTGGCGGAACTGCGAGGCGTAGATCTCCGGCACGTTGTGCACGTCGAAGGGGCGCGCCTCCAGCATCTTGAAGAACAGGGCCGCCTTCTCCTGCGTCTCCGGCGGCAGCGCCTTCACGTCGATCTCCTTCAGCTCCTCCTGCCACTCCTCCAGGATCTTCGCGTTCGCCTGGGAGATGCCCTCCGGCGGCACGAAGGTGAAGAGGCTCATCACCTGGGAGATGGCGGGGCGCTTCTTCGGGTCCGCCGTCAGCTCCTTGTAGAGGGCCTCCGTCTCCGCCAGGTCCTTGGTGTAGACGGCGAGCGGGTCGCTGGCGATCTTGAAGCGCGCGTTGATTTCATCCTGCAGCACCACGGACGGCTGGTTCGCCGGCATCAGCGCGCGGGTGTTGTAGTTGAAGCGCACGCCGTACGGCAGCCGCGCGAAGAAGCCCGCGTCCGCCGGGGGCTCGCCGCTCTTCCACGGGATGGCCGCGCCGCACACCACCGCGACAATCACGCAGCCCACCGCCAGCACCAGGCCGGGGCGCGGGATGCGCAGCTCCTTGCCGGTGGCGCTGACGGCGGGCGGCGGCTTCATCACGCCAATGAGCTTCTGCGGCAGCTCCGGGTTCTTGCGGCCGGCCAGCGCCAGCAGCGCCGGGCACCAGGAGAACAGCGTGAAGCCCAGCATCAGCGTGCCCGTGCCGGCCAGGAAGCCGAACTGGGAGAAGCCTTTGAACTCGCTCACCATCAGCACGTAGAACGAACCGGCCACCACCACCGCGGACACCAGCGCCGGGCGGCCCGCGTTGATGACCGCGTCGCGGATGGCCACGTCGTAGGGCTTGCCCGCGCCCAGTTCCAGGCGCGTGCGGAAGATGAAGTGGATGCCGTAGTCGATGCCGAACCCCATCAGGATGCCGCCCAGGATGGAGGTGATCATGTTGAGCTCACCCAGCGTCGCGTAGGTGAAGCCCAGCGTGTACAGCGTGCCCGCCACCGTGCCGCTCACCACGATGAGCGTGGGCGCCCACTTGCGGAAGAACGCGATGGTGATGGCGAAGATGGCGACCAGCGCGATGATGGTGACCGGCTGGAGCGAGTCCTCGATGGCGTACGAGTCGTCCACCGCCGTCTTGTAGGAACCCGTGAAGCCGTAGGCGACCGTCTTCTTGTCGCCCATCTTGTAGTAGTCCTCCACCAGCTGCACGCCCGAGGCGTTGCCCTTGGAGTACTGCTCCAGGTCCACGCGCAGCTTGTCCACGTACTGCTTCGTCTTGCCGATCTCGTTGGTGTCCCACATCGGCTTGATGAGGAGCAGCAGCAGCTTGCGGTCCTGGGAGATGTAGTAGTCGTCCGCGATGCTCTTGTTGCCAACGCTGGAGTACTTGTCGACCAGGTCCTGCAGGTCCAGCTTCACCGGCTCCGTCTTCTTGATTTCAATGTAGAAGGGGTTCGCGCGGCGGATCTGATCCTTGAGGAACGCCATGATGCGGCGCTTGCCCTCGGCCAGGTCCTCCGTCTTCACGAACAGGACCATGTTGTTCTGCACGAACTCGACGGGGATCTTGTACGTGACGGAGCGGGCGTTCTCCTTGTCCTTGCCCACCATCACGGCCACGTCGTCCGCGACCTTCTTGAGCGTGGCCTCGTCGTCACCGCGGAAGGTGAGCATGAAGAAGCCGCTGCCGCCCACCATGTCGATGACGCGCTTGACGTCCTTCACCTCCTGCAGGTCCTGGGAGATGAGGTCCAGCTGGTTGGAGTTGATGGTCAGCTTCGACGTGCCCCACACGGCCAGGCCGAGCAGCAGCAGCAGCACGGTCATGACGGTGCCGGGGCGCCGGACCAGCATCTCTGCGTAGGCAAGGGCGAGGCGGGGCGGAGGATGGGACGAGGGATTGCCGCTCATGGGCGCGGGACCCTATCGCCGAACGTCCCCGCCCGGAAGCAAAGCCCGGACGCCTGTCAGTGCCCTGGAGGCCCGGCCAGGGGGACGGCCCGCGCCTCGGTCCCACCCGTGGCGGGCGCGTCACGGGGCGGCAGGAGGAAGGGGAGCGGGTTTCGCAGGAAGCGCAGGAACACCGCGCCCAGGAAGCGCACGCCTTCGAAGAGGGGCACGTCGCGGGCGCGCAGGGCCACGCCCAGGGCCAGCGCGAAGGACGCGCCGAAGTTGACGACGCCCACGAAGAGGACGCCCACGGCGGCCGCCAGGAAGCCCGGCTCCGTCACGGCGGAGGGGCCCAGCGCGCACCCGGCGAAGGCCAGCGCGCCGAACGAGAAGGTGACGTGGCGCACGTCCAGCGGGACGCCGAAGAAGCCGCCCACGCCCGGCATCACCGCCAGGAGCAGGCCCAGGCAGACACCGCCGGCCACGCCCGCGGCGTGGTGCATCAGCGCGTCCGCCACCCTGCGCGCGCCCGTCACGCCGAAGACGGCGCGCAGCACGCGGTGGTGGGCCAGCGCCTCCGGCAGGCGGCGGTAGACGATGAAGTTCTCGAACCAGCCGGCGGCCACGCTGGAGGCCCAGAGCATCACGCCGGTCAGCGTGGCGTAGAACAACGTCGCGCTCTTCCAGGGGTGCAGCGTCTCCACCACGTGCCGGGCCTGCTGTTCGGTCAGCCAGGCGTGGCCCGTGAGGAACTGGAGGCCCAGCGCCAGCGCCACCGCGACGGGCAGCACGCAGCCCAGGTTGCCCAGGATGGCCGCCAGCTGCGAGCGGGTGATGCGCGGCACCAGCGCCTCCAGGCGCTCCATGCGCCGGGCGCCTCCGTCCGGGCCCGCGTCCTCGCCCACCGCGGCCGCCAGCGTGGAGGCCGTCATGGACGGCTGCTTCGTGGCCAGCGTGAAGCCCAGCAGCTGCATCAGCACGAAGCCGCCGGCGTAGTTGAGCGCGACGAAGAGGCCCGCGAAGAAGGGGGCCAGCGGCAGGCCGGTGAGCAGGAACTTCAGCGCGACGGCGAACGCGGCCACCAGTCCGCCGCCCGCCGCCGAGTGCACCATGTGGTGGAACTCGGCCGTCGTGGAGGTGATGTAGTGCTCGCCCGTGTTGCCGGTGCGCTCGATGACCTTGCGCGCCAGCAGCCGGGCGTTGCGCCGCACCAGCGCGCGCACGGAGCGGTCCGCGTGCGCGTGCTCCAGCAGGTCCGACAGGAGCGCCAGCACCTCGCGCCAGCGGGGCTCACCGCGCGGCGCGGCCAGCACCCTGGCGATGGCCTCCATCCGGTCCAGGCCGCGCCGGATGCGCTCCAGCCGGTACACCAGGTCCACGCTGACGCCGGACTCCTCCAGGTGCCGGGTGACGGAGCGCACCACGCCGCGGCAGTCCTCCACCACGCGGGCCAGCTCCGCCAGCGCCTCCTGGGCCCCGTCGCGCGCCAGCACCGCGTCACACACCAGCCGCAGCCGCAGGAAGGGTGACGCGCGGAAGGACAGCTCCGGCGTGCGGTCGCGCACGTCCTCCGCCAGCCCCAGCCCCGCCACCTGCACGCCCAACAGCAGCAGCGCGTCCATCAGGTCCCCGCGCACCCGCGAGGACGGGGTGGGCTCCGGTGGGGGCGGCTCGCCCACCAGCGCCGTCAGCCGCGCCAGCAGCAGGGGGGACAGCGCGCCCAGCCACTTCGCGTCCCCAGGCACCGGGAACAGGAGCAGGAGCAGCTCCGACAACTTGCCCGGCTCCGGCGGCGCGGGCAGCACGCCGCGCACCAGGCGGTCCGTCAGCTCGGAGAAGAAGCCGTTGCCCGCGGAGAGCCCCACCTGGGCGAAGAGCTTCAGGCCCCGGCTGCTCGCGAACACGCCCGCCACCAGCCGGGTGACGGACGCGCGCAGGGCGCTCTCGCCCTCCAGCACGCGCACCAGCAGGGACAGCCGGGAGTTCGCGGGGGACAGCGCGGAGTCGTCCACCTCCGTGAGGCCGTGGGCGGGGATGCGGTCGCGCATCCAGTGGATCCACCGCTCCACCCACGCCAGGCGCGGCTCCAGGCCGTCCTGGGGGACCTCCGACAACAGCCGGAGCAGGTCGCGGACCGCGGGGTGCCCCGGAGCGCGGGGGGCGTACTGGACGCAGAACGCGTCCATCTCTCGGTCGGACGGAGCCCCCCGGAGCAGCAGCCGCGGGGCGGGGGTCGAAACACTCATTCGCCAGGCGCTCCGGGGGAGGAGGAACGCCCAAGCCTACCCGGCCCGCGCCTCCCCCGGAACCCGGAGGTGTGGCGAGGGCCGGGATGCCCGGCTGCCCTGGCGGGAGGCAGGCTGGATTACTTCACCTTCACCGAAGCCAGCTCGTTGTTCTTCTGGCGCATGGCGCCGAGCAGCGCGTCCCAGCCGCCCTCCTTGAAGAGCGGGCGGACCTGGTCGTCGCGGATGCCGGTGAGCATGGAGTCGCCCAGCACGGACACGTCCACGACCTTCCAGCTGCTGCCCACCTTCTCCACGGAGTACTTGAGCTTCATCTCCTGCTTCTTCAGCGGGTGGTTGATGAAGATGGTGGAGCCCACGAGCGCCTTGTCGCCCGTCACCTGCGGCTCGTCGTAGGTGATGGAGTCCAGGTTCTTGAAGTTCTCGCGCACCTTGGGGAAGGCGATCTTCGCGAAGAGGCTCTGGAAGAGCTGCGTGAACTCCTTGCGCTGCGCGTCCGTGGCCTTGGTCCACTCTTCGCCCAGCAGGAAGAGGCCCTGCTGGTCGCTGCCCAGGTTCTCCAGGGCCTTGGTGTCCTTCTCGTAGCGCACGGACTGCACCACGGTCTTCACGGGCTTGGTGATGGCTTCGGACGCCTTGGGCGCGGCGAGCGCGGGCACTGCGAAGGTGAGGGCAACCAGGAAGGGAAGGGTGCGGATGCGGGCGTTCACGTTCATATGGGTCGGTGACCTCCAGAAGAAGGGCGCGGGTCCTGTAGCCCTGAGAACGCCGCGCGAACCATGAAATTCATCCGGCGGGCGGGCACACCCGCGGCGTCGGGTCCGCCTGGTTGAAGGGCGCTGGCACCGAATAAACCCGTGTATCGGCAGGTTTGACTCTGCTGGGACCCCACGTTTAGTGTCCGCCCCCTGCGCTGCGTCACCGAATTAGCGCGAAGCCCGAGAAGACATGCCTACCGACTTCCTGTTCACGTCTGAATCCGTCACCGAGGGCCACCCGGACAAGATCGCCGACCAGATCTCCGACGGTGTGCTCGATGCCATCATCGCCAAGGATCCGCAGGCGCGCGTCGCCGTGGAGACGCTCGTCAAGACGGGCCTCGCCATTGTCGCGGGCGAGGTGACGACGAACACCTACGTGGACATCCCGAAGATCGTCCGCTCCACCATCACGCGCATCGGCTACACCGATAGCTCCATGGGCTACGACGGCAACACCTGCGGCGTCATGGTGGCCATCGAGGGCCAGAGCCAGGACATCGCGCGCGGCGTGGACAACAAGAAGGACCAGGGCGCCGGCGACCAGGGCATGATGTTCGGCTTCGCGTGCGACGAGACGCCGGAGCTGATGCCCGCGCCCATCCACTACGCGCACGCGCTGACCCGCCGCCTGGCGGAGGTGCGCCGCAAGAACCACCCGTGGATCCGCCCGGACGGCAAGAGCCAGGTCACGGTGGAGTACAAGGACGGCAAGCCGCTGCGCATCGACGCGGTGGTGCTGTCCACGCAGCACTCGGATGACGTCTCCAACAAGAAGATCCAGGAGGCCATCCGCGAGGACGTCATCCTGAAGGTCCTGCCGAAGAAGCTCATCGACAACAAGACCAAGTTCTTCATCAACCCCACGGGCCGCTTCGTCATCGGCGGCCCCATGGGCGACTCGGGCCTCACGGGCCGCAAGATCATCGTCGACACCTACGGCGGCATGGGCCGTCACGGCGGCGGCGCGTTCAGCGGCAAGGACCCGTCCAAGGTGGACCGCTCGGCCGCGTACATGGGCCGCTACATCGCGAAGAACGTCGTGGCGGCGGGCCTGGCCAGCCGTTGCGAGGTGCAGGTGTCCTACGCCATCGGCGTGGCGGAGCCTGTCAGCGTGATGGTGGAGACCTTCGGTACGTCCACCGTGCCGGAAGAGCAGATCGCCCGCGCCGTGCGCCAGGTGTTCGGCCTGCGTCCGCGCGAAATCACGGAGCACCTGGACCTGCTGCGGCCCATCTACCAGAAGACCGCCGCGTACGGTCACTTCGGCCGCGCGGAGAAGGAGTTCACCTGGGAGCGCACGGACAAGAAGGACGCGCTGCGTGAGGCCGTCGCGGCCCCCGCCCCCAAGGCGCGCACGCCCCGCCTGAAGGCGGTCTGACGCACCGGTAACACTCCGTCGTACCCACGCGCTCGTCCCCTCCCGGGGCGAGCGCGTTTTCATTTCCACGGCCGGGCGCGCACGGTGGGTGAATTGTTAGGACACCGGCATGCCGACTCCGGGTGCCGCGTCTGGCTGGCGCATCGTGCTGCTCACCGTGGCCCCCGCCGTGGCGCACGACTTCACGTTGGCGCTGAGGGCCCAGGGGCATGACGTGGTGGCCCTGGTGGTGCCCGCGGGCGTCCGGGGCCTGCGCCCGCTGGACAGGGAGGGGTGGGCGGAGCTGGGGCGGCTCTTTGAAGCCGCGCCGCCGTCGGTGGACGTGCTGCTGGTGAGCGAGCGCGCCCACCTGATGCCCCGGCTGACGGAGCTGCGGCCGGACTTCGTCCTGTGCTTCTTCTTCCCCTGGAGGCTGCCGCCAGAGGTGCTGGCGCTGCCACCGCTGGGGGCGGTGAACGTGCACCCGTCGTTGCTGCCCCGCTACCGGGGGCCGTGTCCGCTCGGGTGGGCGCTGCGGGAGGATGCTCGCGAGCTGGGGCTCACCTTCCACCGCATGGACACGAGCTTCGACACCGGGCCGGTGCTGGCGCAGGAGCTGTTCCCCATCCAGGACGAGGACCCGGAGGAGGTCGTCTTCGAGAAGCTGATGCTCGCGTCGCGCCGGCTGCTGCCCGGGGTGGTGGAGCGCGTGGCGCGCGGAGACGTGGGCGAGCGGCAGGCGGAAGAAGACGCCACCTTCGCGCCCTTCTTCGAAGCCTCGTACCGAAACGTGGATTGGCGCGACGACGCGCGGGCCGTGCACCTGAAGGTGCGCGCGTGCCGCTTCGCCGGATGGCGCGAGGGGCGAGGCGACGCGAGGGCCCGGCTCGAGGGCCGCTGGGTCCGCGTGCAGTGCACCCGGGCGTGGCGGGGCGAGGACCCGCACGCGCGGCCGGGCACGCTGTTGGCGCGGCAGGGGGACGAGCTGCTGGTGCAGTGCGGGGACCGGCCGCTCTGGGTGGTGTCTCACACGGTAGAGGACGCCTGAGCGCGATGGGCAGGTACAACGAGTTCATCTGGCCGGTGAAGTGCCCGTCGTGCGGTGCCGCGGAGGCGCTTTCGTTCCAGGGCTACATCGGGCTGCTGCAGTGGGAGCGGTTCCAGGAGGGCGACGACGTCTTCGACCGCGAGCCCCAGCACCGGCGTCGCGAGGTGGGGCCTGACGCGGGGCTGGAGGGGCGGAGCTTCTGGGCCTACGGCCTGGGGGACTGTCCGCGTTGCAGGCAGACGCTGTGGGCGCGCATCGACGTGCGCAAGGGCCGCTTCGTGGGGCTGGTGCTCGTGGCGGAGCCCGCCAACATGTACGACTGGGGACCGCTGTGACCGTCTCAGCGCGAGTCCAGGAACGTGAGCAGCGCGGCAATGAATATCGCCAGGGTTCGCACGTCTCCGGGCTCTACCCACCTCCCCCAAGCCAGGGAACAATGCCCATTCTCCCCCCTGCACCGATGCGGTGCGCTCTCGGAACGCTCGTCTTGCTGGCCGGGTTCGCGCTTCCTGCCGCCGCTGCCCCTCTGGCATCCGCCGCTGCATCACAGGCCGTCATGCAGTTGGCCTTGAAGCAAACCTCCGACGTGCCCTTCCTCGTCTTCCCGTGGGAGGGTGCGGTCCTTTCGAGTGGGCTCGTCTACTTCGAGTGGGAAGCGCCCACGGACCCCGATGGGGTGTCGCCGGAGTATGGCCTGCTCATCCGCCAGGGCGGCGTGAACGTCCGAACCTTCAAGACGACGCAGACCTTCTTCGCCCTGTCCGCGAGCAATGAGCTGCCGCCGGGGGCCTATACCTGGCTCGTCGTCGCGTACAACGGCGGTGGCACCTCCACCTCTGTCGAGTCCCGCTTCACCATCGCGGGGGGAGGCGCCGTGGACGGGGGCATTCCGGACGCGGGCACGGCTCCAGACGCGGGCTCCATCGGGGCGGACGCAGGGGGGCAGGATCCCGGCGTCTCGATCCCCCTTGATCCGACCTCGCCTGTTCCCTCCAGCCCGCTCTCGGAATCTTCCGGATGTACCTTGAGTCCGGCTGGTGGGGCATCCCCTGGCGCACTGCTGCCGCTTCTGGCGCTCGGGCTCATCCTCCGAGGCCGGGCGCGCGGACGCCGTGGCAGGGCGAGCCCGGGGACGTGAGCCGCGCGGCGCGGTCCTGACGTGAGCCCGAAGGTGCGGAGATTGCACAGGGGGACGCGGTGAGGCCTCGGGCCTCCTCTTTCGCGCGCGGTGCGCGGAGTGACACGACAGGGTGACGCGTCTTGGTTGACGTTTCCGCCAGAAAGACAGACATGGGCTTTCTTCCCCGGCTCAAGCCCCAGGGGGTGGTGGCGGCCCTCGCGACGCTGGTCCTCCTGGGCTACGGCGTGATGGTGGCGTTCATGCTGAACATGGAGCGAGGAGAGCGGCAGCGGGGCGTGGCGCGGAACATGCGGCACATCCTGCTGGCGCTGACCCATTACGAGGAGCGCACGGGCCACGCGCTGCCACCTTCGGCCGGGCTCTCCGTGCTCGTGGAGGAGGGCTTGCTGGAAGCCCTCCCCGTGGACCCCTGGGGCCATGACTACAAGTACCGCGTGGAGGCGGGCTCGCCGGTCATCCTGTCCTACGGCCGTGATGGCATTCCGGACGGCGAGGGCCCGGACGCGGACCTGTCCTCTCTCAGCCTGCTGGCGGAGTGAGGCAGGCCCACGGGTTGCAATCGCAGTCATGCCGGAAGGCAGAGGGGCCTTCCGTTCCAGAAGGACAGACATGAACAGGAAACAGCGACGTCAGCGCGGCATGACGCTGATTGAAATCATGGTCGTCATCACCATCCTGGGGCTCATCGCCGCCGCCGTGGGCGTGTCGGTGATGGGCCAGTTCGGCCAGGCGAAGCAGCAGCGCGTGGGGCTGGACTTCCACTCGCTGGGGCAGGCGCTCCAGATGTACGCGATGAAGAAGGGGAAGCTGCCGGACACCTCCGCGGGGCTGCGTCCGCTGGTGGAGGAGGGCGTCCTCAACGAGCTGCCGCGCGACCCGTGGGGCAATGACTACGTGTACACGCTGAGCCGGGGCGTGCCGGCCATCGTGTCACTGGGCGCGGATTGCGCGCCGGGCGGTGACGGCGATGACCGGGACCTCTCGTCGCTCGACAAGGACGCTCGGGGGCGAGGGTGAGGTGAGAGGAAAAGGGGTGCTGCCCGAGTGGAGAAGCCACATTGCGTGGCAATCATGCCATAGGCGGATTCGAACCGCGGACCCCCGTTGGGGAGCCTTACCAGAGCGTGTTGGGCCTCTCCGGCCGGGCAGCACTCCCAGGGACGAAAGCGCCGCGAAAATCCTGACGGGGGATTTTCGCTCCGCGTGCCGTCAGTCCTCCGGGAAGGTGGCGAGCGTGAGGGACTCCGGGGGGACCTTCAGCTCGCGCGGCAGCTTGAGGACGCCGTCCAGGTAGCGCCAGCCGGTGCCGTCGTGGCGGAAGTCCGAGCGCTCCACGAAGGACTGGTCCTTCCCCTTCTCGAACACCCTGGCGAAGAACAGGACGCGGGCGAGCCCCGTCGCGTCCGGGGGCTGGTGGCCCATCACCACCAGCCCCGGGTACTGGTGGGCCTGGGCGAAGGCGCGCAGCTCGCGCACGACGTCCGCTTCTGGACGGGCCCGCATCGGGTGGCCGGGGTGGAGCGTCTTCCACAGGTAGGTGGCGTCGCGCAGGGCGAAGGCGCTGTAGCGGCTGCGCATGAGGCGCTCGGCGTCCGGGGCTTCCGCCTCGCCTTTGTGGAAGGGGGCGCAGCACTGCTTGTAGCGCTGGCCGGAGGAGCAGGGACACAGGGGGACGGGGGG
>NZ_RAWM01000143.1 GCF_003668875.1 Corallococcus interemptor | reverse complement strand
GGCTTGGGTGGGGCCGGTGCTACAGGGGTGTTGTCCGGGGCGCTCTCGGAGTGGACGGCGCGGCGCAGGGCCTCCTCCAGGTCGCGGGCGGTGGGGCCCACGGTGGAGAGCATCTGGTTGGCGGCGCGGGCGTGGCGGTTCTCCGTCTCCGCGGCCAGCTTCAGCTGGGCCAGGCCTTCGGACACCAGGCGGCGGGCGTCCTCCAGCTTCTGGCGTGCCTGGTAGAAGGCCACGTCGGTGAGCATGGACTGGAGGCTGCGGCGCTGCTCCTCGGTGATGCCGGAGAGCTTCTCCGCGCGGCGCAGGTAGTAGAGGCCCCGCTCCACCTTGGCGGGCTCGCCGGACGCGATGCGCGGGCGGGCCAGGGTCTCCAGGAGGGGGAAGAGGGCGCGGTCCAGGTCGTCCCGGTCGGTGAACTTCTGCTGCGTCAGCAGGGTGACGTCCTGGCCCTCCAGGGGGACGGGGGCGTAGGCGTCCGCGAGGCGCGAGTCTCCTGGGCGGTAGGCGGCGGCGCCGGTGGGCAGGGCGCGGCCCTTCATCACCACCAGCTCGCCGTTCTCCTGCACGACGGTGAAGGTGCGGGCGTTGAGCTGGCCCAGGAGGAAGACGACGCCGCCACCCAGGCCCAGGATGACGAGGAAGACGACCAGCCGGGTGAAGGTGCGACGGGCCCGGTAGCCGAATCCCTGCGGTGAATGGGTGGTCATGTCGCCTGCTCTCCGGTCGGTCGGGCGTGGGCCCGTGAGGGTCTGGCCCTGAAATTGGGTCTTCTGCGACTCCAACGCTACAGTTCTGGCCCCCTCGGGATCATCATTTTGCAATCCACCTTCCGTCGCATGGGGCCCAGCGAGCTGCTGCCCCGCTACATCTTCGCGGAGAGCCTGTTCGCGCGCCGGCGGGTGCTCGAGGTCGACGCCGTGTCGTCCACGGGCGGCGAGAGCGCGCGTTTCCTCGTCGAGCGGGGCGCTCGCACCGTGGTGGCGTGCGACGCGGACGTGGCCGCGGTGGAGGCGGCGCAGAAGGCCCATGCGCACCCGCAGCTGCGCTTCCGCGCCAACGTCTACGACGACCTGGAGGCGGGCAGCTTCGACCTGGTGCTGGTGACGGACCTGGCGCCCTACGTGCGCGCGCCGGAGCTGATGGCGGAGCTGGCGCGGCTGGTGGCCCGGCAGGGCTTCCTGGTGGGCGGCCTGCGCAACATCGCGGGGCTGGCGCTGCCGCAGTTGGTGGATCCGGAAGAGACGGTGCCGCCCACGTACGGGCAGCTGCTGGACGCGCTGAGCGTGCACTTCCCGCATGTGGAGGTGGCCACGCAGTCGCCGGTGCTGGGCTACCAGCTCGCGTTCGAGAAGGGCGAGGGGCTGCAGGTGGACGGCTCGCTCGTGCGGCACAGCGAGGCGGCGTACTTCGTGGTGATGGCGGGCCTGGAGCCGGCGAGGGTGGTGGACCCCACGTGGGTGCAGCTGCCGCCGGAGCCGCTGGCCTTCACGCGCGGCAAGCTGGATGAGGTCGCCGCCCGGGCGAAGACGTGGGAGGAGCGGGCGGGGCGGCTGAAGGAGGCGGTGTCCAAGCTCCGCGCGGAGATTGGCGACCGCGAGGCGGAGGTGGTCGCGCTCAAGCCGGCGCTGGAGGGGGCCCGCCAGGACATGGCGCGGCTGACCGCGCAGCTGGAGCAGGCCCGGGGCACGGTGGAGTCCGCGCGCGAGCGGGACGACCTGAGCAGCCGGCTGCGGCGGCGTGAGCTGGAGTTGCAGGTCGCGACGGAGCGGATCGCCGACGCGGACCGCCGGCTGACGGCGCAGCGCCTGGAGGTGGAGGCGGCGCAGCGCGCGCAGGCGGACGCGGGCGTGCAGGTGCTGGCCGCGCAGGAGACGCTGCGGCTGGAGCGGGCCCGTCGCGAGGAGACGGCGGCGACGCTGGATGAGACGCGCGAGCGGCTGACCCAGGCGTACGCGGAGCTGCGCACGCTGCAGGACGAGCTGGGTTCGCTGCGGGTGGACCGTGAGCGGGATCGGCTGGCGGCGGAGCGCGCGCAGGATGGGGCCGAGGACCGGCGCAGGCAGGCGGAGGCGGCTCGCGAGCGGGAGCTGCGCATCGCGGAGCAGTACTCGGCGGCGCTCGCGGCGGTGGAGCACCTGAAGGCGGAGCTGGCGCGCGCGCAGGAGTCCGCGCGGACGGCGGGCGACGCGGTGCCGGTGAAGGAGGCGGAGCTGGCGCGCTCTCGCCGGGAGCTCGCCGAGGCCCAGCAGCGGATGCACTCCGCCGAAGGGGCGCGCAAGGACGCGGAGGCGCGGCTTTCGGAGCGCGAGGCGTCGCAGCGTGCCCTGGAGACGGAGCTCACCAGCGCGCGTGAGGCGGAAGCCCGGCTGCGGCAGGAGCTGGAGGGCCGTGCGCAGTCGGAGTCCGCGGCCCGCGCGCTGGCGGCGCGGCTGGAGGAGGAGCTTCACGCGGCCGGGCTGCGCCTGGAGACGCTGGAGGCGGAGCAGAAGCGCGTCGAGTCCGCCCAGCACGCGGCGGGGCAGCGGCTGGCGGCGGCGGAGACGGAGCGCGTCCGGGTGGAGGCGGCGCTCGTCCAGGCCATCGACGCGGAGCGGGCGCAGGCGCAGGCCCGGTTGGATGAGGCGCTGGTCCAGGCTCGCGCCGAGGCCGACGAGCGGGTGACGAACGCGCTGGCCGCCGCGCATTCCGACGCGGATTCGCGGCAGGAACGTGCGCTGGCGGAGGCCCGTGAGCAGGAGGAGGCCCGGCTCGCGCAGGCGCTGGCGGAGGCCCGTGAGCAGGCCGAGGCACGGCTTGCTCAGGCGCTGGAGGAGACCCGGGCTGAGGCGGAGGCACGTGTCGAGCGTGCGTCGGCCGAAGCGCGTGAGGTGGCTCAAGCGCTGGATGTGAACCGCTCCGACGCGGAGACCCGGCTTGCACAGGCGCTGGAGACCGCCCGGGCTGAAGCGGATGCCCGCGTCGAGCGTGCACTGGCGGAAGCCCGCGAGGCGGCGCAGGCGCTGGAGGCCGCGCGAGCCGACGCGGAGGCCCGTGTCGAACGCGTGAGGGCGGAGGCAGCGCGGGCGCTGGAGGCTGTGCGGACCGACGCGGATGCGCGTGTTGAACGTGCGTTGGCGGAGACGGCGCAGGCACTGGATGCCGCTCGGGCGGATGCGGATGCGCGTGTCGAACGTGCGGTGGCGGAGGCGCTGGCGGCCGCTCGGGCGGATGCGGATGCGCGACTGGCGGACGCGGAGAACCGCCGGGAGCAGGCGCTCGCCGAGGTTCGCGCCACCGCGTCGGCGCAGCGGAGCCGGCAGCTGGCGGACGTCGAGGCACGCACGGCCCTGGCGCTCGTGGAAGCGCGTGCCGAGGCGGAGGCCCAGCAGGCCCAGGCCCTGGCCGAAGCCCGCGCCGAGGCCGAGGCCGAACGGGTCCGGCAGTTGGAGGAAGCCGAGGTCCGCTCCGCGCGGATGCTCGCGCAGGTGCGCGCCGAAGCCGAGGCCGTCCTGGCCCGCCGGTTGGAAGAGGCCGAAGCCCGTGCGGCCATCGCGCTCGCGGAGGCCCGCGCGGAGTCGAGTGGCCAGACGGAGCAGGTGCTCGCTGGCGTGCGCGCGGAGGCCGAGGCCGCCGTCGAACAGGTTCGTTCCGAGGCCCGGGACACCCTGGCCCGTGAGGTGTGGGAACACGGGGCCCGGCTCGCGGAGTCGAACCAGGCCCGCGAGGCCGCCGAGGCGAAGAGCACGGAGCTGGAGGCGACGCTCCGTACGCTGCGGCAGGAGCTGACCGACTCGGAGGCCCTGGCGGCGCTCATCCAGGAGGACCTGTCTCGGGAGCAGAAGGCCCGGGCCTCGGTGCAGGCGGAGCTCGACGCGGCTCGCGAGTCCCTGGTCAACGAACAGGAGCGGGGGGCTCGCTGGGAGGCGCTGCTCGCTGATACCCAGGCGCAGTTGCTGTCGGAGCGCGAGCAGCAGGCCCGGGCGCAGGTGGCGCTCGCGAGCCTTCAGGAGTCGCTCGACGCGGAGCGGGCCCTGCGCTCCCGGCTGGAGGGCTCCGAGTCCTCGTGGAACGAGGCGCAGAGCGCGCTGGAAGCGGACCGGCTGCGGCTGGATGCCGCGCTGGGCACGGCGCGCACGGTGCTGGAAGAGGAGCGTGCGCAGCGGGCCCGGCTGGAGGCGTCGTTCGCCCAGCTCGAAACGGAGCTGTCGGCGGCGCGCGCCGCGCGGCTGTCCACCGAGGCCGCCTTCGAGCAGACGCGCCAGACCCTCTCTGAGGTCCAGGCCTCCTTCACCGAAGCGCAGCGCACGAACGAAGCCGCGGTGCTGGAGCTGCGGCAGTCCCTCGCGGTGTCGGTGGAAGAGGCGCGGGGTTACGTCCGGGAGCTGGAAGAGGCCCGCGCCGCGCTGGCGGAGGCGAAGCAGTCCCAGGCGGCCCTGGATGAGACCGTGCGTGAGCTGCGCGCGGAGCTCACCGAGGCGCGGCGCTCCGAGGTGGAGGCGCTGTCCTCGCTCGATGATGCGCGGACGCAGGAGGCTCGCGACCGCGAGTCGCGCGCGAAGGACGAGGCCGCGCACCGTTCCGAGCTGGAGACCTTGCACGCGGAGCTTGTGGCCCAGCGGGAGCGCCTGTCTGAAGTGGAGCAGACGCGGGCCACCGTCGAGGCCCGGCTCGCGGAGGTCGAAGCCCGTTACTCCGAAGAGGCCGGTCGCATCCCCGCGATGCAGCAGGCTCTGACGGAGGCCGAGGCCCGCCTCACGACGGAGGCCGCGCGAGGCGCGTCGCTGGAGCAGGCCCTGGCGGAGTCGGAGACCCGGCACGAGGCCGTGTCCGCGCAACGGGCTTCGCTGGAGCAGGCGCTCGCGGACGCGGTGGCCCGGCAGGCTTCGGATGCCGCACGCCTGACTTCGCTGGAGCAGGCCCTGGCGGAATCGGAGGCCCGGCAGACCACGGACACCGAGCGCCACACTTCGCTGTCACGGACGCTCGCGGAGACCGAGACCCGGCTTGCGGCGGAGTCCTCGCGGCGCTCCGAACTGGAGGCTGCACTTTCGGAGGCGGAGGCCCGGCAGGCCGCCGAGTCCGCGCGGCGTGCGGAGCTGGAAGCTTCGCTCGCGGAGGTCGAAGGCCGGCAGTCCGCCGAGTCCACGCGACGCTCCGAGCTGGAAGCTTCGTTGAAGGACGCGGAGGCCCGGCTCGCCACGCTGGAGCAGGCCCTGGCGGACGCGGAGCAGCGCGCCGCTTCCGAAACGTCGCGCCGGGTCGGACTGGAAGCCTCCCTGACGGAGGTGGAGTTCCGGCTCGCCGCCGAGACCGCGAACCTCAGCGCGCTCGAGGATTCGCTCGCGCAGGCGGAGGCCCGGCTCGCGGAGGGTTCGCAGTCGCAGGACGCGGCACGCGAATCCGAAGCACGGGCGGCACGGCTCACGGAGTCCCTGACCGCTCGCGAACAGGAGCTGCGTGAGGCCAGCGCCCTGCGGGTCTCCATGGAAGCGCAGCTGGAAGGCGCGCTCTCGCGGACCGAACGTCAGCAACAGGACCTGGATGAGCTGCACGCGCAGCTGGGCCTGAAGGAACAGGAGCTGACGGCCCTGCGCGCGGAGACGGCCCGGTTGGGCGCCGCGCACCAGGAACTGATGCGCCTGGGCTCCGAGCTGCAACGGGCGCACGCCGCGCTGCATGAGCGGAGCCAGCAGGTCGGCCGGCTCGAAGCGGAGCTGGTGGACGCCAGCGACCGGCTCGCCGCGACGCGCGAACACGCGGAAGTGCTCGTGGTGCAGCTGGAGACCGCGCGCCGCTTCGCGGGCAAGGCCACGAACCTGGAGTCCTCGCTGGAGGGCCTGCGCGCGGAGCTGGAAGCCAGGAACGAACGCACCGCCACCCTGGAGGCCCAGCTCGCGGACCTCACCGCTCGCGCGGAGCAGGAGCGGGCGGACCTGGAAGCCCGCCTCACCCGCGAGAAGGCCGAGCTCCAGCTGCGCCTCGCTGAAGTCTCCGCGCAGGCCGACACGGATCAGGCCGAGCTGGAGCTGCGCCTGACCGAAGCACTCACGAGCGCCGGCACGGACAAGGCAACGCTGGAGCTGCGTCTCAACGAAGCGCTCGCAAGGGCCGGCCTGGAAAAGGCCGAGCTGGAGTCGCGTCTCAACGAGCTTCTGGCGAACGCCGCCACCGAGAAGGCCGAACTGGAGTCGCGCCTCAACGAACTCCTCGCGACCGCCGGGACGGAGAAGGCGGAACTCGAAGCGCGTCTCGCCGAACTTGAAGTCCGGCTCGCGGAAGCCACTGCCTGGTCAGGGACGGAGCGGTCGGACCTCGAAGCCCGTCTCGCGGAAGTCACCGCCCGGGCCGCCGCGGAACGGGCGGAACTGGAAGCCCGCATCGCGGACCTCGCCGCGCAAGCGGACGCCGCCAACGTCGAGCGCGAGGAGCGTTTCGCCGAAGCCCAGGCCGCGCTCGAAGCCCGCCTCGCCCGGTCCGCCGAACAGAGCCGCGAATCCCTCGCCGCCCTGGAGGCCCGGCTCGCCACGGCGCTCGAGGACGCTCGGACCGGACAGGCCGCGCTGGAGTCGCGCGTCGCCACCCTGACCCAGGCCGCCGCCGACGCCGAGGCCCAGGCCCGCCGCGCGGACGCCGAACGCACCGCCATCGCCTCCGAACGCGAGCGCCTCCAGTCCGACCTCACCGTCGCCCGCGCCGCCCGCGTCCGCCTGGAGGGCCGCGCCAACTCCCTGGAGACCGCCGCCGCGGATGCCGCGCGCCTCCTGGACGCCGAGCGCGCTGAACGCGACCAGCTCGCCTCACGGATCCGCGAACAGCAGGCCCGGCTGGAGGCGCTGGAGGCCGAACGCGCGACCCTGCTCCAGGCCGTGGAGGAGGCGAAGTCCGCCGCTGCCCCGCCTCCGGAGGACGTGCTGGAGATGGCCGCGGAGATGGAGGTCCTCCAGGCCCACGTCGAGAAGATGCAGGACCAGCTCGCCGCCCGGGAGGCCGAACTGGCCGAGCTGCGCCGCGCCAGCGCCCCCGCCGCCTCGCGCCGGGCCATGCCAGCACTGGACGTTCCGGCCGCGCCCAAGAAGGTCGGCGAGCGCGAATAGCCGCCTGCGTCTACACTTGCCCTCGTGGACGCAAGCGAACGCATCTTCAAGTACCACGGCCTGGGCAACGACTTCGTCGTCCTGGACCGCCGCCGCACGGGCGTGGACATCAACGCCGAGCAGTCCCGCTGGCTGTGCGACCGGCGCCGGGGCATCGGCGCGGACGGGGTGCTCGCCATCCTCCCGTCGTCCCGCGGCCTCGCCCGCATGGTCGTCCACAACGCGGACGGCAGCATCGCGGAGATGTGCGGCAACGGCCTGCGCTGTGCGGTGAAGTATCTGGTGGACCACTCCGGTCAGCACCCCGCGCTCATCGACGTGGAGACCGGCGCGGGCGTGCTCACCTGCGAGCCCGGCTACGGCGACGGCGGCGTCGTCGGCGTGGACATCTCCATGGGCCCGGCCCGGATGGTGGCCGCGAACCTGCCCTCCGGGACGACCGGCCAGCCCTTCGTGAATGCCCCGGTGCCCGGCCATGAAGGCCTGCTCGGCACGGCGGTGAACATGGGCAACCCGCACCTGGTGCTCCTGGATCAGCCCCTGGAGGCCGCCGAGCGCCTGGGCCCCGGCCTGGAGCGGCACCCCGCCTTCCCGGACCGCACCAACGTGGAGTTCGTCCGCGTGGACGAGGACGGGCTCACCGTCGTCGTGTGGGAGCGCGGCTGTGGCCTGACCCAGGCGTGTGGGACGGGGGCGTGCGCGTCGGCGGTGGCGGCCGTGCTGGCGAAGCGTCTGCCCTCGAACGCCTGGCTGCGGGTCACCCTGCCGGGCGGAGACCTGAGAATCCGCGTTCCGGAGGACCTGTCCGACATCCGGCTCCGGGGCCCGGTGGCCTTCGTCTTCGAAGGCGTTGTCGCGCTTCCAAGGGCCCGATAGCCTTCGGTTTTCCTCCCTTCGCCCCCCGAGCGCCGTGGCCGGTCCCATCCTCGTCGTCGACGACGACCTGTTCTTCCGAAACCTCGCCACGGACCTGCTGTCGCGCCGGGGGCACCGCGTGGTGGCGGTGGAGAACGCCACCCTCGCCCTGGAAGAGGTGTCCCGGGCGACGTTCGACCTGGTGCTCACCGACGTGGTGATGCCCGGCGTGGACGGCTTCGCGCTCACCGCGCGCCTGCGCGAGCGGGACCCCGAGCAGGAGGTCATCCTCGTCAGCACGCGCGACGACGTTCAGGGCTCGGAGGTCGCGCTGCGCCTGGGCGTGGCGGACTGCCTCACCAAGCCCATCGAGGAGTCGGACCTGCTGCTCGCGGTGGACCGCGCCATGGAGCGCGCCCAGCTGCGCCACGAGCGCGCGCGCCTCCAGGACGAGAACCTGGAGTTCGCCCGCTTCCACAACCTCCAGCAGCGCTGCCTGGAGCTGCTGTCCCATCCGGACCTGGAATGGCTCCAGGAGCGCGTCATCGCGGACCTGGGCGCGGTGTGCGACGCGCAGAGCGCCGCGCTGTGGGTGGTGGACGACCGGGGGGACCTGGCGCTGCGCTCGTACCGGGGCCTGCTCGACAAGCAGTTCCTGCCGGAGAAGATGAGCCCGGAGGGGCCGCTGTCGCTGCGCCTGCGTGAAGCCGCTCCGTGGCTCGCGCGAGATGAGCGCTCGCCGGTGCTGTACGTGCCGCTGGTGGCCACGGGCGAGGTCATGGGCCTGGCGCAGCTGTCCGACCCGCTCACCGGCGACTTCCGGCTGGAGCACACGCGCGACGCGAAGGTGCTGGCGGACTTCGCCGCGGTGGGCGTGAAGAACGGCCGCAAGCTGATGGCGCTCCAGCGCCTGGGCCTGCGCGACCGGGACACCGCCGCGTACAACCTCAGCTACTTCACCGACTACGCGTCCAAGGAGATCTACAAGGCGCGCAGGTACGGCCGCACGTTCTCGCTGCTGACCTTCAGCATCGACAACCTGCCGCTGGTGCGAGTGCGGCTGGGCGCGCAGGACGCGAAGAAGGCGGTACGCGGCATCATCAAGGCGCTCAGTAAAATCATCCGCGACTCGGACGTCATCGCGAAGGCGAGCGACCAGGAGTTCTACCTCCTGCTGCCGGAGACGGACTTCTTCGGCGCGATGATGTTCGTGCGCCGCGCCGTCGCCGCCGTGCGGGATGAGCCGGACGTGCAGGACGTGGAGCAGCGCCTGCCGCTGGCGCTCGTGGGCGGGGCCAGCACGTTCCCCAAGGACGGCGAGGACTTCGACGAGCTGGTGCACCGCTGCCGCCGCCGCATGGACGAGCGCCGAGCGTCACTCCAGCGCCGGTTGATGCTGGACGGACTGCCGTTCTGGGACGAGGTGGACCTGCTGCTGGGCACGCCCAACAGCCCGCGCCTGCCCACGGACGACCGCGCGGAGCCCAGCCGCCGGGGCAAGGTGGCGGACGTGCTCTTCGACGAGCTCCAGGTGGAGATCGCCCGGGAGCTGGTGCGCGATCCGGGCTCACGCGGGCTGCTCTACGTGGGGGGCCCGGAGATCCGCGCGGACCTGCCGCTGGCGGTGGGGTTGGAGCAGGCGCCGCCGGACCTGTCCTCGCGCATCTACCTGTTGGGCCGCCGCGTGGACCTGGAGTCGCACGCGGCGCTCACGCCGGTGTTCCTGGAAGGGGACGAACGGGTGGCGCGCCACGAGTTCATCCTCTGGCTGTCGGAGAGCGCGTCGTACGCGCTCATCCAACGGCGCGGGCGGGGCGCGACGTGGGGGTTCCACACCTCGGACACCGCGGTGGTGGACGGGCTCATCTCCAAGCTGCAGGCCGAATACGACCTGCAGCCCTACTGACGTCACGAAGCGGAGCAAGCGACCTTGGCCCAGGTGCGGAAGATCCTCATCGCCGACCCCGACCTCGACTCGGTGCGCGCCCTGTCGCGGGCGCTGCGCACGAAGGGCTATCAGGTGCACTACGCGCCGGATGGCTCGCGGGCGCTGGAGGTCGCGGTGCTCCGGCACCCGGACCTGACGCTCTTCGACGAGGCGTGCCGGCTGCTGGACGCGCGCACGTTCGTGCAGATTCTTCGCACCAACCCGCGCACGGAAGACATCCCCGTGGTGCTCACCACGTCCAGCCTGGACACGGACCGGGCGCGGGGCATGCGGGACGGCACGCTGCGCAAGCCCTTCAACCTGGATGAAGTGCTCAGCCGCATCGAGCACATCTTCCGGCGCAACGAAGCGGCCAAGGACCTCAAGAGCGAGCAGCAGGAAATCGAAGGGTCGCTCAGCCAGCTCAGCATCCCGGACCTCATGCAGATTCTGGGCATGAACAAGCGCAATGGGAAGCTGTCGCTGGAGCGCGGCGCGGAGCGCGGCGAAATCACCGTCTCCGACGGCCGCACGGTGAACGCGCGGCTGGGGAGGGTGGAAGGGGAGAAGGCGCTGTTCCGGCTCCTGGCGTGGACGGAGGGCAACTTCACCTTCACGCCCGGCACCAGCGCCGCGCGGCCGCGCATCAACCGCGCGATGGACGACGCGCTGTTGGAGGGCATGCGGCAGTCAGACGAGGTGAACCGCCTGTTGCCGGGCCTGCCGCCGCGCCACACGCGGCTGATGCTGGCGCCGGAGGTGGACCTGTCCGAGGAGCAGCACCCGGTGACGGCGCAGGTGATGGAACTGCTCCGTCAGCCGCGAGCGCTGGGTGAGGTGCTGGACCTGGCGCCCGCCACGGACATGGAGGTGCTGGGCGTGCTGTCCACGCTGCTCCAGAAGGGCGTGGCGCGGCCCACGGAGAGCGAAGGCCAGAACCTGGGCGGGGGGGACCTCATCGGCGCGGCGGAGGTGCACGCGCTGCGCGGGCGTCTGTTGCGCACGCGCACGCTGGCGAAGGTGGCGACGGCGAAGGTCTTCGTCTGTGGCAGCGGTTCCTCCGCGGCGCGCCGCATCCTGGCGCGCGTGCCGGGGCTGGAGGCGATGTCCGCCGACCCGACCGCGGTGAAGAGCGGCTTCGGCACGCTGGGGCGTCTGGAGCTGAGCGACGTGCTCAACGTGGACTTCTGCGTGCTGCCGCCCGCGGAGGCCGCGCGTCCGCTGTGGCGTCCGTTCAGCGCGGGCTCCATTGGCGCGCTGTTGATGGACACCTCGGAGCCGGCGGTGCGGCTGGCGCATTACCTGGCCTGGGAGGTCCGCATCCCCATCGTGGTGGTGGGCACGGAGATCCCGGCGCCGCTGCAGGGCGCTCCGGCGGGCGTGAGCGCTCCGGGAGAAGACCTCACGGAGGCGCTGCGCGCCATGCTGGTCCAGGCGCTCAACCCCGCGCCCACGCTGCCCGGCGTCACGCAGGTGCAGCGCGCGTCCGTGACGCCGCCTCAGTGAGCGCTCAGCTCCGGCGCTCCAGGTACATGGGCAATGCTCCCCTGGGCCTCAGCGTCAGGTGCGAGTCCGGCTCCAGCGTGAAGCCGGGCGCTTCGCGCAGGCGGTAGCGCTGGGCCACGGTGGCCAGCACGAGCTGCGTCTCCATCATCGCGAAGCTGTTGCCGATGCACTGTCGCGGTCCGCCGCTGAAGGGGAAGTACGCGAAGCGGTGGCGCTTCGCGGCGGCCTCGGGCGCGAAGCGCTCCGGCCGGAAGGCCTCCGGCTCCTCCCAGAAGTCCGGGTGGCGCTGCGTGACGTAGGGGCTCACGTCCACCGCGCTCCCCTTCGGGATGTGGAAGCCGCCAATGACGTCGTCCTCCTTCACGGTGCGACTGAAGATGACCCCCGCGGGGTACAGCCGCATCGTCTCCTCCACCACCTGCTTCGTGTAGCCAAGCCTGGGCACGTCCTCCGCCGTGGGCGCGCGGCCCCCCAGCACCGCGTCCAGCTCCGCGTGCAGCCGGGCCTCCACCTCCGGGTGCTTCGACAGCAGGCCCCACGCCCAGCTCAGCGACGTGGCCGTCGTCTCATGGCCGGCGAGGAGCATCGTCATCACCTCGCTGCCCAGCTGCTCGTCCGTCATGCCCTCGCCCGTGTCCTCATCGCGCGCGAGCATCAACATGGACAACAGGTCGCCCAGGTCCTCGCCGCGCTGGCGGCGCGCGGCGATGATGCCCTGCACGGTGCCCATCAGCGTGGCGCGCGCGTTGCGGAAGGCCCGGTCATAGCGCGTGGGCAGCACGGGCGGCAGCATGCGGAAGGTGCGGAACCGCTCGGCGATCTGCTGGCTCAGTTCGGTGAACGCCTCGCCGACCTGCGCCGCCTGGGCCTCCACCGACGTGCCGAAGAGGGCCTCTCCCACCACGGCGAGCGTCAGCCGCATCATCTCTCCGTTGACGCCCACGGGCGTTCCGTTCGCGGCGGCCGTGTCCCAGCGCTGGAGCATCCCTTCCGTCCGCCGCACCATGCCCGCGGCCATGCCCACGATGCGCTGCCGGTGGAAGGCGGGCTGGGCCAGCCGCCGCTGCCGGAGCCAGAAGTCCCCCGTGCTCGTCAGCAGGCCGTCGCCGGTGATCCACCGCGCCATGCGGTACGAGAGGTGGTCCTTCGTGTAGTTCCTCACGTGGTCCTGCAAGACGTGCTTCACGCCGTCCGGATGCGCGACCAGGTGCGAGCGCAGGGGGCCCAGCCGGTAGCGCACCACGTCCCCGTACTGGCGATGGAGGTCTCTCAGGCAGCCGAGGATGTCGCGGCGCACGTCGGGCAGGATGCCCATGAGCAGATGGCCCCGGGGACCGGGGGGCTGGCGGGTGAGGGGGGCGGCGGTCGTCGTCATGAGGCGCTTCCTCCTGGAGGGAGGTATCGCGCTCCGGCGCCCGGCGTGCATGGTCCCGGGGCGCCAACGCATTGTCCTCGGGCGCCACGGCGCATTGCGAGCCGAGGGGCGTCAGGCCATGCTGGCCCGCGATGCGTCCCCAGACGCTCCAGTCCTCGCTGTTCCGCCCCCTGTTCCAGGTGGGTGCGTCGCTGGGCATCGCGCGTGCGCGGCTGCTCGAGGCGGTGGGCGTGGACGAAGCCCTGCTCGCGCGGCCGGACGTGCGGCTGCCCTACGCGGCGCTCCAGCGCGTGTGGACCCTGCTCGTCGAAGTAGGAGGCTCCGAACCGCTGGCCGTGCGGCTCGCGCAGGCGCTGGAGCCCACCCACGTGGGGCTCGTGGGTTACGTGCTGGTGAACAGCCCGGACCTGGGCACGTCCCTGCAACGCTATTGCCGCATCCACGCGCTGCTGGATCCGCGCACGTCGTGGCGCGTCCTCTCACCGCCTGGAATGCTCCGCGTGGAGCTGGCGCTGGATCCGCGGGATGCGTGGGCCTCGCGGCTGCGGCACCCGGTGGAGGGGCTGCTCGTGGCGCTGGTGGCCAGTGGCCGCGCGCTCAGCGGCGAGGACTGGCGGCCCACGCGCGTCTGCGTCACGCACCCGCGCCACGCGGCCTCCCGGGCCGTGGAGGACTTCCTCGGCGTCGGCATCGAATACGACGCGGGCGCCAACCTCGTGCAGGGCGACGAGGCCGCCGCGAGGCTCCCCATCCGCCACGCGGACATCGAGCTGGGCAACCTGCTCCACGCCCGCGCGGAAGCGGAGCTGGCGCAGCTGGAGGCCCAGGGGGTCCGTTCCTGGCGCGAGCGCGTGGAGGAGGTGCTCGCGGCCCAGCCCCGCACGGGGGACCTGGTGCCCGGGGACGTCGCGTCGCGGCTCGCGGTGAGTGAGCGCACGCTCCAGCGCCGCCTGCGGGAGGAGGGCGTCACGTTCGCGGGCCTGGAGGACGCCGTGCGCCGCGACCGCGCCTTCCAGTTCCTGCGCGACGGCTTGCTGCCGCACTTCGAGATCGCCTTCCTCCTGGGCTTCAGCGACGCCAGCGCCTTCACCCGGGCCTTCCGCCGCTGGAGCGGGACGACGCCGGGCCAGTGGCAGCAGGCCCAGGCCCCGAAGCCGTGAAGGGGGCAGGCGCCGGAATCCGCTCCTGTCCTGGAATGTTTTCCCCACAGGAGGGGAACGCGGATGATCAAGACGCTGAGGGACGCGGAGGAGCTGGTGCGCACGCGCCACGTCATCACCGAGGTGCCCACCCACGGGCCCACGTCCCTCGTCGAGCAGGTCATGGGCGGCCGGCCCACCGGCAGCTGGCGCGACCACGCGAAGGGGCGGCTCGCGTACCGGCTGGGGCGCATGCTGCGCGCGTCGAAGGACGTGCTCGCGGTGCGGCTGGTGGAGGGCAAGGTCGCCTTCGTGGACCCCACGCTCTGGCCCGCCGTCTACCGCGTGGCCATGGAGCCCGCGCGCCGCCGCCCGTCCCTCCAGGGGCTGTCCGCGGACGCCCGCGCGCTGCTCTCCACCGTGGAGCGGGACAAGCGCGTCCGGCTGGACAAGGAAGGCCCGTGGACCAAGGCCCGTGAGGCGCTGGAGGAACGGCTGCTGGTCCACTTCTCCGAGGCACAGGAGGAGGACGGCCGCCACGTCGCGGTGCTGCGCTCGTGGCGGGACTGGGCCTCCGTGACGCTCAAGGCGGACGCGGCCCGGCTCTCCTACGAGGACGCCCAGGCGCGGCTCAGGGCGGCGTGTGACGGGGCACCCTCGGGGCTGGGACCCTGGGTGTTCTAGCAACGCGCTTCAGGCCGCCTCGTCCAGGATCTCCAGCGCGTCCCGCACCCCGGGCAGCCGGGCGAGCAGCTCGTACTCCGCGGGCTGGAGCATGGACACGCGGCGGCCCGCGACGCGCTCCATCCACAATTCGATGCGGTGCTCGCCGTCCGGGTTGACCTGCCGCGAGATGCGCGCGCGGTGGCCCTCCTTGTGACAGGCGAGGATGTCCTGCTGGAGGCTGCGCAGACGGCGGAACACCTTCAGCGCCATTCGACCCTCGGGGGTGTCGAACGTGTGGAAGTGCCGGTTCCGCGACAGCGGCCGGCTGGGATCATGAAGCCTCTCCACGAGGCGGCGCACGAAAGGGTCCATCGACGGAGAAGGATAACATCCGGTACCCTGTCCCTCAGCGATGCCCCATCGATTTTTGCCCCGTCCCTGGACGCTCGTCCTGCTCCTGCCGCTTGCCTGCAAGGACCCGGAGACGGCGGCCGCGCAGAAGCAGGCCGTCCAGGTCCAGACCTCCCTGTCCCAGGGCCGTGACGCGCTCGCGCAGGGACAGTATTCCCGCGCCATCTCGGAACTGCAGAAGGCCGCCAACGCCGCCCCGGAGAGCGTGGAGCCGCTGCTCCTGCTCGCCAGGGCCCATCAGGGCGCGGGCAACCCGGGCGCGTCCATCCTCACGCTCAAGCAGGCGGAGAGCCTGCTGCCGGGCTCCGACCCCGTCATCCAGAAGCAGCTCTCGGAGCTGTACATGGGGGAGGGGCAGATTCCCCAGGCCATCTCCACGCTCGTCACGCTGCGGAACGAAGGCAAGCTGTCCAACGAGGACATCCTGTCGCTGGCCCGCCTCCAGGCGCGGCAGGGACAGCCGGACGAGGCCTTCGCCACGCTGGAGCGCATCCTCCGGGAGAACCCGGACGACGCCGCGACGAAGACGGTGGAGGCCGAAATCCTCCTCATGAAGGGCGAGGAGCTGCTCGCGGCCAACCTGATGGACCGCGTGCTCCAGGGCTCGCCCAGCTTCACGCCCGCGAAGCTGCTGCGCGCGCGCTACTTCCTGATGAGCGGC
Source organism: Corallococcus interemptor (assembly GCF_003668875.1). Lineage (GTDB taxonomy): Bacteria > Myxococcota > Myxococcia > Myxococcales > Myxococcaceae > Corallococcus > Corallococcus interemptor. Next base: position 7,288 of record NZ_RAWM01000143.1, on the reverse strand, counting down.
TTCTACGACCTGGCGGAAGCCGACCTGCAGTCCGTCGCGGAAGAGGACGCGGACTTGACGGACGTGGTGGCGATGAAGGCCCGCGTGCTCATGGCGCTGGGGCGCCCGGCGGAGGCCGAGGGCGCGCTCAAGAAGCTGGTGGAGGAGGACGCGGACAACGCGGAGGCCGTGGCGTGGCTGGCGGAGATTGTCTGCGCCCAGGGCCGTGCTTCGGAAGCCCAGCAGCTGGTGGACCGCGCGCTGCACCTGCGTCCGCGCTTCGCCCGCGCGCTGTACGTGCGCGGCCGCGTGCAGGAGGAGCAGGGCGACGCGCGCGCGGCGGAGGACAGCTACCGCTTCGCCCTCAAGACGGAGTCCAGCTTCGCGCCCGCGCTGTCGCGCATGTGGCGGCTGCACCTGAAGGCCGGCCGCAAGCCGGAGGCGCAGGAGGTGCTGGAGCGGCTGATGGGCCTGGGCGAGGCGTCCGTGGAGGAGAAGGCCGCGCTCGCGAACCTCTACGCCTGGTTCGAGACGCAGCTGCCGCGCGGCAAGAAGCTGATTGAAGAGGCCCTGAAGCGCGAGCCGCGCAACCCCGAGTACCTGCGCATCCAGAAGGCCATCGAGAAGGCGACGCCCAAGAAGAAGAAGGCCCCGTCGGGGCCCATCATCATCCGCGGGCGGCGCTGAGCGCGGGCGCGGAGGAGGGCAGCCCCTCCGCGTCAGCCACCACCTTCTCCAGCGCCTTGAGCCCCTTGCGCTGGCCCACCGCCACCACGAGCAGGTTCTCCCGGGTGAAGTAGCGCCGGGCCACCTCGCGCACGCGCGCGGCCGTCTGCCGGTCCACCTGATCCGCGCGGTGTCCGAACGTCTCCGGACGGCGGAACAGCTCCACGCCGCCAAACCACCCGGCCAATTCGCCCGGCGAGTCCTGGGAGAACTCCAGCAGCATCCGGTGGCGGCGCTTGGCGCGGTTCAGCTCCTCGTCGCTCGCGTCCTTCTCGCAGAGCTCCGCGAGCACGCGCAGCGCCTCCGCCACCACGAGCGACGCCTTCTCCGGCGCGCTGGCCGCCTCAATCTCGAAGAGGCTCAGGTCGTGGTACGTGTCCAGGCCCGCCTGCACCGAGTACGCGAGGCCGCGCTTCTCCACGATTTCAAAGGGCAGCCGCGACGACAGGCCGTCGTCCAGCAGGCGCCGCAAAATCTGGAGCGCGGGGAAGTCCTCGTGCTGCTCCGGCACGGCGCGGAAGGTGAGCTTGAACTCCGTCTGCGACTCATCGTGGGAGACGAAGTGGAAGTGCGGCCCGGGACCCAGCAGCGCCGGCGCGAGCTCCGTGGTGGCAGGGCCCTTGGGCAGGTGGGTGAAGGCGCGCTCGGCCAGCGCCAGCACCTCCGAGTGCTTCACGCTGCCCGCGGCGGACACCACCAGGTTGCCGGCCACGTAGTGCCGGGCGAAGTGCTCCAGCACCTGCGCGTGGGTGAGGGCCTTCACGGACTCGCGGGTGCCGGCGATTTTCAGGGACAGCGGGTGGCCGGGGAACAGCAGGCGCTTGGACAGGTTGTCCAGGTCGATGTCGCGCCCCTTGTCGTCCACCTCGTCGAGCATCTCCTCCAGGATGATCTGCCGCTCCACCTCCATGTCGGTGAGGCGGGGGCGGGTGAGCATGTCGCCGATGACTTCCAGGCCCACGCCCAGGTGCGCCGGGTGCAGCGGGGTGTAGTAGTAGCCGTGGTCGCGGGTGGTGGCGCCGTTGAGGTTGCCGCCCACCTCCTCCACGGCCGCGTTCATCTTCACCGTGTCCGGCCAGGCTTCGCTTCCCCGGAAGAAGAGGTGCTCCAGGAAGTGGCTGACGCCGTTGTTCTCCACCGTTTCGTGGCGGCTGCCGGTCCGCACGTAGACGGCCAGGAGGGCGGTGTGCAGGTGGGGCGTTTCGACGGTGACGACGCGCAGCCCCGAGGGCAGCACGTCCCGGTACGGTGTAAAGCTCATGCGCGAGGAAGCCTTAACACGAAGGTCGTTCCCTGGCCGGGAATACTCTGGCAGGAGAGCGAGCCCCCGTGGGCCTGGAGGATCTGCTGGCTCACCGCGAGCCCCAGGCCGGTGCCGCCCTCCTTGGTGGTGAAGAAGGGCTCGAAGAGGTGGCGGCGGGCCTCCTCCGTCATGCCGTTGCCGGTGTCGCGCACGGTCACCTCCACGTCGCCGTCGCCGTCCAGAAGCGTGGTGGCCACGGTGAGCGTGCCTCCGGTGGGCATGGCCTCGCGGCTGTTGCGCAGGAGGTTCAGGAACACCTGCCGCAGCTGGCCCTGGTCCGCGAGCACGCGGGGCGTGTCGGGCGCGAAGGCGCGCACCACCTCCACGTTCGCGCGCACCAGCTCCTCGCGGGTGAAGTCGAGCACGCCGTCCAGCACCGCGATGATGTCCTCCGGCTCCAGGTCCGGCCGGGCGGGGCGGGCCATTCGCAGGTACTGCTCGGTGACGTCGGTGAGGCGGTCCACCTCGTGGGTCACGGCGGAGAGCAGCTCCTTCGCCTCCGTGGCCGTGTCCTGCGAGTCGAACCTGGCGCCGTCCACGGCGTCTTGCAGCAGCTCCACGTTGAGGCCGATGGAGGACAGGGGGTTTCGCACCTCGTGGACGATCTGCGCGGAGATGCGGCCCACGGCGGCCAGCTGCTCCGCGCGCATCAGCGCCTCCGCCTGGGACTTCAGCTGCGCCTCGCGGGCCTGGAGCGAGCGGGCCATCTGGTCGAACTCGCGCGCGAGCAGCGCCACCTCGTCCTCGCCGCGCACGCCCAGCTGGGCGGAGTAGTCACCGCGCCCGATGCGGGACACGCCTTCGATGAGCGTGCGCACCGGGCGCAGCGTGCGGGCGGACCACGCGGTGACGCCCACGCCCACGCCAATGGCCATGATGGACAGCGCGATGATGGTGAGGCCCGTCCGGCGCTCGCGCTCCTCCGCGCCGTCCACGCGCTCGCGGATGCGGTTGGTGAGCGTGGCGCGCAGCACGCGCAGCTCGCGGCCGATGGCGCTCTCCAGCTGGCGCAGCTCGGCGGTGGCGCGCGCGACGTCCTGGCTCTCGGGGGATTCGGACGCGAGCGTGGTGAACACGGCCTCCACCGCGCGGCCGTAGGCCTGGGAGTTGCGCGCCAGCTCCGCGAATCTCGCGTCCAGCTCGTTGACGAAGGGGACCTCACCTTCGGGGGCGAAGGTGAGCACCTCGCGGGCCTTGGCGCGGGCGGCCTCCAGGCGCTGGGCCATCTGGGGCGCGTAGTAGAGGCTCGCCAGGCGGATGAGGGCGCGGCGCGTCTCCACGCTGTTCTGCTCCAGCACGCGCTCGGTGTCCTTCTCCTGGCTGGTCTGGAAGGTCTCCAGCGCGGCGGCGTCCTGGGACAGCTGGAGGTAGCCCTGGCTGACCAGGCGGATCTCCAGCCGGTTGCGGTGCAGCTCCGCCACGCTGAACAGGGACACCGCCCCGAACGTCAGCAGCACCAGCGCGTAGCCCAGGAAGATGCGGGTGGCGAGCGAGAGCTTCATGGAGGAGGGGACAGGACATACGTCCTGGGGCGGGCGCATTACAGCGCAATCCCCGCCGCGCCGCCTGCTTCCGGCTGTCTGGACTCCACCCGGCCGGGGAGGGGGGCTGGTAGCGTTGCGCCCCATGGCACCGCGCTTCGTCCGCTCCACGCTCCTCGCCGCCGCCCTGATGGCCCTCACCCCTGCCTGCGGGGAGAACGAGGTCCGCCCCTCCCTGGACCTGCTCAGCGACTCCTGCGCCGGCACCCAGCCTCTGGCCGGGGTGACGCACCTGCGCTTCCGCGTCACGGGCCCCGGGCTCGACACGCCCCGGGAGCGGGTGTCGACGGTGGCGTGGACGGAGGCGGACGTGCCGGCCGTTCCGTCCGGTACCGCGCGGGTGCTGGAGGTCCGGGCCTACGTCGGTGCGCCGGATCAGGGCGGGCAGCTGGTGTCCCTGGGCCGCTCCGTTCCGTTCGACGTGACGGAGGGCCAGGCACCGAAGGTGCGGATGTTCCTGCGGAGGCTGGGGGAGTTCGTGCCGGTGAACCTGGCGTCGGCCCCGAGGACCTGCTCGCTGCCGGTCGCGACGCGCGCGGCGCACACGGCCACCACGCTGCCGGATGGACGCGTGTTCATCACCGGAGGCTATGAGCCTCGCGCGGATGGCACGCGGCCCGTGACGGGGACGACGGAGGTGTTCAATCCGGCGGATGGCACGTTCAGCCCCGGGCCGGACGTGGGCGCGAGGGCCTTCCACACGGCGTCGCTGCTGCCGGATGGCCGCGTATTCCTGGCGGGCGGCGCGGCGTCCTTCGCGCCGGTGACGTTGCAGCCCTCGTCTCTCCTCCTGGATCCGAACACGGGCGCGAGGAATGACCTGCCGCTCAAGGCGGCCCGCTACCAGCACGCTGCGGCGGTGAATACCGAGGGCCAGGTGCTGCTGGTCAGCGGGCGCGCGGCGGACGGCAGCACGGTGGACACGGTCGAAGGCTACGACTCGGCCAAGGGGCGCCTTGTCGCTTACCCCGCCCCGTTTTCCTTCGTGGACGCGGCGCTGACGGTGGAGCGGGGCGGACGCATCTTCCAGGTCGTGGGCGGCGCGAGTGGCCTGGGGGCCGTGAGAGACGTGGCGGCCTTCACGTTCGCCGACGGCGAGATCCTCACGCTGGCGGCGGGGGCTTATCTCAGGGGCCCCCGTGTAGGCGCCGCCGTGGCGCTGCTGGGCAGGCCGGACGAGGATCCACTGCCCCTGGTCATGGGCGGCTTCGACGGCCTGGACCCGGCGAAAGGCGCGCGGCCGGTGGGCGCCTCCGAGTTCCTGAATGGCGTGGTTCAGGTGGAGGACGGCCCCGCGCTAATGCCTCGGGGCAACCTGTGCGCGGTGACGCTGCCGGACGGCCGCGTCATGGCGCTGGGCGGGCGGGGCACTGGCATTGGCACGACGTACGCGCAGCCGTGGGTGGAGCTGATCACCCCGCACGCAGGCGCGCAGCCCACCGTGCTGGGCCTGACGCTGATGCCGCAGCCGCGCGTGTGGCACACGTGCTCGGCGCTGCCGGACGGCTCCGTGCTCGTGGTGGGCGGCGTGGACGACAGCACCGGGGAGATCCGCGCCAACTCCGAAGCGCTGGTGGTGATGCCACCCCCGCGCGACTGATGCTGTTAACGTCAGGTCCCATGAAGGACTGTCTACCTGCCCGGTTGGCTCTGGCCCTGGCGCTGTCGCTGATGACCGTGAATGCCGCCGCGCGTGAGCGGGAGGAACTCGCGATCCGCACGGTGCTGCTGTCGGAGCATCCGTCGGACTCCACGCCCACCCTCTACGTGAAGGGGAGGGTGGTCACCGTCCTTCGTTTCGAGACGCCCGTGGACCCCACACGAACCCGCATGCTGGCGTGGGAGGGCCGATTCGAGCCGCTGCTCGCGGGCGGCCGAAAGGTGGTCGTCGAACCCCTCCAGGACCTGGGAGAGGACGAGGCCATTCCCCTGCTGGTAACGCTCGCGAGCGGCAAGCAGGTGCCGTTCCTCCTCAAGCCCGCGGGTGAGGGACAGCGGAGCGCGGTGGCTCAGCAGGTGAACGTGTTCGAGGACCCGCGCGGCTACGACGCCATGTACTCGACGCTGATGGACTCACTCAAACAGCGGCGCGTCCTGGAGGACGAGAACCAGCGCCTGCGCGAGGAGGAGCATTCCGCGGATCACGCGCTGGCGACGCTCCTGGCGCAGGGAAACCTCAAGCACACGCCCTTCGTCCGCCGACAGGGATGGCGGCTCAAGGAGGATGGGGCGGACGTCCTGGTGGAGGTGCTCTCCAGCAAGACGCTTCCGAAGGTGGCGGTGTTGTTCACCCTGACCAACCGCGATGCGAAGAAGCCCTGGCGGATGATGGAGGCCCGGCTGTCCACGGTCTCTGGCGGGAGTTCACGCGCGTTCGCGCTGCGCATGCAGCAGGAGCAGATTGCGCCCGGAGCCACGGGCCGCATCGCCGTCGTCGCGGATGACAGCGCTTTCCAATCACCCCGGGGCCTGGAGCAACTGGCGCTGGAGTTGTTCCGGTCCGACGGCTTGTCCCAGGCCTACCTCGTCCTGGAACAGCGTTTCATCCGGGAGTAGATGGACGCCACATGAACGCACCGCGCAAGTGGTCCCCGGTTGCCCTCGTGCTGGCCCTGTCGCTGGGCTGCACCACGACCCGAGGAGGTGTGGGGCTTCGTTCGGACGGGACACCGAAGCCCGAGGACTGTCCCGAGGATGCGCTGAACACGATGCGGATCCTTCGCCTGCGCGTGGGCGACGGAGCGAATGTCGCGCTCGACATCAACCAGGACGACGTCAGCCCCATCACGCTCTACGACGGTCCCGTGGAGAGCATGCTGATCTCCGGCCTGGGGCCTCTTGAAACGACCACCCGCCTCTATGGGCGGGTGTGGACCGGGGGGCCGCAGGTGGTCGTCCGCTATTACGAGGCGCATCCGCCAGATGGCGACAAGATCCCCATCTGCGCCGTGGCGCGGCTCTCCAAGGGGCAACTGCGCAAGCGGCCGGACTCCAAGCCGGGGACGGCCATCCTGGAGTTCTCCTCGGCGGGCGTGGACATCGTCGAGTCCTATCGCTGAAACACGAAGGCCCCGCGTCCCGGTGAGGGGACCGCGGGGCCTTCATGCTTCACGCCGGGGTGCGGCTCAGGCGTTGGACGGCGGGGCCTCGGAGGGCTTCGCCTCGCCCTCGGTGGACGCGGGCTCCGTGGTGGCGGGGGCCTCCGTCGGCGTGGCGGCGGCGGTGGCGCGGGCCTCCGCCTCGGCGCGGGCGCGGGCCTGCTCGTCGCTGCGCTGGTCGCTCGCGGCGACCTCGTCCGGCGTCAGCTCCGTGCGGTCCGCGAGCATGCCCGTCTTCTTCTCCAGGTCCTTGATGGCCCGGCGAAGCAGGTCGCGCTCCAGCAGCGTGCGGTTGAGGCGCTTCTCCAGCGCCTTGTACTTGTCCTTGCCCAGGTCGGCCTCGGACTTCGTCACGGCCAGGATGCGCGCGTGCGTGTCGGCGCGGCCCTTGAGCCGGCGCACTTCCTTCTCCAGCTCCGCGGCGCGGGCGCGGTCCTTGTTCGCCGCCTGCTCCAGCCGGTTCATCTTCTCGCGGTCCGCGTCGTTCAGCTCGCGGTAGCGGCGCACGGGCTCCGCCGGGGCCACGGGCGCGGGCGTCACGGCCACCGCCGCGTTCACCACGGGCTCGCTCGCGGGCGCGGCGATCTGATCCGCCGCGGCCGGAACAGCGGCGGCGGGGGCCGCGGTCACCGGCGCGGGGA
>NZ_RAWM01000142.1 GCF_003668875.1 Corallococcus interemptor | reverse complement strand
CCGTCGCCCCGGCCCGCACGCAGGCGACGGCCGCCCAGCCCGCCCGGGCCAACCAGGTCACGGAGGCGTCACGCGCGGACGTGCTCAACCGCGCGGAGCTGGCGCGCACCCGCGCGACGGCGGCGCCGGTGCAGGCGACGCCGGGCTCGTGGCGCGGCGGTGCCAACACGGAGGTGGGGCGCGCCATCCAGACCATGCGCCAGCGCCTCTCCGACGTGAACATCACCATCAAGGGTGACACGCCGCAGAGCCTGTTCGACCGGGCCATCCTGGACAACAAGCACGTCACCAACGAGCAGATTTTGGAGATGTCCCGGGTGACGCTGCCCCAGCTGGCGACCGACCCGGCGACGCGCGCGAAGGTGCTGGAGCGCGTGCCCAACGCCCGCGAGCTGCCGGTGCACCACTTCACCGTGGCGATGCTGTCCGCGGTGACGGGCATCGACCGCGCGGCGCTCTCCGAGGCCTGCCCCGACCTGGGCCTCACGGGCGCGCCGAACACGCCGCTGCTCTACGCGGCCAAGACGGAGCGCATGCAGCGCTCCACCGCCCTGCACGACTTCACGGACTACATGCGCGGCGCGGGCGTGAAGGGCATGAACAAGGCCGTCTGGGGCGTGGAGAACCGCATCCTGTCCGCCGCCGTCTCCGCGCTGGGCGGCGGCCGGTACTGAAGAACTCCCCGTAGCATCCCAGGCCCGCGTGGTGGAGGAGGCTTCAGGCCCCTCCCCTCGCGGGCCTCGCTTTTCCCTGAACGTCAGTCCTCGCCCAGGCCGCCGGCCAGCCGCTGGCGCGCGACCTCCAGCCGCTTCGCGCGCACCTTGGACGCCAGGTCGAGGATGCGCCGGTCGCGCTGCCACCGCTCGCGCATCTCCACGTCCACGCCCTCCCAGGCCACCTCGCAGCGCTCCAGCGCGCGGTGCACCTGCGTGAGCGCGCCGCCCAGCGCCACGTGCACGGCCGGGTCGCTGGGGTCCTCCAGCGCCAGCGCGCGGATCATCACCGCGACGGACACCAGCTCCTCGCGCAGCGCCACCGGCCAGCCGCACCGGCGGGCCACCTTCAGCAGCCACCCCAGCACCGCCAGGTTGACGTGGCAGTCCTCCACCGTGCGGAACGGCTTCAGGTAGCGCGTGTAGCCATCCCCGGGCAGCACGTCCTCCGGCGCCACCTCCACGCCCTCCAGGCGCAGCGCCGCGTGCGGCACCTCCGGCACGAAGCCCAGGGGCGGCAGCGGCTCCACCGTGACTCCGGGCTTTCTCGCGTCCAGGCGCACCATTCGCAGGCGGTTGCGCTCCTGGGCGTCGCGGCCCTCGGAGGCGACCACCAGCAGCACCTCCGCGTGCGTGCCCAGCGTCACGTACGTCTTCATGCCATCGAGCGTGAAGCCCGCGCCCTTCGGCGTGAGCTTCGTCTCCATGGCGCTGGGGTGCCCTCCGCCGTTCTCCGTGGCACAGAGCGCGGCGCGCTGGTCCTTTGGAAGCTGGGGGAAGAGGGAGCGCAGCGCGGCCTGGTAGCCGGAGGCGAACGCGAACCCCATCCGGTCCATCCGGAAGCCGCTCGCGAGCGCCTGGTCCGCGGGCACCGGGAAGCGCGGCACCACCGCGAGGTGCCGGCGCCACCAGGCCTCCACGGAGTCGAGCGCGGGAGAGTCAGGGGCCTCGGTGAGCAGGAAGCGCAGGACGTCTTTCACGCTTCCAGTCTAATGCCCGGCCCCAGCGAGCGCGCGCCTGTCGTGGCGTCCTTCAGCTCGCGGCGCGGCGGCCGCGGCCCGGCGACTTCGCCCGCTGGGTGCCCCGCTTCTTCTTCGCGGCGGCCGGCGGCGCGGCCTTCGACTTCTTGGCGGACTTGGCCTTGGAGGCTGGCTTGGACTTCGAGCCGGACTTCGCCTTGGAGGTCGGCTTGGACTTCGACGCGGCCTTCTTGCGCCGCGCGGGGGCCTTCTTCTCCGGGGCGAGGATGGTGCCCCGGCACAAGGGCGTGCCACAGCGGCAGACGTAGAGGGCTTCCGCTTCCGCGTCCATCTCCGGGGTGCGCTCGTACGCGTAGTCGTACGTCAGCTCCTCCCCCGGTTCGATGGTGCGCAGCGCGTAGATGTGGATGTGGCCCTTGTCGATGAGGGACTGACAGTTGGGCTCGCACGAGTGGTTGATGTAGCGCGACTCGTTGTGAAGCGTCCCCGCGTCCAGCACCGTGTCGTTGTCCAGGTTGAAGAGGAACGTGTGGTGGCGCTCCATCGACTCGTCGTCGTAGCGCACGTCCGCCTCCGCCTGGGTGATGCGCTCACCGATGTACTCGATGATGCGCGCGCCCTTGCGGATGCGGCGGGTGGCGAAGGCGCCCGTGCCCTGGATGGTGGACTGGCGCAGCTCGAAGGGAATCGACGGGGTCTGCTGGAAGGATGAAGAAGTCGTCATCGCGGATAGGGGCGCGGCTGGGGCGGGTGGCGTGTTCAACCAGGACGCTGCCGTGAAGCGCGGTGTAGCGTGCCGCAGTCAAGCGCGCGAAGAAAGGCACTCGATGATGCGGTGGTGGATCGTGGTGGGCGCGGTGAACGCTTTCCTGTCCGTGGGTGCGGGCGCCTTCGGGGCGCATGCGCTGAAGTCCCGGCTCCCGCAGGACCTGCAGGTCATCTTCGAAACCGGTGCGCGCTACCACATGTACCACGCGCTCGCGCTGGTGGCCGTGGGCCTCTTCGGCACGGTGCGCCCCTCGGCGCTCCTGGAGTCCGCGGGCTGGGCGATGCTCGCGGGCATCGTCCTGTTCTCCGGCAGCCTGTACGCGCTGGCCCTGTCCGGCGTGCGAGTGCTGGGCGCCATCACGCCGCTGGGCGGCCTGGGCTTCCTCGCGGGCTGGGCGCTCTTCGCCGTGGCCGCGTGGCGCTCCGCACCGTGAAGCGGTGAACAGCCGGACGTCACTCCCTGAGCAGGGGCGGCATCGGGTAGACGACGTCCAGGTCGCGGTGGTTGCGCAGGCCGCAGGCCTCGCGCTGCACGGTGAGGTTCCAGCGCAGCCGCTCCGCTTCCTTCCACAGCGCGCGGTACGCCGCGTAGCGCTCCACGCGCGCCACGCCGTGCAGGGCGCGCAGCTCCTTCTCCGCCTGGGCCACCTGGGCGAGCGCGTCCTCCAGCTTGTCACCGGAGCGGCGCAGCCCGGAGGCGCGCTCGCGCTGGAACTCCGCCTCGATGGGCAGCAGGGCGTTCACGTTCACCGGACGGGCCATGCCTTCCTTCTAACCACGAGCCCTGGGCTTCGCACCGGCCAGGGGTGCCTCGCGGAGCAGGCAGCCGGGCTTCAGGCCCGCGGTGTCCGCAGGGGTGCGTCCTTTGGTCCCGGGAGCGGAGCGGCGCCCGGGCTTCCCCACCGCCACAGCTCGCGGGCCCAGGCGAGCCCCGCGAAGAGCACCATCGCGTTGCGCGCGAGCAGCAGCAGCGTGAATGACGGCTGCCAGCCGGTTCGATAGGTGCTGCCCGCGAAGAGGCCCCGGGTGATGGCCGCGGCCACCAGCAGCACCACGGACGGCCCCACCGCGCCGGAGAGCAGCGCGAGCGCGGCGGCCCCGGTGAGCCAGATGAGGTACTGCGGGCTCAGCACGGGGTTGAGGATGACGAACGCCGTGAGCGGCACCAGCGCCAGCCGGGCCACGTCCTCCACCTGCACCGGAGGCCTGCGCCACGCCGCGCGAACGGACACCGCCGCGGCCAGCAGCGAGCCCGCGACCCACACCTGGCGGGTGATGGCGCGGACGGTCTCAGCGGCCGCGCCGTGCAGCTCGTAGGAGGCCGGAGCGTGGACCCACTGCACGTCGGCAAGGCCCAGCTGGTGCGCGGCCCAGAGCAGGCCGGCGCTGAAGGCCTCCACCTGGAGCCCTCGCTCGACGTGGAAGGACGCGAACTGCCACCACGGCCACACGAGGCTCAGCGGCACCAGCGGCAGCACGCCCGCGACAAGCCCGGTGACGAGCGCCCGCGTCGGCTTCGAGCCCCGGCGCCAGGCCACGGCCAGGGCCACCGGCACGAGCACGGCGGGGTACAGCTTGGTGACGGTGCCCACCGCGAGCGCCGCGCCCGCCCAGCCCTCGCGCCCGCGCATCAGGGCCACCAGCGCGGCCAGCGCCAACGCGGCGGGGATGAGGTCGTAGCGCTTGAGGTAGTGGACGCTCTGGATCCAGCTGACGACGAAGTACGCGCCCAGCGGCGCCCACGCGCGCCAGGACGTGCCCCAGCGGCGCACGCCTTCGGACAGGAGCAGCCACTTGATGAACGCGTCGAAGAGCGTGAGCTGGAGTCCAAACGCGAGGACGAAGCCGCGCAGGTCTCCACCCGCCCACGTCGCGGGCACGAACCACAGGAGCGCGTAGGGCGGGTACTCGAAGCGGAAGTCGCGGTTGGGGACCGCGCCGTCCAGGAACGCGCGCGCCGTCCGGAAGTAGAGCGGCAGGTCGCCCTCGCGGCTGGAGAACGCGTAGAGGACCAGCGGCAGCACGCTCACGGCCAGCGCGGCCCAGTGCCTGGGCGTCAGCCGGAAGGACGCGGACGGATTCGAATCAGACACGAGGCGGCACTCTGCCCGTGCTGGCCGGGTGCTGTCGCCGGGGAAAGGCATCCGTCCCCTCCCCTGCCCGGCCTGCGTCCAGGTGTGTCCCCGTGCGAGGCGGCACCCGACCCGCTAGGTTCGGGGCCGGGTCTCCCACTCCATGAAGCTCCACCGCCCCACGAAGGACGAGCTGTTCGCCGCCACCGGCCGCACCATGCCGGACCTCCTGGCAGCGGACCTGCGGGTGCTCTTCTGCGGCATCAACCCCAGCCTCTACTCGGCGGTGGTGGGGGTGCACTTCGCGCGGCCGGGCAACCGCTTCTGGCCCTCGCTGCACGCGTCGGGCTTCACGCCGCGCCGCCTGCTGCCCTCGGAGCAGGAGGAGCTCTTGGCGCTGGGGCTGGGCATCACCAACGTGGTGGACCGGGCCACGGCGAGCGCGGACATGCTGGAGCCGCACGAGTACGCCGAAGGGGCGAAGTCGCTCTTGCGCAAGGTGAAGCGCTACCGCCCGAAGTACCTCGCGGTGCTGGGGCTGGGCGCGTACCGCACCGCCTTCGCGCGGCCGAAGGCGAGCTTCGGACCGCAGGAGGAGACGCTGGGCGACACGCGGCTGTGGGTGCTGCCCAATCCCAGCGGGCTCAACGCCAGCTACCAGCTCCCGGACCTCGCGCGGCTGTACGGTGAATTGCGCCGCGCGGCCGGGTCGCGCTGACTACTTCAAGAGCCCCGCTTCGCGGGCCACCTGCGAGGCGACGGGCAGCACCTTGTCGAACGCGGCGGCGTTGCACGCGAGCAGGCCCCGGCGGTTCTGCAGCTCCGAGCCGTCATACAGGTACGCGTTGCCGGCCAGGTCCGTGAGCACGCCGCCCGCGGAGCGGATGACGGCCTCCGGCGCGCAGTTGTCCCAGCGGTAGCTCTTGTCGCTCACGTGCACGTAGAGGTCGCAGCGGGCCTCCGCCAAGAGGCCGCACTTGAGGCCCACCGAACCGGACTCCGTCTCCTTCGTGATGCCCAGCCCCCGCACCACCGCGTCCGTCGTCTTCGAGCGGTGCGAGCGTGACGTCACGAGCCGCAGCTGCGCCGGATCCGCCACGTCCGACACGCGCAGCGCGCGGCGGCCCTGGGGGTCCTCCACGGAGCCCTGCTCGCCCACGATGCCGGAGTACAGCACGTCCCCCACCGCGCGGTAGACGACGCCCAGCGCCGCCCGGCCCTCCACCGCCAGGCCGATGTGGATGGCGAACTCGCCGTTGCGGTTCACGAACTCCTGCGTGCCGTCGAGCGGATCCACGAACCAGCAGCGGCTGAAGCGCTTCGCGTCGGAGACGTCCTCCTTCTCCTCCGCCACCACGCCGTCCGCCGGGAAGGCCTTGCGCAGCTCGCCGACGATGAAGGCGTTGGCCCGCTCGTCCGCCACCGTGACGGGCCCTGCGCCGCCGGCCTTGTCCGTGACGGAGAAGTCGGTGGCGTAGACCTGCAGGAGGATGTCACCAGCCTGGCGCGCGATGCGCCGGGCCACTTCGAGCTCTTGGGCGAGTGCGGACATGGAGACCCCGACTCTACTGGGGCGAATTGCCCCCCGTGGGGAAATCTGCCCCGCGCCGCAGCCCCATGCCTCCGGGTGGAAGGCCCTGGCCCGGTGGCTGCAAATCCAAGCCGGATTCGCCCTCTCCGCCCCAGGCAGCGCGGTGGGAGGCAGGCAAGGACTCGAACGATGATGAAGTGGCTGATGGGGCTGGCCCTGCTGGGCATCGGCGTGGCGCTGGCGTTCGCGGGCGGCCGGATGGTGTACCGCTCGAAGGTGAGCAGGGACTGGCCCACCGTGCAGGGCACCGTGGTGTCCTCCCGCGTGGAGACGCTGCGCAGCAAGCGCGCGGTGAGCTTCCGCCCGGAGGTGAGCTACCGCTACGAGGTGAACGGCGTCCCGTACACCTCCGACACGGTGGCCTTCGACGGCCATGGCGCAGGCGGGCTCGCGGACGCGCAGGCGGTGTCGCGCCACTACGTGACGGGCGCGCCGGTGACGCTGCACTACGAGCCGGCGGATCCGTCCGTGGCCTGCCTCCAGTGTGGTGACACGGGGCTCGCGAACTACATCGTGACGGCGGTGGGCGCGGTGTTCGCGCTCGTGGCCGGCTGGGGCCTCCTGGAGCTGGCCCGCTCCGGGCTGCGCGACGACAAGCGCACGGCGCCCCAGATGCGCGCGAAGGCCCGGTAGCGGACGCCCGCCCGCCGTCCCGCGTGGCCGGCTGAGCATTTTCCTCCGGAAGGCTTCGACAGACGCGGGCAGCGGTGCGCAACCTGGGGTGGCCACCCGCTCTCAGGAGGACGCATGCCCGTCACCATCCGCCCCGCGAAGGACTCGGACGCGCCCGCGCTGGGCCGCATGGGCGCGGCGCTCGCGCGCCAGCACCACGGCTTCGACGCCCAGCGCTTCATGCTCCCGGACGACGTGGAGTCCGGCTATCGCTGGTGGCTGGGCAAGGAGGCGCGCCGTCCACAGGAGGCCGTGGTGCTCGTGGCCGACCTGGACGGTGAAGCCGTGGGCTACTGCTACGGCCGGCTGGAGGGCGTGGACTGGAACATGCTCCTCGACAAGCACGGCGCCCTGCACGACATCTGGGTGGAGGAGAAGGCGCGCGGCACCGGCACCGGGCGGCTGCTGGCGGAGGCCATGGTGCAGCGGCTCACGGAGATGGGCGCGCCGCGCGTCGTGCTCAGCACCGCCGCGAAGAACGAATCCGCGCAGCGGCTGTTCACGCGGCTGGGCTGGCGCCCCACCATGGTGGAGATGACCCGCGAAGCGCCGCCCCGCTCATAGCCGCAGCGTCCGGTCCGGCAGTTCCACCATCTCCTTGCGGATGAAGGTCCCCGCCGTCTTCGACGCCCAGGTGGAGAAGCCGCACCAGGACTGAGCCACCTCCCCCAGCACGCCCGCGAAGCACACCTTCAGCACGTGGTACGTGTGGGTGATGTGGAGGTTGCGCAGCGGCGCCGGGGCTCGCCATCACCCCACTGGGCGGGACAGGATGCCCCTCTTTCTTCCGTGACCATGCCCCTGCCCTTCGCTCGCGCCCCGTGGCTTCTGACCGTCCTCCTGCTCTGGGGCTGCACGGCCCCCGAGTCTCCGCCGGACGAGCTCCCCGCCCCCATCACGAGTGGCGCCTTCGTCAACCCACCGGTCCAGGTGACGACCGACGACGGCCCCGTGGTGGGGGAGATCATCAACGGGCTGAAGGTCTTCAAGGGCATCCCCTACGCGGCGCCTCCAACCGGCCCCCGGCGCTGGGCCCCACCCGCACGCCCCACGCGCTGGACGCAGCCCCTCACCACCACGGCCTTCGGCCCACCCTGTCCCCAGACGAAGGCCGGGGTCCCGACGCCCTCCGAGGACTGCCTTCGCCTCAACGTCTGGTCCCCCAACAGGCCCGGCGCCCACGCGGTGCTCGTGTGGATCCACGGCGGTGGCTACGTGGAAGGCCACGCGGGCGAGAGCTGGTACGACGCCGCGCAGCTGGCCTGGACCGAGGACCTGGTCGTGGTGTCCTTCAACTACCGGCTGGGGCTGCTGGGCTTCCTCGCGCTGCCACAGCTCGCGGCGCCGGACTCCGGCACCGGCAACTGGGGCCTGCGGGATCAGATCGCCGCGCTGGACTGGGTGCGCCGCAACATCGCGGCCTTCGGCGGGGACCCGGCGCGCGTGATGATCGCCGGGGAGTCCGCGGGCGCCATCAGCGTGACGACGCTGCTGGCCGCCGAGCCCGCCCAGGGCCGCTTCCACCGCGCCGCCATCCAGTCCGGCACCTACCGGCCCGTGCTGGAGAAGGAGCAGGCCACGGGCGCCTTCCCATCCGCGTACGCCGTGGGCGTCCAGGCCGCCATCCTCCTGGGCTGCACGCAGGGCGACATCGCCGCGTGTCTGCGCGCAAGGACGCCCGCGGAGGTGCTCGCCGCCCAGGCCCGGCTGCCGCCGGTGATGGAGCTCGGCCTTCCCCTGCTGCCCACGCTGCCGGTGGTGGACGGCGTCGTGTTGAAGGGCCGGCCGCTCGCGCGGGTGTTGGCGGGCAGCGGCGACGTGCCGGTGCTGGTGGGCGCCAACGACGACGAGCTGAGCTTCGTGATGGACGCCCTGGGCGTCGTGGGCAACGCGGGCGACTTCGGCCGCTACGTGGATGCCCTTGGCGCGGGGCAGCGCAAGGCAGAGCTCACCGCGCTCTACCAGCCGGCGCCAGCGCGTGAGCGCGAAGCGGCCATCGCCCTGGGCACGGACCTGTCGTTCGCATGTCCCGCGCAGCGCCTGGCCACCGCGAGCGCCACCACCGGCACGGCCAACGCGTACCTCTACCGGTTCGCCCGGGCCCTCCCCAACGGGGCCCTCTCCCCGCTGGGCGCCACGCACGGGACGGACATCGTCTACCTCTTCGGCCACTTCGACGCGGTGGGCACCACGCCCACGCCCGACGACGCGACGCTGTCCCAGTACGTGCAGGCCGCGTGGGGAAGCCTGGCCCGCACCGGCACGCCCATCCCCACCTGGCTGCCCTACTCGCCGGGCGGACCGGTGCTCACCTGGAACACGCCCTCCACCACGGAGACGGTCTGGCGCGGTGGACGCTGCGCCGCGCTGGAGTCCCTGGGCCTGCTGCTCCCATGAAGCATCAGCGCGGCAAGAAGCGCCCTACTTCTTCTGCTCCTTCACCCACGAGTCCTTCAGCGTCACGGTGCGGTTGAAGACGGGCGCGCCCGGCTTGGAGTCCACCGGATCCGCGCAGAAGTAGCCCAGGCGCTCGAACTGGAAGCGGTCGCCCGGCTTCGCGTCCGCGAGCATCGGCTCCACGCGCGCGTTCGAAAGCGTCTCCAGGCTGTTCGGGTTGAGGAACTCCTTGAAGTCCTTCGTCTCGTCCTTGTCCGGCGCCTCCACCGAGAAGAGCCGATCGAACAGCCGCACCTGCGCCACGGGCGCGTTGCCCGGCACCCAGTGCAGCGTGCCCTTCACCTTGCGGCCATCCGGCGAGTCACCACCGCGCGTGGCCGGGTCGTAGGTGCAGCGCAGCTCCGTGATGTTGCCCGCCGCGTCCTTGATGACCTTCTCGCACTTGATGAAGTACGCGGAGCGCAGGCGGACCTCCTTGCCCGGCGCCAGGCGGAAGAAGCCCTTCTCCGGCACCTCCTGGAAGTCGTCCGCCTCGATGTAGAGCTCGCGCATGAACGGCACCTTGCGCGTGCCCATGTCCTCGCGCTTCGGGTGGTTCGCCGTCTCCAGCTCCTCCGTCTGGCCCTCCGGGTAGTTCTCCAGCACCACCTTGAGCGGGCGCAGGACGGCCATGGCGCGCGGCGCCGTCTCGTTGAGGTCGTCCCGGACGGACAGCTCCAGCACGCCCATGTCGATGAGGCTGTCGGACTTGCTCACGCCAATGCGCTTCGCGAAGTCTCGCAGCGACGCGGGCGTGTAGCCCCGGCGGCGCAGGCCGCTGATGGTCAGCATGCGCGGATCATCCCAGCCGGAGACGCGCTTCTCCTGCACCAGCTGGAGCAGCTTGCGCTTGCTCATCACCGTGTACGTGAGGTTCAGCCGCGCGAACTCGTACTGGTACGGCCGGTCGCCCTTGATCAGCGCGTCGACGATCCAGTCGTACAGCACGCGGCGGTTCTCGAACTCCAGCGTACAGACGGAGTGCGTGATGCCTTCAATCGCGTCCGACAGGCAGTGCGCGAAGTCGTAGAGCGGGTAGATGCACCACTTGTCGCCCGTGCGGTGGTGGTGCGCGTGCCGGATGCGGTAGATGGGCGGGTCGCGCAGCACGGGGTTCGACGACGTCATGTCGATCTTGGCGCGCAGCGTGTGCTTGCCGTCCGGGAACTCGCCCGCCTTCATCCGGCGGAACAGGTCCAGGTTCTCCTCCACCGTGCGCGTGCGGTACGGGCTGTCCTTGCCCGGCGTGGTGAAGTTGCCGCGGTACTGGGAGATCTCCTCCGGCGACAGGCTGCACACGTAGGCCTGGCCCTGCTTGATCAGCTGCTCCGCGAAGTCGTAGAGCCGGTCGAAGTAGTCGGACGCGAAGAAGCGCCGGTCATCCCAGTCGAACCCGAGCCAGCGCACGTCGCGCTGGATGGACTCCACGTAGTCGGTGTCCTCGGTGAGCGGGTTGGTGTCGTCGAGGCGCAGGTTGCACTTGCCGCCATACTGCTGCGCCAGCCCGAAGTTCAGCACGATGGACTTGGCGTGGCCGATGTGGAGGTAGCCGTTGGGCTCGGGCGGGAAGCGGGTGTGCACGCGTCCACCGTGCTTTCCCGTCCGCCGGTCCTCCTCAACCACTTCCTGGAGGAAATTGAGGCCCTGCGTCTCGTTCGTCGTCGTCATGATGGTGCGAATCCTCTGGGAAGCTGAACCAGGGGAGCAAGGTTTTCCTGCCCCCCTCGTGTCAGACCTCCGCCAGCAGCAACTCCCAGGCCTTGAGCGCCCGTTCAGCGGACAACTCGTCCGCCCGTCCGAGGGCCCGGCGGCGCAGCTCCTCGCGCCACGTGGCGTCCGTCACCACGCGCCCCAGGGCATGGGCCATGGCCGCGTCGTCCCCCATGGGCACCAGCACCCCCGCCCGCCCCCCGTCCAGGGCCTCCGAGGGGCCGGAGGGGCAGTCCGTGCTGACGATGGGGCAGCCCAGCGCGAGCGCCTCCAGCAGCACCATGGGCAGCCCCTCGAAGCGCGAGGACAGGGCGAACGCCGTGGCCCGCCGCATCAGCGCGTGCGGGTTGTCCGCGTAGCCTGGCATGAACACGGAGTCCCCTACCCCGAGTTCCGTCACCAGCGCCTTGAGCTCCGCCTCCTGCGAGCCCACGCCCAGGATGAGCAGGTGGGTGTCCGTCCCGGCCGCCCGCATCCGGGCGTGCGCGCGGATGAGCATGTCGAAGGACTTCTGCGGCTCCAGCCGGCCTACGGCGATGACCACCGGCTTCTGGAACACCGGCACCGCCCACTCGGGCAGGGGAGCGTCCGCCGCCGCGCGGATCCGCTCCGCGTCCACGAAGTTGGGGATGACCTCCAGCCGGTCGCGATCCACGTTCACCAGCTCCGCGAACGCCCTGGCGGAGTCGTAGCCGCACGCCACGATGCGGTCCATGCCCGGGTAGAGCACCTTCAGGCCCCAAAGCTGGCGCTTCGGCTGCTCGCGGTGGAAGGCCCCCCAGTCGAAGTGCACCATCCCCAACACCGGCTTGCCCAGGAGGGCACCCGCCATCCGCGCCAGCAGGGCCGCCCGGCCCTCCTGCCCGGAGACGATGATGTCCGCCTTGCGCGCCTCGTGGAACAGCCGCCAGAACATCCTCGGCAGCTCCCAGCGCCGGTACGCCTCCACGCCCACGCCCCAGGAGATGGGCACGTCCGAGGGGATGCGGCCGCGCGTGTCCGGCGGCGGCGGCCCATGGTGGAAGTACAGCGAGGGTTCGAACCGCGTCCGGTCCAGGCCCGCCAGCACATTGCACACCGAGCGCTCGATGCCGCCCGTCCCCATGAAGACGAGCGTGAACAACACGCGCCGCCGCCCGGTTGCCGGAACCGCCATCTCTTGCAACGCCTGCAGTTCCAATGTCTGGGATTCCCGGTAAGAAACGATTTCTACATTCCCGCCCTGCGCGCAAGCGTCCGGCGGGCCCACCCCTGGCGTTGCTCGTTGATCAATAACCCACGCACCTTGCGATAGGTAGCGGAGGCCACCCGGGCCCGCCACTCTGGAGAGAGTTGAACAGCGTCGCGCCGGTGGATCTCCAGCGCGGTCTTGAAACATCCCTTGAGACCCTGCGGGTCCAGCCCGTTCCAGGGGATCCAATCCCATCCAGACGCGAGGACCGGATTCCGGGTATAGACTCACAATTCATCCTCGTGAAAATCCCCATCCGTCCCCGTCCCGCCCGTGTCTTCGCGCTCGCCCTGCTGGGCGTGCTCGCGGTGGTGGCCGTCATCGCGTACCGCAACGTGCGCACCGCGCAGGCTGTCTTGCACCCGGCGCGCCAGCCGCTGAAGCCGGTCGCGGAGGGCGCGCTCGCGGGGCGCACGGACGTGGAGCTGCGCACGCGTGACGGGCTGACGCTGCGCGGCTGGTACCTGCCGTCGCGCAACCGCGCGGCGGTGGTGGTGATGCACGGCTTCGCGGAGAACCGCACGCAGATGCTCTTCGAAGCGGAGGTGCTCTCCCGCGCGGGCTACGGCGTGCTGCTCTTCGACTCGCGGGGCCACGGCGAGAGCGAGGGCGACCTGGTGACGTGGGGCGACCGTGAGCGCCAGGACCTGCGCGCGGCGGTGGACTTCCTCTCCCTGCGGGACGACGTGGATCCGTCACGGCTGGGCGTGCTGGGCTTCTCCATGGGAGGCACCACCGCGATGCTCGGGGCGCTGGAGGATCCCCGCCTCAAGGCGGTGGCCACCGCGGGCGCGTACCCGTCACTGGAGGCGGACACGCGCTACAGCTACGGCAAGTGGGGACCGCTGAGCGTGCAGCCGGTGCTGTGGACGCTGCGGATGTCCGGCGTGGACGTGGACGCGGTGGACCCCATGAAGCACCTGTGTGACCTGAAGGGCCGGCCGCTCCTGCTGATCAACGGCGACGTCGACGAGTACGCACCCGCGTTCCTCCAGGACGCGCTGTTCCAGACCGCGTGCGAGCCCAAGTCCTACTGGGTCGTGCCCGGCGCGCACCACGGCGAGTACGCGAAGAAGGCCCCGGAGGAGTACGCGCGCCACCTGCGCGACTTCTTCGACGCGGCGCTGCTCAGCGGCTCCTGACGGACTCTGGCGCGTCAGCCAGGGCGTCAGCCGGGGCTTCTGGCGCGTCAGCCGCGGCGCGCCACTCCGGCTTCGCGTCCAGCGCGGGGCGGCCCTCCAGCAGCTCGTGCGGACGGAAGCCGGCCTTGTAGCGCAGCGAGTCGCACGCCAGCACCCGGTAGCCCAGGTACACGTAGGGGATGCCCCGCTCGCGCGCCAGCTCCACCTGGAACAGGACGCTGGCCTTGCCCAGGGACAGCCGCGCGTAGGCCGGGTCGTAGAAGAAGTACACCGCGCTCCAGGCGTGGGGCGTCTCGTCGCACAGGCCCAGGCCCACCAGCTTCGGGCCCGCCGGGTCGCTGTCGTCGTACCAGGCCACCTCGCGCGCGGACGGGTGCGGGAAGGCGAACTGGATCGCGTACTCGCGCGCCCCCAGCTCGGACGACTCCCATTCACGCGACGCCTCCCGCTCCGCGTGCCACGCGCGGTACAGCGCCAGGCGCTCCTCATCCACGCGCGGCGGGCCCACCTCCACGCGCAGGTGCGCACACGCGGCCCGGGCCCGGCGCTGGCTGCGGTTGGGCGTGAAGCCCGCCACCGGCACGCGCAGGGACACGCATTCGTTGCAGGACGCGCACGCGGGCCGGAAGTACTGCGGGCCGAAGCGGCGCCACCCGCGCACCAGCAGGTGCTCGTACTCCTCGGTCGTCACGTTGCGCATCACCAGCGTCTCCAGGGACGCCTCCCGCTCCGGCAGGTAGCTGCACGGACGCGGGGTTTCGATTTCATGTGCCAGCAGGACGGCCATCGGTGTTCCCTTCCTGTCGGCCCCAGGCCCCCGCGTCAAGCCATGCCTGCCCGTCCGGCGACCCACCCGCCGTCGGAAACGACCCGTGAGCGACGATCGTTCCGTATCCAGAAGTGGCACAACGACTGCAAGTCCCCGGCTGGAGCCGTACCCACTTGCGGAAGAGGACGAACGCACATGGCCCGCGAGGAACTGCACCCTGGATGGCTGCCGCTGGACCCGGACGAGACCGACGGTCTCCTCCTGGGGGACGCGTTCTCCGAGGAGGACGACGCCCTCCCCCGCGATGCCGCGGACGACGCCGGGGATGACCTGGACGCGTTCGATTTCGCTGTCGCCAGCTACTGAAAAGCACGCGGGCAGGCGGCCACGGTGCGGCAAATCTGTCGCGATCCCGCGCAGATTTTTCCGGTCCGCCCCCTGAAGGGGCCGTAGAAACTTCAGAGAAACCGCGAAGGCCGCGCCCGCGTTCGCTTCCCCGGACAGCGGGCGGGTAACACCGGACACAGGGCGGGGGCTCCCTGCCCCAGGCGTGGCGGCGGTCCCGCTGGCTTCTCAGTCGTGGGGCGCCACCGGTATAAACCGGGGCCTATGTCCTCAGTCGACGTCTCGGTGGTGATGCCCACGTACAAGCGCGAGAAGGAAGTGGTGGAGGCCATCCACTCCGCGCTGCGTCAAGAAGGCGTCCAGGTGGAGGTCATCGTCCTGGACGACTCGCCGGAGGGCACCGCCCGCGACGCGGTGCAGGGCATGGGCGATGCGCGCGTGCGCTACTTCAAGCAGGAGGTGCCATCCAAGGGCCGCCCCGCGCTGGTGCGCAACCACGGCGCCACGCTGGCGAAGGGCCGCTACCTGCACTTCCTGGATGACGACGACACGCTCGCGGAGGGCGCGCTCAAGGCCATGGTGACGGCGCTGGACGCGCGGCCGGACGCGGGCGTCGCGGTGGGCTGGGTGGTGCCCTTCAGCGAGGACCCCGAGTGGCTGGAGGACAAGAGCAGCTACTTCGAGCGCGTGGCGAAGGTGGGGGCCACCACGCCCAGCAGCGCGTGGACGGTGGCGCACATCCTGTTCCTGGGCACGCTGTACGTGAACTCCGCGTGCATGCTGCGCCGCGAATACTTCCAGCCCCTGGGCGGGTTCGACCCGAACATCCCCGTCTACGAGGACGTGGACTTCTACATGCGCGGCATCCGCCGCTACGGCCACGTCTACGTGAACCGGCCCATCCTCAACTACCGCGTGGGCAAGCCGTCCCTGATGAACGACCTGGGCAAGACGGGCGCGAAGGTGGAGAAGTCCGTGGCGGAGTCCAACGCCATCATCCACAACAAGTACCGGCGCGAGCACGGCGAGCTGGAGTACCGGCTCCTGCAGATGGCCACGCGCGCGCTGAAGGGCCGCTTCGGCCTCACGCGCTACCTCCCCCTGAAGCTGCCTTGAAGCGTTTCCTGAAAGGGCCTCTCCCCGTGAGCCTGCGTCGTCGTCTCGTTGGAACCGCCAAGCGCCAGTTGAAGCAGACCCTGGGCCCCGTCATGCAGCGCGCGATGGCCCCCGCGCGCGCCTTCCTGCCCCCACAGACGTGGGGCCTGGAGTCGCGCGCCGGCGAGGGCCTCTTCCTGGAGGGCGTGTCGCTGTCGAAGCTCGTCAGCGAGTACGGCTCGCCGCTGCACGTGGTGCACCTGGCGGCGCTGCACCGCAACGCGGACGCGTTCCAGGCGGTGCCCCCGGGCGCGGCGGGCGGCTGCGAGGTGTACTACTCGTACAAGACCAACCCCATTCCGGGGGTGCTGTCCGCGCTGCACGCGCGCGGCGTGGGCGCGGAAGTGATTTCCGCCTATGAGCTGTGGCTCGCGCTCAAGCTGGGCGTGGCGCCGGAGCGCATCGTCTACAACGGCCCGGTGAAGTCGGACGCGTCCATCCGCGAGTCCATCACCCGGGGCATCGGACTGCTGGCCGCGAACCACCGCGAGGAATTGGACGTCTTCTCACGCCACGCGGCGGAAGTGGGCAAGCGCCCGCGCGTGGCCGTGCGGGTGACGACGATGTCGGGCTGGACGTCGCAGTTCGGCACGCCCATCGCGGGAGGCCAGGCGATGGCGGCGTACCGGCAGGCGCTCGCCCTGGGCAACCTGGACGTGGTGGGCCTGCACGCGCACCGGGGTGAGCTGATCCGCACCGAAGCGGAGCTGGAGGGCTTCGTCGGCGGGGTGCTGGACTTCGCGGACGAGCTGCACCGCGAGCTGGGCCTGGATTTGGAGGTGCTGGACCTGGGCGGCAGCCTCTGCACGCCGACGGTGGAGCACATCGAGCAGCGCGACTGGCGGCTCAACCTCACCTTCCAGCGCGACCTGCCCGCGCCGGACCCCGCGGCGGCGCTCTCCATCGAGCGGTACGTGGCGAAGGTGGTGTCCCAGGTGGAGGCGCACTACGCGAAGCAGGGCCGCAAGCGCCCGCGCATCTTCCTGGAGCCGGGCCGCGCGATGACGGGCAACACGCAGCTCCTGCTGGGCCGCGTGCACGCGCTCAAGGAGGGCGGCGAGCGGACGTGGGCGGTGCTGGACATGGGCATCAACCACGCCGAATGCGTGCGCAACGAGTACCACCAGCTCTTCCACGTCGAGCGCCCGTCCGCGCCCGCGCACCGCGCGTACACGGTGGTGGGCCCCATCTGCACCCCGGCGGACACGCTGTACCACGCGGTGCGGCTGCCGGAGCTGAAGGTGGGCGACACGCTGGCCATCATGGACGCGGGCGCGTACTTCGTGCCCTTCGGCACGTCCTTCTCCTTCCCGCAGCCGGCCATCGTGGGCGTGGAGGGCGGGAAGGTGCGGCGGCTGCGCCGGGCGGAGACGCACGAGGACCTGATCACCTTCGATGATCCAGTGCCTCCGGCGTCCCGCGCCGCGGGGTGAAGCCCGGCTAGCGGTTGAAGACCATCATCCGCAGAAAGGCGCGGGGGTGGCGCGCGGCGCCGTAGGAGATGGTCGCCAGCTCCACCGCCGCGGGCATCATGTCGTCCCGGTCGATGAGCGGATCCACCGCCGTCGCCTTGTGGGTGTTGAACCACTGGCGCCACTGGCGGGCCTCGTCCGCCGGCAGCGCGCCGGACAGCCGCTGGAGGTTGAGCAGCATCTCCAGCGCGATGCGGTTGCAGAACACCGCGTCCTCGTGCGCCGCCGCGGCGTCGCGAGCGTCCTCCACCGCGCGCTTGAGCGCGTCCCGGTCCCTGGTGGCCGCGTGGTACGCGAGCAGCGGCAGGGGCAGCCCCCGCGCGATGTCGAAGCCCATCTGCCCGTAGAAGCGCGGGTTGAAGTCGATGAGGAGGTACGAGTCCTTCGTCTGGATGAACTCCACCTCGAAGACGCCGTGGTAGCCCAGCTTCTTGCACAGCCGGGTGAGCCCGGCGACGAGGTCCGGGCGCAGCGGCGCGGACTCGAAGCACACGCCCACGCCCAGGCGGCGCGGGCGCTGGAGGACCTTCATCGCGGCGCGCGCTTCAAAGAGCTCGCCGGACTCGTCCACGAAGCCGGAGAGGCTGTAGATGCCCTCCGCCGCCTCCGGGTGGAACTCCTGCACCATGGGGTTCACCACGGCCGGGTCGAACTTCACGAGCATGGGCGCGTACGTGTCGCGCGCGAACTCGCGGTACTCGCGCGCCAGGTCCTCCGGCGACGCCACCGGCTGCCCCTTGCGGTGCGTGGCGTGGAGGATCTGCGTGGTGGGCTTGAGCAGCACCGGGAAGCGCGCCTCGCGGCGCACCTGCTCCAGGTCCTCCTCGGACTGGGGGAACCAGGTGCGCGGCAGGTGCAGGCCCACCTCCGTGCCCACTTCGTAGAGGCGGCGCTTGTTGAGCAGGCCGTACACCGCGTCCACGCCCGGGTCGTAGAGGTGGAAGAGGTCCTCCAGCTTGGAGCGGTGCGCGGAGATGAGCCACGCCAGCTCGTCGCTCGTCGGGTAGAGCACGTGCTTCACGGGCTCGCGCAGGCCGAAGTCCACCAGCCACTGGAGGAAGGCCTCCGGCTGGGACTCCGGCGGGCACTGCACCCGGCGGCTGACGAAGCGCGAATAGCTGGCCGGCCCCAGCCGGCCGGTGTCCGCCACCGTCACGTCCACGCCGTGGCGGCCCAGACAGCGGGCGGCGGCCAGGGTGCCGTAGAAGTTGGCGGAGAACAGCAACGCGGGGGGCCGGGCAGCGATGGCGGCCGCGGGGGCCTCATCGGAGTAGGCGGCCTGTTCCATCTCATGCTCCAGGTTCGCGGGGTCGGCCTCGCGGCGGGCGCGCGAGGGGGAACGGCGGGATTGGCGGCGGGGGCGCTGCGAAGGGCGGGCGCCCCCGAGGTCAGGGGTCGACGGACCGGCGGCCGCGGTGCTGGCCATCAGCCCCGCGGTGAGAAGCGTCAGAAGGTGCCTGTTCATGTCGAGCCGTCTGCCTCTGGCGATTCGGGGGGCCGCCGGAAGCTCAATTCGCGACAGAATACCTTTTCCGGCGACGCTTGGGACCGGCCCCTGAACGATTGGATCCCCAAGGGGTAGGCAGGCTCACTCCGGAGTGCCCCCAGGCGGGGTCCACCGCAGGCATCCCCGGGTCAGGAGCCACGCGTCGGTGGCGACCCCTGGAGTCATGCCCGCGAGCCGCACGGCGGACTCCGCGAAGGCGTCCGGGGGCGCCGTATGCCCCTGGGCGCGCGCGGCCTTCCACGCCGCCTCCCACGCCTGGAAGAAGGCGTGCATGGGGTCGCCCGGGCGGACGCGGCGGCGCAGGTCGCGAGGCAGCCAGTCGCGCAGGAGCAGCGGCGCGAAGCCCCGGGAGAAGTCGGTGTGGAAGAGCAGCCCCTCGCGCGTGGGGGACTCGCGGTCCGGCGTCCGGCGCAGCAGGTGGGCCACCAGCACCGCGCCGTCCGTGTCGGAGGAGCCTTCCACCAGGAGCCCGCCGGGCAGCAGGTGCCGCGACATCGCGCGGTGGGCCTCCGGGATGCGCTCCGGGGGCCCCTGGCGCAGCAGGTTCATGGCGCGCACCAGCCGGGCGGGTTCGTCCGGCGACAGCGGCAGCGCGAAGCCGCCCTCGCGAAAGTGCGTGCGCGCGTCCGAGTGCTCCCGCGCGGCGGCGGTGGCGCGCTCTGCGTCCAGCTCCACGCCCACGATGGCCAGCTCGGGGTTCAGCGCGCGCAAGGCGGTGGCGCTCTCCAGCGTGGTCCACGGGTGCTCACCGAAGCCTACGTCCACGAAGACGGCGCGGGCCCACGGGCCTTCCGCGCGCGTGACGAGCGTGGCCTCGAACTGGCAGAGGTACGCGTCCAGTGCGCGCAGACGTCCCCGCGCGGTCCGCCCCCGGGTGCGGGTATCCAGCTCCTGAGCCATGGGCACGACTTGTAGCGCGGAAAGTCATCCGCGGGCCTCGTGCGTAACCCGGCGTGCCGCAGCCCGCCGCTCAAGCCCTGTCACCTCCGAGGGCCTTCCCTCGGAAGCCGGGTGGAACGCGGCCGGGTGAGGGCCTGGCATCACCACTGCACTGCCGTGGCATCCGTGACCGCGGTCCCCTCCTGGAGATTGGTTCCCCGTCCCCCATGATCACTTCCCGTTTCGTGCGTTCCTCCCTCGTTGCCGCCCTCCTCCTCTCCGGCTCCGCCTTCGCGGGCGAGTCCCGGTACGCCTCGGCCGCCTGCACCGAGCTCAAGACCGAACTGGTGCAGGGCGCGAAGGAGCAGGGCGTCGCGCTCAACGAGGAGGAGATCGGCACCCTCACGACGGACAAGGCCACCGTCGTGGCGACGAGCATCGCGGGCTACGACAAGGTCCCCGCCACGGACTACGAGAAGGGCGTGGACGCGGCGTTCGTCTACATCGACTCCGAGGAGGCCGGCATCCCCGCGGGCCACTACCGGGTGAACGTCCGCGCCAACAAGGAAGACATCCAGGTGGGCAGGTACAAGGCCATCGCCACCCTCATCGACAAGGACGGCAAGGAGGTCGCGCAGCGCGCGACGGTCATCGAGACCTTCCCCTCGGCGGTGAAGTCCGCGCGCTACGGCTCGCCGATGAGCGTGGGCATCCAGCAGCAGACCATCAACGACTGGAACCTCACGCGCTTCCGCAAGACGATCATCGTCGTCATCGTGCACTCGTGGGGCGTCACGGGCATCGACCTGTTCGGCACGGACTACAGCAGCGACTACGGCTTCTAGTCCCGCGCTCCCGGCGCCCCTAGAGTGTGCGGACCGTGAGCCTCCCATCCGCCTCCTGTCCCCGCTGTGGCGCCCCCCGCGTGGACGGGCCCGAGTGTCCGGCCTGCGGCGTCATCTACCTGCGAGCCGAAGCGCGCTTCGCCGCCCAACAGGCCGAAGCCCGCGACCGCGAGGCCCGCGAGGCCGCGCAGCGAGAGGCCGAGGACCAGCGGGCCGCGCTGCGTGAGGCCCTGGAGGCCCACAGCGTCCCCACCTTCGTGTCGCCCCTGGCCGCGGCGCAGGCCGTGCCGGAGCCTTCCGCGGAGGGCATCACCTTCCACCCGGGAGAGGCGCTGGGCGACGGCGCCCTGGAGGCGCGGCTGCGGCTGGCGGTGCTCCCCGTGGCGCTGGTGGGCGCGTGGTTCGCGGTCCAGTCTCCCCTCTTCCACATGCTGCTGCGCACCTTCCTCACCATGCCGGTGCATGAGCTGGGGCACGCCGTCACCGCCTGGTTCTGCGGCTACAGCGCCACGCCCACGCTGTGGGTGACCCACGTGTCGCCGGAGCGCTCGACGTTCATGGTCCTGCTGCTGTCGGGCCTCCTGGGCGCGCTCGTGTGGCAGGGCTGGAAGCGCCGCCGGTGGGCGTGGATGGGCGTGGGCGCGGTGCTGCTCGCGGCGCTCGGGGCGGGCAGGTTCGGCCTCGACCATGATCAGGCCCAGGCCCTCATCTACTTCGGCGGCGACGCGGGCCGGATGGTGCTGGGAACCGCGCTGATGGCCACGTTCTTCGTGCCGAGGGGCCACTACCTCCACCGGCATCAGCTGCGCTGGGGCTTCGTCGTCATTGGCGCTTCAGCGCTCATGGACAGCTTCGAGATGTGGTGGGGCGCGCGCACCAACGTGGACCGCATCCCCTTCGGCCGCGTCGAGGGCGCGGGCCTCAGCGACCCCAGCGCCCTGGTGGACACGTACGGCTGGAACGTCAGCCGTGTCATCCACTGGAACGTGAACGTGGGGCTCGCGTGCCTCGCCGCGCTGGCCGCGCTCTACCTCGTCTTCCTCTGGCGGGACCGCGAAGCTTTACGCGGCTGAGGCGCGGCCTCGCGCCAGTTGCCGAACGGCCACTCGAAGCCCGGCGTGCCCAGCACCTCCGGCTTCCGGACGCCGCGCCAGCGCAGGGCCTCGCCGGGCCGCAGGAGGAGCGCCTCGGGCCCCTCGCCCTGCTCCTTGCGCACCTGCGCCAGCCGCTCCGGATACGGATCCGCGTCCGGGTTCTCGTCCATGTTGCTCGCGCCCTCCACGGGCTCGCCCGGATAGCCGGCGTAGCGGGGGCCCATGCCCTCGCGCCAGTACCAGGGGGCGCCGCCGTCCGCGCAGGGCACCACGTAGCGCGCGCCCAGGAGCGCGCCGTAGCGCAGCGCCTCCTCCGGGCCCGCCATCAAGCGCTGCGGCGTGGTGAGCGCGTCGCGCGGCACGTTGACCAGGAACGCATCCAGCGTGGTGAAGCCGAAGAAGATGGGCGGCAGCCGGAAGCCGCGCACGCCGCAGAAGAGCACGTCCACCGGCCCCTGCTGCTTGCGCACGCGGCGGCACACCGCGGCCATGTCCCCGCGCACGTCATGGCCCGCGTCCGCGAAGAAGGCGGCGGAGAAGTCCTTCGAGCGCACGAGCCACGTGTTGCCCTCGTTGTAGAGGTCCGCGTGGGGCCCCTCGCCGTCAGTGGGCTGCTCGCCGTGGAAGGGCAGCGCGTGCACCGTCACGTCGCCCACCTGCCGTGAGTCGCCCCAGCGCAGGGGCTCCACGCGGCTGAAGCCCAGCTGCTTCAGCCGCAGCGCGCAGTCCGTGGAGAAGAGGCTCTCGCGCGCCACCGCCGGCACGAAGATGCGCGTGTCGCGAGGCAGGGGCAGCAGCGAGCCCAGGTGGAAGTGGTCCCCGTGCGAATGGGTGATGACCACCGCGTCCACCCGGCCCAGGTCCCCCGCCTGCAGGGAGCCATAGCCGGGCAGGTCCACCTCGCCCGTGGGGCGGAAGTACGGATCCACCAGCACGCGCCCTTCCCTGCCCGACACCAGCACCGTGTTGTGCCCCACGAAGAGGGCCCCCGGCCCCGGCACGTCCACCGGTCCCGTGTGGCGCACCAGCCACCCCGCCTGTGACAGGTCGCCCAGCAGCTCGCCCACGACGGGCACGGTGCCCAGCGCGCGCAGGTCCTCCCGCGTCGCACCCCGGGCGAGCGACGCGAACAGGTCCGCCACCGCCGGCCAGTCCTTCGCGCGCACCGGAACATCCAGCCCCAGCGAGCCCTGGCGCAGGTGCAGCACGCGCGGGCGGTGGAGCAGCGGATCCGGGAAGAGGATGTCCTGGCGCAGCACGCGCCGGCCCATGCGCCGCTTCGTGCCCTGGCAGAGCGCGGCGTAGCGGGGCGTGTCCTCCAGCCAGCGGATGAGCGCGTCCGCCTCGCGCAGCGCGCCCTCGCGGCCCAGCGCGGCGATGTGGCGCTTGAGCGGCACCTGCGCGCGGCGCACCGGGCGAGCGGTCGGCCCCTGGATGCTGCACCCCAGGTCCTCGTGGTGGTCGGCCTCCGTGCGGGCGGAGGCGAGGACGGCCAGGCTGACGCCGCGGTGCAGGGTGAATCGCATGGCGTGCGACGTCGCATGGCGCCCTGCCCTTCGCAAGGGCTTGCACGCCCGCGATGTCGCGGGTTGTGGGCGCCCCGGGGAGGCCGCTACCCTCCCGCGCACCCATGGCC
>NZ_RAWM01000141.1 GCF_003668875.1 Corallococcus interemptor | reverse complement strand
CGTCGTGGGAGCGGGCGCGGGGGGCGGGGTCTTCTCCTCGCGCACCTGGGCCAGCTCCTGGACCACGTCGTAGTACCCGCACTCCTGGCGCTGGGCCGCCAGCGACGGCGTCACGCCGCGCAGGATGTCCACCACCGCGAAGGGCCCCAGGGGGGACGTCTCCGGTTCACCATCCGTGAGGGCGCGGACCCGGAAGTCCTCCTCTTCGGTGAGGAGCGCGAGCGCCTCGCGGACCTGCTGTGCGGGGGCCGGAGCCTTCGCGCGTCGGCAGAAGTCCGACACCGCCACCGCCACCGGGGTGGGCACGTCATCGGGCTGCCGTCTTCTCTGCCAGGGACTGATCATGGAAAGGTTCGGAAAATTGCTCGTTTACGAGGGCGGATGCCTCTATCTTCGCGGCCAGACAGGTGTCAATGAGCCAGTCCGGCCTCAATGTAAACAGCTCACGCGCGGCGCAAGCCGAAGACACCGGAGTCCGTGGTAGTCAGCGGGGGAGCAGGCGCTTGCCCGGGCCGGCCATTGAAATTGTCTTGCGGGAGCAGGCATCCCCACCCCAACACATGGGGTGCTTCAGAGATTGCAGATGACGACCCATCACCACAGCCACTCCCACTCCCACGGCCCCTCGGACAAGGACAAGGACGAGGTCCTGGCGCGCTACATGGCCCAGCACGGGCTGAAGAGCACGCGCCAGCGCAGCCTCATCATCGACACCTTCTTCGAGGTGGGCGGACACCTGTCCGTGGAGGAGCTGTGGAACAAGGTGCGCGAGCAGGACACCAAGGTGTCCGTGGCGACCGTGTACCGGACCATGAAGCTGCTCAACGAGTGCGGCCTGGCGCACGCGCGCAACTTCGGTGACGGGCAGACGCGCTACGAGGCGGCGGCGGGGCGCGAGCACCACGACCACCTCATCTGCACCAGCTGCGGCACCATCGTCGAGTTCGAGAACGACCGCATCGAGACGCTCCAGGACGCGGTGGCGCGCAAGCACGGCTTCACGGTGACGTCGCACAAGATGGAGCTGTACGGCCTGTGCCGCGAGTGTCAGCTCCGGGGTGGCCCGCCGGGGTCCGAGGCCTGAGCCCGGTGCGACGGCGCGCGCTCCTGTGCGCGGTGGCGCTGGCTGCGCTGGCTCTGACCGGCGCCTGTGCCCACGGCGGACCGGTGGACGCCGGGCCCGCGTTCTACCGGGCGCTGTGGCTGCCGTCGGTGGGGCCCACGCGCTACGACCCGCGCCAGCTCCCGGGCAAGGTGGTGCTGGTGTCCTTCCTGTCCACCTGGTGCTTCCCGTGCCTGGCGGACCTGCCCACGCTCAAGCAGCTCCAAGAGACGTACGGGCCCCAGGGCTTCCAGGTCGTCGCGGTGGGGATGGACATCGACGAGGGCAAGGTGCTGGGCCCGTTCGCGGACCACTACGCCTTCCCGTACCCGCTGCTGCTGTCGGATGAGCGGATGCGCGCGGGGCAGAGCGCCTTTGGCCGCATCCGGGCGCTGCCCAGCACGGTGCTGCTGGACAGGCACGGCCGCGCGGTGGCCGCGTGGCAGGGCATCGAGGGCCAGGCGGACGTGGCCAAGGCCATTGAAAAGCTGCTGAAGGCGGACTGATTCCACTCGCCACCCGGGGTGCTGCCGGGGTGCTACAGGGCTGGAGCGGAATTCTTGCGGGCAGGGGGGCCGCTGGTACCTTCGCCGGCGCTCATGACGTCCCGGCGAAAGCTCCTGATGGTGGCGGCGGTGGTGGCGGTGGCCCTCAGCCTCGCTTCGGTGGCGGACGCCAAGGGCTTCCGGCGCTACCTGCGCCTGCGGCAGGACGTGGAGGCGCTCGACGAGCGCAACCGCGCGCTGGCCGCGCAGAACGACGCGCTCCGCAAGGAGATCGCGGCGCTGCGCAAGGATCCGGCGACGCTGGAGCAGTCGGTGCGTGAGGAGCTCGGTTACGTGAAGCCGGGCGAGATCGTCTTCCATCTGGAGTCGCCATGACCTCGCTGCCCGCGGTTCCCTCTCCGGCGAAGCTCGTGCGCGCGTTCTTCCGCGCCATCCCCGCGGCGGTGGCGCTGGCCACCTTCGTCCACCTGGCGCAGGGCGGCTTCAGGGGCCTGCACACGCTGGGGTGGACGGAAGCGGCGCTGGTGATGGGGCTGCTCGTCGGCATCGGCATGGCGGCGTGGCGCCGGGCGATGCGCTCGTCGGTGGGCGCGGTCATCGACCTGCGCGACGACCTGGAATTGGGCGGCGGGCTCATCTCCGCGGCCTTCATCGTGGTGGCCATTGGCGGCGGGGAGCTGTTCCCCATCGTCTATCTCTTGATGGCGTTCCTGGTGGCGTTCCTGCCGCGCAACGCGGGCATGACGCTGCTGGGCGTGGCGCTGGTGTACGACGGCCTGGTGACGCTGGGCGGGCCGGTGGTGAACGTCACCGGGTTCCTGACGCACACGCTGTTCCTGGCGCTGTTCGCGGGGCTGTACCACCTGGTGCTGTCCGCGCGGATGTTGGTGGCGAAGCGGGCGGAGTCGGACGCGGTGCAGAAGCGCATCCGCGAGGTGGAGGAGCGCGCGCGCACCTTCCGGCTGGTGTCCTCCGGCACGCAGGACAGCTTCAGCGGGATGAACTCCGACGAGAAGTGGCTGGTCGCGTCGGTGAAGGAGATTGAGGGCGCGGTGCACGCGGCGCTCGAGATTGCCGAGACGGGCCTGCGCACGGACACCTGCGCGGCGTTCCTGCTCACGTCGGACGACCGGAGCCTGAAGCTGTACGACTGCCGGTCCGGTTCGGAGCGGGTGCAGCGCGAGAAGTTCAACGCGGGCGAGGGCATCATCGGCGGGGTGCTGAAGCGCCGCGCGCCGGTGCGGATGAACTCCCCGCAGGGCTTGAAGGGCGTCACGTACTACGAGGGCGGCGGCCCCACGGTGCAGGCGCTGCTGGCGGTGCCCATCCTGGAGGGCAGCGGCCTGGTGCGCGGCGTGCTGGTGGCGGACAAGCTCAAGAACGAGCCCTTCACGGACCAGGACGAGAAGATGCTGACCACCATCGCGGGAGAGGTGTTGCGCTCCATCGAGGTGGAGCGGGTGATGAGCTACATCCGCAAGACGCGCGATGAGAAGGACCGGTTCTTCCGGGCCATTGAAGAGCTCAACCGCGCGGGCAGCCCGGACCAGGTGTTCGTGGCGGTGCTGGAGGCGACGCGGCAGCTGGCGGGGCTGGACTTCTGCGCGGTGACGCTGGTGTCGGAGCAGGAGGGCAAGCGGGTGCACCGCGTGGCGCGGATGACGGGCGTCACGGCGCAGGGCAAGGCGCTGGAGGGCCAGACGTTCCAGGACAACAACGGCCTGGTGGCGAACGTGGTGCGCTACGGGGCGCCGCTGCCGGGGCGGGACATCAAGGCGATGGACCGCCAGGTCATCTTCGATGAAGAGACGCAGGTGCGCGGCCTGGGCGCGCTGAAGATCTTCCCGCTGGTGGCGGGGGACCGGATTCTTGGGACGCTGGTGGCGGGGTCGCGCAAGAAGGCGGCGTTCGAGCAGGACGTGCTGCGGATGATTGAGGTCATCGCCATCCAGGCGGCGCAGGCGGTGTTGCGCGCGCAGCTCTACGAGCAGATGGAGAAGATGGCGACGACGGACGGCCTCACGGGGCTGCTCAACCACCGCACGTTCCAGTCGCGCGCGGACGACATCCTGGCGCAGGCGCGGCGGTACAACCGCAAGTGCTCCATCATGTTGACGGACGTGGACCACTTCAAGAGCGTGAACGACACCTACGGCCACCCGACGGGCGACCAGGTGCTCAAGGGCGTGGCGCGCATCATCAAGACGCTGGCGCGGGACACGGACGTCGTCGCCCGCTACGGCGGCGAGGAGTTCGTGATGGTGATGCCGGAGACGGACGTGCAGGGCGCGAAGATCATCGCGGAGCGCATCCGCGAGGCGGTGATGGCGGAGGTGTTCCAGACGGAGATGGGCCCGCTGCGCATCACCATGTCGCTGGGCATCGCGACGTTCCCGGACAACGCCATGGAGAAGCAGCAGATGATCGACCTGGCGGACCAGTGCCTGTACCACTCGAAGCGCAACGGCCGGAACCAGTCCGTGACCGTGGCGCAGATGCAGGGCGGCCGGAAGCTGGCAGCGGTCGCGGAGTAGGGCGGTTCAGTCCAGGTCCGCGAGCTGGCCTTGCGCGAGCTCGCGGTAGTACGGCACGACCTCCACGGCGAGCAGGTCCCGCATCTGCTGGCGCGCGCCGTCCAGGTCGCCCTGGTCGCGCAACCGGTACATGCGGTGGAGGGCATCGCTCATGCGCCGCGAGCCCTCCGTGACGCGTTGGCGCATCCGGTGGAGGAGGGTGAGCGCGGCCTCCGGGGTGCGCAGCCCGGCTTCTACTTCCGCGGCGGGCATGGCCACGGAGGGGCCCACGCGTCGCAAGAGGTCGCGAAGGGCATCGTCCAGGACAATGGCGCTCTCCTGCTGGGCGCGCGTGTCGAGCACGCGAAGTTGATGCCAGTCGCCTTCGAGGTCTTCGACCATGGCCTTACTTCCTGGAGGTGGGAGCACACGCCTTGAAGGGCCATTCGTGCTGCCCCTCGCAGTATCTCAAACATTCATAGCAACGTCCCTTCCATCCCTGGTTCTTGCAGTCGACGTAACTGCGAATGCACGCCTGCTGCCATTCAGGAAGCTGCGCGTTGTTGGCGAAGTCGTCTTCAGTCAGGCGTGACGCTTCGTAAGCCGTTTTCAGCGCGGTGAGTGCTGCGATGGCCTCGGCCTCTGAAGCGCCGCAGCTATCGACGGGGCTCAGGGGATGCGACTTGATGCAACAGCTCATGGTCGAGTCCGCAGGCGTGCACGTCGCGAGCGGAGCGGCTGCGCAGCCTCCGGTGAGAGCCCCTGCCGCGAGCACGGCGATCCAGGACCGATAATTCATGAGGCCCATGGTATGGGACCCTCTTCTTGATGACTCCGGTTCCCCTCGCTGTCACCACCAGCACGAAGACGGATGCGGCCACGGTGCGCGAGGCGCGGGCCGTGGCGCAGCGGTGGAGTCTGCCGTTCATGCCTCGCCGCTCCAGTGAGGGCATCGCGCCCTGGCTGGGCACCAGGGTCGATGCGCTGCTCGTCGTGGGCGGTGATGGCGTGACGCTGTGGGAGCCGCAGGGC
The DNA here is from genome assembly GCF_003668875.1 of Corallococcus interemptor. Taxonomy (GTDB): domain Bacteria; phylum Myxococcota; class Myxococcia; order Myxococcales; family Myxococcaceae; genus Corallococcus; species Corallococcus interemptor. The sequence continues at coordinate 18,163 of NZ_RAWM01000141.1, read as the reverse complement.
TCGTTCGGCTTCCATGCGGGCATGGCGCACCTGCGGCGCATGCGCCTTCGGCAGGGACAGCGCGATGATGCGTTCCTCAAGGTCGCCGAAATCGTCCCCGGGGATGCCGTGCTCGACTGCACGCTGGGCCTGGCCCAGGACGCTCTCGTGGCGTCATTGGCCGTGGGGCCCACGGGTCGTGTCGTGGGCCTGGAGAAGAGCCTGCCGCTGTGCATCGTCGCCGCGGAGGGGCTTCAGCGCTACGACCGGGGCGCGGACTCGTGCGCCATTGAAGTGCTTCACACAGACGCGCACGCGTACCTGAAGACGCTGCCCTCGAAGTCCTTCGACGTCGTCTTCTTCGATCCGATGTTCGCCAAGCCCAAGAAGGCCCAGCCCGCCTTCGACGTCCTGCGCCGCTTCGCGGAGCACGCTCCCCTCACTCCCGAAGCCGTGGAGGAGGGGAGACGCGTCGCCCGCCGGTGGGTCGTCGTGAAGGGCGCCCGTCACACCGACGACCTGAAGAAGGTGGGCATCCAGCCGGAGCCCACCTCGCGCTTCAGTGACGTCATCTGGGGACGGCTGCCCGCGCTTCCCTGAGCTACTCCTTCTCCACCGACCCCTTCGGCGGACCCTCGCTCCCCATCGGAGACAGCTTGCTCGACAGCGCGCCGGCCTGCTCATGCGCCATCAGGTCGCGCGGCGAGCGGAAGTACTGCATCGGCGAGTGGTGCAGGAAATTCGACACGCGGCTCGTGTAGAGACACGCGTACTGCTCCACCTGGTAGCCGAAGCGGCTGTTCTCGTTGCCTTCCTTGAACAGCAGGCCCCAGTACGGGTTGAAGCCCTCCTCGACGTCGCGCTCCAGCGTGACCGCGATGCCGTTGGTCTCCTTCAACGAACGGCGCAGCTTCTCCAGCTCCGCCTTCGCCTTCTTGCGCAGCTCCTCCGCCTCCTGCCGCTCCGGCTCCGACAGCGCCTCGCGTTCCAGCCGGCGCTCCAGGGCGTTGAGCACCGTCTTGCGGTGGTTCACCTCGTCGTCCAGCCGCGCCCGCGTCAGCTCCACCTCCGACAGCGTGACGATCTCCTCGCGATGCGCGTCCGTGTACGTGATCTCGTCCTCGATCTCCTGGACGATCATGCACGTGCGCCACAGCGAGGACTTCTTCGACTTCAGGATGTCGCCGTAGATGTGGTCGCCCACGTAGAGGATGTGCTCGCCCCGGTAGCCGGTGAAATCCTCGAACTGCGCCAGGTTGCCGCCCGAGTACACCGTGCCGCGCTCCAGCGACTTCGCCTCGCCCACGACCTTGCCGGCCTCCGTGGACGAGTCCAGCTCCAGGAACGGCCGATTCTCCGTGAAGAACGCCGGCTTGCCCGCCGCCGTCACCACGAAGTCGAAGTAGTTGCGCCAGCTGGGGTACTCCGGCAGCTGCCCGTCCAACAGGTAGCGCATCACCGCGTTCGTGTAGTCCCACGCGGAGTTCGTCAGAAGGAACAGCCGCTTCCCGCCCGAGCGCAGCTTGTGCAACGCCGGCCCCAGCTCCGGGTCCAGGAACACGTAGCGCGCCAGGTCCTTGCGGATCTCCCGCTTGAGCGAGTTGTCCCGGTGCACCGTGTCGATGGCTTCCCGGATGTCGTCGTAGAGCTTGCCGTAGTTCACGGTGTGCCCCAGCGACTCCATCAGCTCGATGATGCCCGAATACAAGCACGTCTCCGGCAGCGCGAAGAGCGTGTCGTTCCACGCGAACTGCGGGTTGCGCAGCCGCACGCGCTTGTTGCGGTACAGCTCCTTCCACGCGTCGCGCTTGAGCGGCCGCAGGCCGTGGTACGCGCGCCCCACGTGACCGAAGCGGTCCATCTTCAGGACGTTGCCGTTGACGCGGTCCACCGCCAGCCCGCGCATCACGAAGTGATGGTCGTAGATCAGGCCGCCCACGAACGGCGGGTAGCCGTACTCGCTGATCAGCTTCGCGAGCGTCATGTCGAACGACAGCTGCTCCAGCCGGCGCATGTGGTAGATGGCCAGCGTGTAGTCCATGTCGAACCCGATGAGTTCGATGTGGTCCATGCGCAGGTTGCGGTTGACGAACACGTCCCGCGCATGCGGCACCTGGTCCACGGCCTCACGCGGCGTCGTGAGCAGCCGGCCGAGCACGTCGTCGGTGAGCAGGTCCCTCGCCCTGCGGGCCGCGTCGGCGGTGTGTTCGCGGCGGATGGAGGAACGGAAGCTCCCGTGCAGCGGATCCGCGAAGGGTCCGCCCGGGATGGGATGGTAAGGGGAGAGGTAGGGCGCCACGGGACCTCAAGACATAACACGCGCGGCAGGCCCTTCGCCCGCGTCCTTGCGGGCTTCGCACGGGGCTGGCACGCTTCTGTCCAACGATGCGCTCCCCACGTCCATCCCCGGCCTCCGCCGAGGACCTCCACGCGCGCCTGTCCGCTCGCATCACCGCGCTGGAGGACCGGGTGCGCCGTCTGGAGGCCCGCCTCGCCCTGGAGGCCCGCAAGCCTCCGCCCGTCCGCAGCCGCGCCAGCATCTCCGCCGCCACCGTCCGCACCACCAGGCCCCGGCCCCGCTGCCCTGGCTGCACCCTGGAGCTGCCTCGCGGACGGCGCGGTGAGTCGTGCGTGTGGTGCGGCTTCATGTTCGCCGCAGTGTCCCGCCGCCGCGCCAGCATGCCCAAGACGCCCCGGAAGCCCCGATGAGCGGGATGTACCGGCTCACTGGCCGCACGGAGGCAGGCGACCTCGCGGAGCTGTACGAGGCCCTGCTGCTGCCCACCGTCAACGTCGCGGTGAAGCTCTTCCTGCCGCGCACCTCCGACCCCGCCTATGCCCGCGAGCTGGCGGAGACGGTGCGGAGGCTCCAGCCCGTGCGCCACCCGGGCCTCCTGCACGTCGTGGACGTGGGCTTCGTGCGCCAGCGGCTGGCCGTGGTGCGCGAGGACGTGGACGGCTTCACGCTGGGCATCGCGCTCCAGCGCCTGAACACGAAGGAAGTCCTCCTGCCGCCCACGGTGGCGCTCTCCATCGTCATCGACCTGCTGGAGACCGTGCAGCTGGCGCATGACGCGGGCGTCGTCCACGGCGCCATCACCCCCGGCAACGTGCTCTTGTCCCGCGACGGCTTCCCGGCCATCTGCGACTTCGGCGCGCTCCAGGCGCTCTTGGCCGTGCCCCAGCTCAAGCGCACGTTCGCGCACCGGGGACGCAGCGCGTACCGCGCGCCGGAGGTGACTCGCGGTGAGGCGCCCACGGAGGCGTCCGACGTGTACTCGCTGGGCGCCATCGCCTACGAGCTGCTGACGCTGCGCGAGGCCGTGGTGCCCGGCAGCGGCGTGAGCACCCGCCGCGAGGCGCTGCCCCCGCCCAGCCGGTTGGACCGGCGGATCAACTCGCGGCTGGATCCGGCCATCATGCGCGCGCTGGATCCCGCGCCCCAGCGGCGCTTCCGCTCGTGCGGCGAGTTCGCCCAGTCCCTGCGCAACTTCCTCTCCACGGGCGGCGGCCTGCCCGGCGCGGAGGAGGTGGCGCGCTTCGTGTCGGAGCTGTTCCCCAACGAGGTGAGCCTCGCCGCTCCAGGACCCGTGCCGTTCGCGGAGCCCTTCGACCTGGAGCCCATCTCCGGCGCGGAGATGGAGGACCTGCACGCCGAGGAGCACGAGGCCTCCATCGTCCAGCGCGCCCCGTACAGCCGCGCGCCCACGGCGCAAGAGTCCTCCGCCGAAACGCAGGAGGCCATGCCCGGCTTCGAGGAGTTCCGCCCCGAGGACTACGCGGCCGACGCGTCCGTGGACGACGAACCCCTCCCGGAGTCCGAACCGCGGAGCACCGAGCTTTCGCCCGCGGGCCCCCTGGAGCAGGGCTGGGACGCGCCACCCGGCGTGCTCGCGCAGAAGTCCCGCCGTCAGTCCGAAGGCCCGGCGGCGCCTCGCGCGGGACGCAATCCTCGCGTGAAGGTCATCGAGGACTTCTCCGGACCGCCCCTGGGCGACGACGAGCCGCCCGTGCCCACCGGCCGCCGCGCCGCCATGCGCCCCGGACCGCCGCCAGGCTCGAACGAAGAGCCGCCGCTCGCGAAGCGCCCGGCCCTGCGCCCCGCGAAGTTCGCAGGGGGGAGGGCGCCCGGCCAGGAGACGGCGATCCTCCCCGCGGGCGGAGGCGTGCCTTCCGCAGCCCCCGCGCCCGCCCAGGAGCGCCGGGGCCGCGCCGAGCCCACCGAGGCCCTTCCCGCCGAGCCCCGGTCCGAGCGCCGCATGGCGCCTCCCAAGGCGGAGCCCCGCGTGCGCTCCGACATGGCGGAGCCCGCGCCGTCGGACCGGCACCTGCCAGTGCACCAGCGCTTCGACACGGTGGAGACGCCGCGCATGGACGCGGTGGACACCGCCGCCCGCCGCAAGCGCCTGATGTTCATCGCGGGCGGCATCGCGCTGGTGGGCCTGTTCATGTTCGCGGTCGCCGCGTGGCGGCTGGGGCTGGACCCCGTGCACGAGCCGGAGCTGCCCCGCTACGACCCGAACGCCCCCGTGGCGAACGGCACGCCCGCGAACCCGTCCGCGCTCAAGCCCATCACGCCCCCTCCGCCCGCGCCTCCCGTCGACCCGGCGGCGAGGGACATCGAGGACGAGGACACCACCGAGCCGGACGTTCCTCCGAAGAGCCAGCGCGCGTTCCTGTCGCTGCGCACGAACCTGCCGGCGAACGTCTTCATCGACGGGGTGAAGGTGCGCCGCTCGACGCCGCTGTTGAACTACCCGGTCCGCGTGGGCACGCGCGACATCCGCGTGGTGGCCATCTCCACCGGCGAAGAGAAGGACTTCCAGCTCCGCTTCACGCGGGGCCAGCACCAGAAACTGGAGGAACAGTTCCAGCCTCCCCCCACCAGGCGGTGAGTTCCGTGGAGCGCACGCGCATCTTCGTCGTCGAGGACCAGCCCCAGCTCCTGAAGAACCTGGTCAAGGTGCTGGGCACCTTCCCGGAGCTGGAGGTGGTGGGCACGTCCCAGGACGGCGAGCAGGCCGTGGACGACATCGTCCGCGAGCGCCCGCAGCTGGTCCTGCTGGACCTGGAGCTCCCCAGCCTCAACGGCATCCAGGTGACCCAGAAGGTCAAGCGCCGCGTGCCGGAGGTGGAGATCCTCATCCTCACGTCCTTCGAGGACGAGCAGAAGGTCTACGAGGCCATCCAGGCCGGTGCGTCCGGCTACCTGGTGAAGCGGGTGGGGCCGGAGAAGATCCGCTCCGGCATCCAGGAGGTCATGGACGGGGGCACCGTGCTGGAGCCCATCATCGCCCGGCGCTTCTGGAACTACTTCCAGTCCGTCCAGGCGAAGCCCGCCCAGAAGCCCGCCGAGCTTCCCTGGGGGCTGACGGAGGTGGAGCTGGACGTCCTTCGCTACGTGGCCAAGGGCCTGTCCAACGCGGAGGTGGGGCGGGTGATGACGCTGGAGCGGCGCACCGTGCGCACGCACCTGTCGCATATCTACCGGAAGATGGGCGTCAACTCGCACGTGGACGCGGTGGTGATGGCCCTGCGTCAAGGTGTCGTGGATCTCTAGCCGCGCCGTGGTTACGGTGTGGCACCTATGTCCAAGGCATCCCCGCGGTCCACCGCCGTGCGCGCGGTGGACCCCACGCTCGCAGCGCTCTTCGACGTTCACGAGGCAACCCTGCCCAACGGCCTCAAGGTCCGCCTGCTGGCGAACCATCAGGCCCCCGTGGTCAGCCTCTACACCTTCTTCCAGGTGGGCAGCCGCAACGAGCGGCCCGGCATCACCGGCATCAGCCACCTGTTCGAACACATGATGTTCAACGGGGCCAAGAAGTACGGCCCCAAGATGTTCGACAAGACGCTGGAGTCCAACGGCGGCCGCTCCAACGCGTACACGTCCAATGACATGACCGTGTACTACGACGACTTCAGCGCGGACGCGCTGGAGACGGTGCTCGACCTGGAGTCGGACCGGATGCGCTCGCTGCGCATCTCCGACCAGACCCTGGCCAGCGAGCGCCAGGTCGTGATGGAGGAGCGCCGCGTCCGCGTGGACAATGAAATCCCCGGGATGATGGACGAGGAGCTGGGCACGCTCGTCTACAAGGCGCACGCGTACCGCTGGCCCGTCATCGGGTGGATGGCGGACATCGAGAACATCACCCGCGAGGACTGCCAGCAGTACTTCCGCACGTACTACGCGCCCAACAACGCGGTGCTCTACATCGTCGGGGACATCGACCCGAAGAAGACGCTCGCGCTGGTGAAGCGCTACTACGGCAACATCCCGCGCGGCCCCACGCCGGCGCCGGTGCTCAACGCGGAACCGGAGCAGAAGGGCGAGCGCCGCGCCGTGGTGCGCCACCCCGCGCAGTCGCCGTCCGTGATGATCGGATTTCGCGGCCCCGCCGCCAGCAACGAGGACACGCTGGTGCTGGACGTCGTCCAGTACATCCTCACCAAGGGCGAGGGCAGCCGGCTGGTGAAGTCGCTGGTCTACGATCAGAAGGCCGCCGTGTCGGTGATGCTGGACTGGAGCTGGCGCATCGACCCGGGGACCATCCTGTTCTACCTGGAGCTCAAGCCGGACTCGGACCCCGCGAAGGTGGAGGGCCAGCTGTACGCGGAGCTGGCGAAGCTGGCGCGCGACGGCGTCACCGACAAGGAGCTGCAGAAGGCGAAGAACAACCTGCGCGCGGACCACCTGCGGGAGCTGTCCACCAACAGCGGCCGGGGCCACGCCCTGGGCCACTACGAGGCTTTGCTGGGCGACTGGCGCGAGGGCCTGTCCCTGCCGACCTTCTACGCGTCCGTCACCGCGGAGCAGGTGAAGGACGTGGCCGCGAAGTACTTCGCCCCCGAGCGCCGCTCGGTGGTCACCCTCCATCCCGAAGCCGGCGCTGAAGAAGCCGGTGACGAAGCGGCGGAGGCTTGAGAACCATGGCCTCCCGAAAGATCGCCAAAGTGAAGAACACCGTCCGCAAGGCCGCCAAGGTCGTGCGCAAGCAGGCCTCGGCCGCGCGCAAGAAGGTCGCGCAGGCGAAGAAGGCCGTCCCGGCCCGCGCGAAGAAGCTGCTGAAGGCCGCGCCCGCGCCGAAGTCCGCCGCCACCGGCGAATTGAAGCTGCCCGCGCTGCATGAGAGCACCACGTCCACGGGCCTGCGGGTCATCGCCGCGGAGCGCGGCCCGCTGCCGCTCATCTCCGTGCGGCTGGTGATGCGCGCGGGCGGCGTGTTCGACCCGCCGGGCAAGGACGGCCTGGCGGACTTCACCGCGCGCCTGCTGCGCCGGGGCACGAAGAGCATGGACGCGGATGGCATCAGCGAGGCCATCGAGTTCGTGGGCGCCAGCCTCTACGCGGGCGTCAACGAGGACGTGCTGTCCGTCTACCTCACCACGCCCGCGGAGCACTTCTCCGCGATGCTGGACGTGCTGGGACAGGTGGTGCGCGAGCCCACGTTCCCGGAGCAGGAGGTCGTGGACGCCCGGGAGCGCGCGCTGGCGCAGTTCGCCAACGACCTGGATGATCCGTCCTCCATCGCGGACCGCGCCTTCACGCGCGCCATCTGGGGGGACCACCCGTACGGGCGCGACCTGGGCGGCAACAAGCGCACCGTGGCCACCTTCACCCGCGACGACGTGGTCCGCTTCCACGCCGGGTGCATGGGGCCGAAGATCTCCCTGCTCACGGTGGTGGGCGCCATCGACCCGGCGACCGTGGCCGCGGAGGCCGAGCGCGCCTTCGCCGGCTGGACGGGCGGCCCCGACGCGGAGCCCATGCTGCCGCGCAAGCAGGAGCCGCTGGCGAAGGCCGGCACGGTGCTGCTGGTGGACAAGCCGGACCAGACGCAGTCCCAGGTGCGCCTGGGCGGCCCGGGCTTCTGGCTGGGCCACGAGGACTACTTCCCGGCCACGGCGATGAACATCGCGCTGGGCGGCGGCTTCACGTCGCGGCTGATGAACGAGATCCGCGTCAACCGGGGCCTCACCTACGGCGTCAGCTCCTACTTCGACACGATGAGCGCGGGCGGCATCTTCGCGCTGTCCACGTTCACGAAGACGGCGTCCACGCGGGAGATCATCGACGTGGCGCTGAAGGAGATCCACGGCGTGCGCGACAGCGGCCTGAAGCCCCGCGAGCTGAAGGACGCGCAGAGCTACCTGGCCGGCCTGTATCCGCTGCGCACGGAGACCAACGAGTCCGTGGCCTCCGTCATCGCGGACATGCGCATCCACGGCCTGGGCGACGACTGGGTGGAGAAGTTCCGCGACCGGCTGCGCGCCGTGACGCCCAAGGACGTGGCCGCCGCGGCGAAGAAGTACGCGTTCGCGGACCGGCCCCTCATCGTGGTGCTGGGCAAGGCGTCGGAGGTGAAGCCGCTGCTCGAAGGGCTGGGTCCCATCACCGTCGTGCCGGCGTCGGACTACGAATGAGGGGTGACGTTCCCCGCGTCCTCTTCGAGGGCGCGGGCGTGATGGTGGTGGACAAGCCGGCCGGGGTGCTCGTCATCCCCGGCCGCGAGGGTGGCCCGTCCCTGCGCGACACGCTGGAGGCCGCGCTGGGCCGCAAGGTCTACGTGGTGCACCGGTTGGACCGCGACACGTCCGGCGCGCTGGTGTTCGCGATGGATGCCAACGTGCACCGCGCGCTGTCCCAGGCCTTCGAGGCGGGCAAGGTGCGCAAGCGCTACCGCGCCCTGGTGGAGGGCCGGCTGGAAGCGCCCCAGATGGTGGACGCGCCGCTCGTCGCCGGCCGCAAGGGACGCATGCGCGTGGCCGGGCCCCAGGAGCCGGACGCGAAGCCGTCCCGCACGCGGGTGCGGCCGGTGGAGACCTTCGCGCGCGCGTCCCTGGTGGAGGCGGAGCCGCTGACGGGCCGCACGCATCAGATCCGCGTGCACCTGCTGTCGTTGGGACATCCGCTGCTCGTGGACCACCAGTACGGCCGCGAGGCCCCGCTCACCGAGGGCGACCTGGGAGGGCAGGGGGCTCAAGAAGTCCTGACCCGCACGCCGCTGCACGCCGCGCGCGTGGAGTGGCCCGCGCTTCCCGGGGTGCCCGCGCGCGGGGTGGATTCACCGCTGCCGCCGGACATGCAGCGCACGCTGGAGCTGCTGCGCGCGGCGGGGTGAGCCGCCTCACTCCTTGTACGGCTCCAGGCGGAACGTGTTGGACTCGCCGGTCGCGCCGAAGCTGTCCCTGGCGCTGAGGCGCACGTTGCCCGCCGGTGCGTCCAGGGCAACGAACCCGAGGCACAGGCCGCCGATGCAGGGGCCAATCTTGGCGGGCGTCACATTTCCGCGCGACGCGTAGAGCTCCAGCGAGCCTTGGAAGTCCCCGGCCCGGGGCCCCTGCGCGTGCACGGTGATGGCGAAGGACGTCCGGCTCACGCGCGTGCCTTCGATGTCGTCGAAGGAGAACCCGGTGATGTCGCCCTCGCGCATGGGCACGTCCGGCCCGGGGCCCCCATCCACCTGCACTCCGCCATCCTCGGTGTCGACCCCTCCGTCGAAGCCCCCGTGGATGGGCCCCGCGTCGGTCTCGATGAGCACGCCCCCGTCCTCGAGCAGGGGCGGGTCGATGATTTCCTGCCCCGGTGGGCGCAGGGTGAGCGCCCTTTCGGCCACCGCCTCGCGCCCGTCGTCCAGCCGCAGCCGTATCGCGTGCGCGCCCGCGCCCAGGCCCCTCGGCACCGTCGCGATGGCGACGCCCTCCGGGTCGAAGCGCGTCACCGTCGCTTCCTTGTCGTCCACCCAGACGCGGCCTGAACCCATGCGCGCCTCCACCGTCCGCGCGCCGTAGTCCACGGCCACGCCGTAGCGCGCGTCGAAGCGCACCGTGACGTCCTGGTCCTTCGCGTTCACCGGCAGCGTCGCCGGCTCCACGGAGACGATGCTGGGCGCGGGCAGCGCCGAGGGGTCGCCCGCGCAGGCCCACGCCAGCACCGCCAGGCCCACCGCGCCCAGGCCCGCGCGCATCACGGGAAGAACCTCAGCCCCGCGGATACAGATACGCCGCCCAGCTGGGCGCGCAGCGACGGAGTTTTCACGGGCGCCAATGCCGCGCGCACCTCCGTGAGGAGGCTGAAGCGGCCCAGCTGATAGGCGCCCTGCGCGGCCAGGAATCCCATGGCGCGCACTCTGCGCTCATCCACGGCGGCAGGAAAGACGTCCCCGGTCCCAATGCCTTCTGTCGACAGGTGATGGCTCAAGGCCAGGGCTCCGCCGCCTGCACGGCCGTCCAGCTGAAAGGAGCCCTGCTGGAAAAGGGCGATCCGCGCGGACAGAAGCAGGGGAATCCCCCACACACGCGAATGCACCTGGGTGTCTCCCTGCTGACCATCCAGGCTCGCGTGGCGCAGGCCCACCTCCGCCTCCGCCGCCACGCGGTGGCGCCACACCGGCAGCGGCACGGACACGCCCAGTCCCAGCAGCGGTCCACCGTTGGCGCCGCTCGCGAACGCGGCGCCGCCCAGGAGGAACAGCGACGGATTCCACGACACCGGACGCCAGACCCCATGCCCCGGGAAGATGGAGCCGGTGGTCGGGACCTCCACGAACTGCTCCACCTTGGGTGCCGCGGGCTTCACCGCGCTCCGGATCATCACCGCGTCCCTGGTGGGCGCATCACGCCAGCGCACGGAGACGGACACGTCCTTCGCGTCCGCGCGCGGCCGCACCGTGTAGCGCGCGCCTTCCGGCTTCACGGTGGCGCCCTCCGCGACCACGGCCAGCTCCGAGGGTGTGATCCGCTCCCCGGCGCCTTCGATGATCAGCCAGCCACCGCCCTCCACGGGCAGCGGATCCGGCGTGAGCGCGACGACGAGCGGACGCGCGGCGGGCACCTCCAGCGGCGCGCGGCGATCCGTGGTGAGCGTTCCCCGCGTCGCGAGCACGCGCGCCTCCGTCGCGTCCGGAGGCACCTCCACGGGCACCTGCGCGCGGCCATGCCCGTCCGCCTTCACCGGGCCGAATCTCGCGTCGCCCACCGCGACCACCACCTCCGCGCCCGCCGCGGTGGACACGTCCAGCGTGGTGCGCCCCAGGAGTGGCAGCCGCACGGTGGTGACCTCCGGCGCGCGGCCGTCCTCCACCCAGAACGCGAGCACCGCCCACAGCGGATAGCGCACCGGCGGAGGCGTCCAGTGGAAGACGCGCTCGGCGCCGCCCTCCAGCTTCGCCTGGGCCCAGGTGCCGGAGGAGGCCGCCGCGCGCACGGGGCCGGCGCCCTTGGGCACCCGCACCCGCACCTCCACGGTCGCGTCCTGCCCGAGCACCACGCGCCCGGGCGTCGCCTCCACCTCCGGCGGTTCCGCGCGCGCGACGGCGGCACCCAGCACGAAGAGGCAGACAGCGAGTTGGAGCGGCGGACGCATACGGGAAACCCAGCGCCCCAGTTGACCGCCGCTCCTGCCTCCAGGTCAATCCCCGGAAGGCAAGGAAGTCTCAGGGAGCGCGTCCAACTCCGCGTCCGAAGGCAGCTCGGCCATGGGCTTGTCCGCCGGGCCCGACTGCCTGGTCGTGGGCGGGCTGAAGGCGGGCTTGTCCGTCGGCGGGCCACCGCGGCCGTGCACCAGCGTCTTGGTGTCCGAGCGGAAGGTGAGGTCCACCTTGTCGCCGCGCACCGCCGTCACCAGGCCCACGCCGAACGTCGGGTGGTGGATCACCTGGTCGACCTTGTAGGTGTCCTTGGGGCTGTACTTGGGCGCGCTCGCGATGTCCTTGCCCGCCAGCTGCTCGTCGAAGGAGATGATCACCTTCTCCGCGCGGGGAGTGCTGGAGGCGGCGCGGGGCGCGCGGGTGGTGGAGGCCTTGGTGGGGCGGTCCGTGACGCCCGCGGCGCCCCGGAACGCGTGGTCCCCGCCGCAGGTGTTGCAGCGGACGCGCACGATCTTGGGACCGACCATCGCGAGGATGGTGTGCGCCAGATTCATCTTGCAGCGGGTGCACTGGGCATCCACCTCGCCGCCGACCTTCTGAGTAGCCATGCTGTCGTGTCGCTCTGGCCCGGCAACTCCCCACAGGGCGCGCCGGGCGTGGAAGTAAAGAGGGCCGCGCAACATAACGGCCGACCCCTGGCGGAGGAAGTCCCATCGCATCCCACCCGCGTGCCGCGTGGGAGCCCACCGGCCAACCAGCCGATGGAGGTGGGGGTGGGATGGCCCGGCGCTCACTTCCCTTGTGCGGCGTTCCGGAGCACGTAGAGTCGCCCGCCTGAACGCATGACCACCGAGACCCCCAGCAAACCCAACCGGTTCACCGGCGCCTTCACTCAGTCGGTGGAGGGCCTCGGCAAGGGCATCATCGACGTCGTCAGCAGCATTGGCGGCGTGGTCGCCCTGGGCCTGGATGTCTTCCGCTGGAGCGTGCGCCGCCCGTTCCGGCTGCACAACCTCTTCACCCAGCTGGACTTCGTGGGCGTGGGCTCCATCTTCATCGTGGGGCTCACCGGCACCTTCACCGGCATGGTGTTCGCCCTCCAGACGTCCACGGCGTTCGCCCTCTTCGACGCGGAGAGCCTGGTGGGGCCCACGGTGGCCCTGACGCTCACGCGAGAGCTGGCCTCCGTGTTCGCCGCGCTGATGGTCACCATGCGCGCCGGCTCCGCCATGTGCACGGAGCTGGGCACCATGCGCGTCACCGAGCAGGTGGACGCGCTGGAGACCATGGCCGTCAACCCGGTGCAGTACCTGCTGGTGCCCCGGGTGCTCGCGGGCCTGTTCATGGTCCCCGCGCTCACCATGCTCTTCAACACCACGGGCATGACGGGCGCCTACGTGGTCGCCGTCTTCGGCCTGGGCATCTCCCCCGGCACGTTCCTGTCCCGCACCCAGCAGTGGATGGCCCCGGCCGACGTCTACGAGGGGCTGATCAAGGGCGCCATCTTCGGCCTCGCCGTGGCCCTCATCTGTTGCTTCAAGGGCTACAACGCGTCCGGCGGCGCCAAGGGCGTGGGCCAGGCGACGACCGAGGCGATGGTCGCCAGCGCGCTGTCCATCTTCATCCTCGACTTCATCGTCGGCATGTTGATGCACTGATGAACGCCCCGACTCCGCCCGGCTCCGAGCGGGCCATGATCGACATCGTGGACCTGCACAAGACGTTCGCGGGGAACAAGGTCCTCACCGGCATCAACCTCACCGTGCCCGCGGGCAGCACCTGCGTCATCCTGGGCGGCTCCGGCTCCGGCAAGACGGTGCTGATGAAGCACATGATCGGCCTGCTCAAGCCGGACAGCGGCAAGGTCATCGTCGACGGGCAGGACATCGTCCCCATGGGCGTGGAGGGCCTGCAGCAGGTCCGCCGCAGCTTCGGCATGGTGTTCCAGGCCGCCGCGCTCTTCGACTCCATGACGGTGTTCGAGAACGTCGCCTTCCCGCTGCGCCAGCACACCAAGCTGTCCGAGGACGAGATCCGCGTCCAGGTGAGGAAGCGCCTGGACCTCATGGGCCTCAAGCGCGCGGTGGAGGACCGCTTCCCCGCGGACCTGTCCGGCGGCATGCGCAAGCGCGTGGGCCTGGCGCGCGCCGTGGTGCTGGACCCCAAGGTCGTCCTCTACGACGAGCCCACCACCGGCCTGGACCCCATCACCACGGACTCCGTGGACGACATGATCCTCACCGCGCAGAAGGAGCTGGGCGTCACCAGCGTGGTCATCAGCCACGACATCGCGTCCGCCTTCAACGTGGCCAACCAGATCGCCTTCCTGTCCAAGGGCGTCATCGTGGAGCACGGCCCGCCGGAGCAGCTGCGGCAGTCCCAGCACCCGGCCGTCCAGGTCTTCCTCCAGACGTGGTTCGGCAAGAACTAGGACATGGGGTGGGGAAGCCGGTCCCCCAAGGATTCCAGTCCTTCATGAAAAGCTGGCACCCGGCATGCAAATCGTTAGAGTCGCGCGCGGCCGGTGGTAGCGCTCGGAGTCACATCAGGTGAAGAAGCTCGTCACGCCCTTCCGTGTTGGCCTGCTGGTCCTCGCCGCCGGAGGATTCCTCATCACGTTCGTGCTGTTCGCCAAGAAGGGCGGCCTGAGCGACCGTGACTCCACGCAGGTGTGGGCCTACTTCCGGGACGCGTCTGGCCTCGCGGTGCGCGGCCGGGTGCAGATCGCCGGCATTCCCGTGGGAGAGATCAGCGACATCAGCCTGGAGGGCACCCGGGCGAAGATCTGGCTGAAGATCCGCAAGGGCGTGGACCTGCGGCAGGACGCCGCGGTCACCAAGCGCTCGGAATCCCTCCTGGGCGACTACCTGCTGGACCTGAACCCCGGCACGGAGCAGGCGCCGGAGCTGGAGAACGGCGGGCAGATCCGCCGCGTCATCGACACCCAGGGCGTGGAGGCCGTCTTCGAGTCCCTGTCGCAGATCACTTCCGACATCCAGCAGGTGACGGGCGCGCTGCGCGAGGTGCTGGGCGGGGAGAAGGGCGCCGGCAGCCTGGAGCGCATCGTGGAGAACCTGGTCCGCCTGTCGGACTCGGTGGACGCGACGGTGCGCCGCAACACGGACCGCCTGGACACCATCATGGCGAACGTGGAGGGCGTGTCCTCCGACGTGCGCGCCATCACCCAGGGCAACGGCGCGGAGGTGACGCGCATCGTCACCAACGTGGAGCGCATCACCCAGGACGTCCGCGAGGTGCTGGGCACCGTCAAGAACATCGTGGGCAGCGGGGAAGGGGAGTTCAAGGAGAGCGTCTCCAGCCTCAAGCAGACGCTGGGCCGGCTGGACAACACCCTGGCCAACCTGGAGGACATCACCCGCAAGGTGAAGGACGGCGAGGGCGCCGCGGGCGCGCTGCTCACCGACGAGCAGCTGGGCCAGCGCGTCTCCGAGGCCGTCACCGACGTCAGCGAGTTCGCCACCCGCCTCTCCACCCTCCAGACGGAGGTGGGCCTGTTCAGCAGCTACCTGGTGTCCCAGGGCGCGTCGAAGAACGGCCTGACGCTGAAGCTCATCCCCAAGCCGGACAAGTACTACCTGCTGGAGATCATCGACGACCCGCGCGGCTCCGTCAGCACGCAGGTGGTCCAGACGAACCCGCCGTCCGAGGGCGACCCGGTCATCCAGACGCAGAAGGTGACCAAGGAGTCCTTCAAGGTCAGCCTCCAGTTCGCCAAGCGCTACTACTTCACCACCCTGCGCGTGGGCCTCATCGAATCCACGGGCGGCGTGGGCGCGGACCTGCACCTCTTCGACGACGTGCTGACCCTGAAGATGGACGCGTTCAACTTCACGGCGGACGAGCTGCGCTACCCTCGCCTGCGTGGCATGCTGAAGGCCCAGGCGTTCGACCACGTGTACGTCATGGCGGGCATGGACGACATCCTCAACGCCCGGCAGCGCGACGCGGCCACCCGGCGCCTCATCGCCGGCCGCGACTTCTTCTTCGGCGCGGGCTTCTTCTTCACCGACGACGACCTGAAGGCCCTCATCACCACCATCGGCGTTCCGGCCTTCTAGACCGTTGTCCCCTTGACGTTGCCGGGAAGGTGTCGTACCCGGCACGGGCACGGGGTTTCCCCTGGAATGCGCCGTGCCCTGACGCGATGTCGTCCCCGCGCCGGGTCACCCCCAGGAAGAAGCCTCCATGTCTCTTCTCGTCGTCGGTTCAATCGCGCTGGACTCGCTGGAAACGCCCTTCGGCAAGAAGGAGGACGTGCTGGGTGGCTCCGCCACCTACTTCTCCACCACCGCGTCCTTCTTCGGCCCCGTGCAGCTGGTGGCGGTGATTGGCGAGGACTTCCCGGAGTCGCACCTGCAGTTCCTGCGCGGGCGCGGAATCGACCTGGAGGGGCTGACGCGCGAGGCCGGCCGCACCTTCCGCTGGAAGGGCAAGTACGGCTGGGAGCTCAACGAGGCGCAGACGCTGGACACCCAGCTCAACGTCTTCGAGTCCTTCTCCCCGAACCTGCCGGCCGCCTACCGCGAGACGCCCTACGTCTTCCTGGGCAACATCCACCCGGAGCTCCAGTCGCGCGTGCTGGACCAGGTGAAGGCGCCCAAGCTGGTGGCCGCGGACACGATGAACTTCTGGATCCAGGGCAGCCGTCCGGCGCTGCTCAAGACGCTCCAGCGCGTGAACCTGCTCTTCATCAACGACGCGGAGGCCCGCCAGCTGTCCGGCGAGCACAACGTGGTGAAGGCCGCCCGCGCCATCCTGGCCATGGGCCCGTCCCGCGTGGTCATCAAGCGCGGCGAGCACGGCGCGCTCCTCTTCGACCACGACCACATCTTCGCCTGCCCGGCGTTCCCCCTGTCGGAGGTCTTCGATCCGACCGGCGCGGGTGACACCTTCGCCGGCGGCTTCATGGGCACCCTGGCCAGCTCCGGCGGCAAGGTGGATCAGCAGGTGCTGCGCAAGGCCATGGTCATGGGCAGCGTGATGGCCTCCTTCACCGTGGAGAAGTTCAGCCTGGAGCGCCTGCGCGAGGTGCAGCGCCCGGAGATCCACGCCCGCTTCGCCGAGTTCAAGAAGCTCACCCACTTCGACGACCTGGGCCCGCTGGGCGGGTAGGGGAGCGTTGGGTGGAAGAGGGAGGACCCGGTGTGGAACTTGACGGGCCGCGCCCACCCTTCCTAGGCTCGAGCGGACGCAGTGGATGAATAAATCCGGTGCGGACGTCCTTTTTCAGCGCCGGCGTGGACGGGAAGCTGCCACGTCGGGAGGTCCCCCCGGGTTGAGCGAAAATCGAAAGCACGCGCGGGTCGGCACCCTCCTGCGCTGCTGGTGCGAGGGTGAGAACGTGACCCTGTATGCACGCATCGCCAACCTGAGCGAGGGTGGCCTCTTCGTCAGGACGAGCACCCCGCTGGCGGCGGGGACGCGTGCGCAGGTGCGGCTCACCCAGCAGGCGACGGACACGCAGTTGCAGGCCCAGGCCACGGTCGTGTGGTTGCGTCAGGAAGAGCAGCCGTCCGGCCGGCCTCCCGGCATGGGCCTGAGATTCGAAGCGTTGGACGCGGACGCATTGACGAGTCTGCGGCGCATCATCTCCCAGCAGCAAACCCACCCCTAGGGTTCCCATGCGCATCGCCGTCATCTCCGACATCCACTCCAACATCGAGGCCCTCACGGAGGTGCTGAGGGTGGCGGAGCACCAGAAGGTGGACCGCTTCGTGTCGCTGGGGGACATCGTCGGCTACGGGGCGTCCCCCAACCCCTGCTGTGAGCTGGTGCGCTCGGTGGCGGAGATCACGCTGCTGGGCAACCACGACGCGGCGGTGGCGGGGCGGATGGACTACTCGTACTACTACGACGCCGCCCGGCACGCGCTCGACTGGAGCGCCAACGTCATCTCCGACGAGAACCTGGCCTGGCTGCGCAGCCTCCCGTACACGTACCGGATTGGGGAGGTGGGCTTCTGCCACGGCTCGCCCATCGACCCGAAGGCGTACGAGTACATCTTCGCGCTGGAGCAGGCGCGGGAGCTGACGCCGTACGTGGCGGAGCTGCCGGAAGTGACCTTCATTGGCCACAGCCACCTGTGCCGCGCGTTCGCCATTGGCAACGGCGAGGTGAACGACGTGGTGGCCCAGAAGTTCGTGCTGCGCAAGGGCTACAAGTACATCGTGTCCGTGGGGAGCGTGGGCCAGCCGCGCGACTACGACAACCGGGCCTGCTTCGTCATCTGCGACACGGACGCGCGCACGGTGGAGTACCTGCGCGTGGAGTACGACATCGAAACCTCCGCGCAGAAGATCTTCGACGCGGACCTGGCGCTCAACTTCGGCAAGCGCCTGTTCCTGGGCGTGTAGGCACGACGGCGCGCCCCGTGCGGAAAAGGGGCGCGGCCGGACGGAAGGTGGCATAAACCGGGGCCGTGCGCCCCCAGGTCCTCCGTCCGAAGCGGCCCTTCATGGGCCTTGGTCTCGCAGCCCTCCTCTTCGCCGCCGGGTGCAGCCGCTCGCCCGCGCCGCCCTCGCCCGACTTCGCCCAGGCCAGCAGCCGTTGGACGGCGCTCTACGGCCAGAAGCTGGACGAGGCGTACCTGGACCCCTCCATCGGTGAGATTGAAGCGCAGCTGAAGCGCGTGCCCGCGGACAGCGTGGACTCCGCCGCGTCCCAGTCGCTGCTCCAGCGCATCCAGGAGGGCCGCACGCGCATGCAGGCGGCCCAGGAGGAGAAGCGCCGCGCGGTGCAGAGCGCGCGCTCGGTGCCCACCCTGGACCCCACCCAGACGAACATTCCCCGCC
>NZ_RAWM01000140.1 GCF_003668875.1 Corallococcus interemptor | reverse complement strand
CTCGTCGCCCTCGTCGTCACCGCCGTCGTCGTCCCCCTCCGCCCCCCGAGGCGGACGACGACGGCGGTGACGACGAGGGCGACGAGGGCCCCGACGAGGGTGACGCCTCCGCGGGGGGCGCTGCCCAGAACGGCGCCCCTGGAGCCCCCGGCCAGGGCGGCCGCCGCCGCCGCCGCCGCCGCCGCCGTCGTGGCGCGCAGGTGCACTTCACCCCGGAAGGCCAGGCCTACCGCATGACGGCGGGCCCGGACGGGCAGCAGGTCCAGGTCTTCCTGACGCCGCAGGAGCTGGAGCAGTACCGCCAGCGCCAGGCGCAGCAGCAACAGCAGCAGCCCCAGGGCGGCGGCCAGCCGCAGGGCCAGGAGCACCGCCCGCAGGACGGCGGTCAGCCACCGCCGCCGCAGCAACAGCCGCGGCATGAGCACAACCGGCATCAGCAGCAGCAGCGCGGCGGCGGACAGCAGGGCGCGCCGCAGCAGAACCTGGCGCCCGTGGAGGGCGTGCTGGACACGGAGGCCAAGGGCCCCAACGCGTTCCTGCGTCAGGTGAAGCGGAATCTCCTGGCGTCGCCGGACGACCCGGAGCTGCCCAAGAACCTGGTGCAGAAGCTGCGCCTGCGGCAGGGCCAGTACCTCACCGCGTTCGCGCAGATGCGCGGCCACAAGGGCGTCATCCAGAAGGTGGACACGGTGGACGGCCGCCCGCTGGACGGCGCGCCCCGGCTGCCCCACTTCGCGGACCTCACCTCCGTGGACCCCACCGAGCGGCTGAAGCTGGAGAACGGCCACAAGGAGATGGTCACGCGCGTGTTGGACCTCATCGCGCCCATCGGCAAGGGTCAGCGCGCGCTCATCGTCGCCCCGCCCAAGACGGGCAAGACGATCATGCTCCAGCGCATCGCCCAGGCCATCATCCAGAACCACCCGGAGTGCCACGTCATGGTGGTGCTCATCGACGAGCGCCCGGAAGAAGTGACGGACATGCGCCGGAGCATCAAGGCGGAGGTCATCGCCTCCAGCTCGGACCGGCCCACGGGTGACCACCTCAAGGTCGCGGAGCTCGCGCTGGAGCGCGCACGCCGGCTGGTGGAGTCCGGCAAGGACGTCGTCATCCTCCTGGACTCCATCACCCGCCTGGCGCGCGCCTACAACAAGGAGGTCGACAGCTCCGGCCGCACCATGACGGGCGGCGTGGACAGCCGCGCCCTGGAGCGCCCCAAGCGCATCTTCGGCGCCGCGCGCGCGACGGAAGAGGCGGGCTCGCTGACCATCATCGGCACGGCGCTCATCGACACCGGCAGCCGCATGGACGAAGTGATTTTCGAGGAGTTCAAGGGCACGGGTAACTCCGAGGTCACCCTGGACCGCCTGCTCGCGGAGAAGCGCGTCTTCCCGGCCATCAATATCGCCCAGTCCGGCACGCGCAAGGAGGAGAAGCTCTTCACCCTGCGCGAGTACGAGAAGGTGAAGAAGCTGCGGCAGATGCTCTTCGCCGTGAAGCCGGTGGAGGCCATGGAGGCGCTCGTCAAACGGCTCGGCCGGTACACCTACAACGACGAGTTCTTCGACGAGATGTAGGCCGTGCCCGCCCGCGCGGGGGTGGTGTGGCGAGCCCTGGATTGCGTAAGGTGAGCGCATGATTCAGGGCTCGGGCCGCTGCCACTACCACCCGGACCGCGCGGGCCTGGGCGTCTGCGTGGAGTGCCGGCGCGTCATCTGCCGCGAGTGCACCACGCAGTTCGAGGGCATCAACCGCTGCGCCAGCTGCCTCGACACGCGCCGCAAGGCGCTGGAGGGGCCGCCACCCCGGCGCGAGTGGAGCGTGGCGCACGTGGTGCTCGCGCTGCTGGGCGTCGTGCTCGTGTGGGGCGGCGTGCTGCTGGCCGCGCACGCGGTGAGCTAGCGCGATGGCCGTCTCCGCCTTGGAACTGCGCCCCCGGGGTCCGGTGGCCTTGATGGACGCGGCGCTGCGGCTGTGCGCGCGCGACGCGGGCGTGTGGGCCCTCACGCTGCCCGGAGGCGCGGCGGTGGTGGCCGCGCTGCTGCACCTGTGGGACGCCGTGGATCACGGCCGCTCCCCCACCCTGCCCGCGCTGTACGTGACGCTCGCGTGGTTCCTGCGGGGCGTGGGCCAGGGCGCGGCGTGCCACTACGTGCAGGAGGTGCTGCTGGGCGCGAAGGCGGAACCGTCCGTGCGCCAGTCCCTGCGCGCGGCGCTGGGGCGGCTGCCCAGCCTGTTCATCGCAGTGGCGTACCTGGCCATCTTCAACGTGGTGACGCTGACGTTCTCGCTGGGCATCGCGCTGGTGCTGCTGGCGGGGCAGAGCGTGGGCTACGCGGCGACGATGCAGGGCCGGGGCAGCCCGCTGAAGCTCTACGGCACGGGCTCGCGGCTGTTGGGCCCGTCACGCGGGACGGCGCTCGTGGTGCGCTGGCTGATGGGCGTGCAGGTGCTGGTGTTCTTCAACCTGCACGTGGGGCTCAACTTCCTGTTGTACCTCGGGCGTCAGCTCGTGGGCATCGACCTGACGTTCGCGGAGCGGTTCGCGTCGTTGGACAACCCGCCGTGGCTGGTGTTCCTGGTGGCGACGACGTTCGCCCTCTTCGAGCCCCTGCGCGCGGCGACCGCCACGCTGCTGCTGGTGGACGGGCGCGTGCGGCAGGAGGGCCTGGACCTGCTGGCCGCCGTGCAGCAACTGCCGGAGCGGAGCACGCAGCGCGGAAGCCTCGCGTCGAAGGGCGTGGCCGCGGCCCTGATGCTGGTGACGGGCCTGCTCGTCGCCACCCCCGCGACGGTGGAAGCCGAGCCCGTGGACCGCAAGGCCGTGCGCGCCCGGCTGGTGAAGGTCGCGACGGAGTGCGAGCTGCCGGAACTCGTGGAGGGCCCGGCGCTGAAGGACTTCGACGCGCTGGACGCGCGAGAAGCCATCAAGCTGGAGCGCTTCGTCCGCCGCCTGGAGCAGCAGGCGTTCGACGATGAGGACTGCGAGAGCGCGGGTGTGACGCTGGAGGAGGGCCTCACGCAGGTGACGGCCACGGCCGAGGCCCAGGCGCGCGCGGACGCGAGGGCCGCGACGGACCGGGCGCGGGCCATCCTCGCGCGGCCGGAGTTCCAGGAGCGCCCGGAGAAGGCCCCGGCCGAACCCAAGGAGGAAGAGGTCCCTCCGCCGGAGTCCAGCTGGTGGCGCCGCTTCATCGACAAGCTGGGCGCGTGGCTGCGCGACTTCTTCAAGCGCCACAACCCCGAGCCCCGGTCGCGGGACACGGCCCTGCCCGTGAGCGGCGGCGCGGCGGCGAACGCCCTCGTCGTGATGCTGGTCGCGCTGACGCTGGCGGTGCTGGGGGTGGTGGTCGTGAGCATCCTCAAGCGCAAGCGCGCGGACACGGGCCCGGCGCTGGAGGTGAGCACCGTGGACGCGGCGGCGCTCGCAGGCAGCGCGAACCATGCGCTGTCACGTCCGCCAGAAGGCTGGGCGCACCTGGCGGACGCGCTGGCCGCGAAGGGCGAGTACCGCGAGGCGGTGCGCAACCTGTACCTCGCGCTCCTGTCGCGCCTGCACCGCGACGGCGCCATCCACTACGACGAGACGCTGTCCAACTGGGACTACCTGCGCGCGTTCCGGGGCCGCCCGGAGGTGAAGGCCCCGTTCCGCGAGCTGACGCGCCGCTTCGACTTCGCCTGGTACGGCAACGTGCCCGTGGGTGCCGACGGCTACACCGAGTTCCGCGCCATCACCGCCCCGCTGCTCGCCGCGCCGCCCGCGCAGGAGGCCGCCGGTGCGTGACCGCTTCCCGTTGCTGGTGCTGGGCAGCCTGCTCCTCGCGGGCGTGCTGGGGGCGTTCCTGGTGCGGGGCGCCCAGCGCGGCGGCTTCGCGGATCCGCTGTCCACCTTCCGCGCGGAACCGGACGGCGCGCGCGCCCTGTACCTGCTCGCGCAGGAGAGCGGCCTGCCGGTGACGCGCAACATGGCGGACCTGCGCCTGCTCTCCGGCAAGGGCGCGCTGGTGCTGCTCGCCGTGGAGGTCCAGGACTCGCACGAGGAGGATCCGGATCAGACCCGGCTCGCCTCGGATCCGGACGCGGGCGTCAATGACGAAGAGGCGCCGCACCAGGGCTTCAACGCCCTGCGCGCGCAGCAGCTGGACGACACCGAGGTGGAGCGCGTGCTGGCCCATGTCCGCGCCGGGGCCTCGCTCGTGTACGTGCCCTGGGGCTCGCGGGAGAACGCGCTCCTGGATGAGCTGGGCGTGAAGCTGGACAAGGCGGACGTGACGCTGCCCATGCGCACGCTGGTGCCTCCGCTGCCCACGCCGTACACGCTGGGCGTGGAGCGCGTGGAGGCGAAGGTCCAGGCCTACCTCCGGCTCCCGGAGGGCGCCATCACCGTGCTGGAGGATGAGCGCCTGGGCTTCCCCGTGGCGGCGGTGATTCCAGCGGGCCTGGGCCGGGTGCTGGTGGTGGGCGCCCCCGAGCTCGCGATGAACCCGGCGCTCACGCGGGCGGACAACGCGCAGTTCTGGCTGAGCGCGCTGGGCGCCATGGGCCCCGGCCCCTTCGCCTTCGACGAGTTCCACCACGGCTTCACCAACGAGCGATCGCTCGTGGACTTCGCGCGCAGATACGGTCTGCACTTCGCCGTCGCGCAGCTGCTCCTGGGCGTGGTGCTGTGGGCGGGCGCGCTGAAGCGCTTCGGCCGGCCCCTGCCTCCGTCCGAGTCCATGCGCGTGGGCGCCACGGACGCCCTCTTCGCCATGAGCCGCCTGTACCGCGAGGGCCAGCACCACGGCTTCGCGGCGGGGCTGATCTCCCGCGGCCTCACGCAGCAGCTGGCACCGCTCGCGGGCCTGCCTTCGCACTCCACCGCCGCCGCCGTCGCGGAAGGGCTGCGCACGCGCGGCCGCCAGGACCTGGCGAACGGGCTGCTCGACGTGGCCCACAAGGCGGAGCACGTCCAGAGGGACGCGGACCTGCAGGACCTCGCCACCTCCGCCGCGCTCGTGCGCGAGCGCATCCACCCCGCCGGCACCGGCCGGCACCGCCCCGGAACCTCATGAACGCCCCGCCCTTCTCCCCTCCTCCCTTCCCGGACAGCGGCAACGCCGTGCGGTCCGCGAACGCCATCCGCGAGGGCGTCCTCTCGGAGGTGCGCAAGGCCGTGGTCGGGCAGGACGAACCGCTGGAGCTGATGCTCTGCGGGCTCGTGGCCGGTGGGCACATCCTCCTGGAGGGCGTGCCCGGCGTGGCCAAGACGCTGATGGCCAAGGCGCTGTCGCGCAGCGTGGGCGCGGACTTCAAGCGCATCCAGTTCACGCCGGACCTGATGCCCGCGGACATCCTGGGCACCAGCGTCTTCGACCTGAAGTCGCAGGCCTTCGTGCTCGCGAGGGGGCCCATCTTCACGGACCTGCTGCTGGCGGACGAAATCAACCGCGCCCCGGCGAAGACGCAGTCCGCGCTGCTGGAGGCCATGCAGGAGCGCGCCGTGTCGCTGGAGGGCAAGAACCTCCAGCTGTCGCCCATGTTCACGGTGTTCGCCACGCAGAACCCGGTGGAATCGGAAGGCACGTACCCGCTGCCCGAGGCGCAGCTGGACCGCTTCCTGTTGAAGATCGACGTGGGCTACCCCGCGCCGGAGGAGGAGGACGCCATCCTCGAGTCCGTGCACCGGGGCTTCGACGCGGGCGACCTGGCGCGCGCGGGCGTGAACGCGGCGGTGACGAAGGACGACCTGCTCCAGGCGCGCGCGGCGCTCAACACCGTCAACGTGGAGCAGCCGGTCCTCGGTTACATCCGCAAGCTGGTGGCGGCGACGCGCAGCTCCCCCAACATCCGCCTGGGAGCCGGCCCCCGCGCGGGCGTGCACCTGCTGCTCGCGTCCAAGGCGCTGGCGGCGCTGCGGGGCCGCGACTTCGTCACCCCGGACGACGTGCGCTTCCTGGTGGGCCCGGTGCTGCGCCACCGGCTGCTCCTGTCGCCGGACGCGGAGCTGGACGGGGCCACGCCCGCGGACGTGCTGCGCGAGGTGGTCCAGGGCGTCGAGGTCCCCCGGTGATTCCCTCCGAGCGCCTGTGGGGGCTGCTCGCCCTGCTCGCGCTGCCCATGGCGCTGGCGGGCTTCTTTCCGGGCCTGGGCGGCGCGGTGCTGGCCTTGGACGCGCTGGCCGTGGCGCTGGCGGCGTTCGACTTCCTCCAGGCCCGCCGCGTGCGGCTGGAGGTGGAGCGCCTGCTGCCGGAGCGCCTCAACGTGGGCGTGGCCAATCGGGTCGAGCTGCGGCTGGTGCACCGGGGCGGCGGCACGGTGGAGGTGCGCGTGAAGGACGACGCGCCCGCCTCGTTCACCACCGAGCCCTCGGAGGCCACGCTGCGCCTCACGCCGGACAGCCAGACGCAGTGGGTGTACCGGGCCACGCCCTCGAAGCGAGGCAAGTTCAGCTTCGGCGCCATTCACGTGCGCGTGCGAGGCCCGCTGGGACTCGTCTCGCACGAGCGGGCCTTCCCCGCCGAGCGCAGCGTGTCGGTGTACCCGGACCTGCGAGGCGCGCGGAGGCTGCTGTTGTCGGGCGCGGCGCTGGACCTGGTGAACCTGGGCCTGCGGCAGCTGCGGCGCGACGGCCAGGGCAGCGAGTTCGCGCGCCTGCGCGACTACGCCCAGGGCGACAGCGTGCGCGACGTCGACTGGAAGGCCACCGCGCGCCGGGGCCGGCCGGTGACGCGGGTGCTGGAGTCGGAGCGTTCGCAGGCGTTGATCATCTGCGTGGACGCCGGGCGCTCCATGGCGGCGCAGGTGGACGGCCTCACCAAGTTGGATCACGCGGTGAACGCGGCGCTGTTCCTCGCCTTCGTGGCCATCCGCAACGGAGACCGCGTGGGACTGGCGCTCTTCGCTGACGGAGTGAAGGCCTACCTGCCGCCCGCGGCGGGCCGGGGCCAGTACCGCAAGCTGGTGGACACGCTCTACTCCGCGACGCCCAGCCTCACGTACGTGGACTACCTGGCGCTCTTCAAGGAGCTGAACGTGCGCCTCAACCGGCGCAGCCTGCTGTGCGTCTTCACGGACTTCCTCGACGAGGAGCAGGCCGGAACGCTGGTGGCCCCGCTGCACCGGCTGGCCCGCCGCCACGTCCCGCTGTGCCTGTCCGTGAAGGACACGGCGCTCCAGAAGCTCCTGCGCACGCCGCCTTCAGGCCCCGAGGAGGCCTTCCAGCACGCGGTGGCATCGGAGCTGCTCACGGACCGCGAAGTGCTCAAGGCCCGCGTGAGCAGGGGCGGCGTGCAGATGCTGGACGTGGCACCGGATGAGCTGAGCCTCGCGGCGGTGAACCGGTATCTCGACATCAAGGCGCGCGGCGTCCTGTAGGAGGCAGCATGTTCGGGACGGCGGACCTCTCTGCGGAGTTGGTAGGCGACAGCGAGACGCACGTCCTGCAACCACTCCTCGACCGCTGCGAGGACTACCACCAGCTCGTCTACGGCCGGCCCGCGCTACCGGATCAGGCCCGGAACATCCCGAGTGAACGGCCGCCAGGGCTCGCCCCTGGCCAGGCCCACCTCATCGCCCTCCGGGACGCGCAAGGCGGCCTCGCGGGGGTGCTCGAAGCGCTGCGCGACTTCCCGGCACAGGGTGAGTGGTACATCGGCCTGCTGCTCCTCGCCCCGGAGGCCCGGGGACAGGGCCGGGGCGAAGCCGTGCTCAGCGCCTACGAAGCCCACGTGCGAGCCCACGGCGGCCGGCTGCTGCGGCTGGCGGTGGTGGAGCACAACACGGCCGGACGCCGCTTCTGGGAGCGCGTGGGATTCCAGCCGGAACAGTGGGTGGGGCCCATCGAGCATGGGCTCAAGCGGAACCGGGTCCTGAAGATGACCAAGGCGCTCGACTAGGCACCCTCGCGCAGCCAGCCCACGAAGCGTGTGTCGGGCACGTCGCCGCGCACGCGGTGCAAACCCCGCTTGAACAACGCATAGACGCGGAAGAAGCGCTCCAGTCCCGCGCGCTCGGAGGCCGTCATCGGGTGCGTCCCGCACACCACCTTCGGGTCGCCCTTCCCCGCGTCGATGAAGCCCAGCACGGCCACCACCGGCACACGCACGCGCTGGCCCTGGGACAGCCGCGGCCCCAGCACCACCGCGTCCAGCGGGTCCCCGTCATCCGACAGCAGACCCGGAATGGACCCGTAGTTGTACGGACACGGCAGCGGCGACACGAAGTCCACCGAACCATCCGCGCGCCGCTTCACCATGGAGAAGCGCGGGCATTCAATCAGCACCTCCGGCTCGCGCGGCAACGGAGGCACGGCCAGGTCCGGCCCGCTCATCCCTCACTCCGCCGGCCGCGCACCCAGTCCGACAGCAGGTACGCGTAGACGCCCGTCCCCACCGTGAGCGCGAACGAAATCTTGAAGGCCACCGACAGCTTCGGCGGATGGATCTGCGACACCGTGCCTTCGATGAAGCCCGCCAGCACGAACAGCACCAGCGTGCCGAACAGCAGCTTCACCGCCGTCACCGCCTCCTTGCGCAGCGCCTGCCCGCGAGACAACCCACCCGGCGCCACCATGCCCCGCGCGATGACGAGCCCCGCCGCGCCCGCGATGCAGATGGCGGAAATCTCCGGGATGCCGTGCGGGAGAATCCACGCCCAGAACCACCCCGTCATCCCCTTCGCCGCGTACACCTGCGCGAGCGCCCCCAGGAACAGGCCGTTGGTGAACAGCATCACCGCCGTGCCCAGCCCCAGCGTGATGCCCAGCGCGAACGCCAGGAAGGCCACCTGGATGTTGTGCGTGAAGAGGAACGAGGAGAACTGCGCCTGTTCCTCCACGGACAGCCCCTTGCCCGCGGCCTCGTCCGCCGCGCGCTTCACCGGATCCAGGTTCAGGTGCTGCTCCGGCACCAGGTAGTGCGCCGCGTCCGGATCCACCACCATGCCCACGTAGCCGAAGCCCGCGCCCGCCAGGAACAGCAGCACGGACGCCACGTACATGCGCCACTCGTGGTGCAGCAGCGCCGGGAAGCCCCGCGCGATGAAGGCCCACACGTCCGCGAACCGGGGACGGCGGCCCGGGTACGTCAGCGCGTACGCACGGCCCACCAGGTCGTTGAGGTACGCGCTCACGTCCGCGGAGCCACTGCGCGCGCGCACCCACAACAGGTCGCTGGAGACGGCGCGGTACAGCTTCCCCAGCGAGCGGGCCTCGTCCAGGCTCAGCCTGCGCAGCCCCTCGCCCTCGGACTTGTCCAGCAGCGTCTCCAGCTGCTGCCAGCGCGGCCGCCGCGTCTCGATGAACTCCGCCATCTCCATGCGCCCACTCTAGCCGAGCGCCGGAAACAGCGAGGCGCCGGCCGCCCTCCCCGTTTCGAGGGAGGACTCCGGCGCCCCGGTGCTTCAGGACCTCGGGAAGCGCTACTTGACCAGCTTCTCGAGCGGCTTCTTCTCGGAGGAGGCCTGGGCCTCGGTCCACTCGACGACGGGCGTCTGCCACGCCATGCCCGTCTCCTCCGGGTCCGAGTCCAGCTTCTCGAAGTCGAAGCCGTCACCGCCGAAGTACAGGTACTCCACCGTGGCCACGGTGTACTCCTTCTTCGGATCCAGCGGCTTGCCCTGGGCGTCCTTGAACTTGCCCTTGCCCGCCTGGGTGAAGCCGGCCACGAGCGCGTCCGGGTTCGCCAGCTGCTTGGCCAGGTCCTCGCCCTTGAGCTTCACGGTGAGCAGCGAGTTCTCGAACGGGAGCGCCGAGTACACGCTGCCCAGCGTCACGTCACCCTTCGGCAGGCCGTTGCGGATGCCGCCCTTGTTGAGGATGGCCGCGTCGGTGTTGAGCTGCGAGCGCACCGCGCCCGCCACCCACTTCGCCATCAGCGGCGAGTCCAGCGGGATGCCCGCCTGGGTGAAGCCGATCTTCCGGCCCAGCGCCTGATCCACCTTCGTCTGCCATTCGGCAATGCGCTTCGCCGTCTCCGCGTCCGGCGTGCCGCCCGACACCTGGACGACCTTCGTGTCCACGCCGGTCACCTTCTGGCCCGCGCCCTTCGCCGGGTCGAACTTGAACTGCGCGCGCAGGTACGACTCGAAGCCGCGGCCCAGCGACGCGTACGTGGTGTCACCTTCCGTCTTCACGGCCGGGGCGTCCGTGCCGCAGCGGCCGCCGGCCACCAGCGACACCTTCCAGTCCGCGTGCTTCGCCAGCACCGGCTGCAGGTCCGTGGGGCACTGGTCCGCCAGCACCACCACCACGTCCGCGCCCGCCTTGCGCGCCTCGGGGATGGCCGCGTTGAGCGCGTCCTCGTTGGGCGTGATCTCCAGGCCTTCCGCGCGGCCGGACATCGCCGTGCGCACCGTCTTCTGCGACGTCAGGCCCACCACCGCAATCTTCAGGCCCCGGCGTTCGTAGACCTGGAACGCGGGCATGGACAGGTCCTTGGCCAGCGACGCGTCCGTCACCTTCAGGTTCGCTGCCAGGAAGGGGAAGCCCCCGGCCGCGCGGTTCTTCAGGAAGGAATCCTTGGCGTACGACAGCTCGTGGTTGCCCAGCGCGGAGGCCGCATAGCCCATGTGCCCCATCACTTCGGCCGTCGGAGCACCCAGGAAGAAGGAGGAGATGGCCGGGCCCGTCCACAGGTCGCCCGTCGTCAGGGCGAGCGTGCCGGCATCCGGGCAGGTGGCCTGGCCGTCCTTCAGCGGACCCGCACAGTGCTTTTCATCATTCACCCAGCGGCCCATCAGCTCCGCGGCGCCGCCCTTGCCTTCAACGGGCAGGAGCTGGCCACGGGCGTTGCCGGTGACGAGCACCGTCACTTCATTGGGCACGGCGGGCTTCGCGGGCTCGGCGGCGGGAGGCGTGGCCGGAGCCGGCGGGGGAGTCTTCTCACAACCCGCGAGGGCTCCCAGGGCGAGGACCAGCGCGCCGGACGACAGCGTGAGCTGGCGGGTAGGACGACGGAAGGGACGCAGCGAGAGGAGGTTCGGGTTCACGGCCGGGCCTTTAGCACATCCCCGACGTGGTAGCGTGACGCAATGACGGGCATGAAAGGCAAGGATTCCGAGCCTTTAGGAGAGGAGAAGGACGGCAGGTCTCCCAGTGGCCAGGGAGCTTCCCGGGGCCGGAACTTCGCCTCGGAGCTGTGGGGCGAGGTCCGCGAAGGCGCCGAGCACTTCCAATCCAGGAAGGGTCACCTGCCCAAGGGCCGCGTCCGCCAGTTCTTCTACGGCATGACCCTGCCCTTCCACGTCGCCCGGGTCACCCTGGCGAACCCGGCGGTCCGCGCCACCTACGTGAAGGTGACCGCGATCCAGACGGCGTTCCTGCTGGCCATCGGCGCGGGCTGGGCCTTCCACGAGTACGACGGGCAGGAGCGCAGGAAGCGGCCGGAGACGGCTGAAACGCGTGCCGCGAAGGAGCGGGCGCAGGCCCGTATCGAGGCGCGGGCGAAGGAGCTGGAGGCCGCGCTGAAGGCCCGGAAGGGCCAGGGCGCGGAGCAGGAGGACGCGGCCGCCGTGAAGAATGCGCTGAGCGCGCTCATCCATGAGGCCGTCAACTCTGGCAAGCAGGGCGAGCTGCCTCCGGACGAAGCCGCCGCTGTCGCCGCGGAAGCGGCGGAACAGGCCGAGGAAGCGGTCCCGGACACGGAGGACGCCGAGGAAGAGTCGTTCACCGACTTCATCCAGACGGAGGTCGAGTCCGCCTTCCGGGACGCGGTCGACGTCTCGCAGGAGGAGGCCAGGGGCCTCCGCATCCAGAAGGAGCCCCAGAAGAAGGGCTTCAACATCGACGCGCCGGAGGTGCGCAACGGCATCCTCCTCCTGGGCAGCTGGGAGTTCTGGGCGCTCTTCTTCGGCTCGTTGAGCGCGGTGCAGTGGATCGTCGTCGCCCTGTCGCGCGACTACCACACGGTCATCTCACGCGAGGCCAGCCTCGCCACCGGCGTGCCCCCCGAGGACCCCGACATCGCCCCGCGCGTGCGCCTCAACGTCCCGTGGATGCGCGCCAAGCTCCAGCGCCGCATCAGGGCGTTCCTGCTGTTCGTGATGGGCTTCCCCGCGCTGGTGCTGCTGTGCATCCCCCTGTGCTGGTTCCCGAAGTCCTTCACCCTCCTCAGCGGCGCCTGGGGCTTCTGGTGGCTGATCGTCTTCACCGCCGCCAAGAGCGACCGCGCCTGGATGGCGCCCGTCACCCGTCCGCCCTGGTTCGTGCGCGCCTGGAGCCGGCTGCCCACGCATGGGGCCCTGCGCTGGATGATGACGGGGCTCGCGCGGCGCTCGGAGGCCGTCGCCGCGCCCATCGCCGCAGTGGAGCGTCAGCCGTGGGTCTTCGCGGGGCTCGCGCTCACGCGGTTCGTGGGCAGCATCCCGCCGTTCCGCTGCTTCACGCGGCCGTTCATCCCGGTGGCCTCGTCGCACCTCATCGGGCTGGACCCGATGCAGCCGCCCGCGCTCAAGAAGGGCGAGTCGCCGCCCGCGCACGACGCGGGGGACTGACTCACACGTCGGAGGGCGCGTTGCCTTCGGGGGGCAGGCCGCCAATGCCCTCCAGCGGAACATGGGGTTGCTGGGGCGCGCCCAGCTCCAGCCGCTGGCCCTCCTCGCGGCGGGCGGGCAGGTCGATGACGCTCTGGAGCTGCTGGCTCACGGAGCGGAAGAAGCCGGTGAGCAGCTCCGGCCGGTCCGCCAGCAGGTCCAGGAAGTCGCGCCGGTCGATGACGAGCACGCGCGTGTCCACCGCGGCCACCATGTCCGTGGGACGGGGCGCGCCGTCGAGCAGGCTCACTTCGCCGATGGCCTCCTTCGCCTGGAAGCGCAGCACGTGCTCGCCGTTGCGGAACGCGTCCACCGCGCCCTCGACGATGACGTAGAGCGCGTCGCCCGGGTCGCCCTGGCTGTAGAGCCGCTGGCCCGTCTTGAAGGATTGCTCGCGCGCCACCTCCGCGATGGCGGCGATGTCGTCCACGTCGCTCTGCGAGAAGACGCTCACGCCCTCCAGGGCGAACATCCGTTGGACGATGGTATCGCTCATGTCACCTTCCTGCGGGAGCACATCCAGGCCGTTCACCCGCGCCACGTGGCGGGCGCACGCGCGCAGCACCAGGTCCTCGCTCTGCACCAGCCCCGCCAGCCGCCGCCACAGCCGGCCCGGCGCTCCGGGCGGCAGCTCGCGGTGGTGGGCCTCCACCTGCTCCATCACCAGCTCGCGCTCCTCCTGCGCCACCAGGTTCTCCAGCAGCTCCAGCGCATAGGCGCGCCGGCGCGAGTCGGTGCCCACCAGGTGCTGGTGGATGCGGCGCATGGCCTGCGGCGGGTGCAACAGGCCCAGGAGGAAGAACGACAGCTCCAGCGCCTGATCCAACCGGTCCCCCACCGCGCGCGTCAGCAGCGACTGGGGCCCCAGCGCCGCCTGCACGTCGCGGAAGGCCCCCACCAGCTGGCGGTACGTGTCGCGGCGGCGGCCCAGCGCCTCGTGGATGCGGTCCACGTCCACCGGGTGGTCCGGCTGCTCTTCACGCAAACGCGACAGCTGCGCGCCAATGCGGAAGTGCAGCGCCGCGTCGTCGCGCACGTTGGAGAACAGGAGCGCGTTGAGCGCCGCGGAGGAACCGATGCCGCGCAGCACGCGGGGCAGCTGCATCCGCATGGCCAGCGGCGCGGCCTTGTTGTTGAGCTGCAGCTCCAGCAGCGGCGTCACCGCGTCGCCCAGCTGCACCAGCGACTCACGCGCGGAGGGACGCTCCTCGCGCCAGCCCAGGAACGGCAGCAGGCGCGGCGCCAGCTCCACGTAGCCACCCTCCCCCACCGCCACCAGCGCCACGCGCCGCACGGAGAGGTCCATGTCCTCCAGGTAGAGCGACAGCTGCCCCGCGAAGCGAGGGTCCTTCAGCCGGCCCAACAGCCGCGCCACCTCGCGCCGCTCGGCCACCGGAGCGTGGTCCCCCTTCGACAGGAGCTCGCGCAGGGACTCCAGCGCCGCGGAGTTGCCCTGCGTGCGCATCAGCGCGCCAATGGCCGCGCAGCGCAGGCCCACGTCGGGGCTGGTGAGCAGCGGCGGCAACAGCCGCTCCGCGCGCTCCGGGGACAGCCGCGCCAGCGCCCACACGGCCTGATCACGAGGGCGCCGGGGCCCCTCCTCCACCAGCCGCTCCAGCATGGGCGCCAGCTCGCGCGCCTCCATGGACAGGGCCAGCGTCACGCCGCGCTCCTGCACGCGCTCGTGGGGATGGGAGAGCAGCGACGCCAGGTGCTGCCGCAGGGGCGAGGCCTCCGCGTGCTCCAGCATGTCCACCGCGCGCAGCACCCGCTCCGGCGTGGGCGCGCCCAGCGCATCCACCAGCAGCTTCTGCGCCTCGCCGCCCAGCTCCACCTCTTCCTCTTCGTGGGCGCCCACCTGCTCGCCCAGCGCCGTGAGGTACGCGGGCTTGAGACGCACGAGCAACAGGCCCAGCGCGGCGCACAGCCCCACCACCGCCACCGCCATGGTGATGCCGTTGGCGCCCCGGCCCGCGCCGATGAGCAGCAGGCCCGCCAGCACCACGCCACCCTTGCGCAAGAGCCCTTCCACCGCGCTGCGAAGCCCCTCGCGCTGCTCGTCCGGCACCGCCGCGTAGAGCAGCTGGATGCCCACGGGCAGGATGGAGTAGCTCACCGCCGTCTCCACCAGCCGCAACAGATGCACCGGCCACAGCTGCCCGGTGGCCAGCGTGGCGCCCGCCAGCGGCGCGAGCACCAGGGGCACCAGCGCCAGGTACATGAGCAGGCCCATGCGCTTGAGCAGCCGCTGCGCGACGAGCAGCTGGAAGGCCACGCAGAACAGGCCAATCCACAGCTGCAGCGACCCGAACAGCGCCGCCAGCCCGTCCTCGCTCAGCGTGCCCTCCACGCGCAGGCGGAAGAGGTAGTCCACGAAGGACGACAGCACGGCGAACGCGATGCCCAGCGCCGCCAGCACCTGCGCGTACGGGCTCTCCCCCAGGTAGCTCCACGCCGGGAACCACGCCTGCAGGGAGCGCGTGCGCGACGGCTGTGCCGCTTCCCCCTTGTGCAGGTGGTGGAAGATGGCGCCCGCGGCCAGCAGGTTCACCGCGCCGCTCACCACCACCGCGGGCGTGCCCAGCCGCACCGCCAGGGCCTGCACCAAAAGGCCACCCGCGATGCCGCCGCCCATGCCGAAGCCGTTGAGCACCGTGAAGGCCCGGCGCGCCTCGCGCGCGTCGAACTCGGAGGCCATGCGGCCCCAGAAGCGGAACGACACGAACGTGCTGAAGCAGTCCGCGAAGAGGTACAGCGCCAGCGCCGGCATGCGCTGCCCCGCGGACAGCGCCGCCGCCAGCCCCAGCGCCAGCACCCCGCCCACCCCGGTGAGGATGCCCGGGGACTCACCTGGGGAATCCGGCCGGCCGCGCGGCAGCAGCGTCAGCGACGCCGTCATCAGCGCACCCAGCAGGTAGAGGTATGGCAGCGCCTGGGACTCGAAGCGCGACAGCACCAGCGCGTTCGCGGACGTCTTGAGCTGCGTCACCCCGGCGATGAGCGCGAACTGGAAGGCACCCGCCGGCAGGACGCGGCGGTTCCAGGATGAGGTTTCGGAAGAGGCCACGGGCGCGGGAATGCGGACAGGATAGCGTGGAGCCCGCTAATCACGAATAACACTCTTCGCGCCCCGGCCGCACCTGCCCTCCGGCCCGGGAAGGCCGCCCGCCTGCCCGGCGACAGAACGCAGGCCGCGTGGCGTACACTCCGGCGCCGTGACGCCCACCCCCGACACCCTGCTCGACGGCACCCACACGGTCCTGACCCCGGAGTACGTGGAGTTCCGCTTCACGCTGGCGGGGGTGTACTCGCGCTTCCTGGCGTGGCTCCTGGACGCGCTCATCGTCGGCTTCGCCACGATGGCGGTGCTGGTGGTGTTCCAGGTGGCCATGGCCGCGTTCCCGGGCTTCGCCAGCGCGCTGGGCATCGTCGTCTACTTCCTGGTGGACTGGGGCTACGGCATCACGCTGGAGACCGTGTGGGCCGGCCAGACGGTGGGCAAGCGCGTGATGTCACTCCGGGTCATCCAGGAGAGCGGCGTGCGCATCGGATTCTACCACGCGGCCCTGCGCAACCTGGCGCGCGTGGTGGACCGGCTGCCCCTGCTCTACCTCGTGGGCGGCTCGGTGGCGCTCGTGTCGCGCTCGCACCAGCGGCTGGGGGACCTGCTCGCGGGCACCATCGTCGTGCGCGAGCGGCGCCTGAAGGTGCCCTCCGCCATCGAAACCCGCGGCGAGGAGGGCCTGCTGGCGGATCCGCTGTTCGTCTCACGCGTGAAGCGGCTGTCCACGGAGGAGCGGGAGCTGGTGCTGTCCGCCGCCCTGCGCCGCGAGGAGC
The DNA here is from genome assembly GCF_003668875.1 of Corallococcus interemptor. Classification (GTDB taxonomy): domain Bacteria; phylum Myxococcota; class Myxococcia; order Myxococcales; family Myxococcaceae; genus Corallococcus; species Corallococcus interemptor. Next base: position 7,164 of record NZ_RAWM01000140.1, on the reverse strand, counting down.
TGCGGCTGGAGGCCCGGCTCACCCTCTTCTCCGCGCTGGGCGCCCGGCTCCAGGACTCGCTCGCCATGGAGAAGCCCGCCCACCTCTCGGATGAGAAGTGGACGCTGCTCGTCGCCGCCGCCCTGCTGCCCGCCCCGGGACAACGCCCGGGGCGCTCCAGCAACGGCCCTAGAAGTACGTCGCGAAGCCCACCGAGCCCGTCAGCGACGTCTGCGTATCCTCGTTGAGCGCCAGGTAGAAGTTGTACTGCGCGCGCACGCCCAGGCTCACCGAGTCACTGAGGAAGAAGTCCACGCCCGCGTTGGGCCCGATGCCCACGAAGTTGCTGACGGTCTCCTTGAAGACGATGAGGTAGCTCACGTCCGTGCCGATATACGGGCGGATGGTCTCCTCCAGGAGCAGGTAGCGGATGCCCAGCGACGGCGCCAGGCCCACCACGCGCTTCTCCGGCCTGGAGAACGTGTCCGTCGGGAACATCAGCTTCGACAGCGAGACGACCTCGAAGCCGTTCTCGATGTAGAGGCTGCCCTCCAGGCCGATGAAGGGCGTCCCCGCGAGTCCCGCGGTGCGCTTGAAGTCCATGTAGCCCAGCGACAGTCCCAGACTCCGGTTGGCGAACTGGGCATGAGCCGGGGCCGCGCCGAGCAGGGCAGCGAGCAAGCCGAAAGCACAAAGGTAGGTGCGCATGGCGCGGCACTCTACAGCCGGCCTAACCCCTGGAAAACAGCGCTGATTCAGCGGCAGCCCGGCGTTGCCTCGGGGGGTGGCGCTCTCCTACACTCGGCCGGCCATGCGTCTTCGCCTTTTCGTCACGCTGACCGCCGCCGCCTCCCTCACCACCACCGCCTGCCTCAGCACGCCGCCCCCGCATGAACGGGCGCTCATCAACAATGAGCTGTGCGCGCAGGAGATGGCCAACGGGGACCTGCAGAAGGCGGAGACCTACTGCAACCTGGGCCTGGAGTTCTCCCCCCAGTACGCGGACCTCTGGGCCAACAAGGGCCTCATCGCCATGTACTCGGGCAACAAGGGCAAGGCGAAGGAGTTCTTCATCAAGGCCCTGCGCTTCAACCAGGAGCACCTGCAGGCCTACCAGAACCTGGGCGTGCTCTACCTGGAGGAAGGCGCCTACGGAAAGGCCCACGACAACTTCAAGCGCGCCCTGCAGGTGAACCCGGACAATCTGGAGTCGCGCTACGACCTGGGCCTCACCTACATGAAGATGGGCAAGAAGAAGGAGGCCAAGAAGGAGTTCGACACGCTGCTCGCGGTCAACCCCAACGTGGCCAACGCCCACCACAACCTCGGCATCATGGCCTACGAGGACAAGGACCTGGAGGGCGCCTTCGAGCACATCTCCCAGGCCGCCCAGCTCACCCCGGACTCCGCGGAGGTGTGGCACGACCTGGGCACGGTGCTGATGGAGCAGAGCCGCTTCGCGGAGGCCCGCGAGGCCTTTGGCAACTGCGCGCGCCTGGATGAGAAGAACTCCAGCTGCCTCAACAACCTGGCCGTGGCCCAGCGCAAGGTGGCCCTCACCGACTCCGCCCTCAAGGAGCTCAAGGACACCCAGACGGCGGAGAACAGCGCCCCGGCCATGTACCTGCTCGCGCGCCAGTACCGGGAGAAGGGCCTGCTCACGGAGGAGGAGAACGCCTACCGCAAGTGCGTGAAGCTGGACGCCAAGTTCGCGCCCTGCCACTTCGGCCTCTTCCAGATCTTCTCCGCGGCCCAGAAGAAGAACCACGCGGAGACGGCCTGCAAGAACTTCATGAAGTTTGGCACGTCCGAGGAATTCCCCACCGAGTACACGACGTGTGAGAGATTCCTCGCCAACGACTCGTTCTAGCCGTCCCTTCGGGTAGCGACACACGCGATGAGCGTCCGTCTGACCGTCACACAGCGCAGCGAGGCCGGAGGCGCCTCGGGCAAAGAGGTCGTCCTCGACGACTCCGTCATCACCCTGGGGCGGGACAAGACCTGCCAGGTGGTGCTCCCGCAGCAGGCGGTGTCGCGCAACCATGCGCGCATCATCCAGGAGGGCACCCTCTACTTCCTGGAGGACCTGGGCAGCGCCTACGGCACGAAGATCAACGGCAAGTCGCTCCCCAAGGGAGAGAAGGAGCTGCTGCGCAACGGCGACGTCATCGCCATCGCGCAGTACGACGTCCGCTTCGACAAGGTCGTGGAGATCGCCCCGGACGTCAGCGACAAGACGTCCTTCCTCGCGCGCGGCATCCTGAAGGACGCCATGCGCGGCCTCGCCGGCGGCGAGGAGCGCTTCCTGCGCTACATGAACGGCCCGCGCGAGGGCCAGCGCATTGAAATCTCCGAGGCCCAGGAGCACGTCTTCGGCCGCGACGAGAAGGAAGCCGACGTCATCCTCAAGGACGACCTCGTCTCCCGCAAGCACGCCAAGGTGCGCCGCGACTGGTCCGGCACGCACGTGGAGGACCTGGGCAGCCGCAACGGCATCAAGGTCAACAAGAAGCGGGTGAACCGCAAGGCGCTCAAGGACGGCGACGAGCTGGAGATTGGCGCCACCCGCTTCGTCTACGTGGACCCCGCCGAGCCGCCCGACGAGCCGGCCGTGAGCCTCTCCTCGGAGAGCTCCGCCGTGGCCCCCGCGCCCTCGCCGCCGCGCCCCTCCCCGCCCAAGCGCGAGGAGCCGCCCCCGCCAGAGCCTGAGCCCGAGCCCGAGCCGGAGCCCGCGCCCGCGCCGCCGGAAGAGCAGCCCGCCTCCGAGGACGGCTCCGCGGCCTCCTCCGAGGAGCCGCAGCCCGACGGCGAGATGCCCATGCCGGAACCGGAGCCCGAGCCGGCCCCCGTGTCCGCGCTGGCGGACAAGAAGAAGCTCGTCCCGCTCATCGTGATGGGCGTGGTGGGGCTGAGCTTCCTCGTGCTGATGATCGCCGTGCTCGCGGGCGCCTGAAGCGCCCTCCCCGGAAACGACAAGGCCCCCGCCGCAAGCGGAGGCCTTGGGGTGCGGCCGCGGACTTTCCGCGCCGCTACCGGCCGGAGGAGATGCGCGCCACCGGCTGGATGTTCAGGTCCGGGGACAGCTCCTGGTAGCTGAGGATGGAGAACGAGGGGTTGAACTCGTACTCCAGCAGCTTGCGCACGTAGCGGCGGATGTCCATCGCCGTGAGGATGACGGGGCGCTGGGCGCTGGGCGGCAGGTGGCCGCACTCGGAACGCACCGCGCCGACGATCTCCTGGGCAATCTCCGGCTCCAGCGCCAGGTGGGCGCCCGCGGAGGTGCGCTTGATGGAGCTGCGGATGGCCTCCTCGATGTTCGGGTCGAGCAGGTACACCACCAGCGTGCCGGTGCCGCGCGCGTACTTGTGGGAGATGTAGCGGCGCAGCGAGGCGCGGACATGCTCGGTGAGCATGACGTTGTCCGCCTCCACCTGGCCGTACTCCGACAGGGCCTGGAGGATGCCGCGCAGGTCGCGGATGGAGAGCTCCTCCTCCACCAGGCGCCCGAGGATGTCCGTGAGCTTGAGCACGTTGACGATCTTCGGGACGACTTCCTTGACGATGGCCGGGAACGCCTTCTCCAGCTGCTCCAGCATCGTCTGCGTCTCCTGCACGCCCACGAACTCACGGGCGTTCTTCCGGAGCACGGCGGCGGTGTGCAGGATGATGTAGCCGGGCACGTCCCAGGTGGTGAGGCCCGCGGACTCGAGCGTCTCCCGGAACTGCTCGGGCACCCACGCGGCCGGCTGGCGCGTCGCGGGGTTGATGGCCTCGAAGCCGGGGATGTTCATCAGCTTGAGGCGCTCCACCGTGTCGTTCACCAGGATGTGGCCCAGGGTGGCCTGGCCGGTGACGACGGGCACTTCGTTGATTTGAATCTGGTAGGCCCCGGGCGGCAGGCCGCCGTTGCCGCGCGCGCGCACGCCGGGGAAGCGCACGCCCAGCTCCACGAAGAGGCCATCGCGCATGAACGGGATGAGCTCGAAGAGGAACTTGCCGCCGTCCTGCCGCGAGTCCACGAAGGGCACCAGCGCGTCGGACACCTCCAGCACGATGGGCGTGACGACGGGGATGAACAGCTCCGAGTCCGGGTTGAGCTGCTCCTTGGGCGGAGGCTCGGAGGACACAGGCGTGCCGAAGCTGGACTCCATCGCGGGGCCGGCTTCCTCGGCGGCCAGCGCCTCGTCGCGCTTGCGCATCATCGTCCAGGCGCCAAAGCCCGCGCCCGCGCCCAGCAGGAAGAAGGGAATCTTGGGGAGACCGGGGATGAGGCCCAGGCCCACGAGCATGGCCGCCGCGATGGCGATGGCCTTCGGGAAGGCGGTGAGCTGCGTGCCCACGTCCTTGCCCAGGTGCGCGCCCTCTTCCTCGCCGCCCACGCGCGTCACCAGGATACCGGCGCAGGTGGAGATGAGGATGGCGGGGATCATGCCGACGAGGCCGTCACCGATGGTGAGCAGCGTGTACTTCTGCGCGGCGTCACCGGCGGACATGCCCTTCTGCGTGACGCCGATGATGAGGCCGCCCACGATGTTGATGACCGTGATGATGATGGACGCGATGGCGTCGCCCTTCACGAACTTCATCGCGCCGTCCATGGCGCCGAAGAGCTGGCTCTCACGCTCCAGGTCGCGGCGCTTCTTCTTCATCTGGTCCTGATCAATCACGCCCGCGCGCAGGTCCGCGTCGATGGACATCTGCTTGCCGGGCATGGCGTCCAGGGTGAAGCGCGCGGCCACTTCCGCGACGCGCTCCGAGCCCTTGGAGATGACGATGAAGTTCACCACCACCAGGATGAGGAAGAGGATGGCGCCGACGACGAAGTTGCCCTGCACCACGAAGTTACCGAACGCGACCACCACTTCACCCGGGTCGCCGGTGAGCAGGATGAGTCGCGTGGTGGAGATGGTCAGCGACAGGCGGAACATCGTCGTGATCAGCAGGATCGTCGGGAACGACGACAGGTACAGCGCGCTGGGCACGTAGAGGGAGATGAGGAGCAGTACCACCGAGATGCTGATGTTCAGCGTCAGCAACACGTCCAGGATGATCGTCGGCAGCGGGACGATCATCATCGCGACGATGGCCACGACGACCACCGCCAGGACAATGTCGGAGTACTTGTTCAGGAAGCTGTTCGGATCGGCGTTGGCCATCGGCGGGGCCATCCTAATCCGTGCGCCCCCCAGAGCCCAAGGGGGGGCCTTCCCTCACCTGTCCGGCGAGGGAGCCTGCGGACAACCTACGAGCGGTCCTCGGGGGCTTCGGATTCCGAAGCCTCGTCCGAGCTCTCCAGGGCCGCGGCGGCCAGCATGCGCGCACGACGGCTCAGGGGGTCCTTGTCCTCGGGGTCCAGCGACACGGCATGCTGGAAGTCACGGGCCGCTTCCGTCGTCCGGCCCTGACGGAGGAACGCCTCGCCCCGGTTGACGAAGGGGGTGATGTCCGTGGGGTCCAGCTCGATGGCGCGGTTGAAGCACGCCACGGCGGTGTCCAGGTCTTCCAGCGCCAGGTGGCACGCGCCCAGGGCGGTCTGGAAGTAGGCCTCCGTCGAGTCCATGGCCGAGAGCTTCTCGAAGATGGCCAGTGACTCGCTGAAGTGTCCGTCCTGGAAGAGGTTGAAGCCCTCCGTGGCCCGTTCGAGCATCTCCGGACCGGACAGGGGCTTCTCGTTGTCGTTCGACACCGTGGCCTTGGATTCAGTCGTCATCGGCGCGTTCACCGGGGCGGGAGCAGCAGCGGCGGGGAGTCTAGCCCGGGGTCCCCGACAGTGCCAGACGGGGACCCTTCCAAGGCACGGGCTGACAGGGACTACTTGTTCTCGTCGATCCGCTCCTGCACCTTCGCCATCACGTCGCTCATCGACTTCTCGATGACGGACTTGAAGATGTACTCGGCGCTGGAGGACTTGTTGAACTCCTTCTTGGCCACGTCTTCAATCTGGGCCTGCGTCGCGTCGGGGTTGGCCGCGATGAACGCGTCCACCTTGGCCTGCGTCGCATTGATGGTGCGGTTGCCCGCGTCCTTGCCAATGCCCGCGAGGAAGCCCAGGTACTTCTTCGACATGTCCGTGACGACCTGCTGACCCAGCTGCTGGGTCTCCTCGGCCGAGCGCTTCTGCGCGGGAGCCTGCTGCTGCGCCGGCGCGGCCGCGGCCTGCTTGAGCTGCGCGCTGAAGGTGTTCAGCTCGCGCATCGCCTGGTTCGACGCGGCGGGGTTCGACTGCGTCGGGCCCGTGGTGCGGGCCGTGGGAGAGAAGGAGGAGGTACGGTTGATCGTGTTGGAGCCCATGGAGCAACCTCGTTCAAAAAAGCGGTTTCCAAGGTTATCGGCAGAGAGCGTAGGAGAGTTTCCGGATCGCGACCAGGGGGGCAAGCGCTTCTGCGAGGCCGGAAACGCTGCCGGCCCCGGACCGGTACCCCCGAAGGAGCACCAGCGCGGGGCCGGAGCGAACCACTCAACCTGGAAGCGACTACTTCAGGTTGTTGATGGCCGCCATCGCCATCTCGTCCATCTTCTTCATGAGGTTCGTGATGGTGCTCATGATCTGCGAGTCCTGCTGAACCTTCTTCTGCGCCTCCAGGAAGCCGCGCTGCTCCGGCGGCGCCTGGGCGATCATGTCGTCCATCGAAGAGCGCTGGGAGTTGGAGGTGCTGATGGCGGTGGAGAGGACGTTCGCGAGGCCGCTGGCCATGGTGTGCTCCTTCAGGAGGACGACGAGAGGTTTGTACGGCGACAGCTACAAAAGGATTATCGGTGGAGGACCCGCGGAGTTTCCTGGCGCATTTCCAGGATCATTTCTTTCCGCCGCCAGGCCCCCGAAACGCCGCCGGCCCCGGACCGGTACTCCCGAAGGAGCACCAGCGCGGGGCCGGAGCGAACCACTCAACCTGGAAGCGACTACTTCAGGTTGTTGATGGCCGCCATCGCCATCTCGTCCATCTTCTTCATGAGGTTCGTGATGGTGCTCATGATCTGCGAGTCCTGCTGAACCTTCTTCTGCGCCTCCAGGAAGCCGCGCTGCTCCGGCGGCGCCTGGGCGATCATGTCGTCCATCGAGGAGCGCTGGGAGTTGGAGGTGCTGATGGCGGTGGAGAGGACGTTCGCGAGGCCGCTGGCCATGGTGTGCTCCTTCAGGAGGACGACGAGGGATTTTGAACGGCGACAGCTACAAAAGGATTATCG
>NZ_RAWM01000013.1 GCF_003668875.1 Corallococcus interemptor | reverse complement strand
GGGCATGGCGGGGGCGGAGCCTACCCGGGTTCCCGGTGTGGACGGCTGGACGGTCGAATGGCGGACCCGGGCGCCGGTGTGGGGAACCTTCGCGCTTGCGGGGCAGGGGGGCAGGGCATATCCCTGGCGGCCACGCCCCCTATGAGCCTGCTCGAAGCCATCGTCCTGGGTCTGGTCCAGGGTCTCACGGAGTTCCTGCCCATCAGCTCCACCGCGCACCTGCGCATCACGCCGGAGCTGTTCGGCTGGCCGGATCCGGGCGCGGCGTACTCGGCCATCATCCAGCTGGGCACGGTGGCGGCGGTGCTCATCTACTTCCGCAAGGACATCGTCTCGCTGGTGAAGGCGTTCGTCGTGGGCCTGGTGAAGCGGGACCCGTTCGGCACGCTGGAGGCGCGGCTCGCGTGGTTCGTGGGCGTGGGCACGCTGCCCATTGGCATCTGCGGGCTCGCGTTCAAGAAGCTCATCGAGACGCAGTTCCGGTCGCTCTATGTCATCGCGGGCAGCCTCATCGTGCTGGCCATCGTGCTGTTCGTCGTGGAGAAGCGCGCGTCGCACCAGCGCACCGTGGCGGACATGACGTGGCGGGACGGAATCATCATCGGCCTGTGGCAGGCGCTGGCGCTGGTGCCGGGCTCGTCGCGCTCCGGCACGACGCTCACGGGCGGCCTGTCGCTGGGGCTCAAGCGCGAGGACGCGGCGCGCTACTCGTTCCTGCTGTCCATCCCGGCGACGACGCTGGCGGGCATCTTCGAACTGAAGCACCTGCTGGAGGCCACGGAGCGTCCGTCGACGCTGGCACTGGTGGTGGGGACGCTGGTGGCCTTCCTGTCGGGCATGGCCGCCATCGCGTGGCTGTTGAGCTTCCTGAAGCGGCGCACCACGTTGGTGTTCGTGGTGTACCGCATCGCGCTGGGGCTGCTGCTGCTGGGGCTGTTGCAGGCGAACATCCTCAAGCCCATGTCCGGCGTGGAGAACCTGGCGACGCCGGAGGCTCCGGCGAAGCCGCCGGTGGAGAAGCAGATCACGGACTGAGGAAGGGGGAGGTCGTGCGCGTGCAGGCCCTGTTCGATGCTCTGGAGACGCGGCTGACGGCGAGGCCGGCGCGGACGTTCGAGTGGAAGGGCCGGGCGCTGCGGGAGGCCGCGGTGCTGGTGCCCCTGTTCGAACGGGACGGGGTGCCCCACGTGGTCTTCACCCGCAGGCCCACCACCCTGCGCACGCACGCGGGGCAGTACGCGTTCCCGGGCGGAGGCCAGGAGGCTCGGGACGTCACCCCGCTGGAGACAGCGCTGCGCGAGACGGAGGAGGAGCTGGGCATCGCGCGCGCGCACGTGCGGGTACTGGGCCTCCTGGACGAAACGCCCACCACGTCCGCGTACCGCATCCGGCCCTACGTGGGCGTCATCCCGGGGGATGGGAGGTACGTCCCCAACCCGGTGGAGGTGGACGTGGTGCTGGAGGTGCCGCTGGTGCGCCTGATGGACCCGGCCATCCTCCGCGTGGAGCGGCACACGTGGGAGGGGATGGAGCACGACGTGCACTTCTACACGCACGGCGAGCACGTCATCTGGGGCGCCACGGGGCGCATCGTGCGCAACTTCCTGCAGTTCGTGGCGGAGGTGCCGGGCATCCAGGGGCTCCTGGACGCTCCCCTGCCTGCTGAGCGCTGAGTCGCGGGGCCCGTGCTGGCGGGCGGCTCGGGCGGGAGGACGCCTTGTCGCCCTGGAGGGGCGGTCCCACGTTGAGGACACACCCTTCGAAGGGACGCGACGTGGATGGTGGCAATGGGCACGGGGCCATGGAGGTGAGGGAGGCCGCGCTGGTGGCGCTGGGGGAGGAGCTGCGCGCCAGGGGCTACACCTTCACGACGGTGACTCCGGAGACGCACCGGCGGGTGAACGCGCGGCCGGGGGCGGAGCGGGCCCATTCGGTCCGGGACGTGTTCGGGTGGAGCCGTCCCTTGGGTCCGGGCGTGCTGGAGCCCCGGCTGGTGTCGCTGCTGGAGGAGGCCGGCGCGCTGGGGGACTGCAGGGACGGGACGCACCGGAGCCGGGTGCGGTTCTCCAGCCTGGGGACGGGGCTGTATGTCCATTCCGCGTGGCCCACGTCGGAGAAGGACGCGGTGTTCTTCGGGCCGGACACCTACCGGTTCTGCGCGTTGCTGCGAAAGGTGCCGGGTTCGTTCCGGCGCGTGGTGGACCTGGGGTGTGGCTCCGGGGCCGGAGGCCTGTCGGTGGCGGCGCGGAGTGAAGCGGTGGTGCTCGCGGACCTGAACCCGTTGGCGCTGGAGTTCTCGCGGGTGAACGCGAAGTTGAACAACGCGGCCAGGGTGGAGGCGGTGCACTCGGACCTGCTGCGGGACGTGTCGGGCCGGTTCGACTTGATCATGGCGAACCCGCCGTACCTGGCGGACACGGACGGGCGCACGTACCGGGACGGTGGCGGCACGCACGGCACGGAGCTGTCGGTGCGCATCGTGCGGGAGAGCGTGGAGCGCCTGGAGCCGGGCGGCACGCTGGTGCTCTACACGGGCGCGCCGGTGGTGGAGGGAGAGGACCTGCTGCGCACCGCGCTGGAGCCGGTGTGGCGGGAAGCACCGCTCTCGGAGGTGCGCTACGAGGAGCTGGATCCGGACGTGTTCGGCGAGGAGCTGGAGAAGGAGCCCTACGCGGGCGTGGAGCGCATCGCCCTGGTGGCCCTGGTGGCCCGGCGGGGTTAGGGCTGCCTTCCTCGCGGAGTCTTCTTCCGCGCCTTGTGACGGATTCCGGGCTCGGATGAATCCTCCAGCTGGGACTCGAGTTGCTCGATGCTCGGGAGGCTGTCTTCGAGCCGCCCCGGCAACGTCTGCACGAGCTGGTATTCGGCCACGCCCATCGGCTTGTTCGTGTCGCGCAGGGCGTACTCGGCGATGACGCGGCTCTTGGTCTTGCAGAGGAGGATTCCGATGCTGGGGCCATCGTGCTCGCCGCGCATCGTCGCGTCGACGGCGCTCAAGTAGAAGTTGAGCTTGCCGGCGTGCTCGGGTTCGAACTCGCCTGCCTTGAGTTCGACGACGACGTAGCAGCGGAGTCGCAGGTGGTAGAAGAGCAGGTCGAGGTAGAAGTCCCGGCCATCAATCTCCAGATGGACCTGTCGACCGACGTACGCGAAGCCCGCGCCAAGCTCGATCAAGAAACGCGAGATGTGCGTGACGAGGGCATCTTCAAGCTCGCGCTCATTCGCATCGGCGCCGAGCGTGAGGAAGTCGAAGCGGTATGGGTCTTTCAGGCTCTCGCGCGCCAGGTCCGAGCTGGGTTCGGGCAGCCGCTCCGCGAAGTTGGTGACGGCCTTGCCTTCGCGCTCAAGCGTGCGTTGTTCGATGTGGAGTGTGAGGACCGCTCGTGACCAGCCGTGCTCGGAAGCTCGCATCGCGTAGGCGAGGCGTGCCTGCTTCGTCTTGAGCTTGGTGAGCAGTACGAGGTTGTGGCCCCAGGGCAATTGTCCAACAGGCTGTTGGACGATTGAGGCCTCGTCCGGCCAGGCCTCCGCGAAGGCACGCATGTACATCAGGTTCGCCCGGGAGAATCCCTTCATCTCTGGGAATGCTGCGCGCAAGTCCGCGGAGACGCGGTCGACGATGCCTGTCCCCCAGCCCGCTCGCCGCTGCCGCACGAGGATGTCACGACCGATCCGCCAGTAGAGTGCGAGAAGCTCGCGGTTCACTGCCAGGGCCGCGCGCTGCTGCGCTGCATGGATGCGTGCCTTCACGTCGGCGAGCCATGCCGCGTATCCCGAGGGAGGCGAGATGAGGGAGGCAGGCGTTTTTCTCGAAGCCTTCTTCGTGCGCAAGGTCATGGCAGGAGATCGCCGTCCGTACCGAGCGCACGACGACACCCATGACGGTACCGCAAGCACGACGCACCGGAAACGGCGGCGTTCGGCTCAGGGCTGGCGGCTCACGTCGCAGCGACCGGAGGCCTGTCTCGCGAGGTCCTCCGCCACGGAGCGCAGGAGGCTGGTCAGGACCGGTGTGCCGGAGGACGTGGGCTCTCCCTGCGTGAGCCAGCGCGCCATGCGGCCCAGGCTCGTGGCCGTCACGACCTGGAGCCTCACCTCCACCTGCACGACGAAGTGTTCGTCGGACTCGGGCCTGGCATCCAGCGTCCAGGCCACCCGCTCCAGCTCCAGCGTGCCCACGCCTCCGGTCAGCTCGCGCCCGTCCAGGACGTAGCCCTCCTGTGTGAAGGCGAGCACCTGCGTGATTCGCGCGCTGTCCAGGTTCGCGTCGAACCAGAAGGCCCGGCGCTTCCAGAGCGTCAGCTCCACCTCCAGCTTCCCCGCCAGGCCCAGCCGCACCAGCCGGTCCAGCTCCGGGGAGATGAAGGCGCGTGCCTCCGGCCGGACCATCACGCGCCTTCCGGAGAGCGTCGCGGTGCACGCGGCGGAGGCCTCTTCCGCGTGCGCTCCGGACGTGAGCAGGCACGCCGCGACGATGAGCGCCGCGCCAGGCCTGCTCTGTGTTCCGTGCCTTCCCATGGCTCAGAAGGTCCGGTTGAACAGCAGGCGCGCCTCGGGCGCGAGCCGGGCTCTTTCGTCAATGCGCCAGGCGGCCTCGAAGCGCACGGCGTCACCGAGGTGGAGGCTGGTTCCCAGGCTCAACTTGGCGTCCGACCACGCGCTCGCGGCGTGCACCGAGCCCAGGTCCGCGAAGACGCCCAGGCAGTCCCAGCGGTACTCGGCGCTCGCGAGCACCGAGCTGTCTCCGCCCCGGAACTCCTTGAAGCCGAAGCCTCGCAGCGCGCTCCAACCTCCCAGCGCCTCCTGCTTCTGCAGCGGCAGGTCGTGACCCGTCGCGGCCCGCAGGCGCAGGCTCAGCCCCGTGTCCCACTTCATCGGCAGGTCCATGGCCACGTCGCCCACCAGCTTCCAGAAGCGCGTGTCCATTCCGCCCGCCCCCGGGCCCTCGCCCACCTCCAGCGTCACGAAGCCTCGCAGCAAGGGTTCGCGCTTCCAGTTGTCATGGCGCTCGAAGAGGGCCGTCTCCGGCGTGCGGAAGAGGGACCCCACGCGCGTGCCCCGCTCCGCGGCGCTGCTGTACTCCAGCCGCACCACCGCTGAACGGAAGCGGCCCTCGTTCACCGGCGCGTTCGGGAACGGCGGGTCGTCGCTCCGGAAGAGGCTCAGCGGCGGCGTGAACGACTGGAGCGAGCCCAGCGTGTCACCGCGCACCTCCACGCCCGCGAGCCACGACTTCGCCCAGCGCCACGTGGCGAAGGCCGTGAAGCCCTCGCGGCGGAAGTAGTCCCGGTCCGGCCGGTTGATGAGGAACGAGTAGAAGTACGAGTCGAAGTCCCCCAGCCGCCAGCGGTCCAGCGTGTCGATGAAGTCATGCACCTGCGCGCCCAGTTCCTCGATGCCCAGCGAGGGCAGCTGCACCTTGGCTCCGCCCAGCAGGTTGACGTGGCGCTGACGGCGCGTGCCCTCCGGGTCGCCCGGGATGCGCTGCCCACCCAGCCGCAGGGGGATGAAGAACGCTCCCTCCAGCGTCGTGTGCACGCGGTCCCGCGAGTCGAAGATGCGCAGGCTCGCCTTGAGCCCCGGGGCGAAGCCCGTCACCTGCGTGTGCACGGGCAGCAGATCCACGTCCAGGTCCGGCGGACGCGGACGCACGTGCACGATGAGCCGCTTCCCCTCCAGCGTGAGGCCGTCGCTCGCCACGTCGCTCTCGATGTTGAACATCCGGGCCCAGCCCACCTCGAAGTCCACGCGCTCGCGGCGCCGCGACTTGCGCCGCGATTCCTCCTGCGTGCGGTAGGTCCGCGTGCCGTCGGTCCCGCGCTCCTCGACGATGCGCACGCCCGTGCGCTCCTCGTCCAGGTCCTCGCTGTCCACCGCGCGCAGGAAGGGCAGCCGTGACTCCATCCGCTTCATGGCGCGGCGGGCATCACTGCGCAGGAAGACGTCGCCGGGCCGCAGCCCGAGGGCCTCTTGCACGCGCGTGGCCATGGCCTCGTCCACGCCCCGCACCTCCACGGACTCCAGCTGGCCTTCGTCCACCGTGAGGGTCAGCTGGCCTTCGGGGGACAGCGTGGCGGACACCGTCGCGAGCAGATAGCCGTCGTTCTCGCGGAGGGTCTTGAGGACGCGGTCCAGCGCGGCGTCCAGGCCTCCCAGCATGATGCCGGGACGGAAGGCTCCGCCCTCCCTCCTCGCCAGCCAGGGACGCGGCGGGTGCGGGGGCGGACACGGGCTGACGACCTTCAAGCTCCCGTCGCGGGTGCGGATGCGCAGGGTGGTGACGTCGTCGTCATCGTCGTAGTCCGGGTCGGAGCGGGAGGACGTTTCGAACAGCGAGCCCCACAGCTCCTGGGGCTGGAGGTCCTGGAGTCCTTCGACCACCACCGACGTGACCGTGGGGTTCTCCTCCAGCGTCACGTCGAGCACGGCCGGGCCCTGTTCACTGACGCGAACGCGGGGCTCCACGCGGGCGAAGAGTCCGGTGCGTGCCAGGCGATGCAGCAGGGGCTGCACCTCCGTGGCCGTCAGGGGGCGCGACGTGTCCGCGGGAGGTGCGCCCACGAGCTTGCGCACCTGCGGATCCGTGAGCCGCTGGAGCCCGTGAAGCTCCAGACCCGTGGGCGCGAGCCCCCGGCCGTCGACCTCGACCTGCATGGCCCCGAGCACCGTGGAGTCGGAGAGGTCGCCCTCGTCGGTGTTGAAGCCCTCCGGGCACGTTGATTCGACGGAGTCCTCCGAAGCGGCTTCGCCTTCCGATGGAGGTTGGCCCAGGGCCGTGAGCGAGAGGAAGCAGAGTGCCAGTGCGAGTCGGTTCATGACGGGCAGCAGGAGCAGGGTTCGTTCCAGGTGGGGGCTCACGGCAAGTGCCCGGAACCACGGAGGGCGGGCAGGCGGGCGGATGTCATGGACACATCCGGATGTATCGGGCGGTTGTGGCCGTGACATCGCGGCTCACGAGGTGACGGGCAGGCCCAGGGCCTTGATGCGCCGGTAGAGGTTGCCCCGGTCCACCTGGAGGAGGCGCGCGGCGCCGGCGATGCTTTCACCTTCGCGGAGCGCGGCGCGGATGAGGTCCCGTTCGAAGTCCTCCACGTGCTCGCGGTAGCTCTTGTCCCCCAGCGACCTGCGCGGCGCGGGCGCGGCCGCCGCCGGTGCGGCCACCGCGTCCGGTCCCAGCTCCAATGGACCGTCACCCCGGAGCAGGTTCAGCCGTTCGATGACGTTGCGCAGCTCCCGCACGTTGCCGGGCCACGGGTAGGCGCGGAGCGCGGCCTCCGCTCCCGGCGCGAGCACGAGCGGCGTGCGGGGGCCGGCGAGCTCCGCGGCGAAGACCCGCGCGAGGGGCAGCAGGTCCTCGGGGCGCTCGCGCAGCGGCGGCAGGTGCAGCGGCAGGACGTTGAGCCGGAAGTAGAGGTCCTGCCGGAAGCGGCCTTCCTTCACGGCCCGGCCCAGGTCCTGGTGCGTGGCCGCGAGGATGCGCACGTCCACCGGCACCGGCAGCGTGCCTCCCAGCCGCTCCACCTGACGCGTCTCCAGGACTCGCAGCAGCTTGGCCTGGAGCTCCAGCGGCATGTCCCCCAGTTCATCCAGGAACAGCGTGCCGCCCTGGGCCTGTTCGAAGCGGCCCGCGCGCCGTGCGACCGCGCCGGAGAAGGCGCCTCGCTCGTGGCCGAACAGCTCGCTCTCCAGCAGCGTCGAGGGAATCGCCGCGCAGTTGACCGCCACCAGCCGGCCCTTGCGCCCGGAGGCCTTGTGCAGCGCCTGCGCCACGCGCTCCTTGCCGGTGCCCGTCTCGCCGGTGATCAGCACCGCCGTGTCGCTGGGGCCCACGCGCGCGATGAGCTGGCGCAGGGACTCCATGGCCGGGCTCTCGCCCACCAGGTGCCCTGGCTGGGCCAGCGCGTCCAGCAATCGCTCCCGCTCCTCGCGCAGCGCGCCCAGGGCCAGCGCGTTGTGCAGCGCCGTGAGCAGCCGCTCGGGGGATGGAGGCTTCTCCACGAAGTCCGTGGCGCCCAGCTTCAGGGCCTGCACCGCTTCGGAGGGGGAGGCTTCGCCGGACAGGACCACCACCGGCACGGGCAGCGGCTTGGGCAGACGCGCGAGCAGCTCCAGCCCCGTCTCGCCCGGCATGCGCAGGTCCAGCAGCATCAGCGCGGGCGGCGCGTCCGGCGCTTCGAGCAGACGCGAGGCCTCCGCCGTGGAGCGGGCCTCCACGGGAGTGAAGCCTCCATCTTGGAGCAGTCCGCGCACGGCCCTGAGGACGCCGGGGTCGTCGTCGACGATGAGGATGCGGGCTCCGGTCTTCATGTGGCCCCCTGGGACGCGTCGGAGGGCAGCACCACCTGGGCCCGGGTGCCGCCCCGGGCGCCGGGCTCCAGTCTCAAGGTGCCGCCGTGTTCGTGGGTGATCTTCTGCGCGATGGGCAGGCCCAGCCCGCTGCCTTCGGGCTTGGTGCTGAAGAGGCCTCGGGTGAGGGCAGGGCCCTCCAGCACGCCCGGGACGCCGCTGCCGCCGTCGCTCACGATGACGTGCACGCGGCCGTCCTCCGCCCGGTGCAGCGCCACGTGGACGGGTGGGGCGTCGGGAGAAGAGGCTTCGGTGGCGTTCTTCACCAGGTTGCCGAAGAGGCGGCGCAGTCCGTCCGGGTCCGCGCGCAGGGACACCTCGTCGCCGGGGTCCAGCACCACGGGGACGGGGGAGGTGCCCGAGTACAGCGCGCACACCTCCGCGAGCAGCGGGCGCAGCGCCACGTCCTGGAAGCGGGGCGCGGGCAGGCGCGCGAAGGTGGAGAAGCTCTGGGTCATGCGCATGAGCAGGTCCACCTCCTCCTGGAGGAGCGCCACGGCTTCGGCGAGCCGCGTCGGGTCGGGCGGGGTGTCGGCATCCCGCGGAGACAGACGCGCGAGCGACAGCCTCATTGCGGTCAGGGGGTTCTTCAGCTCGTGGGCGAGCGCCCGGGCCACGTCCTGCCACGCGGCGATCTGCTCGGCGGCCTTGAGGTGTTCGCGCTGCTCCAGCAGCTCCTGGCCCATGCGGTTGAACTGTCCCAGGAGGAACTGGAGCTCGTCGCGCGCGGGTTCGGGGACGGGCAGGCGGACCGACAGGTCGCCTCGCGAGTAGGCCCGCATGCCGTCCAGGAGCGTGGCCATGGGGCGCGTGAGGACGCGGCCCAGGAGCACGGCGGACACGGTGAGCACCACGGCGGCGATGACGCCCACCGCGGCGATGAACACGGGCACGCGGCGCACCAGGGCCCGTCGCGCCAGCTCCGCCTGCGCCAGGTTCAACCGTGCTTCGTCGAGCGCATCCGGCGGCAGTCCCCTGCGGCTCAGCTCGTGGGAGACGTTGTCGAGCACGGCCTCCACGGGAGCGATGGAGATGGAGAGCACGCGGTCCAGCACGCTCTGGGCGAGGGCACCCAGCAGTGCCAGTGGGATGAGTCCCGCGAGCAGCATCACCGCCAGCAGTCGCCGGCGGAAGCGGAACGGAGGCGGGGGAGGGCGCATGGATGGCGCACGGCGCATGGTGCGCTGTTCATATACCCACTGCCGCTGGAGTTCCCGCCAGGCCAGGCCGCGCGTTCACACATTGCGGTGATAGACGGGGCATGGCTCAACTCGAGGCGACGCCCATGCTGAGACCCCACGCACTGCTTCTCCTCGTGTCGCTTCTCCAGGACGGAGGAACGGAGCCGCCGGCCCGGCCCGCGCATTCCATCGTGAGGAACCCCGCGTTTCCCGCCGCCACAGTTGGTGCGGAAGGCATCCAGTGGCCCGACGACCTTCAGCCCCTGGCGACCCTGGACGGGCCCGCGGTCCTTGCCGCGCACGCCGCGTTACAGCGGCTCCTCTCCCGCTACCCCAAGGAGTACGCCAAGAGCTGTACCTATTCGGCGAAGGGGATGGAGGTCATCGTAGGGGAGGAGCGAGGGATCTACTTCGTCCGCATCAACCCACGGCCCGACAAGTGCGGTTGGGCGCCCGGCTCGGTGCTCGCGTACGACGAATTCGAGCTGTACGCCGTCTCACCCGAGGGAAGGGTGTTGGCGCGATATCCGTACATGCCCTGAGCGAACCTGCAGCATCAGAACTGCAGGTACACGTACGGGCGGGTCTCCAGGGTGGAGAGCTGGCGGATGCCGAGGCCCAGGAGCACCAGGACCACGGCCCTCGCGGGCGCGGGCATCTTGAGGAAGACGAGCGCCGCGGTGTCGTAGAGCTTCATCGGCAGCGTGTGCGCGATGACCGCGATGGCCAGCATGCTCCACACCAGCGGGCCCACGTTGGCCAGGCCCGGGATTCCCGCCAGCATCCGCGCGTAGAACTCTCCCGCGTGCGCCATGTCCGGCGCCCGGAACACCACTCGCGTCAACACCACCAGCGTGAACGTGGCCAACATCCCCAACGCCACGCGCACCGGGCCCGGCTCCTGCTCCTTGCCCTTGAACCACCACCAGCAGCGCACTCCGCACAGCGCCACGCCGTGCACCGCGCCCCAGACCGCGAAGCGCCAGTCCGCCCCGTGCCACAGGCCTCCCAGCACCATCACCATCATCAGGTTGAAACACACCCGAGGCTTCGACCGGCGGTTGCCGCCCAGCGGGATGTACAGGTAGTCCCGCAGCCACGAGGACAGGCTCATGTGCCAGCGGTTCCAGAACTCGAACAGGTTCTTCGCCAGGTACGGCCGCGCGAAGTTCTCCGGGAACTTGAACCCGAACAGCGACGCCACCCCAATCGCGATGTCCGAGTACCCCGAGAAGTCGTAGTACAGCTCCAGCGTGTACGCGACCGCCGCCACCGCGCACTCCGCCGACGAGTACGCGTGCGGACTGCCGAACACCGGATCCACGATGCCGCTGCCCAGCACGTCCGCGATGACCAGCTTCTTCACCAGCCCCACGGCGATGCGGAACAGCGCCTTGTTCCCGTCATCCGAGGACAGCGTGGGCACTTCCCGGAAGTGCGCCATCAGCTCCGACGCGCGGACAATGGGCCCGCTCAACACGCGCGGGAAGAACAGCATGTAGAGCAGGTGCTCCACGAACGAGTGCTCGGAGCTCGCCTTCCCCCGGTACACGTCCACCGTGTAGCTGATGGACTGGAACACGAAGAACGACAGGCCCACCGGCAACAACAGATGGAAAGGCTCCGGCCGCACCTCCACGCCCCACGGCCCCAACAGCGACGACACCGTCCTGCGCAGCAGCTCCAGGTACTTGAAGCCCGCCAGCAGCCCCAGGTTGGAGACGATGGACAGCACCACCAGCGCCTTGCGCAGCCCGGGCCGCTCCGTGGCCCCCATTCCCTTCACCAGCAGGTGGTCCACCGTCACGCCGGCCACGAAGATGAACAGCGGCACCAGCTTCACCACCAGCGCGCCTGGCGGCATCCCGCCCACGAACGCCAGCAGCGGCACCTGGAGGAAGGACAGGTAGACCAGCAGGCTGGCCGCCAGCAGCAACAGCATCCGCGGCCAGTAATACCGGTGCACCGCCCAGTAGGCCGCGAACACCAGGATGACGAAGACGACGTACTGGAGGCTGTGGGACAGCACGGCTCAGGGCGCTCCCGCGGCGGAGGCCGTCGGCTCGCCGCCCTTCTTCGTGGACTCGTACGCCGCCATCAGGTCCTTCACGAACGCGTTCGCCAGCACCGCGTACCCCTGCGGCGTCAGGTGCACTCCGTCCGCGTGGCCCAGCGGCACCGGCTGGCGCTGCCAGCGCTGCATGGAGCGCTCGCCGCCCATCGCCGCGCGCGCGGACCAGTACGCGCAGCCCGCGTCCTTCGCCACCTGCGGCAGCGTGTTCAGCACCTTCGAAAGGGACGGCGCCTCGTCCCAGCGGCCGCTCGAGTCCTGCGCCAGCCGGTCCGTGGGTCCGATGATCAAGCACTCCGCGTTCGTCGCCTTGCGCATCCGCGCAATCAGCGCCGCGTAGTCCTGGCGCAGGCCGTTCGCGTCCAGCCCCGGCAGCTCCGCCTCGTTGGTGCCGTACCAGAACACCAGCAGGTCCGGACGCCGCGCGGTCAGCTGCGCGTCCATCGCCTGCGCATCCATGTCCCGCGCCGTGAAGGCCGTGGCCCCGGGCAAGCCCAGCGCGTCGTACACCAGGCCCGGCGTGTCGTACTCCAGCGACGCGCCCAGCACCGTCGCGCTCCCGCCACCCTCCGGCACCTTCACCTGGACGGAGTGCGCCACGCCCGTCACCGGGAACGACCGGATGCGCACCGTGGGCTGCGTCAGCGGCTCCGGCGGCGGCGCTTCCGGCGCAATCGCCTCGCCGTCCACCGTGATCTCCGGCGCCGCGGCCCCCGGCGCGTCCAGCGCGTACAAATCCAAACGGCCCTGGCGGTCCTTGTCCTCCGCGCAGCCTTCGCAGAAGGAGATGCCCAGGCTCGCGCCCGGCGCGCCCACCGCGCGGATGCCCGTGAGGCCCCAAAGCCCTCCCGGCGTGGCCTTCGCGTCCTCCACCGTCCACGCGCCGTCCAGCGTGCGCGTCACGTGCGCCGCCTCCAGCCGGGAGGACGGCTTGCCCGCCGCGATGAAGCCCCGGCCCGCGTCGCCGAAGCGCTTCGTCAGCGCGTCGCGGACCTTGTCGGAGAAGGAGTGCGCCGCCGTGTGCGAAGCGCCCAGCTGCGCGATGCCCACGCGCAGCTTCGCGCCGGACTCGCGGCGGGCCAGCGAGGCGAACGTGTGCTGAAGCGCCGGGGTCGCGTTCTGCAGCCCCGTCGGATCCGCGCCCGGCACGCGAGGCGGATGCGTGCGCGCGAAGGCCCGCTGCAGCGCCAGGTCGAACAGGTGGCCCAACAGGTTGGAGCCGCGCACGCGCGGGTGCACCAGGTCCTCCAGCATCAGGCCGGACTCCAGCCATTTGAGCGCGGAGCCCTCGCCGCCCATCGCCGCCAGCGTGTCGTAGAAGGCGCAGCCTCCCGCGCGCGCCTGCTCACGGAACACCTCCGCCACCTCCGCGGAGTGCCGGCGCGTGATGAGTTCACCGCTCAGCGTGCGCACGCCCGCGTCAATGGGCGACATGACGAGGCACGCCGCGTCCGGCACCGACGTGCGCACGCGCGACACCAGTTCCTTCATCTGCGAGCGGACCTCGTCCAGCGTGGTGCGCTCGCGCGAGAGGAAGAACGCCTCGTTGCCGCCCACCATCAACACCACCAGCGACGGCTTGCGGTGCTTGAGCTGCGCGCGGAACGCCTGGGGCTGCGCGCGCAGGTACACCTCCGCCATGCCGCCCAGCAGGCCCACCGTGTCGTAGACGACGCCCGGCGTGCCCGACTCCACCGACACGCCGTGCAGCTCCGTCTTGCCGCTGGCGGTGAGCGTCAGCGTCTTGGCTCCTTCGGGAATCTTCAGCCGCGCGAAGGCCGCTTCCGCCTTGGGCCCGAACGCGCGCGTCTGGATGCGCTGCGTGTTCTTGCCGTCCACCGCCACCTGCACGGAGCCGTTCGCGGGCTGCGCCAGGAAGAACAGCTCCGCCTCGCGCGCGCCCTCCACGGAGTAGCGCGTGGCCTGCGCGGGGCCGCTCGTGGAGAAGGCCACGCCCGTCCAGCCCACGCGGTCCCTGGGCCAGTGCGTGTCCACCAGCCGCTCCATCTTCCAGCCGTCCGTGCTCGCGGTGCCCGCGCGCGTGGCGCGGCCGGCGCTCGCCAGCCGGTGGATGTAGAGGAAGCCCGGGCCGCCCGAACCGAAGCGCTCCTGCAGCCGGTCGCGCACCACGTCCGTGATGTAGTCAGAGGCGATGAGCGAATCGCCCAGGTGCACCACCCGCACCGGCGTGCGCCGCGCGTCCGCGCGCAAATCTCCCAGCGCCTTCATGAACGGCGCCAGGCCGTCCTCTTCACACGAGCCGTCCGCGCGCGCCTTGCGGCAGTTGAGCTCGATGTCCACGTGCTTCGCGCCCATGCGCTCGCGCAGCGCCTCCAGCTCCCGCGCGGTCGCCAGCGTGGGGGCGCTCAACTCCTCCAGGCCGATGCCGGGGACAGCGAGGGCTTCCCCCACCTGCGGGCCCGCCTGCGGATCCGTGTCGTTGGCGGCGGTGTCCGCTTCCGCGAGCGCGGCGGGCGGAGCATCCGGCGCCAGGCCATCCGCGGGCGGACGTGGGGCCTTCACGCCCCGCAGCGACGCGGGCAGCACGAGCGCCGCCAGCTTGGGCCCGAGCGAACCTTCCTGACGGAGGCTGGGGAGGGGGCGGTACTTCTCCGGCAATGGCGCCAGGGACAACCCCACCGCCAGCAGCACGGTGAAGGCCAGCGTCCATCCGGTGGATGTGGGCTTGAGGCTCAACGCCCGGGCATGAGACTGGCTTTTCGGGGGCGGGTCAAAACTCTGCCCACATTGTCGCGCCCCATCCCTCGGGGAGCAGGCGGCCGGGCCCCCTTCACATCGTCGGGCCGGATGGGAGACGCTGAATCATGGGACAGCGCTCAGACTCCTCGAAGACGCCGACCGTGGTGCTGACGAACCCGAAGGGGTTGTTCGACCCGGCGCCCTATGGCTTCTCCCACGTGGCGCAGGTCGCGCCCGGCTCCCGGCTGGTCTTCCTGGCGGGGCAGGGGGGAGAGCATGAGACGGGCGCGCTCGAGCCCGACTTCCGCCTCCAGGTGCGGCAGGCCTTCAAGAACGTGCGGACGGCCCTCGAGTCCGTGGGGGCGGGCGTCGGTGACGTCGCCAAACTCACGATGCTCGTGGTGGACCACACGGAGGAGAAGCTGCGCATCATCGGCCCCGAACTGGACGCGGCCTGGAACGGCGGCATGAAGCCGGCCTGCACGCTGATTCCCGTCTCCCGGCTGGCACTGGACGGGATGCTCTTCGAGGTGGAGGCCATCGCGGTCCTGCCCGCCTGAGCGGCGAGCAGCCCCCTTCCTCCGCTGGCGCGACGCGCTAATGTGCGCCGCCGTGCGCGCCGGGCCGTGGCCCGACGTGCCCCTAGGAGCTCACACCCGTATATGGCCCTCTACCCCGTCATCATGGCCGGAGGCTCCGGCACCCGCTTCTGGCCGCTGTCCCGCCAGGCGCGTCCGAAGCAGTTCCTCCCGCTGGCCTCCAAGCAGCCGCTGCTCACCGACACCGCCCAGCGCCTCAAGGGCCTGGCCCCGGTGAAGAACACCTTCATCGTGTGCGGACCCGTGCACGCGAAGACGGCCGCGAAGCTGGTGAAGGGGCTGCCCAAGGGCAACCTCCTGGTGGAGCCCGTGGCGCGCAACACCGCGCCCGCCATCGCGCTCGCTGCGCTCCAGGTCGCCGCGCGCGACCCGAAGGGCGTGCTCGCGGTGCTGCCGTCGGATCACCACGTCGCGGACGTGAAGGGCTTCCAGCGCACGCTCGCGGAGGCCGCGCGCATCGCCGAAGGCGGCCACATCGTCACGCTGGGCATCAAGCCCGCGCGCCCGGAGACGGGCTACGGCTACATCCAGGTCGGTGACGCGCTGGAGGGCGGCGGCCGCCGCGTGAAGGCGTTCAAGGAGAAGCCCGACCTCAAGACGGCGCAGGAGTACGTGGCCGGCGGCGACTACCTGTGGAATGGCGGCATCTTCGTCTTCCGCGCGGACGTGATGCTGGAGGCCTTCCAGAAGCACATGCCGGAGATGCAGAAGGGCCTGGACGCGCTCCAGAAGGCCGCGGGCAAGCGCACCTTCCCGGCCGTGCTCAAGCGCGTCTTCCCCAAGCTGCCCTCCATCTCCATCGACTACGGCGTGATGGAGAAGGCGGAGAACATCGCGGTGCTGGACGGCGACTTCGGCTGGTCCGACGTGGGCTCCTTCGCCGCCATCCCGGAAGTGCGCCCCGCGGACGCGCAGGGCAACGTCGTCTCCGGCGACGCGGTGCTGGTGGACTGCACCCACTGCGTCGTGCTCGCGGACAAGCGCACGCTGTCCGTCGTGGGCATGAACGACGTGGTGGTGGTGGACTCCGGTGACGCCGTGCTCGTCGTCCCCAAGGACAAGAGCCAGGACGTGCGCAAGGTCGTCGAGGCCCTCAAGGCCCGGAAGCGCACCCGGCTGCTGTAGGCGTTGAGGCGACTTCGCCTCCTGTTTCACCCCAGACGTTTCTTCCCGGGGCTCCCTGTCGTTTCTACAGGGGCCCCGGGTTCGTTTTGCGGGGTTTGCTGGCACCTGCGGGTGTTGGAGTGTCGCGGTCTGGACGAAGGCGCGCCCCGGGTATGAGGCGCGCGGGTTGCAAGTCCACCCCGGGCCGCCCCATTTCCGGGGCGACAGGCGGGGATGGCGATGGGCTGCAAGCGCTGCGTGGGCGAACACCGGGACGGGGAGGCGTGCCCCGTCGCTGTCCGGCCTCCGGTTCCGGGGGATTCGCTGGAGGGCCAGCGGCACGGGCCGCTGCTCTTGAAGCGCCGGCTGGAAGTAGGGGCGGTGGCGTCGGTGTACCTGGCGGAGTACGTGCCCACGGGGCACCGCTTCGCGGTGAAGGTGCTGCACGCGCACCTGGCGGCGCGTCCCGCCGTGCGCGCCCGGTTCATCGCGGAGGCGCTGGCGCAGCGCAACGTCGTGCACCGCCACGTGGCGCGCGTGCTGGACGTGCGCCCCGGTCCCCAGGGCCTGCCCTGCGTGTTGATGGAGGCGCCGGAGGGTGAGTCGCTGAGCGCGCTGCCCCTGCCGCTGTCTCCGGCGGAGGTGGGCGAGGTGTTGGACCAGGCGCTCGCGGGGCTGGAGGCGGCGCACGCGCGCGGGCTGGTGCACGGGGACCTCACGCTGGATTCGATGTTCGTCACGCGCGACGCGAAGGGCGAGCGGCGCGTGCGGGTGCGCGACTTCGGCGCGGGCGCGGTGCGCGAGGCGGCGCTGTCCCAGCAGGAGCGCGCGCAGGGCGTGGCGGTGGGCTCGCCCACGTTCATGGCGCCCGAGCAGTGCGCCGGCATGAACCCGAGCCCTCGCGCGGACGTGCACGCGATGGGCGTGGCGGGCTACCTGCTGGTGACGGGGCGGCTGCCGTTCGGGCTGGGGCGCTCCGCGGACGTGACGCTGTTTGCGCCGCATGCCCTCAACGCGAGCGTGCCGCCCGCGCTGTCCACCGTGCTGATGCGCGCGCTGGCCGCGAAGCCGGAGGAGCGGTTCGACAGCGCGTGGGCCTTCCGAGTCGCGCTCGCGGAGGCGCTGGGCTTGAAGGCGCCGGTGCGGGACGCGTCCGCGGATGCGCCCGAGGTGGCCGTCGACGTGGAGGTGGAGGAGCGCGACGCGGACGACTTCGACATCGTGGAGGACGTGCCGGAGTGGGGCATGACGGCCACGTCCATGGAGGCCGCGGCCCAGCGCGCGGCGGATGGCGCGTCTTCCGACGGGACCATGCGCGCGGACGTGGCCGCGTTCTGGGCCTCCGCCGTGGCGATGCTGGGGACCGCCGAGCCGGAGCTCTCCGCAGGCCCGCAGGCGCCGGCCAGGACGATGAAGCTGGGCGTCGTGGACGTGAACACCCTCCAGGGCCCGGCCACGTCCACGCTGGGCGCGGCGGCCATCCCGTTCATGACCCTGGCGCCCTCGCTGGAGCCCGCGTCCATTCCGTCGCCTCCGCCCATTCCGCTGGTGGACGTCATCGAGGACGCCGCGCCCATCCCGCTGGTGAACCCCGTGCCGCCGCTGGAGGCCTCCGCGCCCCGCACGGACGCGCCCGCGGACCTGCGCGTGCGCCTGGGCCTGACGCCGGGGGAGGTCCTCCAGCCCGTCTCCGTGAGCGACGTCGCCCCCGAGGGCCTCTTCGCCGAGTGCCAGGGCTCACTGCCCCCGCTCGCCGCGCGGCTGACGGTGGAGGTGTCCTTCCGGGGCGAGACGGCCCTGGGCGCCTGCGACGTCGTCCGCCACGTCACCTTCGACGAGGCGCGCACCTGGAACGTGCCCGCGGGCGTCTTCGTCCACTTCTCCGACGAGTTCCCCGCCCTGGGCCGGCTGCTATCGCGCGTCCTGATGGAGGCCGCGGAGCCCGCGCCCGACGCGGAGCTGGCCCGCATGCTGTCCCGCGCGGAGGCCGTCGCCAAGGACCCCTACACGCTCTTGGGCGCGAAGCACGACGCGGACTTCGGTGACATCCACCGCCGCGCCCAGGCCGCCCTGCGCCGCCTGGCCGCCTTCCAGCACCGCCCGCTGCCCACCGCGCAGCGCCAGGCCCTGGACGCCCTGCGGGTGCGGGTGCTGGCCGCGCAGCGGATGCTCGGCGACCCGCTTTCACGTGTTGGCTACGACGCCACCCGGGGCAACCTGGGGGGCCTTGCCCGCTGCGTGGCCGCCGGGGTGCCGGAGCCCACCATGGAGGCCCTGCGCAGCGCGTTCCTCGCCGCCCGGCCGGAGGTGGAGCGCAAGGCCCGCGCCCTCTTCACCCAGGGGCACGCGTTGGAGGTCCAACGGGCGGTCCCGGCCGCGCTGGAGCGCTACGCGGAGGCGCTCAAGCTGGACCCTCTGAACACGTCCTGGCTGAAGCACTACCAGTCCCTGCGGCGGCAGGTTCCGGCCCAGTCCGCTGGGGCCATGGCCTGATGGGGGCCATCAGCCTCCCCTGGGGGTAGGTTCCGCCCTCCCACGGGGGCCAGGCGTTCAACAGTCAGCCGGGCTCGTTCGGGCGTGTGCAGCCCCCGGGCCCGCTCGTGTAGTGTCCCACGCCTTCCGTTACGCCCTCCCGGTTCCTGTCGAGGGTGGGGACACTGCCATGAACGCGCACATCTTCCGCGAGTACGACATCCGAGGTCTGGTGGACAAGGACCTCACCATCGAGGTGGTGGAGCTCCTGGGCCTGGGCCTGGGCACCATGATCCGCCGCAAGGGCGGCACCTCCATCGTGGTGGGCCGCGACTGCCGCGAGTCCTCCACGCGCTTCCGCGACGCGCTCGCGAAGGGCCTCACCGCCACCGGCCTGGACGTCTACGACGTGGGCGTGGTGCCGACGCCGCTGACCTACTTCGCGGCGAACACGCTGCCCGTGGACGGCCTGGCGATGATCACCGGCAGCCACAACCCGAAGGAGTTCAACGGCTTCAAGATTGGCGCCGGCAAGACGACCTTCCACGGCCCCGAAATCAAGGAGCTGCGCCGCCTCATCGAGGCGAAGGACTTCGCGACCTCCAGCAAGCCCGGCAAGGTCACGCCCTACGACATCATCACGCCCTACAACCACTTCATCCGCCAGACGGTGAAGGTGGGCCGCAAGGGGATGAAGATCGTCATCGACGCGGGCAACGGCACGGGCGGCGCCATCGCGGTGCCCCTGTTCGAGAGCATGGGCTTCGACGTGGTGCCCCTGTTCTGCGAGATGGACGCGGACTTCCCCAACCACCACCCGGACCCC
The DNA here is from genome assembly GCF_003668875.1 of Corallococcus interemptor. Lineage (GTDB taxonomy): Bacteria > Myxococcota > Myxococcia > Myxococcales > Myxococcaceae > Corallococcus > Corallococcus interemptor. Next base: position 90,010 of record NZ_RAWM01000013.1, on the reverse strand, counting down.
ACGGTGGTGGAGAACCTCCAGGACCTCATCAAGAAGGTGAAGGAGGTCAAGGCGGAGGTGGGCATCGCCTACGACGGCGACAGCGACCGCATCGGCGTCATCGACAACGAGGGCAACGTGCTCTGGGGTGACCAGCTGATGGTGCTCTTCAGCCGCTACGTGCTGAAGGAGTCCCCGGGCGCCGCCATCATCGGCGAGGTGAAGTGCAGCTACACGATGTACGACGACATCGCGAAGCACGGCGGCCGGCCCATCATGTGGAAGGCCGGGCACTCCCTCATCAAGTCGAAGATGAAGGAGGAGCACGCGGAGCTGGCCGGCGAGATGAGCGGCCACATCTTCTTCAAGCACCGCTACTTCGGCTTCGACGACGCGGTGTACGCGTCCGCGCGCCTGCTGGAGATCCTCACGCAGGAGAAGCAGTCCATGTCGCAGCTGCTCGCCGACGTGCCGAAGACCTTCGCCAGCCCCGAGCTGCGCTTCGACACGACGGAGGAGAAGAAGTTCGCGATGGTGAAGCGCGCCACGGAGATCCTGCGCGACGCGGGCCACAAGGTGGTGGACGTGGACGGCGTGCGCGTGACGTTCCCGGACGGCTGGGGGCTCATCCGCGCGTCGAACACGCAGCCCATCCTGGTGCTGCGCTACGAGGCCAGCACGGAGGCCCGCGTGAAGGAGATCCAGGCGCTCATCGAGAAGACGGTCGCCCAGGCGCAGAAGGAAGTCGGCGCCTGAGCCGCTGGCGCTCCACGCGAAGCACACGCACGTAAGGGAGGGAGCATGCCGACGCTGGGAATCGACCTGGGCGGAACGTTCGCCCGGGCCGCGGTGGTGGACGGGAAGGGTGAAATCCTCGCGAGCGCCAAGGTCGCGGTGCAGGACCGCAAGCCGCAGGGCGTGGTGGAGACCATCGCGCAGGCGGCGGAAGAGGCGGTGAAGAAGTCCGGGGTGAAGGTGGACGGCTGCGGCGTGGGCGCGGCGGGGCAGATCCACAAGGACACGGGCGTCATCTCCGTGGCGCCCAACCTGGGCTGGCGGGACGTGCCGCTGGCGGCGATGTTGACGAAGCGGCTGGGCTTCGGCGTGAAGGTGGTGAACGACCTGTCCGCGGCGGCGTGGGGCGAGCTGCACGCGGGCGCGGGGCGCGGGGCCCAGGACATCCTGGTGGTGTTCGTGGGCTCCGGCGTGGGCAGCGCCATCATCGCGGACGGGCGCCTGGTGCAGGGCGGCGGCGGCGTGGCGGGCGAGCTGGGCCACATCAAGGTGGTGCCCGGCGGCCGGCTGTGCGGCTGCGGTGAGCACGGCTGCCTGGAGGCGTACGCGGGCGGCCACAACCTCATCGCGCAGACGAAGGAGCTCCTGTCGTCCGGCGGCTCGCCCGTGCTGGAGCAGCTGACCAGCGGCGACCCGTACACCATCACCCCGGTGACGCTGGAGACGGCGGCGGAGGCGGGGGACGTGAAGGCGAAGGAGATCCACTCCCGCGCGGCGCAGTTCCTGGCGGTCGCGGTGGCCAACTACGTGACGGTGCTCAACCCGTCGCGCCTGGTGCTGGGCGGCGGCGTGCTGACGCACTGCCCGGGCATGAAGCGGAAGGTGCTGGACGGCGTGCAGCAGTGGGCCTCCCGCGTGTCGCGCGAGGGCCTGCTCATCGCCGACGCGGAGCTGGGCGACGACAGCGGCATCATCGGCGCGGCGCTGCTGGTGAAGTGAAGCACCCGGCGCGGGGAGGAGACTCCCCGCGCCCGAAGTGGATTACGGGGCGAACACGAGCTTCGCGATGCGCCCCTCTTCCCCCACGGCCCAGGCGGTGTCCCGTGCGCGAGGCGGAGTGGACACGGCGTGGAAGCCGGTGGAGTCCAGCGGCTCCCACGTCCTGCCCGCGTCCTTCGACACGTCCGAGCCCGTGGGCCCTACCGCGACGAGCCACATCTTCCGCTCGCGCGTGAGCGGGGCCACGCAGGAGCGATATCCACCGAGGCCCTTCTCCGGCACGGTCCACTTGCGCTTGGCCCCGTCCAGCGTGAGCGCCGCGTTGCCGGTGGCCACCTCCGGCTGCTTGTAGTTGCCGCCCACGGCGATGCCGGCGAGGGGGCTCCAGAAGTAGAGCGAGAACACGCCCGCGCCTTCCCCCGTGGCCAGCGGCGTGGGCGCGATGCCCCACGTCCTGCCCCGGTCCGCGGAGTGGAGCACGCGCGCGATGGAGCCTCCCAGTCCGAACCAGACATCGGATTTGCCATGCACGGCGATGCTCGTGCCGCTGGCGGCGAAGCCGGCCTCCCCCGCGAGCGCCGCCGGCAGCGCTCCTTGAGGCACGGGCTTCCACGTCGCGCCGCCGTCCTCCGTGGTGATGACGACGAAGTGGCCGTCCACCGGGTCGCTGAAGGCGACGCCGTGCTGTTCATCCCAGAAGGCCATGCCGTTGAAGAAGGCCCCGGGCATGGCGTTGGTGAACTGGAGCGTCCAGTGCGCGCCGCCGTCCGTCGTCTTGTAGATGCGCGACTTGTCACCCGCGCCAATGGACAGCACGTAGGCGGTGCGGTCGCTGAAGGCATCCACGTCGCGGAAGTCCAACGCCTCGGAGTCCGGCACGGGCGCGCGCGTCCACGTCTTGCCGCCGTCCGTGGTGCGCACGACGGTGCCCTTGTCGCCGCTGGCCCACGCCACGCGGGTGTCCACCGCGCTCACGCCGCGCAGCCGCACCGTCGTCCCGCTCGCCTGCGGCTCCCACTTCATGCCCGCGCTCCCCAGGGCCAGCCACGTCGCCAGCCACACCGCTCCCGTCGTCATGTCCGGTGCCTCCCGCGTGTTCGTCCACGCGAGGGGAACGCTAGCCGAGGTCAGCGCCGCTCGGCGGGGTTCGCGGCGTCGGGCAGCGAGGTGTCCTCGGGGACGAAGTCGATGCGGCACTTGTCCAGGAGCGGGCCGCAGGCGCGGTCCAGGTCGCCGCGCGTGTCGCAGCCCGGGCGCTCCTCGCAGGTGTCCGGCAGGAAGGCCCAGACGAACTGGAGCACGTTGCCGCCCCGGCCCTCCGGCAGCGCGGCGAGGAAGTCCTGCTTGTGCTCCTGGAACAGGCGCGCCAGGTGCACGGTCTTGTCCTCCAGCTTCACGTGCCTCGCGTCGCCCATGTACCGGCGGCTGGCGTCGTTGAGCTGCGCGTCCAGGAACTCCGGCTGGTAGGGCGCGCCGTCCAGCCGGGGGCCCCCGCGCGTCCCCCGGAAGAGGGCGAAGTGCACGCGCGGGTCGGCGTACTCGCCCAGCAGGATGCGCTGCTCCAGGGCGTACAACGTCAGCCGCTCGCCGCCCACCGGCCACGCGCGGGTCCAATAGAAGCCTCCGAACCAGGACGCGCCCACGCCCTCCGGGTAGCGCTCCACCAGCTGCATCAGCACCAGCGCGTTGTACGCGTTGATCCAATACGCCAGCCCGTCCTGGGATGAAGGGAAGCGCTCCGGCTGCCGGTGCGGCGACACCGACGCCAGCGACGCGACGAAGCGCTCCAGCGCCGGGCGGTCGCGCTTCAGGCCCTCGAAGTCCAGGTCTCCGCTGGGGCGCACGTGGTTCAGCGCCTGCGCGTAGTCCGTGTAGCCAAAGGGTCCCGCTTCCGGGGGCACCGGCGCCGGCAGGGCTCCCCCCACGTACAGCCCCGCGCCCACGGCGAGTGCCACCAGCACGGCCAGGGCCGCCACGGCGGACCAGCGCGCGCTGCGACGGGAGGGAAGGGGCGCGTTCACGGCCGGGCAGTCTATGCCACCCGCCTGGGTCCTCCACGACAGACCGCTATACTGCGCGTGCCATGGAGCCTACCCCCGACGTTGTCAGGCATTTCCATCCGGTACTCCCCTCCCGTCAGCTGCGCCGCCAGCCCGTCCGCGTGGAGCTGGCGGGCCACGCCTACGCGCTCTTCCGGGATGCGTCCGGCAAGGCCGCGGCGCTGTCGGACGCGTGTCCGCACCGCTTCGCGCCGCTGTCGAAGGGCACCGTGACGAAGGAGGGACAGCTCCAGTGCCCGTACCACGGCTGGCGCTTCGACGCGCAGGGCCACGGCGTCAATCCCAGCCAGCCGGAGCTGCGCCACTGCGAGGCGAAGAGCTACCAGGTGGTGGAGCGCCACGGCTACCTCTGGCTCGCGCACGCGAGCACGCCCGAGTCCGCCCTGCCGGAGCTCTCCGGCGAGGACTACGTCTTCGGTGGGACGTTCTCCACGCTGTTCCAGGCGCCGCTGCACGTGGCGCTCGACAACTTCAGCGAGGACGAACACACGCCCTTCGTCCACACCCGGCTGGGGTGGAGCGGCCAGCATGCGGGGGAGGTGCAGTTCGAGGCGCACAACCACGAGGACCACACGGAGGTGCACTACCGCGCCCCTCAGCGGCCCGCGCCCATCATGCGCCTACTCACCGTGGGCAAGGGCGACATCTTCCACAACGACTGGGTGACGCGCTTCGATCCGGTGCGCAGCGTCTACACCGTGAGCTGGAGGACGCCCTCGGGGGCGCCGCGTCCGTTCACCACGCAGGCGCACATCTTCTTCGTGCCGGAGACAGCGCGCACCACGCGCCTGCACGTCTTCTCCTTCCTGCGCACGTCGGTGCCCGCGCTGCGGCCCTTCCTGCCCGTGGCGGCGAAGGCCGCGCTGGGCCTCACCTGGTGGGAGGTGCGCGACGACGCGCGCTTCATCCCCACCGTGGCGGACACGCCCTACAGCCACAAGGGCATGCGGCTGGACAAGTACGACAAGCCGCTCGTGCACCAGCGCAAGCTCATGGAGCGCATCTACTACGCGCACCCGGCGCACGAGCCCGCCGGGCCCGCGCTGCCGCACGTTCGCGACGCCACGGGGAGCTGAGCGGCCGGTGCGCCGTCAGTGCATCGGCGCGGGTTCCTCGTAGCTGGGAATGGCCTCGCTGGCGCGCGCCTCGAAGGCGTTGCAGCCGCTGTCCCCGGAGACCACGAGCGCGAACTGCTTGAGCTCCGGCTGGTTGCAGCTCTGCGTCGCGTCGTCGCTCGGCTCGTCGCTGTTGCCCGCGAAGAAACGGCAGTTCTTGCAGTTGCCCCAGGATGCATCCGCCATGGTTCCCTCCTCGTGGAAATGGGTCCTAGGAGGAGGGTGGGGTCGCTGACGGACCCCCACAACGAAGCACCTGCTTCCCGCCCGGGAGGGCAGGGGACCCGGCGCCCTCAACAGGCGCCGGGAATCACACCTCGCCTGCGCCTTACTGCTGGGGCGCGGGCTGCTGCGGAGCCGGCTGCTCCTGGGCCGGCTGCTGTTGGGGCGCGCCCGCGCCGGGCAGGGCGCCCAGGGCGGCCGCGTCCCGCTTCACGGAGCCAGACTCGAAGGAGCCCAGCGAGTTGAGCAGGCGCAGCGCGGCGAGCGATGCCTGCAGGCGCTCGGACACGAAGCCCACTTCCGCGTTGGTGAGCGCGGTGTTGGCGTCCGCGACCTCCAGGTAGGTGGCGACGCCCGCCTTGAAGCTCACGTCCGTCAGGCGGTTGGACTCGCGCGCCAGCTCCAGGGCCTCCTCGGCCTTGGAGCGGTTGGCCAGCGCGTTCTCCAGGTCCAGCTTGGAGCGGCGGACCTCTTCCTTCACGCGGGCCTGCGCCAGCGACTGGGTGACGGTGGCCTCGCGCACGCGCGACGACGCCTCGGAGAGGTTCGCCTCACGCAGGCCGCCGTCGAACAGCGTCCAGCTGGCGCCGAAGGTGATGGCCCAGGTCTCGTTCTGACCGGTGAAGCCCGCCGCGTTCGCGATGCGGTAGGCGCCCGTGACGCCCAGCGTGGGCAGGTAGCTCAGGATGACGCCCGTCTTGTTGATGCGGCTGAGCTTCAGGCCCACTTCCGCGGCCTGCACGTCCGAGCGCTCCTGGATGGCCTGGTTGACCAGGTCGTCCGGCGACGCCTGCGCGGGCACCGTCGGCTCCGGCGGCGGGGCCAGGTCGAAGTCCGGCTCGCGCTGGATGAGCGTGCCCAGCGCCAGCTTCAGGCCCGCGAGCGCGTTCTTCGCGCGCACCAGGTCCTGCTCCGCGCGCGAGCGGTCCAGCTGGGCGCGAAGCAGCGCCACGCGCGTCACCGTGCCCGCGTCGAACCGGGCCTGGGTGTCCTTCTCCCGCGCCTGGTTCAGCTCCAGCAGGCGCTCCTGCGCGCGCAGCGCTTCCTGCTGCGCCGCGGCGCCGTAGTACGCCTGCGCCACGCCGAAGAGCACCTGCCGGCGCGCCGTCTGCGTGTTGAGCTCCGCCAGCCGCACGGCCTTGTAGGAGGCCGCGATGCCCGCCCACAGCTGCGGCGCGATGATGGCCTGGCGGATCTCCGCCTGCGCGCCCTGCTGGATGAGCGGCTGGATGGTGATGTCCACCGGCGCGATGGGGCCCGCGGGGATGATGGCCGCCACGTTGTTGCGCGTGATGGACGCGCCCACGCTGATGTTGGGCAGGTAGCCCGCCCACGCCCGGCGCGTCGCGAGCGATGCCTGCTCGAAGCGCTCCTGGGCAATCTTCAAATCGAGGTTCTGCTGGCGGGCCGACTCCAGGGCCTCATCCAGCGTCAGTACGGGCGCCGCGGCCAGGGCGGCCGACAGGGACAGCGCCAGAAAGGTACTCATACCGCTCGACCTCCTCACCGACCCGCGGGAGCGCGAGGCGGATCCGTCCAATGGACGACTGCGTTGCGTCCTCTACCCGACCTGCGAGCGGCGTTGAAGTAATCCGCACTGTCGGATGTTGGAATATGCGGAATGTAGTAGCGGTCAATGGTTGAGGGTGTCAATTGTTTATGTGTGCACGATGAATTAACGTAAATTCACTATGAACGCTTTCAACGACGGTCCCAGCGAGCAGGTGACGTGCCGGCCGGCGGCCACCCAGGGTCTGGCGGAGGGGGCGGGCGGGCTGCCCGAGCAGGCGTGGACGCTCCTCTTCGAGCTCTTGCACACGCACATGCGCAACTTCCCCGCGCTGGCGGCGGAGTTCGATTTGTCTCCCGTGCAGGCGCACGTGCTGAGGCAGCTGGGCGAGGGTGCGCTCGCGATGAGCACGCTCGCGCACTACCTGTCGTGTGACGCGTCCAACGTGACGGGGCTGGTGGACCGGCTGGAGGCGCGCGGGCTGGTGGAGCGCAAGAGCAGCGAGCAGGACCGCCGCGTGAAGATGCTGGTGCTGACGGAGGCGGGCGCGGAGCTGCGCGGCCGGCTGATGGCGCGGCTGAGCGCGCCGCCGCCCCTCATCGCCGCGATGCCGGATGAAGACCTGGCCGCGCTGCGCGACATCATGCGCCGCGCGCTCAAGACGCAGTAGCGCGCGGACCCCTTCAGTCCAGCAGGAAGGTGTACGAGTACTTCATCTCCGTGGCCACCGGCTCACCGCCCTTGATGGCGGGCTTGAAGCGGAAGCGGCGGATGGCGTCGCGCGCGGCCTCGTTGAGGCCGTAGCCGGGCCCGGAGATGACCTTCACGCTGCTCACCTTGCCCTCCGCGTCGATGGCGATGGACAGCGTGACGGTGCCCTCGATGCCCGCGCGGCGCGCTTCATCCGGGTAGGGAATCTTCACCTCGGACGCGACGGACGGCTCCGAGTCCACCTGGTACACCGGCACGTACTTCGGCGCGGAGTAGCCCTTCACGTCCTGGGGCGCCTTCGCGGGGCCGTTGGCCTTGCCGTAGGCGGTGTTGCCCACGGGCGCGGCGAAGGAGCCCGCGCTGGTGGTGGACGACATGGTCATGCCCACCACGAGCGGCGGCTTGGGCTCCTCCGGCTTCTCCTCCGGAGGCGGCGGGGGCGGCGGCTTCTGCACCTCCACCATGACCAGCTCCACGGGCTTCTGGATGGCCGTGAGCTTGCGGCCCTCCAGGGTGGAGAGCAGCCCGAAGCCCACCCCGTGCAGCGCGAGCGACACGAGGACGAACACGAGGAGGAACCGCGAGGAGCGGTCGCGCTGCGGCAGGGGAGAGGGTTCGAGGACCGCCTGGCTCATCGTCGCTCAGCCTCAGGGCGTGGCGGGCGCGGCCCGGGCGGGGCCAGCGTCCTTTTCGATGTTGAGGGCGAACTTCGCGATGCCCTGCCCCTTCACCACGTCGATGAGGCGCATCACGCGGCCGTAGGCGAGCGTCTGGTCCGCGCTGATGATGGCGCGCGTGTCCTTGTCCTTGGCCACGGCCTCCGTCACGCGGCGGGACAGGTCCGCCTCCGTCACCTCCGCGCCGTCGAAGTAGAGCTTGCCCTCTTTATCCAGGACGACGTTCACCAGGCCCTGCACCGTCTCACCGCCGTTGGCGGCGCGGGGCAGGTCCACCTCCACCGTCTCGCGGACGATGAAGTTGGCGGTCACCATGAAGATGATGAGCAGCACCAGCACCACGTCCACCAGCGGGGTGACGTTGATGCCGGAGATTTCCTCGTCGCTGTCGTTCGCGCCGCCGGCCATGGGCTAGTTGCCTCCCGCGGCGCCCGGCTTGCGCGCCTTCATGGCGCCCACGAGCGCGTGGCCCAGGGCGGTGGTGCGGCTGGTGAGCGTCTTCAGCTGCCGGTTGAAGATGTTGAAGGCGACCACGGCGGGGATGGCGACGGCCAGGCCCACCGCGGTGGCGACGAGCGCCTCCGAGATGCCGGCCATCACGGTCTGCTGCATGGCGCCGCCCTTGGCGTTCATGGCGCCCAGGTCGTTGAAGGCCTTGATGATGCCGAGCACCGTGCCGAACAGGCCGATGAACGGGGCGTTGTTGCCCAGCGTGCCCAGGATGGACAGGCCGCGCTCGTACTGGGGGCGCTCGCGGGCCACGGTGGACGCGATGACCTGCTCCACGGTGTCGGGGCCCTGGTGCGAGGAGGCCAGGGCCTCGCGGATGACGGCGGCCTCCATGCCCTTCTGGTTCTTCACCTCGCCGGCCACGGCGTCGAACTCGCCGCGCGCCAGGCGCACCGCCAGGGCCTCCGAGTTCGCCAGCCGGTGGCGCGAGAAGTAGACGGCGCGCTCCAGCATCACCGCGATGGAGACGATGGACAGCGACACGAGCAGCCAGAGCACCCACTCGGCGCTGCCCAGCGTCACCCCGAGCAGCTTGCTGCTCAACCATCCGAGTTCGGGGTGGGCCGCCTGGGCCAGGAGGAAGGAGGACGTCATGTGGGAAATGCCCGGTTCAAGAGTGGGACCGCGTTAACGCGCGGCGCAGTCTCTTGTTCCCCCCGACTTAAAAGTCAAATGGATCGGCCTTCCGTTCACCTGCCTGTCGCGTGCCATGGGACAGGCGCTCGGAAACCAGGGCGCGGATGTCATATGCCGAGCACGAAGCGGAACAGGCGTTGGGGCGCCTGTCCCGAGGGGTGGGCGGCCATCCGACGCTTCAGGGCCGGCGGCTGGGGCTGGTGGTCTGCGCGGGGTCGCGCTCCACGACGGGGCCGAGGAGGGTGTCGATGCGGCGCAGGAGTTCCGCGTCGAGCTTCACGCCGGTGGCCTTCACGTTGTCGAGCACCTGCTCCGGCTTGGACGCGCCGATGATGGCGGAGGACACGCTCTTGTTCTGGAGCACCCAGGCGATGGACAGCTGCGCCATGGACAGGCCGGCCTCCTGGGCCAGCGGCTTGAGCTGCTGGACGCGGGTGAGCACGTCGTCGGTCATGAAGCTGCTCATGAACTGCGCGCCCGGGGTGGCGGCGCGGGTGTCCGCGGGCGGGGGCTTGCCGGGCAGGTACTTGCCGGAGAGCACGCCCTTGGCCATGGGGGACCAGACAATCTGGCCCAGGCCTTCCGCGTCGGACGTGGGGATGACCTTGGACTCGATGACCCGCCAGAGCATGGAGTACTGGGGCTGGTTGGAGATGAAGGGCACGCGCAGCTCGCGGGCCAGCTTCGCGCCGGCGGCGATCTGCTCGGCGGTCCACTCCGAGACGCCGATGTAGAGGGCCTTGCCCTGGCGCACGATGTCCGCGAAGGCGAGCATGGTCTCCTCGAGCGGCGTCTCCGCGTCGAAGCGGTGGGCCTGGTAGAGGTCCACGTAGTCCGTCTGGAGGCGGCGCAGGGAGCCGTGGATGGACTCGATGATGTGCTTGCGCGACAGGCCGCGGTCGTTCTGTCCGGGGCCGGTGGGCCAGTAGACCTTGGTGAACAGCTCGTAGCCTTCGCGGCGCTGGCCCTTGAGGGCGCGGCCGAGCACGGCCTCCGCCTTGGTGCCGGCGTAGACGTCCGCGGTGTCGAAGGTGGTGATGCCCGTGTCGAGCGCCGCCTTCACGCAGGCGATCGCGGCGTCCTCCTCCACCTGGGAGCCGTGGGTGAGCCAGTTGCCAAAGGAGATTTCACTGACCTTCAGACCGCTGCGACCAAGGAATCGGAAGTTCATGGGGGGCGGCACACTAACCGCCGCTTCCTGGGGGCGCACTGCTTCAGGAGAAGCAGCGGTGGAACCAGGCCACGAAACGTTGAGCTTCGGGCGAGTCATGGCCCAGCACCTTGCTGGCGAGGGCGACGCCGAAGGGGATCCCCGGGTCCAGTTGCCAGGCGAGCCAGGCGTGGAGGGCGCCCTTCACGTGGTCTTGGTGGCGCAGCGGCGCGCCTTGGTTCAGCGCGTCCGTGGTGGTCGCCCGGGCGTGGGGCCAGAGGGTGTCACCGGCGGGGACGAGCTTCTCGATGAACTCCTCGATGCGGCCGGGCTGGGAATTGTCTGGCATGACCCAAACTCCCAGCAGCGAATTGGGGCGAAGCCCCGGGAGGAGGGTGCCTCCGGGCTCGGGTGTATCTGGGACTGCGATGTTGAGTTGTTCGAGACAGGTCTTGAGCTGGTGCCAGCGATTGTAGGGCGGCAGGTCCGCGTCGAAGACCAGCGCAAGACGGTCGTGGGTCTTGAGTGCGGTGGACAGAAGTGTTCTGTCGAGCAGCTTCTCCACGCCACCCACGTCCTCGACATAGGGACGCTTGATCGTTGCATCGTCCCAGTCATAGCCGTGCCGTTTCAAGAGGTGGACGAGGGTGTGCTTGTCGTCCGGCCCTTCAACCATCAGGCGATAAGGGCTCTTGGGAGACGGCGGGCTCACCGGATCTCCATCTCGTGCTTGGCGGCGATGAGCAATTCGTCCGCCGAGTACGGGACGTTGTGCTCCGCGTTCCGTTCGATGCGATGGACGGAGATGACATCCCGGAGGTCCTGCTGCTCCTCGTAGAGCGAGGCGAGAGCCCGGACGCAGTCCAGGCTGTGCGTCGTCGCGAGGACCTGGACGTTCAAGCGCTTCGCGGCTTCCGTTACGAGCCGCCACATCTTCACCATCACGGAGTGATGGAGGCCTGTGTCGATTTCGTCCACGAGCAGGTAGCCACCTGCGACGTGCACCAGATTCAAGCTCAGGGTCATGAGGCGTTTGATGCCTTCGCCCATGCTCCCGAGCGGGATGCGCTGCTCGGAATCGCGCAGCTTCACGAACATGCTGGCATCAGACCGACGATGATGGCTACCCGAGAGAGCCGCGATCCGTTCGATGTCCGGCTCAATGATTCGCAAGACCTCCGTGACACTCTCTTCCTCAGGCGTAAGAACGACTCCGTCCCAGAGGTCACGGAGGAATGCGGCACCGGGAGAAGTCGTTTCAATGAATCCGACTCGGTTGTTTCCGTACGATTCGCTGCCAATGGAGAGGCCGAGGTCGTCCAGCGAGAGTGCACGGCCTGCTAAGTCATAAACTGCAGGACCGAATTGATCACTCTCCAATTCGATTGCCCCCGGAGAATCAACCCTAAGAGACAAGCCCCGCACGGGTGTTTTGGCACTGACTCTGGTGGAACCCACGCCACTCTTGAGGCGGCCTTCGAAGAATATTTCTTGAGGGGTTATCGCCTCAATCCGGAAGACCCCTGGTTTCTCGGTCGCGTGCCTTGAGAAAAGATGCGCCACCTCCACCAGCTCGCCTTGCAAGCCTTCCTCTGCGTGACTGCTAGTCTCGCCACGCCGCATGGGGCTCCAGGCGATGGCGGAAGGATGGTGGCCTGCGAGCACCAGTTCCGCTGCCTCCAGTACGGAGGTCTTGCCCGTGTTGTTGGCGCCTACCAGCAGGCTGACGCGGGTCAGTCCCTCGACCTTGAGGTTTCGAAGGGAGCGGAAGTTCTGGATCCGCAGGGACGTCAGCATGGGAGGCTCCGGCAGAGGCAGGCTCCGTCCCTCTAGCACAGCGAGCCCGGCCACGGTTTCTCATGACGCGAGAGGCTGGTCGCCCTGTCCTCCCGACCGTCCGCGGCGGGATTCGACCGTTCCCGGGCGTCGCTTGTGGACGGTGGGCCGGGTGGCCGACACTGGCTTCCACGCATGGCCGCCAGTGACGAACGCCGCTTCCAGTCTCTCGTGCTCGCGCCCATCCGGCGCGTGCAGCGGCGGCTCAACCTCGTCGCGTGGGCTGGCGCGGGCATCGCTCCGGTCTGGGCCCTGGTCACTGTTTGCGTGCTGTCCCGGCTGCTCTTGCGCGACGGGGCGGTGTGGGCCGTGCCTCCGCTCGTCGTCGCGGGGCTTGGGTGGTGGTTCGTTCGTGCCCGGTCGCGCGGTGTTTCGCTGGAGTACGCGGCGGTGCTCGCGGACCGCTCCGCCAACGCGGGCGGTCTGCTGCTCACGCGGCTGGAGCGCCCTGTTGGCGAGTGGGAGCTGAGCCTCAATCAGTTCGCCCAGCAGGTGAAGCCTCCGGACGTCCCGTGGCGCAGGCCCGTGGGGGCGCTCCTGGGCGCGCTCGTGTTCGTCGCCATAGGGTTTCTTGTTCCGCTTCCCGCGCTGCGCGCGTCGAACATCAACGCCGCCGCCGCGACCCAGGTCGCCGCCGTGCAGGCGCAGGCGGAGGCGCTGGCCCGTGAGGAGCCGCTGGGCCCCGACGTCGAGGAGGAGCTGCGCCGACTGTCGGAAGAGGTCGCGCAGGGCCGCTTCGACTCCGCGGATTGGGAGGCCTCGGATGCCCTGGAGCAGCGGCTCGCCGAGCGCGCGTCCGAGGCGGCCGCCGAGCTCAACCGCGCGTCCGAGGCCGCTGCTGAGCTGGAGGATGCGCTCGCCGCCGCCGGTGGTGCGGAGTCCGCCACCCGTGAGCGTGAATCGTTGGAGCAGGCGTTGATGGCGCTCGAGGCTCGCGCCAGTGGGAACTCGGAGGACCCTGCCTCCGGTGATCAGGAAGCTCCCGCGTCCGAACGGAACTCGCAGGGGCAGGGGGCTGATTCGCAGAACGGCGGTGACTCGCAGGGGTCCTCCTCCGAGGCACGAGCCCGTGCTTCCGCTCGCGCCCAGGCCTCCGGTTCTCCGGATCAAATCGCCGACCTGCGCCGCACGCTGGAGCGGCGGCAGCAGTCCCTGGCCCAGCGCTTCGGCGAGGAAAACGCGTCGCGAGGGAACCGCGGCGCCCAGGCCCGGCGTCCCACCCGGCGGCAGCAGTCCGGACAGGGGCAGAAGGGTCAGGGCCAGGACGGGCAGGGCGAAGGGGAAGAGGGCGACGGCGAGGGCGAGCAGGGCGGTCAGCACGCGAGCCGGAACACGCGGCAGGGCGATGGCTCGGGCACGGGCCGGGGCGGAGAGAGCCAGCCGCTCGTCTTCGGCGGCGAGGCGGAGATGGATCCGAACCGGCTCGCGTTCCAGCCGCTGCCGGACGGCAACGGCGGCGAAGCGGAAGAGTTGTGGGGCCTTCGCGCAGCGGATCCGCAGGCCCGGACGGGGCAGGCGGGGCCGTCCAGCGCGAAGGGCACGGGCGCGAAGGGCGATGCGACGGCGGGACCGACCTCAGGTCCGCTGCTGCCTCGCAACCGCGACCTGGTGAAGCGGTACTTCGGTGGTCCGTAGTCCAGCAGGGGGAAACGACGTGGCAGCGGAACTTCTGAGCCCCGCCGAAGCACAGGGCGCGGCGGACGTGGCGTCCCGGCTCAAGGCCGGGCTCAACCAGGTGATGCTCGACCAGGAGGCGGTCGTCGAGCAGGTCGTGACGGCCATCCTCGCCCGGGGCCACGTGCTCCTGGAGGGTCTGCCCGGCCTGGGCAAGACGGAGCTGTGCAAGGCCCTGGCGCGGCTGTTGTCGCTGCCCTTCCGCCGCATCCAGTTCACCCCCGACCTCCTGCCCGGCGACATCACCGGCACCTACGTGCTGGAGGGCGAAGCGCGCCGCGACTTCGTCTTCCGCGAGGGCCCCCTCTTCGCGAGCCTCGTCCTCGCGGACGAAATCAACCGCTCCAGCCCCAAGACGCAGTCCGCGCTGCTGGAGGCCATGCAGGAGCGCTCCGTGACGGTGCTGGGCCAGACGCGCCCCCTGCCCGACCCCTTCTTCGTGCTCGCCACGCAGAACCCCATCGAGCTTGAAGGCACGTACCCGCTGCCCGAGGCGCAGCTGGACCGCTTCCTCTTCCGCATCCTGGTGCCGCCCGTGGGCGCGAAGACGCTGCGCACCCTGCTCACCACGCGCGTGCGCGGCGCGCCTCCCGCGCTGGAGCCGGTGCTGGACGCGGAAGGCCTGTCGCGCCTGTTCGCCGCCGTGGACCGGGTGCACCTGCCCGGTCCGGTGGCGGACTTCATCGGCCGGCTGGTGGAGGCGTCCGACCCGCGCCAGCCCTCCGCGCCCGAAGCCGTGCGCCGCTTCGTGCGCTTCGGCGCGAGCCCTCGCGCGGCGCTGGCCCTGGCCGCCGCGGGCCGTGCGCGCGCGCTGCTGGAGGGCCGGCCCAACGTGGGCTTCGACGACGTGGTGGCCGCCGCGCCCGCCGCCCTCAACCACCGCCTGGTGCTGGCCTACGAGGCGTCCCTGGAGAAGGTGACCGCGCCGGACGTGGTGCGCGAACTGCTCAAGGCCACCCCCGAGGTGCCTCGTGGCTAGCCGCGCGACCCTCGTCCTGGCCATGGGCCTGGGGGCCCTGCTCTGGGGCGCGACGCCCGCGTTCGCCACCAGCCCGACGGTGGAGGCAGCGCGAGAGGCGGAGCCCCAGGGCAGCGGCTACCGCAATGTGGTGGAGACGACGGAGATGCTCCAGGACGTGGGCGGCGGCCTCAAGGTCTCCATGCGCGTCGTCACGCTCGTGCCCAACCGGGGCTACACGCCCATCCAGGTGACGGTGCACAACAGCGGCGGCCAGCCGCGCCCGGTGCGCCTGTCCATCAATGCCCAGGGGCGCCTCATCGAGCGTTCGCTGGAGTTGGCCCCGCGCGAGCGCACGGTCACGTGGCTGATGCTGCCCGCGGACCTCCAGTCGGGGACGCTCACCATGAGCTCGCCCGGGTTGGACACCGCGTCCCGGGGCTTCTACCTGGACGGAGCCCGGGGCGCGCGCGTGATGGTGCTGGGCGACGTGAAGGCCTTCGAGGCGGCGACGGGCCTCGTTTACTCGCCGGAGAACGTGGAGCCGCTGGTCGCCACGCGCTTCGTGGAGCCTCGCACCGCGCCGCGCGAGCTGGCGGCCTACGCGGGCTACGACGCGGTGCTGGTGACAGTGCCCGCGGATCAGGTCCCCGATGACGTCTGGGCGGTGCTGGAGACGTACGCCGTGAGCGGCGGCAAGCTGGTGCTCGACCAGCCTCCCGCCAATCCGCGCCTGCGCCTCCCGTTGCTCCAGGACGACAAGGCGGAGCTGTCCCCCTATGGCTTCGGCTTCGTGCGCCAGTTCCGCGAGTGCCGGAAGCAGGAGCCGGGCTGCGGCTTCAGCCTCTGGGAGGACACGCAGCGCTCCCAGTCCGTGGTGACGCCCGCGGGGCCTCCGCCCCGGTGGGAGCGCCACGACCTGCTGAACGACGGTCGGCTGCCGCTGCTCTCCAGCGCCCGCGCGCCCGTGGGCCGCTTCCTCCTGCTCATCTTCCTCTTCACGCTCGCGGTGGGGCCCGGCGGGTGGATGCTCGCAAGGAGCAAGGGGCCGCTGGCGGTGCTCATCGCGGTGCCCTCGCTGGCGGTCCTCACCAGCCTGGGCCTGGTGGCGTGGTCCGTGCTGGTGGATGGCTTCAACGTGCACGCCGCGCGCTACAGCCTCACGCTGTTGGACCGCGAGCGCTCGCGCGCGGTGACGGTGGGGATCAACGCCTGGTACGCGAACCTCGCGGAGGACGGCATGCGCATGCCCGGCTCCAGCGTGCTGCTGTCCGCCAGGGACCCGGAGGAACCCCCGCGCTTCCTGGACTGGACGAACGGGCTCGCCGTGAAGAACAGCTTCCTGCCCTCGCGCAGCTACCGCGAGTGGGGCGAGCTCGCGGTGGTTCCCTCCCGCGCGCGGCTGACGGTGCACGAGGCCGGCGGCGGCGTGCGGGTGCAGAACGCGCTGGGCGCTCCGCTGAAGGGCGGCACGGTGAAGCTGGACGGCCGGTTCTGGACCCTGCCGGAGCTGGAGGACGGCGCGGAAGGGGCGGCCACGCCGCTGGACGCGGCGCCCGAGGACCTGCTGGGCATGGAGCACGAGCCGCTGTCGCGCTTCGCGGACGGGGTGATGCCCCTGTCGCGGGCGCTGGAGGACGGGGCGTTCGTGGCGCGGCTGGGCGGGCGCGGCTTCACGCCCACGGCGGCGCTGGACGTGGAGCTGGAGGCCGCGCTGCACGTGGTGCGGGGTCAGGCCGAGGAGGCACGACGATGAGCCTGCTGGAGGTGAAGGGGCTGCGGCGCGACTACGGGGCGCTGCGCGCGGTGGACGACGTGTCGTTCTCGCTGGAGGCGGGCAGCATCCTGGGCTTCATCGGGCCCAACGGCGCGGGCAAGAGCACCACGCTGCGCATCCTGGCCACGCTGGACGTGCCCACCGCGGGCTCGGTGCTGCTGGACGGCACGTCGCTGGTGGACGCGCCGGACCGGGCCCGGCCGCTGTTGGGCTACATGCCGGACCGCTACGGCACCTACGACGACGTCACCGTGAGGGAGTTCCTGGACTTCTTCGCGCGCGCGTACGGACTGAAGGGCGCGCAGCGCAAGCAGCGGGTGGAGTCGGTGATGGAGTTCACGGGGCTGGGGCCGCTGGCGCACAAGCTCACCACGGAGCTGTCCAAGGGCATGCGCCAGCGCGTGGCCCTGGGGCGCACGCTGCTGCACGACCCCCGGCTGCTCTTGCTGGACGAACCCGCGGACGGCCTGGATCCGCGCGCGCGCATCGAGCTGCGGGAGCTGCTGCGCGCGCTGGCGGACCAGGGCAAGGCGGTCATCATCTCCAGCCACATCCTCACGGAGCTGGCGGAGATCTGCGACAGCTGCGTCATCATCGAACAGGGGCGCCTGCTGGCCCAGGGCAAGGTGGAGGACCTGCTGCGCCAGGGCCCGGACACGTCCCGCGTGCTGGAGCTGACGGTGCGGCTGGCGGCGACGGGTGACGGGAGCGAGGCGCTGTGGGCGCGCACGGAGCGCACGCTGCTGGAGCAGCCTCGCGTGAAGGACGTGTCCCGTGAGGCCAGCGCGCTGCGCGTGCGGTTGGAGCTGGAGGTGGACGCGGGGCCGACGCAGGCGGAGGCGGCCGCGGCGGCGTTGCTCTCCGCGCTGGTGTCGCAGGGGCTGCCGGTGTGCGCGTTCAGCCCGCGCGAGCGCAACCTGGAAGATGCGTTCATGACGGTGACGAAGGGGAGGGTGGCGTGAGCACGCAAGCAAGTCCCGCGTCGGGCGCGGCCGAGTCCGCTCCCTCGCCCGGAGTCCCCGCCGCGGCGTCCGACCGGTGGGAGAAGTGGGGCGACCGGCTCAACCCGCTGGTGGTGAAGGAGGTGCGGCAGGGGCTGCGCACGCGCGTCTTCTGGGTGAGCTTCGGGCTGTTGCTCGCGGCGTGCCTGGTGCTGTCGCTCATCGCGTACGCGAACACGCACGACAGCACGTACACGCGCGAGGGGCGGAGTTACTTCTTCTCCTTCTTCGTGTGCCTGGCGCTGGTGCACTTCGGCCTCATCCCCTTCAACGCGTACCGCTCCCTGGCGCGCGAGCGCGAGGACGAGACGTGGTCGCTGCTCCTGCTCACGGGGCTGGGGCCGCGGCGCATCCTGCGCGGCAAGGTGGCGTCGTTCCTGGTGCAGGCGGTGCTGTACGCGTCGGCGGTGGGGCCGTTCCTGCTGTTCAGCTACTTCCTCAACGGCATCGACCTGCCCACCATCCTGATGGTGCTGCTGTTGGGTGGGGCGTGGCTGGTGTTCCTCACGCTCGTGTCGGTGTGCGCGGCGACGCTGGCGGACAGCCGGATGGGGCGGGCCGCGGTGCGGCTGGCGCTGGTGGGCGTGCTGGTGGTGACGTTCTTCCAGTCGCTGACGTTCGCCTTCGTGATGACGAACGAGCGCGGCAGCGGGTTCTCGTTCGACCGGGACTTCTTCCTGGGGCTGGTCACGGCGCTCTGGGTGCTCGGGTCGAACGGGTGGCTGGTGTTCGAGACGGCGGTGTCGCGGCTGTCGCTGGTGACGGAGGACTACACGCGCCATCCCCGGCGGGCGCTGGTGGCGCAGGTGGTGCTGACGTTCGTGGGGATGATGGCGGTGTGGTGGCTCCAGGACTGGGACAACAACATCCTCGAGGTGATGGGCATCCTGGGCGGCCTGCACCTCATCTTCGTCAGCCTCTTCGTGGGGACGGACGTGGACGGGCTGGCGCGGCCCCTGCGCGCGGGGACGCGGGGCTGGTCGCTGTTCAAGCCCGGCGCGCTGCGCGGCTTCCGGCTGTCGGTGCTGCTGCTGCTGGGGTGGGCGGCCGGGTGCGCGGTCCCGATGCTGGTGGTGGACGACGCCTCGGGGAGTCTGCGGAAGGCGATGTCCACGGTGGCGCTGGCGCTCTATGGGGTGCTGTACCTGTCGGTGGCGCTGCTCTTGGGGCGGATGCCGCGCTCGGGGCGGTTCGCGTCGCCGGTGTCGGTGCGGCTGCTCTACGTGCTGGCGGGAATCCTGGGGGCCGGCGTGCCGCCGCTGCTGGCGGTGTTCCTGGGGCTGGAGGGGGACGATGCGTTGCTCAACCTGCTCAACCCGGTGGTGGGGACGCTGAACTTCGGCAAGTACGACTACAGCGACCCGAGCGGTCTCAAGCTGCCGCCGGAGATGCTGCTGTGCGTGGCGCTGGTGTCGCTCCTGGCGGCGTTCGCCGCGGACCGGGTGCTCGTGGGGCGTGAGAAGCAGGTCCACGAGCAGTGAGCACGATGCTGGATGAGGCGGAGGTGGCGCGGCTGGCGCCGGGGTTGAGCCTGGCGCTGCCTCGGCTGCCGCAGCGGGGGAGGGTGGGCGCGGTGCGCCGCACGTCCGCGGGCAGCGCGATGGAGCTGCACGACTTCCGCGCGTACCAGCCGGGGGATGACCTGCGGCAGCTGGACTGGAACGCGGTGGCGCGCACGGGCGAGCTGGTGCTGCGCGTGCGCCAGGACGAGGTGTCGCCGCGCGTGGAGGTGGTGCTGGACGGTTCGCGGAGCATGGCGCTATCGCCACGCAAGGCGGCGGGGGCGCGCGAGGTGGCGCTGCTCACGGTGGAGGTGGGCGGGCGGCAGGGGTTGACGCCGGCGCTGCTGTGGGGCGGGACGAGGTCGGAGCGGGTGCAGGGGCCGGCGTGCCGCGCGGCGCTGCGAGGGGCGGAGTTCGAGGCGCGGGACGACCTGGCGTCGGCGCTGGGGCGGCTGCCGCCGCTGAGGCCGTGTGGGCTGCGGGTGGTGGTGAGCGACTTCCTCTTCGAGACGGACCTGGAGGCGCTGTGCGCCCGGCTGTCGCGAGGCGCGTCGGCGCTGTTCCTGGTGCAGGTGCTGGACGCGGAGGACCTGAACCCCACGGGGGGCGAGGGCGCGCGGCTGGTGGACGCGGAGAGCGGTGTTGCGCTGGAGGAGCTGCTGACGGACAGCGTGCTGGCCGCCTACGCCCGGCGCTTCGAGGCGCACCAGCGCGCGCTGCGAAGCGCGGCGGTGCGGGCGCGGGGAACGCTGCTCACCGTGAACGCAGCGGAAGGGTTGCGAGCGCAGCTGGCGGGACCGCTGCGCGCGCTGTTCGTGGCAGGAGGCGGGGCGTGAGCTTTGGGCTTCCCTGGGGGCTGCTGGCGCTGGGGGCGCTGGTGCCGTTGGTCGCCGCGTACTTCCTGCGCCGCCGGCAGAAGCCGGTGGTGGTGAGCGCGCTGTTCCTGTGGCGCACGCCGCGTCCTCGCGCGGAGGGCGGACCCCGGTGGGAGCGCTTCACTCGGGAGGCGTCCCTGCTGCTGGAGGCGCTCGCCGTGCTGGCCGCCGCGCTGTACCTGGCGGACGTGCGGCTGGGAGAGACGGCCCACCGCCGTCATCTCGTGCTCGTCGTGGACGGCAGCCTGTCCATGTCCGCGCGGGCTCCGGATGGCAAGACGGTGCTGGAGCACGTGCGCGCCGAAGCCGCGAAGCGTGTGGAGACCGAGCGTGCGACGCACGTCACGGTGCTCGCGAGCGGTGTGGCCCCCCAGGTCATCGCCGGACCGGAAGCCGATGCATCCCGCGCCCTGGCCGCACTTGAGTCCTTCGAGGCGCGCGGACCGGACCACGACGTCACGGCGTCGCTCCTGTGGGCGCAGGAGCTGGCGGGGCCGGGCAAGCGCGTGCACTTCTTCACCGACGCTCCGCCTTCGGAAGACGCCACCGTGCCGCCCTCCGTGCGCTGGACGGCGCTGGGGCATTCCCAGGGCAACGTGGCCCTGGTCTCCGCGCAGCGGCGCGACGAAGGAGGCCGGGCCACGGTGACGCTGCGGGTCGCGCGCTTCGGAGCGGGGCCTTCGGAAGTTGAAGCCCGCGTGCGCGCGGCGCCAGGGCCGGGCGCGCGCGAAGGCACCGAGCGCACGGAGCGCATCGCGCTGCCGCAAGAGGGCGCCGCGACCGTGCGCCTCACCTTCCGCGAGGCCGGCGACGTGGAGGTGTCCCTCCCGGACGACGCGCTTCCCGAGGACGGACACGTGCGCCTGCCTCCGTCCCCCGTGATGCCCGTGTCCGTGGGATTGACGGAGGGGCTGTCGCCCGCGTCGAAGCAGGCGCTGGAGCGGTTCCTATCGGTGTCCCCCGACGTGGCGCATGGCCCTCCCGTCCCCGGTGCGCCGGTGCTGTCCGTGGGGCCCGCGCGCGCCGAGGCCCGCGTGACGCTGGGCGCGGAGGGGCCCCTGCGCACCTTCGTGGGGCCGTTCTTCACGGAGAAGGGCAGCACGCTGATGGACGACGTGCAGCTCGCGGGTGTGCGGTGGACGGCGGGCGCGAATCCACCGGGCCGTCCGCTGATGACCGCGGGAGAGGCCGTGCTCGTATCGGAAGAGGAGGGCGGGCGGCTGCACCTCAACGTGGACCTGGCGCGCTCCAACCTCCAGCGCACCACCGCCTGGCCCGTGCTGCTGGGCAACGTGGTGCGCGAAGCGCGGCGGCTGCGTGAAGGCTTCCCCCGGCGTCAGCTCAACCTGGGCGAAGCGCTCTCCGTGGTGACGGAGGCCGGTGCCCGCTACGCGTTGAAGGGGCCCTCGGGCCGCAAGCCCGTGTTCGGCGCGGGTTCGCTGAGCCTGCCCGCGCCGACGAGCCCCGGCCGCTACGTGCTGGAGCGCGAGGGCCGCGACGTGGACTCACTGGAGGTGCTGGCGCTGGACGCGCGCGAGTCGGACCTGCGCGGCCGGGGCAGCGCTGACGTGGCCGCGAAGGACGTGGGCGAGGACTCGGATGGGACCGGCGGCCATGAGCGCGCCCGCTGGCCCCTGGTGGTGCTGCTGGCCGCGCTGCTGGCGGACTTCTACGTCACGAGGAAGGCATGACCTTCACCCTTCCCCAGGCGTGGCTGCTGCTGCTGCCGCTGGGCCTCTTCCTGTGGCGCTACGGCCGGCGGCCCGGTCCGCCCATGGTGCTGCGGTGGGCGCTGCTGGTGCTCGGCGTGGGCGCGCTGTCCGGGCCGGAGCTGCGGCTGGCGAACGCGGGCAGCGACGTGGCCGTGGTGGTGGACCGCTCGCGCTCCATGCCGCTGGACGTGGACCGGGTGGCACAGGAGCTCATCGCGCTGGTGGAGTCCCAGCGCCGCCCGGGCGACCGCGTGGGCGTCATCACCTTCGGCCGCGAGGCCCGGGTGGAGTCTCCGCTGTCGGAGGTGGGCCGGTTCGGCGGCTTCACGCGGCCGGTGGACGCGGAGGCGTCGGACCTGTCGGCCGCGCTGGACGCGGCGGGCGCGCTCATCCCCTCCGAGCGCACGGGCCGCGTCCTGGTGGTCTCCGACGGCCGGGCCACGGGAGCGGATGCCCGGGGCGCGACGCGGCGGCTGGCGGCGCGAGGCATCGCGGTGGACTACCGGCAGGTGGCCCGTCCGGAGCCCGCGCTGGACGTGGCCGTCGTGTCGCTGGACGTGCCCGCCACGGTCTCCGTGCGCGAGCCCTTCCAGTTCTCCGCCGTGGTGCAGGCCACCTCGGCCATCACCGGCACCGTGCGCCTGGAGCGCGACGGGAAGGTGCTGGTGAAGGGGCCGTACGACTTCAAGCCCGGGCCCAACCTGCTGCCCCTGAGAGACCTCCTGGAGGAGCCGGGGCTCGTGCACTACCGGCTCAAGGTGGAGGTTGCCGGTGACGGCGTCCCGGAGAACGACGTGGGCGTGGGCGTGCTGCGCGTGGAGGGACCGCCGCGCGTGTTGCTGCTCACCGCGCAGCCGTCGGGAACGCTGGCGAAGGCGCTGGCGGCGACGGGCATGTCGCTGGACGTGAAGGCGCCATTCCACCTGTCGCTGGAGGCGCTCGACGGCGTGGGCGTGGTGGTGCTGGAGAACGTGGACGCCAACGCGCTGGGCGAGACGGGGTTGAACGCGCTCGCGGACTACGTGGACCAGGCGGGGGGCGGGCTGGTGATGACGGGAGGGCGGTCGAGCTTCGGAGAGGGCGGCTACCGGCGCTCGCCCCTGGAGCCGCTGTTGCCCGTGTCGCTGGAGATGCGCGAGGAGCAGCGGCGTGCCTCGGTGGCGATGAGCGTGCTCATGGATTCGAGCTGCTCCATGGGCGTGCAGGTGCCGGACGGCCGCACGAAGATGGAGCTGGCCGCCGAGGGCGTCACGGCGGCGCTCACGCTGCTCAACGCGAAGGACGAAGCCTCCGTGCACATGGTGGACACGGAGCCGCATGAAATCTTCCCCTTGAGCCCGGTGAGCGAAGGGCTGCCGTTCGACAAGGTGGCGCGGGGCTTCAGCGGAGGTGGAGGCATCTACGTGGGCACGGCCCTGAGCGCGGGCCGCAAGGAGATCCTCCGCAGTGACAAGCCCACGCGGCACGTGGTGCTGTTCTCCGACGCGGCGGACTCGGAGGAACCGGGCGACTACCAGCAGACGCTGGCGGCGCTGCGAGAGGCCAACGTGACGGTGTCCGTCATCGGCCTGGGCAAGCCCACGGATCCGGACGCGGACCTGCTGCGCGAGGTGGCCCGGCGCGGCGAGGGGCGCATCTACTTCGCGGAGGACGCCATGAGCCTGCCGCGCATCTTCAGCCAGGAGACGCTCGCGGTGGCGAGGGCCACGTTCGTGGACGAGCCCGCGTCGCTGGAGGCCGCGCCGGACCTGCCGCTGCTGGGGCCGTTGCCAACGGCGGGCCTGCCGCAGGTGGGCGGCTACAACCTCACCTACCTGAAGCCCCGGGCGAACGTGGCGCTGCGCACGCTGGACACCAACGCCGCGCCGGTGCTGGCGCTGTGGCCGCATGGCGCGGGGCGCACGGTGGCGCTCACGGCGGAGGTGGACGGCAAGTACACGGGCGAGCTGCGCGAGTGGAGCGCGCTCCGGGCGACGCTGGAGGCGGTGGTGCGCTGGTCCATGGGCCGGACGACGCCGAAGGAGGAGGCGGTGGTGCGCTCGGAGCGCCAGGGCAACCTGCTGAGGGTGACGTTGGACCTGCCGCCGGGTGAGCCCATGCCGGGAGCGCTGCCCACGGCGGTGTTGCTGTCCGGCGACGGGCGCTCCGGCGTGGAGAGGCCGCTGCACTGGGAGGACGAGGACCGGCTGGTGGTCGAGTACCCCCTGACGGGCAGCGGCACCTGGCACCCGGTGGTGAAGTGGGGAGGGCGCGCGTTGAGGGCGCCACCAGTGGCGCTGCCGTACGCGCCGGAGTTCGAACCCGGCAGCGCGAAGGAGGGACTCAAGCTCCTGCGAGCCCTGTCGGCGGTGGGCGGAGGCCAGGAGCGGCTGTCGATGACAGGCCTGTTCGCGGAGGCGCCCGAGTCGGAGGGCCGCGTGGCGCTGGCGCCATGGCTGGTCGCGTTCGCACTGGCGGCGATGCTGGCGGAGGTGGCCGTGCGCCGGTTCCTCTCCGCGCCGCGAGTGCGAGCAGCGCGAGAGCGGCCGATGAAGGAAGCCACCACGAGAGGGACCACCACGGCACCGGGCCCGGGCCCGAGGCCCATGACAACGCCGGCCCAGCCTTCACCGGAACCACCTGCCGAGCAGAAGCCCGAGCCCCCCAAACCGCCAGCCGGAGTGGACTCCGCGCTGGAGGCCGCGCGAGCGAGAGCAAGGCGCCGCACGGGCCGCTGAAAGGGAGTCATGCACAGAGGCCCGGAAGCACGAGTCGAGCGGAAGCCTCCGGGGCCCATTGCCACGCCGGAATCTGCCTTGAGCCCGTCATCCCGATTGACGTCTGATGCCGGTCGGTCGGGGGCTCACTCTTCCACGCGGGAAACTGTCGTCAGCACATCATCCGTCAGCACCTCGTCCTGCGCGGTGATTGGTGGGCGTCGGTCGAGGTCACCCTTCTCAATGCGGAGAACTGCCGTCAGCGCATCGTCCTGCGCAGTGGCTGGTGTGCGTTGGTCGAGAGCAGTCCCCTCCACGCGGAAAACCGCCGTCAGCACGTCGTTCTGCGCGGCGGTTGGTGCAAGCTGGTTGAGGTCAGGCTCCTCCAAGCGAGGAACCGCCGTCAGCACATCGCCCTGCGTAGTGGCTGATACAAGTCGGTCGGAGTCGCGCTCCTTCATGCGGTGAGCCGCCGGCAGCGCACCGTCCAGCGCGGCGGTTGGTTCACGCTGGTCGAGGACATGCTCCTCTACGCGGGAAACTGCAGTTGGCTCATCATCCGGTGTACCGGCTGGACCAAGGTGATTGAGGCCACGCGTCTCGTCGCAGGGGCGTGCATCCAATGACCCACTCCTGCCTGTGGCTGGCGCGATGTCTTCAACGGGGCTCTTCTGGTGGCCCGATGCCTCGGGGGACACATGTCCTTGGAGGGTAGGTGCGAAGGCGTCCAGCACAAGGTCATCGTGTGCCTTCATCAGGACAGGCAGTTCGTGCTGGATGGCCCGCGTATCGCGGTCATGCAGGGCATCCTTCGCGCAGTTCACCCACTGGCGCAGCGGCTCACCTCCCAGGAGGGGCAGCAACTGGGCCGCGCCGACCATGAAGGCCCGCTGCAGGGACTGCACGAGGAGCACGTGCCCGGGCCGGTCCGCCACCCGGGCCGCCAGCCGCAGCAACTCGAACTCCACCTGGGCGCAGTAGGCCCCCGACTCCCAGCGCGCCGCATCCCAGAGTCCGAAGCAGATGCTCCCCAATCGGTCCAGGTCCCGCTTGGAGGCCCGTGCGCAGCAGTCGGACAAGAGCTCCACCAGCACCTGCCGCCGGAGGCTGAAGTAGCCCTCCAAAAGCCACCGGGCGTCCGGCGAGCGCATGTCATGCAGCGCCAGGCCCAGGTTCTCCAGCGTCAGCGACTCATCCAACGGCACCGCGCGCGTCTTGCGTCCAGGCCGCTGCACCACCACGCCCCGCGCCGCCAGCCGCCGCAGCGCTTCACGGATGGTGCCCCGGCAGACGTCATAGTGACGCGCCAGCTTCGCTTCCGAGCCGAACCGCCCGTTCGGGTGAATCCGTCCCAGCGCGATGTCGCGCTCAATCTGTGCTTCCACGTACGCCACGAGCCCGCCGTGCTCCATCCCCATTCCCCCTCCTCGTCCCAGCATCGCCATCCAACCACAGGGGTCTGACATGGACGCGCGAGGCTCCCCTCCGGAGCCGGACGAAGAAAACCTGTCCGACTGTCGGACAGGTTTTTGGCAACCGCCCCCGGGCGGGCATCTTTGTCCGAGGCCTGGTCCTGGCGCCCTCGCGCGCACGACATCGCGCATCACCGCTACACCTTGCGAGGCGCATGTCCCTTGCTTCATGCGGCGCGAACCTGTCCGACAGTCGGACGGGTTCTGAACCAACCCCGCCCAGGCGGGTGCCTCTGCCCGTGGCGCTGTCCTGGCATCCGTGCACGCACGACGTCGCGGCGTATCGCTGTGCTCTGATGGCGCGTGTCCTTGGGTTCATGCGGCGTGAGCTTGTCCGACTGCTGGAGCGGTTTTGGGGCAATCGCACCTGGTGCGGGCGTCGCGCCTGCATGACGCCGCGGCCCACAGCGGCGCTCCATGGGCGACAGTCCCAGGCTTCATGCGGCGTGAGCCTGTCTGGCTGTCGGAGAGGTTTTGAATCAGCCGCTTCCCGGGCGGAGCTTCTGCCCCCAACCCGCCTTGGCGTCTCGCCGGCTCTGCCGTGTGGAAGGTTGAGTTGCTTCGGTGGTGAGGCAACGGTCGTTGGCATGTCGCAGATCTGGTTCTCTGTCCGGCTTTCCAGCGCGTATGCGGTGCGCGGCCATGGTGGAGTGTTTTCGCGGTATGACGGCGCCGATGACGGAGCCTCGGGCCTTGCGGTGGGGGCTGGGTGTCGTCCTGGGCGTGCTCGCGCTCCAGGCCTCTCGCCTCGCGCTTCACAAGGCATTCAGCATCGACGAGTTCCAGTACGCCCATGCCGCGTGGCTCATGGCCCACGGACAGGTGCCGTACCGCGACTTCTTCGAGGTGCACTTTCCTCTCGTGTACCAGGTGCTGGCTCCGCTGTTCCGGATGCTCGGGGATGATCCGCGCAACGTGCTCGCGCTTCGTGCCGCGATGCTCGTGCCGCTCGCTGGGGCGTGTGTCTCCGTGTTCCTGATCAACCGGCGGGAAGGACGCATCGCCGCGCTCCTGGCTCCGTTGATGCTGCTCTGCTCGCCGGGCTTCCTGCACTTCGCCACCGAGGTGCGCCCGGATGCCCTCACCGCCGCGCTCTTTCTGGGAGCCCTTGCGGCACTGGCCGTGCAACCCGGCTCCTTCCGTTCGTCGTTCCTGGCGGGCGCGCTGCTCGTCGCCTCA
The DNA here is from genome assembly GCF_003668875.1 of Corallococcus interemptor. GTDB lineage: Bacteria > Myxococcota > Myxococcia > Myxococcales > Myxococcaceae > Corallococcus > Corallococcus interemptor. The sequence goes on along the minus strand of NZ_RAWM01000013.1, from coordinate 63,024 downwards.
GCATGGGGCTCCCAGAAAGCACTCTTCTTCGGCGGGCTTGTGATGGCCGTGCTCCTGGTCGGCTTCGTGTCGCGACGGAGTGCTGTGCCTTCGCTCATCGCAGCGCCTCGCGCGCTCTTCGTGGGCGTCATCTCCGCGACCAGCCTGGTGGCTGCGTATCTCACGGTGACAGGGTCCTGGCGCTCCTGGTGGCAGTGGTGCTTCGTCTGGGCTTCTGAACACCAGCGCCACTACCCGGGCTTCTCGTGGCGCGAATACCTGGTGCCGGCCCTGAGGGAACAACCCGCGTTCTTCCTCCTTGCTGGCGTCGGGCTCGTCGCGATGGTCCCCCGGTTGCTGAAGGATTGGCGTACTCCCGAGTTGCTCCTGTTCGTGGCCGTGCCCGCGACCTTTGGGGCCTATGCGCTCCAGCGCGCTCCGTTTCCGTACAGCCTGCTTCCCTTCCTGGGCGTGCTGGCTCCCTTCGCTGCTCGCGGCGTCCTCGTCGTGGTCTCTGGGTTGCGCACTCCCGTCGTACGCGCCGTTGGCCTTGCTGGGCTGGGCGGCCTGTTCGCTGTTCAGGCCTTGCAGGTGGAGGCCTTGCTGGATGGAGGCGGCAATGCGCGTCAGCGCGAGGTGCTGGCTCGCATCGCGGCGCTCACGGACCCGGAGGATGTCGTCTATGACAATTCGGGCGGCTTCGTGAGCCGGCCTCATGCGCACTTCTACTTCTACACGGATGCGTATCTGCGCGGCTCCCTCGCGGACCTGCTTTCCGACGAGATGCCTCGGGTGCTCGTGGCGCAGGGCTGTGTGATGCGGGTGGATGATCTGCGCACCTCGGGTCTTCCCCTGGCGCTGCGCCGCTTCCTCGACACGTACTACCAGCCCTACGACGGTGACTTGTTCCTGTGGGGGCAGCGCTATCGCGTGCGCTCGGACTCCGGCACTCTGGAGGATCGCTTCCTCGCGGTTCGCTCCGACCGGTACTTCGTCCAGCCCGCGAGCCTGCTCGAATCCGGCGCGATGTTCATTGATGGCGCGCGCGTCACGACTCCTGAGTTCAGCCTGGCTCGGGGCGAGCACCGCCTTCGTTATGAAGGGCTCGCGGAGGCCTTCCAGATCCTGTGGTTGCCCCGGGATGCGAAACGTTGGGTGCCTCGGCCGGGGGCTCCGTCCATCTACTCGCGCTTGTTCTAGAGCAGGCGAGCCAGCGTCGGGCCCTCCTTCCGGGATGACGGCACTGTCGTCCTGGCTGTCCGCGGTGGCGACTCCATCCTGAAATCAACCGTGAAGCCGGGCCCCGGGCCGAACTTCCCTGCGCCCGGGGGATTCCTACTGTGCAGGGCCTGGATGGTTCGCAGGGGAGGTTGCCGTGGCTGGTGATGATTCGGGGCGGAAGCGGAACCGTGCGCCCGTTGCTTCCCAGGGGGTGATGTCGCTCCTGGACCGCTGGGTTTCCGACCTCGAACGGGATGCTCCCTTCTCACGGGAAGGTGCGACGGAGTCTCGTCCACTCAGCCCTGGACCTTCTCCGCGGAGCGGTGTTGATCCGCTCGAAGCCGCCGGGCCTGGCGGCCGGACGACGCAGCGGGAGTCCTCCGGTTCTTCAGGCGCGGCTCGGGAGGAGCTGCGTCCTGCGCGTCGTGGCTCGGGCTCCGACCCACGGCACGCACGGGATATCCCGTCCCGCTCGGCCCGGGAGGAGGGACGTTCCCCGCGTGGCCGTGAGCCTTTCTCCGAAGTGGAGGGCCGTGCATCCGTTGCATCCGAACCCTCTGCCTCCGCCTTGCGCACGACCCGTGAGGGGATTCGTCCTCCACGCCCCGGCTCCAGCGCGCTCGCTGGGGCATCGCCCCGGACCCGTGTGACGCAGGACGCGTCCTCGCATGCAGCCCGTGAGGCGCGCCGCCCGGAGGTGGATCCGTTCGGCGAACAAGCGCCTCGCGCCGAGTCTGCTGGTGCGGTGCGTGGCGCGCGTCACCCGGAGGCAGCGCTCTTCGGTGGCCAGGCGTCTCGTACGAATCCCGTTCGCGCGACGCGCGGAGAGCGCCCATCGGCAACAGCCGCGTTCAGCGGGCCGGTACCGCATGCGGAGTCCGTACGTGCGACGCGTAGGGGGCGTCACCCGGAAGCAGCGTCGCCCAGTGACCGGGCGTCCCGCGCGGAGTCCGGTCGTGCGATGCGCGGAGCGCGTCCCCTGGGCGCGGCGCCCTTGGGCGACCGGATGCCCCGCACGGAATCTGTTCGTGCGACGCGCGGGGAGCTCCAACTGGACGCTGCGGCCTTCCGTGAACCGGCGTCCCTCCCTGAATCCGTTCGCGCGGCACGCGAGGTGAGTCACACGGCGGCAGCGCTCCTCGGTGAATCAGGGCCTCGCATGGGTGCGGCATCGGAACGCCTGGCTCGTGAAGAGGGCCGTTACCCCAATCCCAGCGGAGGCCTGGCCGGCGCCTCTGATAGGGCCAGCGGTCGTGCTCCCCGGGCAGGGAACCTTCATCCGCGCTCCGGCGTGGATCCGTTCAGGGAACCCGAGCGCACGCCTGTTCGCTCCGCCGCTGAGATGAACCATCACTTCCGAGACTCGGAGGCGGAATCCGGTCGCGCAACCCATGAAGAGCACCATCACTCCGGTTCCGGCGTGAATCCGTTTGGAAACTCCGGAGAGGAGACTGCTCGCGCTTCCCACGAGGAGAATGTCCACCTCCGCTCCGGAGCCGCCCTGTTCTCCGAGCCCCGGTCCCTCGACGCGGACGCACCGGCTTCTCCCTTCCGTGCGGCTCGCGAGGAACTTCTCCTCCAGGGGCACGTGGTCGGTTTCCCGGATGGCGCCCGAATCGTCCTCGACCTCGAGGGCGGCAGACCCATCCATCGCGGCACCGTCGCGGTGCGTGGCCCTTGCTCGCCTTCTCGCGAGGAGTTCATGGGGCTGGGCCTCTCCACGCCGGAGGCCCGCGCCCTGGAGTTCGTCCTCGCCTGGTTCGGTCACCCCTTCGACTCCGTCACCTTCGAATCCGCGTCCAGCCACGAGCTCCGCTGGGGCGCCTGGCCCCTGTCAGGGCCCACGCTCGCCACCGCGCTCTGCCTCTGGAAGCAGCGTGAACCCGAGGCGTTCGAGAACCGGCTGGGACGCCTGGGGCTCGATGCCATCCCTCACTCCGACAACGCGCCGGCCCTGTTCGCCCAGGACCCCCGGCTGCTCGCGGCGCTCGCCCGGGCCGGACGGGAACGCGGCGCTCAACGCGCGCAGCTGGAGGTCCTTGTCACGCACGTGCTCCGTCCCATGCTGGCCTCCTGCACCCAGACGGAGCTTGCCTCCGGAGGCCTCTTCGCCTCGGCCCGCGCGCTGGCGCTGCTCTTCCATGCCGAGCTGCGCTTCGGCCGCCGCGGCGCCACCCGGCTGGTGACGTTCGCTCGCGAACGGCCGGAGCCTCCCGCGGGAGAACGCCTCGCGGAGGAGCTGCGCGCCTCCGGGCACCCGCGCGAAGCCTCCGAACTCTGGCGCATCCTCACGTCTCCCGAACTCGCGGACCCGGCCTGAGCCCCCGCCATGCGGACGCCTCTTCCTCCCGGGAGCCATGTGCTGCTCGTGGTTCCCGACCCCGGCGGCCCGGCGCCTCCCCCCGCGCGCAACCACGCCCTGGCCGGTGAGCTCATCATCAACGGCCAGCGCTACCACCTGGTGCCCGCCGAGCCCGGCGCGCCCCCCGCGACCGGGCCCGCCTCCGACGTGCGGCTGCTCACGTCGCGCGAGCTGCAGGTCGTCTCGTGCGTCTGCGCGGGCTGGGGCAACAAGCAGATCGCCACGAAGCTCAACATCAGCACCTGGACCGTGGCGGCCCACCTGCGGCGCATCTTCGTCAAGCTGGGCGTGGACACCCGCGCGGCCATGGTGTCGCGCTGCCTGGGCGCCGTGTCCCTACCGCCCACTCCCTGACGGCCGCCGCGCTGGCGGCGCCACGCTCTGACGCAGCCCCAGCAGGAGCGCCACGTTGGCCTGGGGCCGGCACACCAGCCGGACGCACTCCTGCGGGCAGATGAGCAGCGGCGTCACCCCGGGCCCGTGCCCCGCGACCTTGCTGTCCGAGTGCATCACCACCGAGGGCACCGTGTGCGTCACCGGAACCACCAGCCGCCCGCCTTCCGTCCGCACGCCCCAGCGCCGCAGCAGCCGGGGCGACAGGTTCAGCGCGCGCACCCCGGGGAAGTCCGGCAGCTCCAGCCCCTGCCCGTACGCATCCAGCTGGATGCGGTCCCCGATGCACAGCCGGCGCTTCACCAGTGGAGGGAAGTCCACGATGACGTGGTTGATGCCGCCGTGCTTGCCCACCACCGTGCCCACCGCGCCCGTCATGGGGCCGCTCGTCACGCGCGCGCGGTTGCCCACGCACGCCTGGAACATCAGCGCGCGGTTGGAGCCGCCCTTGCGGCCCACGTCGTCGCGCCCCGTGTTGTGGATGGACACGCCCGCTTCCATGTGGTCCGCGGCCAGCCCCACCGCGCGGTCCCCCACGCGGCGGTTGAGCACGATGCCGCCGGTGCCGGGCACCAGCCGGAGCACGCCATCCCGGCCGATGCGGTAGGGCGAGACCTGCACGACGGGATGGGACACCTGTCCCGCCACCGCCGAGGCCACCAGCCGCGACACGTTGGTGCGCGGCGCCGAGGCGGCCCCCATGCCCGCCTCCATCAGGGGGTGCTGCAACGGGAGGTCCATAGGGCCGTTCCTCCCGCCTTCAGCGCAGCGCGCCCGGCGCGGGGCTGGTGATGCCCAGCGTCGTGCGCAGGGTGGGCGCCACGCCCCGGAACGCGCGGCCGTCCGGCGTCATCCGGTAAGCGGCGATCCACTCTTCAGCCACCGGACCCAGTGGCATGACCTCCGTCTGGAAGTCCCTGAAGTCGCGCGTCTTGAACGGGTTGTCCGCGATGAAGTTGAGCAGCAGGCGCCCCGCGTCCGCCATCTTCGAGCGCTGCGAAATCTCACCCGTGCCGCCCAGGTAGCGCTGCGACACGACCTCAATCACGTCCCACTTGGTGTTCGCGTCGAAGGCCTTCTTGATGTCCGGCGTCTCCAGCGCGTCGAGGATGGTCTTGAGGTACTCGCCCACCTCCACCGTGAGCGCCAGGATGTTGCCGTAGGTGGCGCGGTCAATCTGCCAGCGGATGTCCGTGCCCAGGCGCTGGATGGTGGCCTGGCTCGCGAAGGGCCGCTCGTTCAGCTGCTGCGAGCCGCGGATGACCTCGCCAATCAACAGGTCGCGGAAGTACTGCGCGATGGCGGACACGAAGGCGACGAACTCGCGGTGGAAGTTGCGGAACATCACCGCGCCCGGGGGCGCCGCCAGGCTGCCGTAGTTGAACGCGCGCCGGTACGCGAGCTGCCGGTCGCGCGGCTTGTAGCGCAGCGGCTGGTGCTTCTCGATGAGGTACAGCGCCCGCGCGCCCGGGCCCCGCTGGATGCGCATGCGCCCGTCGTGGAAGAGGCGCAGGAGCGCGCCCGCCACCTGGAAGACCTTCATCCGTTCGTGCTGGTAGATGTAATAGAGCTCCGCGGTCGCGTGGAGCTGCGTCTCGATGACGGACTCGTCGAAGTCCTGGACGAGCACCGGCCGGCTGATGGAGTCGAACGACGGCGCGCCGCCCTTGTCCAACCCCATCAGGTCGGAGAAGACGGACGCCGTCGAGCCGTCCGAGGCGCTGGCGAGCAGCTCCTCCTCACGGAGCGACAGCTGCTTCTGCAGCTCCGTGCGCTGCTCATCCGACGTGACGTTGGCGAGGACTTCCCGCTTCCACTGCGAGAACAGCCGCTGAAGGGCTTCTGCCGTACCGATGCTCATGGCATGCCACCTGGGTCAATGACGTTGAAGGAAAGGGTTTCGGGCCCGTGCGTGCACGTTCACGGCTTGCGCGCGTGGCGCACGTGGCGGCGCGAGTGGCCGCCCTTGGCGTGTCCGTTGACCGGCGCGGGCCGGCTGTCCGCGCCGTGCCGCTCCCTGCCGGCGATGATGCGCTCCACGGCCTTGAGCTGATCCGAGAACGCCTGCTCCAGCTGCCGGGCCAGCTCCGGCCCCTGGGCCTCCAGCTGCTGCTTCACGTCCGTCATGATGCGCGCGCGGCTCTTTTCGATGAGCGACGCCACGTCATCCATGCTGGCCCCGTTGCCTCGCGCGCCGGCGGCCGGCGCCTCCGGAGACTCGCCCGGCTCCGCGTGCCTCGGGTGCTCCACGACGCCGGGGTTGGAGATGATGCGCGGCTCCAGGTCCTTTTCGATGCGGTCCAGCGAGACGCGGATGGGCGGCGGCACCGTGAACGGCTCGCCGGTGTTGCAGTGCGCGCCCTGGGGGAAGCCGTACTTGTGGTTCCGGTCGTCTTCAATCTCCTCCGCCTGGCCGGGCGCCTCCTGGGTCAGCGTCTTCGCCAGCTCCAGCGAGTCCTCCTCCAGCCCGCATTGCTCCCGGAGGAACGCCGGGCTCACGTTGAAGACGTCCACGTTGTCATCCAGCTGTTCAATCATCTCCTCGTGGAGGTCCACGCGGTTGCCGCCCGGCACCGTGGCCTCGTCGTAGTCCAGGAGGAACAGGTCGATGATCCGGTCGATGTGGTAGAGCTTGCGGTCCAACCGGGCCAGCTCCTTCCAGAACTCCACCGACGTGCTGGGGTCCATCAGGAGGTCCTCGATGAGCTCCTGGGTGTCGTTGCGCTGCCGGAACTTGTCGTTGAGCTCCTGCTCCTTGCCCGTCAGGTCCCGGAAGGTCAGCGGGACGGGGAGCACCAGGTTGAGCAGCCGCGCTCCGGCGTTGGGCCGGTCGAACGCGTCGATGAAGAGCGTGAGCGCCTCCACGAAGGCGGCCAGGGGCGCGGAGGCGCCCTGGACCTTCGCGTTCAGCGCGACGCCCCGGCTGCTGCTGTGGGTGAAGGCGTCGGTGGACGTGTCCAGCAGCGTTCCGGCCACGTCACGCAGGCGCCGCAGCTGGATGAGCTCCACGGGCACCGCGGACGCGATGCCGCGCATGTCCTCCGAGTTCTGCCGGGGCGCGTGGTTCAGGAGCACGTCCAGAAGCCGCGACATGGCCTCCGGCCGGGCGATGGCGCGCAGGTCCGACTGCCCCCGGGCGCGCAGCTGATCCAACAGCTTGCCGTAGGACGCCTGGCCGTCACCCCAGTCGTCATAGCCCTCCTGGAGGGAGGTGGCGGTGAGCTGCTCCAGCGAGTTGATGAGTGCTTCGCGGCGCTGGCGCAGGTCCTGGAGCGCCACCTGGAACACCGTGCCGCCCTTGTCGAAGCCCGCGCGGAAGAGCGCCTCGCCCGCCAGGATGCGCAGCAGCGTGGCGTTGTCGTCGATGGTCGCCGCGAGCCGGCCGAACTCCTGGACCACCGTGGGGTTGATCATCCCCACCAGGCGCGCCACGCGCGCGGTGTCCCCCAGCTTGCGGATGGAATAGAAGGCCCGGTCGCGCGACACGGGGTCCACGGCCAGGTTCGCCGCGGCCTCGCCCTCGTCCAGCTCCGCGAGGATGGAGTCCCGCCAGCCGCAGATCGGCGCCTTGAAGTCCCGGTTGGAGGCCAGGTTCACGGCGATCTCCAGGTCGTCCACCAGCGCCTGGCGCTCCTGGCGGAAGCGGCGCTGGCCCGGCGAGTCCAGCATCCCGGTCATGGGCGTCATGGCCGGTTCGGGCGTGGCCGTGACGCGGATGGGCTGGCCGCGGCTCTCGTCGTCCAGGCGCGCGGCCGTGGTCGGGTAGAGCTTTCGCAGCGCGTACACCACCGCCTTGGGGTCACGCGCGTCGGACACGCCGAGCTGACGGCGCAGGAACTCGTCGAACTTCGACTTCGCGCTCGAGGCCAGCTCGATGGATGCGGCGGGGCTTCTCCCCTTCACGTTCTCGTACATCGTCCCTCCCTTGAGGTCCTGTCATGCGGCCAGGGTGACGCCCACACCCGGCGTCCGCGCATCGCGCGTGCCGAGCTTCACCAGATGATTGAGCACCGTCCGAGAGATGCGCTCGGGCGGGGCCAGCCTCCGTTCAAGCGCCTCGCGGCTGGCGCTCACCACGTGGCGCGGAGGCACGCCGGGCGGGATGTGCCCGCGCGCCAGCGACTCCGCGGCCCGGTCGATGCGCTCCTGGTCCGAGTGCCAGAAGGGCACCACGTCCACCAGCGCGCGCTGCGCGAGGCCCCGGCGGGGCTGGAAGGCAATCTCATCCACGACATGGGGGATGAGCTGGCGGGCCGTGGTGAGCAGCAGCTTCGGGATGCGCGCGTACGGCAGCCGCGAGCGGTACAGCCGGTTCCAGTTGTCGAACACGTCGCAGGCGCGCTGATGGAAGCCCATGCGCCGGAGCATCTCCGCCTGGATGAACACGCGCAGGAACGGCGTGGGGTGCGCGCTGAGCGGATGGAATGTCAGCACCCGCGACGCCGGGTACGCGAGGAAGTCCTTCATCGAGTGCACCGACGCGGGCCCCCCGAGCAGGCACGCGATGAGGTCCGCGAAGATCTCCTTGTGCCAGCGACCCCACAGGCGCGTGAGCCACGGGTTGCCGGTGGCGTGCAGGACGCGGCGCTGGAGGGCCACCTGCGTCTCCTGCCAGATGCCCAGGTCCGCCTGCAGGTTGTGGCCGATTTCATGGAGGATGACCCCCATGCCCCACGGGGCCTCCACGCGCTCGTAGGGCACGCGGATGAGCGGGAAGGGGTTTCGCTCCCCCAGCAGCCGGCTCAGCAGGACGCCGCGCCGGAAGGTGGCCGGGGAGAAGCCGTGCTCCAGGTAGGTGAGCGGCTTGAGCATCGGGCTGTGCAAAAGGCCCGGCGCGGCCTGCCGCACGGCCTGGAAGCAGTCCACCGCGATGGCGTCACACGCCGCGAGCGCCGGCGCGAACCGGGTGCCCCGCTGGCTGAAGACGTCGAAGAACAGGCCGTAGGCGCGGCGGGCGCGGTCGATTTCGCGCTCCAGCAGCGCGTTGCGCTGCAGCACCTCGTCCGGCGGGGGCGGGGCGTCGCGCAGCCGGCCGTTGAGCCGGGACAGGGCGCGGCGCACGTCCCGGTCGATTTCGCCCAGCCGCGCGTTGGCCGCGGCGAAGTGCGCGGGGGAAGGGGCGTAGGGGACGTCCCGGGGCCGGATGCCCACGTCCTGCGGCGTGAGGCGCGACAGGCGCCCCGCCCGGAACGTGATGCTCTGGACCTTGGCCCGCAGGAACCGCTGAAGCGTGTCCGCCATGTGCCCGCCTCCCCCTTGCCCGCTTCGCGCCCCTTCCACTCACCGCACGACGACGCGCACCGGCCCCCGCAGGGTGACGGTCCGCATCCGGCGGTAGGCCGGGCCTCCCATCATGGTGTTGTACCGGCCGCGCGGCCCCGTGCGGCGCAGGCCCGCGCGCGCCCGCAGCTGCCGCACGGCGGGGCTGGTCCGGGCCAGCCGGCGCACCACGCGCGGGTTGGAGATGACGCGCATCCCGATGCGGCGGATCATCCGCGGCACGGCCTGGGGGCTCGCGCCCTGCTGGCGCACCAGCCGCGTCACCTGGCGCACCACGCGCGTCACCGCCGGCAGGGCCCGGGGGCCGTAGCGCTGGCTGATGCGCGAGGCGAGCTGCGTGGTCATCTGGCCCACCGCGCGTCCCAGCGCCCGGGCCTGCTGGGGCGACTGCCGGCGGCGCGCGGGGGACAGGGTGGAGCGGACCACGTGCCGCGCGGCGAGCCCGCCCAGCACGCGGTTGAAGGCGTCCAGGTCCTCGTCGCTCGCGTAGTCACCGGCGGCGTCCGCGAAGGCGTCCATGGCGTCCGCGCGCAAGAGCCCGCCCAGGGTGCGGCCAATCTCCTGGCCCGCGATGCCGCCCAGCCGGGGCGCGGCCTGGCGGATGAGCCGCATGGCGATGGGCATGGCCCGGCGGCGGATGCGCTGGAAGGTGGGCCCGGCCACGGTGGCGATGCGCCTGGCGCCGGCCACCAGGCGGCGCAGGAACTCGTCCTCGTCCTGGGCGTCCATCGCGTCCGCGAAGGCGTCGTCCAGGGCGTTGGGGTTGTCCATCTCGAAGCCGTCACCCTCGAAGCCCTCGCCCTCCATGTTGATGGGGCTCTCCTCGAAGGAGATGGGGCTCTCCTCGAAGCCCTCACCCTCCAGGGTGGTGGGGTTGTCCTCGAAGCCCTCGCCCTCCATGGGGGTGGGGTTCTCCTCGAAGCCCTCCTCCATGCCCTCGGCCTCGAAGCCCTCACCCTCGAAGCCCTCGGCCTCGAAGCCCTCCTCCATGCCTTCGTCCTCGAAGCCCTCCTCGCCCTCTGCCAGCAGGTCGGACATCTCGTCGCCCTGGCCCGAAAACTCCTCTTCGAAAGGCTGCGGTTGCATGGGTACTCCTCCTTGTCCTGAAGACTTCGTGAGTGGATGGAACTAGGCGCGGCGGACGCTGGCGGCGCTGACCGCGGCCACGGGGATGCGGCGCAGCACCTGCCGCCGGGCGTACACGCGCCGCGCGGCCAGGCGCGGCGGGACGACGCCCATTGAAGGCACCTGGACCGCGCGCGTGAGCACCCGGCGCCCCGCGCCCTGCACCACGCCGGGCAGGGCGGTGATGGCGCCGCTCGGGCCGCGCAGGCGCAGGTTCCCCGCCGCCAGCCGGGCGATGAGGCGCATCAGCCGCAGCCGCCGGCCCGCGGTGCCCGGCACCTGACGGGCCAGCCGCATCAGCAGCTGCTCCACGCCGCGCGAGCGCGCGCGCAGCACCCCCTGCGCGGCGCCACCGAGCGACGTGCTCAGGGGCACCGCCTGCCGCGTCACCACCCGCGCCGCCAGCCCCGCGCCCAGGGGCAGGGCCACGGCGGGCGGCACCTGCCGCGCGTCCGCCATGTCCGCGAGCGCGTCCAGCGACGCGTCGTCATCCGCGCCGTCTCCGCGCAGGATGGAAGACGCGATGCGCCCGCCCACGCCTGGAATCAGGCCACCCACCGCCCCCGCGAGCGCACCGCGCAATCCCTGTCCGCGCAGCAACCCCTGCGCGGCGCCAATGCCCGCCGCGACGACCCGGCCCCACGGCCCCGCGAGCCCCGCCACGCGCTGGACCACCGGCAGCGCGCGGGCGATGAGCGGCCCCGCGCGGCGCAGCGCCGCGGCCCCCAATTGGCCCGCCCGCCGTACGCCCCGGGCGATGCCGCGCGCGGCGCTGCGCACGCGCCGGGTGATGCGACGGAAGAACGCCTCGGCGTCATCCGCGTCCATGGACTCCAGCACGAAGGGGTTGAGCGCCCGCGCGAGCGTCACCGCGGCGGGGCCGGACACGAGCCGGTTGCTGGTGGCCGGCACGAACAGGCCGGTGGCCGGGCTCGCCTCGAACCCCTCGAAGCCGTCGTCCTCCAGGAAGGTGTCCTCGGCCTCGGCCGCGGCGAACAGCTCCTCGAAGCCGTCATCCTCGAACCCCGAGGGCTCGAAGCCGGTGGGCTCGAAGCCCGAGGGCTCGAAGGGGTCGTCCTCGAAGCCCGAGGGCTCGAAGGACTCCAGCTCGCTGAACTCATCCGCCAGGTCCTCCAGCTCCTGGAGGGCATCCGCGCCCTCCCAGGCGTCCATGGCGTCGAGGGACTCCACATCGGACAGGTACTCAGCGCTGGTCATCACTCCCCCTCGCAGGTGAGACATCCACCCTTCACGGGCCGCAAGTTGGAGGAGGCACTGGGGGAGTGACAGTCACTCGTTTGAGCTAGTGCTGGCACAATCCAACGCCCCATGACCCTGGAAGAGACGATGCGGAAGCTGGAGCGGCTGGGCACGGAGCAGACGCGGAAGACCTATCTGCGCCACGGGGCCCCCCAGCCGTTGTCCGGTGTGAACTTCGGTCCGCTGACGGCGCTGAAGAAGCGCATCGGCACGGACGCGGCGCTCGCCCGGGCGCTCTGGGCGTCGGGGCATACAGAGGCGCGGCTGCTGGCGACGATGGTGGTGGACGCGCCCGCGATGCCCTGGAAGGAGCTGGACGCCTGGGCGAAGGCGCTGGACTGGCACACGCTCACGGACGTCTTCGTGACGAACGTGGTGCTGCGCTCACCGCACGCGGCGAAAGCGCTGACGTGGACGAAGTCCAGGTCCGAATGGGTGGGGCGGGCAGGGTGGCAGAGCCTGGCCGCGCTGCTCACGAAGACGGCGGTGCTCGCGGAGGAGGACCTGCTGCCGTGGGTGAAGCGGATTGAAGCGGAGCTGCCGGGCGCGAAGAACCGCGTCCGCGAGGCGATGAACACGGCGCTCATCGCGGTGGGCGCCACCGGAGGCGCGGTCCAGACCGCGGCGCTCGCGACGGCGAAGCGGCTGGGCAGGGTGGAGGTGGATCACGGCGACACGGCCTGCGAGACGCCGGATGCCGCGCAGTACATCCAGAAGATCCAGGCCCGGAAGAAGGCGAAGGCCCGGGCCTGACGAAGGCCCGGGCGTCAGCGGCTTTAGTTCTTCACGCACGCGGGCTGGCCGCCCGCGTCCTTGTAGGCCTTCACGCGATTGACCAGGTTGCCGTTGTCCGTCTCCGGCGTGGTCTGCTCGTCGTTGCCCGCGCCGAAGAGCATGGCCACGCCGCCGGCCGCGGCCACTTCACCCGGGTGGGTGAGGAAGTAGTCCACGCGGTTGTCGCGCCACTGCTTGCCGCTGTTGGAGAGGGCCATGTTGCCCACCGGCAGCTGCCACCACATGTGCGGCTTGTTCATCCGCGCGGACACGGCCTTGGCCCAGCTGAGGGCCTGATGGAAGTGCGGCAGCTGGCGGTTCTCCGGGTCCCACCACACGGCGCTGCCCGTCGTCTTCTGGTACCAGCCCGCGTCGCGGTCGGACGCCTCCACCGTGACGAAGTCGGTGTCGCCCGCGCCTACGGACATGAGGAAGTCCGCGACCTTGTTCGCCTCGCCCGCCACGTCGAACGACGGGTCCATGTTGCCGGACACGTCCATCTTCGTCGCCCACGCGCTCGCGTGCAGGCCCACCTTCGCGTTGGGCGCGTACTTGCGCACCATGGAAATCATGCACCGGCCCAGGCCCGCCCCGTTGTTCTCCTGGGTGCCGCAATCCGTGGGGTTCGCCGCCTTCACTGCGACTGGCGTGGACTGCGCCTTGCCGTCGTTGGGGAAGTACTGGAGGTAGGCCCACATGTCCGGCTCGATCTGCAGCAGCACCTTCTCCTGTCCCACCTGCTTCAGGAGGAACCGCCAGTCCGCGAGGTAGCGCCCCAGGAACGCCGCGTCGTTGAGCGCCTTCAGCTGATCCTTGCCCTCGGCGAAGCCGCTGGCTTGGTAAGCCTCGTAGTAGGTGATGAAGGGAATCTGTCCGTTCTCTTGCGCGGTCTTGATGAAGTCACGCAGGTAGGCGCCGGGCGGATCCTGGTCGTACTGCCAGCAGCCCCACCACCCGCAGCCGCCTGCGTCGTTGGCGCAGGACGCGCCGTCGGACGTGCACCCGGATGCGCACGAGTTGCACGCGTCCTTCGAATCGAACAGGCCCGCCGAGAGGTACAGGTAGCGCACGTCGAAGGGCGCGGCCTTCGCGGTGTCGTCCTCCATCTTCGCGCCCACCAGCACCGTGCTCTTGCCCAGCGTGGTGAGGAACTTCGCGCCCAGGCACTCCGAGCCGTCGCCCGGCGTCACCCCGGGCCCGTCCGTGCCCGGACCGGGCTCTTCACCCGGGCCACTCGAATCCGAACAGCCCGCCACGGCCAGGAGGCCCGCGGCGAGGAACGGCCAACACTTCCGACGAAACAGGGCAGGGGTCCGCATGATGTCCAGAACTCTACTCCGCCCCTCGTCCTCCCTGCTCGGGGCTAATTCTCAACTTCCCGGAAAGTCTTGAGTCATGCTCGCCCCACCGGCCCTCAGCCGGCCTTTCCCCCGAGGTGTGCGTGATGAAGCTCCGATGGTCTGTGCTGCTGCTCCCGGCGCTGCTGGCGGCCGGCTGCGGTCCCCTGGAAGAGAGCCCCAACGAGCCTGTGATTGACGAGCTGACCGGGCAGGTGCTGCAGGAGGCGACGACGAAGTACGACATGCACCGCCTGCTGGAGGACTCGGACGTCACGGGTGGCACGGGCATCACGCCCGCGCAGGTGCAGGCGTTCCTCCAGCAGCAGGGCTCGTACCTGGCGGGCTACACGGACCCGGCCTGGGGCAAGACGGCGGCGACGCTCATCGTGGAGCGCTCGCGCGCGTCCAACATCAGCCCGCTGTACATGCTGGCGCGCATCCAGGGTGAGTCCAGCCTCATCCAGAGCGGCACGTCCACCAACCTGAGCAAGGCCACGGGCTGTGGCTGTCCGGACGGCAGCGGCTGTGACGCGCAATACGTGGGCTTCGGCAAGCAGGTGGAGTGCGCGGCGAAGAAGATGCGCGGCTACCTCACCGACCTGGAGGCGGGCCGCGCCACCATCTCCGGCTGGAAGGTGGGGGTGACGAAGTCCACGTCGGACCCGTGCTCGGTGAAGCCGGTGAACAACGCCACCGCCGCGCTCTACACGTACACGCCCTGGGTGGGCGCGTACGCCATCCAGTGCGGCCGCACCACGGTGGGCGGCTCGTCGCTGATGGCGACCATCTACAACCGCTTCAAGACGGCGTACCCGTGGACGCTGACGACCACCACGGAGGGCTGCTACTCCGGCACGGTGGACGCCACGGTGCCGGAGGGCTCGTGCGTGCAGAGCTCGTCGGACGCGCTGTGGCGCCAGTGCTCGCAGGGCGTCTTCATTGGCGGCACCACCACCAAGCCGTCCAACTGCAACGTGTCCTTCCCGTACTGCGTCTCCACGCGCCTGGGCCGGGGCGTGCCCGTGCGCACCTGCGTGCAGGTGAGCAGCACGCTGTGGCAGCAGTGCGGCGCGGAAGGAGCGTGGCGGGACGCACCGGGCGCGGGCACCACGGGCGTGGGGCCCATGGGCACGTGCTACGCGGCGTATCCGCTGTAAGGCCGCGCATGCCGCCCGGACGTACGCGTCCGGGCGGTCAGTAGTCCTTGTGAATGAGAAGTTACAGGGCGGTAGGCCGTGTGACACCATCTCTAGTCGTGCAATCCCACCCTGCTTCTTGCGGGTAAGCTTGGCTGGGGCGACTAATATTTTTCTCTGATCTTAATAGCCTCTTCGACCCAGGCTTCGATGTTTTTGGCGATGTCGGCGTATGCTGCTTTGCTGTCAACCCCGGATGGGGTTTTGAGTGATGCTATTTGGGAGAACGATTTCCCTTTAATGTTGAGCAGATCGAACGGATTGGCTCCTGGGGCTGAAGATTTGCCATCTTTGTTGAGGAGTTTGTTGATCCGAATGCCAAGAACCCCCTTGCCCTCACTCCAGCCTTTCTTGATCTCGTATTGGACCCATTTGCGGGAGGCGGTTTCTGAGCCTACAAGAACGACAACGCAACTCTTTCCAACCATTTGGTCGTCGATCCACTTTTGAATTGAGGCGTCACCCTTCTTCTTAACCTCTTCCCAGGTGTTCGCAGCGACAAGCGTCTGACCCTCAAGAGCATTAATGTTTCGCACTTGCTGCGTGCGCCAAAAGTCATTGTCGAAGTGGAAGCTATAAAAGACTCTGCGTGCCAAATTGTCCTCCAGGGTATTTGTTGGTTCTAGTGTGGCGCGGTAGTGGGGTGGCGGAAACTTGCTTCTGTTGGCAGGTTTTCAGGGGCTCAGTGTCTGGCTCCAAGAGTTGGGCTGCGTAAATAGAGACGATGTGTTTGCGCTGGTGCTTCAGTGTAGATGCGGTGTAATGATGGCTTGCTTCGGCCAATTAAGGTGGAGTTGATGAACTCGGGCTACTAGCCGGGGGAATCGGCGGGCTCCCTGTTCTACGTAATAATCGTCTAAACAGGGATGCGTATGCTAGATCATGCTCTAGTCCAGGATCTTTCGTGCCCAATGGCTCGCGATCAAAAAGGATACGAGCGGCAGCTCCAGTGGAAGCAACTGCGAGAATGGCCGCATGTGGATGGTGGTGACAGAAGAGCTTGAATTCATCTTCCACTCCCTCCATCCCTCCTATGAACACCCCTGCTTGGAAGCGCTCGCTCATGATCATCTGTTTTCGCATCAGGTCCAAACTAGCGGCCCGGCTGGCACCCGCTTGCGTCCAGATGAGATGGCGAAATTTCAGTGAACTCGGCGGAATCATGCTCTTGAAAAAGAGGGATTGATAAATGTAGACATGGTTTGCGACACCAAGTCGCTCTGCGCCTAAATGTACTAAGGGGGAAATTGCGGGATGGCCACCGAAAACTAGCCGATCTGTGGGAGCAATCACCATGGTGAGCGCGGTGACGGCCTCCCTGATGGCTATGAGGTCAACGGTGGTCAAGTACTTCTGATCGCGATACGGGCTGGGAATGCTTGCTGAGAGGAAGACAGGCCCTAAGGTGTGCTTTTGGGTGTCAGCCACTTGGGGACCTCTGAGATAGCCAGGGATTCGACGGGAAGGAAGCCATTAAGCCACTGTAGGTGCGCTGCTTTCCGGGGCCAAATGCCAAGCGGATCGTAGATGAGACAGCCATGAGGAGTTGGTGCTCCGCATGTTGTGCAGTCGTCGGCTATCTCTTGTAGCAGAGTTGCCTCTGGATGCCCCACAATGGGAAAGACATACGTGGCGCCACGGTGTGGGTGCGGTACTTCCAAGCGTCCAGAGGGTTGGATGGTTACGTCCACTCCGTGTGTCTTCATCTGCTTGCAGAACTCGGTAATTACTCTGGTTTTTCGACTTGCGAGAGAACGAGCACGTGTGGATTCGGCCCGCGCGACAATCTCTTCAAGCTTGAACTTGTTGAGTGTCGTTCCCGACGAGTTCGGATTGTCGGTAAAGTCGTTAGCTTCGAGAACGAATGGCTCACACAATTCGGTTCCAGGCGTTCTTTTGTGCGGTGCGGGCCAAATGAGTTGGAGCACGCCCAGCCCAAGATTGTGTGCACGTGCGACCTCTTGTTCGACCCAAGTGCTTGTAAGCGCATTGGGTGTATCCAGGAGAATCAGTAGATCCGCATCTCCTAGTCTGTCCCAAAGCATGGGCTGAAATTCCTCGCCACGTTTGATGCTGTGGGTGTCCAGGAATACTTCGAACGAGCAAGCATCCAAGGCTTGGTAGAGTTGGAGCGCTACCCCGCGTGACTCATCTCGTTTGTAGCTAATGAATGCGAGTCGACGCGAGCGCATCAATCCCAGTTCTTCCATGAGCCGGGCTGTAATGTGCTCTAGGGCAGGGTCGCTCTTTTTTAGTTCCTGGCCATTGATTGCAGCCAGTGTGCTGGGGACCTGCGTTTGATACGCTATCAGCGTGGGTACAACGGGGAGGATGAAGCAGCCCTCGCTTCGAAGCTCTTCTAGGATCTGAGTAGCCTCCGTGCTCTGGTATGACCCACCGAAGTAAACGGCAGCCACAGGCATGCCGCGAACCCGCTCTCGGTGAAAGTTACTCTCATCGAGAACCCGTAGTGCAGCCATAGGGTCGAGCCCAAGTTCCCGTAGCTGACGTTCAAGGGTCGCCTGCAGCGTCGTTGAGTGTCCGCCTCCACCGGTAGCCTTGCGCTCTGGTTCAAGTACCACGACTTGGTAGCAGCCAGACGTGCCCATTATACTCACGGTGCTTTACCTCAGCCTGTCCCGAAGTGCATTGGCAATTGCATTGGGCTCAAAAACAACTTCATGCTCGTTTTGGATTTCTCGGGGTAATCCTCCTCTCGTCCCTGGAATCCTAATGGGAATAACAATTTTGTGAAGCGAGCGAGCCACTGACACTTCATAGTCAATCCACTTTCGACTGTGGCTCGTGTCCCCCACAAGTACGAAAACCGCAGCACAGCCCTGGATGAGAGGCCGTAGGTGGTTGCGGATCTCCTGTTCACCTTGCTGCCGAACATCGGCGCGCTCATAGGTGACGACAACATTGGAGCCTAGCCGCAGTCCTTCAATCCAACTCGCAACTTTGTCTTTGTAAGGCCGTTCTTCGAAAACGTAGCTAATGAAGACGGAA
The DNA here is from genome assembly GCF_003668875.1 of Corallococcus interemptor. GTDB lineage: Bacteria > Myxococcota > Myxococcia > Myxococcales > Myxococcaceae > Corallococcus > Corallococcus interemptor. The sequence continues at coordinate 45,085 of NZ_RAWM01000013.1, read as the reverse complement.
TGAGGCATCGTCTGTCTCCCTAAACGTTGGTGCTCGATAGAGAGCCTACCAGAGCCCCAAGTTGGAAGGAACTTCATGTCGGACCTTATCATCAAGCGCGCAGAACTGCACCAAGGCATCATTAGCAGGATGGCACAGAACTCCTTCGCTATTAAGGGGTGGGCCGTCACAGTCATCACGGCACTGCTGGCTTTTGGCAACAAGGACACAGAGCGCTATTTTGCTGTCCTGGCTGTTTATCCGACGGTGGTGTTTTGGGGATTGGACTCCTACTTCCTCATGAAAGAGCGCCAATTTCGAGGCTTGCCAGTTCAGTTGATAGCGTCTGGAGAAGAGCTAAGTCTTGTTGTGCCTCCGGCCTCGGTTAAGAAATATTTCGAGGCGGTTTGGGCGTGGACTGTATGGCCAATCTATGTTGGGTTGTTGTTTGTTGTTGGTATATTGGTTGGAGCGTGAAGTCGTGGGTTTGTGCTGTGTCTTGATGTGTCAAAGTGAGGCCTGGACGGTTCTTTTCGGCATGAATGTCAGTAGTCCTTGGTCCAGATGAGGTCCAGGCCGCCGGAGCGCGCGTCGCCGTACATGCCCTCCAGGCTCCAGCGCGGGCTGAAGAGGTACTGGAAGCGCACGGCGTTGGCGTTCTCTCCCCGCTGGAGGTTGGCGCCCACGCGGCCGGTGTAGCCCACGTAGATTTTGTCCGTCACGTACGTGCCCACCTCCAGCTTGGTGCCGGAGATGCCGTTGTCGCCCGCTTCGATGGAGAGCACGTCCAGGGGCAGCTTCGCGGCAATGGCCTTGCGCGCCTCGTTGGCGACGAACGAGCCCACCACGGAGGCCGCCTGCGCGCCCGCGTTCATGGACGCGCCGGAGCCGCGCTCCAGCGTGCGCCGGCCGGTGGCGAGCAGCGTGTAGATTTCCGACTCCGGCAGGGCCGGCTCGCTCGTCGTCTTCAGGGTGATTTCCTTGCCCTGGCCGCGCACGGTGACGAAGACGGTGACGTTCGCGTTGTCGTTGCGGTGCTCGGCGGTGACGTTGATGTACGGCATCATCACCGGGCCGGTGAAGCGCACCTGGCTGTCGCGCTGCACGTCGAAGCGGCGGCCCAGCACGTCCACGCGGCCCAGCAGCACCATCACCTCGCCGAACATGCGCGCCTCGTTGGCGTACTCGACGCGGAAGCCCTCGGACAGGCCCAGCTGCACGTTGAGGTCCGTGCCGCGCACCCACAGGTTGCGGGGCGCGTTGATGTTCACCCAGAACTGGCGCTGCGGCGGTGCCTCCTCCTCGCCTTCCTCCGCCAGGGCCTCGGCCTCCGCCTGGGAGGTGGGGCCGCCCGCGCCGCCGCTGCCCACGGTGGACTCCGGGTTGCCGGGCATGCCCGGGGAGTCCGGCGCGTTGCGCGGGTCCCGCGCCTTCTGCGACGTGGCCACCTGCGTGGGCGCCTGTTCCTTCTTCTTGCGCTTGTCCACCGGCACGCCGTTGCGGACCATCACCACGTCCACGGGGCGCTCCAGGGGCTGCAGGTCCTTGCGCTTGGCCTCCGGCAGCTCGACGTGCGCCTCCGGGATGGACAGGTCGCTGATGTTCACCAGCCGCTCGGTGAGGCTGCCCTTCATGGACAGGTTCAGCGTGAGCAGGGCCATCAGCTGGTCCTCCACCACGATGGGCAGGTTCTTGGTGTGGCCCTTGCCCTCCATCAGGAACTCGCCGCCCTTGCCCTGGCGGTTCGCGGTGGCCGTCAGCTCCAGCGAGCCGTTGCCGGACTTCGCGGTGAGCTGCTTGAGCTCGATGCGGTCCTGGGACGCGTTGAGCGCCAGCTGGATGTCGTTGTACTCGCCGTAGCCCATCAGCCCCAGCCGGCCGTTCTTCCACGCCAGGTTGCCCTTGAAGGTGGGCGCGCCCACGGTGCCGCCCAGGCTCGCGTCCGCCTGCATGATGCCGCCCAGCGAGCGCACGTACGGGGAGACGCCGGACAGGAACGTCGGGTCGAAGCGGCGCGCGCGCAGCGTCAGCTCCACCGGCGCCCGGTCCACCTTCTTCGCGGGCCCCTGCGCGGACTGGAACGCGGGCAGGGACAGGTCCAGCTCCATGGTGCCGCCCAGCAGCAGCGACCCGCCGCCGGGCGCGGTGAGCATCGCGTCGAAGAGGGACTTCGCCTGCGAGTAGGAGTAGTGCAGCCGCGCCTGCCCCAGCGCCGTCTGCGCGACGCCCAGGCCCTGCATGCCCGCGTTGACCTCCAGCTCCGGGGCCTCCGGCGTGCCGCGCGCCACCAGCTCCATGGACAGCACGCCCTGCGGCCCTCGGTTGCCCGGGCCGGGCTCCACCACCATGCCGGGCAGCTCGTTGAGGGGCACCGGCCCCACGCGGCCCTTCATGCGGAAGGGCACGCGGCTGACCACCTCGCGGTCCTGGAGCGCGGCCAGCGGCGCCAGCACGCGCGCCTCCAGCGTGGCCAGCGGCCCGTTGGGGCGCTGGACGTCCAGCGTCAGCTTCACGTCTTCATTGCCCGCCAGCGCCAGCGCGGTGCCGTTGAGGGGCGGCAGGCCGTTGGCGGTGACACCCTTCGCCTGCATCTCCACGCGGCCCTGCGGCGCGAGCGCGCTCCCGTTCACGTCCGCCTTCAGCGTCAGCGTGCCGTCCGGCCTGTCCACGCCCTCCGCGCCCTGGAGCACCTTCAGGGGCAGCTCCGCCACCAGCGCCTCCAGGTGCAGCGGCGCCTCCAGCGCCTGCGCGGGCGTGGGCGGCTTCGCGATGACGCCGCCCAGCGTGAAGGGCGTCTTCACCAGCACGTAGGCCCGCGGCGCCACGCCCTGCACGTCCAGCCGCGCGCCCAGCGTGCCGTCGTTCGCGTCGGAGTTCGCGTGCAGCTCGAAGCCCAGCGCCTGCGCGAACAGGGCCTCCGGACGGCCGGGGTAGCGCAGCTCCGCGCCCACCACCTTCAGGTCCAGCCGAGGGTCCTTCGCGGAGCCGTCCACCACCAGCGTGCCGGTGATTTGGCCCGTGGGGCCAGGGGGCTGGTTCGCCAGCTTCAGCGCCTCCGCGACGTCCAGCTTCTCCAGGTTGACCGTCAGGGACACGGGCTCGTTGCGCCGGCGCAGCACGCCCTGCACGGGCACGTCGAACTTCGACGACACGCGCGCCGCGTTCAGCTCCGCGCCCAGCGTGCCGGTGGCGCGGTCCTTCACGTACCGAGCCTTCACCTGGAGCCCCAGGCCCTCGTAGCCGCGCGCCTTGCCGTCCGTCAGCGTGAGGTCCACGTCCGCGTCCGGCCGAGCCATGCGCCCCTTCGCCGCGACGTGGCCGGACAGCGTGCCGCCCAGGCCCAGGTCCTCCGGCACCGCGATGCGCGGCAGCTTGGACAAATCAAAGGCGCCCAGGTCGATGCGCGCGTCCACGCGCTCGCCGTCCTTCAGCGCGGCGATCTTCAAGGTCTGCGGCCCGGACGCGAGCGCCAGCGGCGGCTCCAGCGCGATGCGCCCGCCCCCGAAGCCCAGGTGCGTGGGCTGCTGGAGCGTCCAGGTGGCCTCCGGCCAGGACAGCGAGAAGACGCGCATGGCGAGCCCCTCGTTGTCCGCGTCCACCGTGCCCTCCACGCCCAGCGCGAGCTGCGCGTCGCCGTCCACGCGCACGCTGGCCTTCAGCTCGCGGTGGTCGTCGGTGGTGAGCGCCAGGGACAGGTCGCGGAACGTCTTGCCCGCGGTCTTCAGCTGGCTCACCAGCACGGTGGCGTCCGTGGTGAGCGGCCGGGTGACGTCCGGCACGTTCGCCTTGAGCGACAGGTCCTGGATGGCGATGTCGCCGTAGTTGAGCGCGACGAAGTTGCCGTCCGCCTTCACGCCCGGCGCGGCCGGAGGCCCCGTCACCAGCAGCTCCAGCGAGCCGCTGCCGGACATGGGCGGCACGGTGCCGCCGGGGAGCAGCTTGTCCAACGCCTGTGACAGGAGCTTCAGGTCGCCAGCGGACAGGCTGCCGCGCGCCTCCAGCGCCTTCGCGGTGCCTTCACCGGAGGCGACGAGCGCCGCGCCCGGCATCATCACGCGCAGGTTGGCCACGTTGTAGCGGCCGTCCTTCGCGCTGGCCTTCATCTCGATGGGACCCACCGACTGGCCCCGGAACTCGGACGGGGTGACGGTGAGGGCCACGTCGCCGTCCAGCGTCTCCACGCTGGTGCCACCGCCGTGCGCCACGAGGTCCGCGGCGATGTTGGTGGGGATGCCGTTCTCCATCAGCTCCGCCAGGTTGACCCCGCGCGCCTTCACGGTGGTCTCCGAGGTGCGGAACGTCTCGAGGTTCACGTCGCCGTCGAGGTCCAGCGTGGCCTTGCCCGCGGTGGCGCCCAGCTTCGCCTTCGCGAGGTCGCCGTCCATGGACGCGGTGCCCTTCGCTTCAATGGGCACCACCAGGGGGTACGTGGGCACGAAGGCCTTCACCGGCGCGGGCGGCACGGCCAGCCGGCGCAGCTCCACGGCCGCGGCCGCCTCACCGGTCTGCTTCGCGCCCAGGTCCGCCTCGATGCCGGCGAGCCCCAGCTGCGCGTCCACCTGGCGCACCACGTCCTTGCCCTGGCCCTTGAGCACCAGGCGCACCGGGCCCGTGAGCGGGCGCGTGAGGCCGCCCGAGGCCTGCAGGTCCGCAGCGAAGTCCATGTCCGCCAGCGCGTAGTGGCCCTCGCCCTTCGCGCCGAACTCCTCCAGGCGCACCTGGCGCTCGCCGCCGTCCGGCAGCTCCTGCTGGAAGTCGATGTAGCCGTGGCTCAGCTCGAAGTCCTTGAGGTCGATGCGCAGCGCGCTCTTGCTCTCTGCCGGGGGCTCCTCGGGCTTGGGCTCGCGGGGCTCCAGCGCGCGCATCAGGTTGAGGCCGCGCTCGTCCTGCACCAGGTACAGGCGGGGCGCCTCGATGCGCACCTTCCTCAGGTCCACCCGCTGACCCAACAGCGGGGACAGGTTCAGCCGCGCCTCCACGCGGGCGATCTCCGCCGCCAGGTCGCCCTCCGGCGTGTACAGCTTGATGCCGGTGAGGACCGCGCCGTTCAGGTCCAGGTCGAACCCGCCCAGCTCCAGCCGGCCGGCGAACTGCTTGTTCGCCAGGTCCACGCCGAAGCGCGCCAGGCGGGCGGACCCGCCGGGACTGGTGGCGTACACGAGCGCGCCCGCCACCAGCAGGACGATGAGTCCCAGGAGGCCAAGCAGGCCCCACAAGAGCCTCCGTCCCCAGCGCTTGCGCCGGTGGGGCGGGGCGGCGGGGGCGGGGGTCGTCGGGTCGCTCAAAACGCCTCTCCGATGGAGATGTGGATCGCGCAGAGCCCTTCCGGGGCACCCGCATAGGCTGCATCCGCGGATGTCGAGGTCTTGTCGAACTTGCGCCCGAAGCCCAGGCATCCACCCGAGGACGGATAGATGTATCCGGGATCGCTGACGGGCAATCCCCGCCCGATGTTCAACCGCCGGGCAAGGTCCAATCGGATGGGGCCGACGACCGTCAGGTAGCGCAGGCCGGCGCCCACCGCGTGGTAGTGCTCGGGACCGAACAGCTTGGGGCCGTTCTTGCCGAACAGCTCCTGCGTGCCCACGAGGCCGGAGTCGTAGAAGACGGCCAGCATCAGCGCGTCCGTGAGCATGTAGCGCAGCTCCACGGCGCTCTCGAAGAGGCTGTTGCCGCCCACGGGCACGGTGTCCCAGGAATCCAGGATGGGGTTGCCGTTCGCGTCCACGAGGACGTTGCCGTCGTCGTCCTCCTTGTAGGTGGGCGCCAGGGGCGTCATGGGCGACAGCCGCTGGCCGTTGAAGCCGCGCATCGCGGTGGCGCCGCCGGAGAAGAAGCGGGTGACGATGGAGCTCTGCCCGCCGCCCGCCGGGTTCAGCGTGCCCGCGCGCAGCTTCACCGCGAGCGTCAGGTCCTTGTTCTCCCCGATGGAGCGGTAGTAGCGCAGGTCCGGCAGCAGCCGGACGTAGTTGTAGTTGCCGAAGAAGGGGCCGCCGCCCTTCTGGAGGGAGAAGCCCAGGTAGTAGCCGTCGCGCGGCTCGGTGCGGTCGTCTCTGCGGTCCCAGGCGAACGCCACCTCCAGGAAGCTCAGCGCCTGGTCGCACTTGCCCTCCGACGTCGTGGTCCCACAGCCCAGGATGATGGGCGGGACGCTCTCCTCCAGGCTCACCTGCCCGGTCAGCCGGTACAGCTGCAGGTTGTACGAGGGGAAGACGGAGAAGGACGGGTGGGGCGTCCAGATGACGCCCGTCTTCAGGTAGCCGCCGTAGAACGAATAGGCCTGCTGGAGGCCCTTCTCCGCGGTGATGGAGGCCTGCAGGGCCACGTCGCGGAAGAGGAAGCGCGGCTGCTCGAACTCCGTGGTGAAGGTGAAGACGGGGGCCTGCTGGGAGCCCTCGTCGTCCCGGAGGCTCGCCAGCACGTTGGGGATGAACGCGTAGCCCAGGCGTCCGCGCAGCGTCAGCCGCCGCAGGCCGCCGCGGAAGTTGCGGTTGGTCCACTCGCCCAGGATGCGGCCCTCCTGCCGGGCCGCGTCCACGCCGATACCGCCGCCCAGCCGGATGGAGTGGAAGGGCGACTCGCGCACGTCCACCACCACCGGCACCGTGGCGTTCTGCCGGTCCGGCGCGCCCCGGTTCACCTTCACCGCGCCGAAGACGCCCATGCGGAAGACGCGCGCCTGCGCCTCCGCCAGCGCCGCTTCGCTGAAGTACGCGCCCTTGTGCACGGCGCCCTGCGCCTGCTCGATGATGCGCCGGGGCGGCACCTGGGGGTTCGCGTCCGTGGCGATGAAGATGTTGCCGAAGCGGTAGCGCAGGCCGGGGGCGATCTGCAGGTCCACCACGGCCTTCTGCGTGGCCACGTCCACGCGCACCTCGCCGCCCACCTCCGCCTCCGCGTACCCCAGGTCCTTGAGCCGCTGGAGCACCAGGTCCTTGGTGACGGCCCACGTGTCCTCGCGGAACACGTCGCCGGTCTTCACCGGCAGGTCCTCCAGGATGCGCTCCCGCTCGCGCTGCGAGGGCTGGTCCGGCCCTTCCCCCAGCGCCTCCAGGCCGTGCGTCTCGATGCGGTCGATGACGGTGGGCGCGCCCTCGTTGACCACCACCTTGAGGCGCACGGCCTTGTCGCCGTCGGGAATCACTTCGTTGGACTCCACCTGCGCCTGGTAGAAGCCCTGCGCCTGGTAGAAGCGCTCGATGCGGCGCAGGTCCGCCTGCCACGCGTTGGTGTCGAAGTAGTGCGCCTTGCCGAAGGGCCAGAACGCGTACCAGGGCGTGGAGGACGTGAGGATGCGGTCCTTGATGTCCCCGTCGTCCACCTGCTTCGCCCCCTCGATGTCCAGGGACTTCACCTTCGGGCCGGTGGGCTGATTGGACGTGGTGGCGCACGCCGTCAGCAACACGGCCAGCGCGAGGGGCACGGCGGAGCGGAGTCGGAGGAGTCGGACGGCGGCCACGTCACGTTTCTTACCGGAAGGCCAGCCCCTGACGCGTTTCCCAATGTTTCTTTGTGGGGCGAGTGTCGCATTCCACGACCTCGGGGACGGGGTCAGTGTCCGCCACCCCCCGGGCTCCGTCGCGGCGCGTGCAACCGGGCCCGGGGTGCGTCAGATTCGGGCCCCTATGGTCCGGCGAATCGCACTCTTGTTGTCGGCCACGCTGGTGCTCGCCACCGGCTGCGGCGTGAGCGAAGACGAAGTGGTCCAACTCAAGGAGGGAGAGAACCTCTCCGACACGCCCTACTGCGGCTCGCTCGGGTGCGCGGATCCGTTCCGCTCCTGCGCGGAGCTGTTCCTGGAGTTCGGCCGCTCGCCGCCCCTGTGCGTGGTGGAGAACATCTGCGACCGGCTGGAGTGCGCGAAGGCGGGCCGCCACTGCGCTGTGTTCGGGGGCTTCCCCGGCCAGGTGAAGTGCATCGAGGACTAATCCCTCGCGCCCGGGGCGGCCGTCGTCCAGCGGCCCCGGGGCGGGAGGCTTTTTCAGCCTAGCGGCGCGACGAGGCGGTGAGCCACGCCAGGCGCTCCGCGGCGTCCTTCGTCTGCGGCTCCGTGAGCAGCGCGTCCGTGTTCTGCGCGATGCGGTAGGCCCAGTTGGCGTCGCCCATGGTGCCGGGCAGGTTGATGCGGTCGCGCGTGCCCAGCACGTCCTGCCACGGCAGCACGCACAGGTCCGAGCCCGCGTTGAGCGCGGCGGCCAGCGTGGCGCGGTGGATGTCCGGGGTGAACTCGCGCGTCACCGCCACGCCCTGGAACTCCGGCCACGCGCGCGCGGCGTTCTGGCGCTCGTGCTCCTGCGCCTGCTCCCACCACTCGGCCTGCGGCTCCGTGTCGTGCGTGCCGGTGGTGACCAGCGACACGGCGGGGAAGCCGTGCGGGTCGCGGTAGGTGTTGTCGTCGCGCTCCCAGCGCAGCACCCGGTAGCCGGGCAGCTTCAGGTCCGCCAGGATTTGCCGCACGAACGGGGGAATCACGCCCAGGTCCTCGGCGACGATGCCCGCGCCCTCCGACAGCAGGCGGAAGTGCTTCTCACCCTGGCGGCGCCAGGTGGGCTCGTCCGCGGGGACGAAGTAGCCGGTGGGGTTCTTCTCGTCGCGGATCCACTGGCGGAAGTAGCCCACCGCGTGGTCCACGCGGCGCAGGTCGTAGTAGCTGGCCGCCTTGGCCGCGCGCTTCTTCAGCCACGCGTAGTCGTCCTTCTCCATCGCGGCGAAGTCGAAGTAGGGCAGGCCCCAGTCCTGGCCGGTGGCGGAGAAGTCGTCCGGCGGCACGCCCAGGCGCGCGTCGCGGCGCAGGATGTCCGGGTGGGCCCAGCAGTCGGAGCTGTCCTGCCCGATGATGAAGGGCTCGTCGCCGCACAGCAGCACGTCCTTCGCCTTCGCCTGCGCGCGGACCTGGTTCCACTGCGCCTCCGCCAGCCACTGGAGCCAGGCGTGGTAGCGCACGCGGCGCTCCAGGCCCTGCTCCTGGATGGCGCGCAGCGCGTCCGGCTGGCGCGCGCGCAGCCCCTCGGGCCACTGCCACCAGGGACGGCGGTCCTCCTTCTCGCTGATGGCGGTGAAGAGCGCGTAGCTCTCCAGCCACTCGCCCTGCGCCTCGCGCCACTTCTGGAACTCCTGGGCGCGCGGCGTGCGGGCGGACCACTCGTGCTTCTCGAAGTGGTCGAAGGCGCGCGCGAACGCGGCGTCCTTCAGCGGGAACACCAGGTCGTAGCGCACGCGCGCGGCGGCGCGGGCCTCCGCCAGCTGCTGCTTCTGCGCATCACTGAGCGCGCCCTCGCCGCCGGTGGCCTGGAACTCCGGGACCTGGCTCAGGTCGATGAAGAGCGGGTTCAGGCCGAACGCGGACCGCGTGGCGTAGGGACTGGGGTCACCGGGCGCGGTGGGCAGCAGGGGCAGCACCATCAGCAGGCGCTGCCGCGCGGCCTTCATCCAGGAGAAGAGCCCGTCCATGGCACCGAAGTCACCGATGCCGAAGTCCGTTCGCGAACGCAGGGAGAAGAGAGGCAGCAGGAGACCGGAGAGCCGGCCAGGAGTGGACATGATGCGGCGCAATCTGCCCCAGCCCCGGGCCGGTGTGAACTGCTGTCGCGACGCGGTGCACACACGCCTGCCTGTCCGCCGTTTGGGGCCGACGGTGGCATTGGACCGCGGGCCCATCCGAGCGCTCAGTGGTTGACGAAGCGCACGCGCCCTTGGCTCCCGGGCGTACGGCGCCTTCAGTCCCGGAAGTCGAAGTCCAGGGCGACCTCGGCGGCCTCACCCGGGCAGGTGCCAGCCGTTGGTCCCTGGACTGTCAGCTCCAGGTGCCCCCGGAGCCGGTCCTCCGAGTTCTCCTCCAGCACGAACCGGCCGGAGACCTGCTGGATGGCGGTCTTCTCGTCGTCCCCGGCCGCGCAGAACGACTGGGTCCAGGCCGCCTTCAGCCCCGGCGAGTGTCCAGGGCCGGGCTCGAAGTAGACGCCGTCGTGGGTCCCCCGATACCGCAGGCCCGGGACATGGGCTGCTCCGTCAATGGCGTACTCCGCGGGCCCGCTCCCCTTCGCGAAGAGCTCGACGTCCACGTAGACGCAGAGGCCCCGGGAGTTCTCCTGGCGTTTCTCCGACAGGTCGTCCGAATTGCAGAAGCTGAAGACCGGGCCGAGGTTGAACCCGGAGTCCCGGGCCTCCTGGGGCTGGACCTGGCTGAAAGCCGACGTGGGGAATTCCTCCCAGACCTCGCCATGCCGCACCCGCATGTGGCCGGTGACGCCGCCGGGCTCCCTCCCGCACCCGGTCCCTCCCAGGACCGTGAGCGACAGCACCAGGGCGAACGGGGCACGGCGGAAGCGGGGAAGCCCATTCATCGGGTTGTGCATGAGGTCGTCTGCCATCATCTTTCGCCTCCGGACAAGCCTCCCTGGCGTCGTGGGTGGCTTTGGCCCCGGCACGCTCCGCACCCATGAAACGACTTCCCCTGTCCTTCTACGCGCGGCCCACCCTGGAGGTGGCGCGCGACCTGCTGGGCACCCTGCTGGTGGTGGACGGGGTGAAGGGCCGGCGCGTGGGCCGCATCGTGGAGGTGGAGGCCTACCTGGGCGAGCACGACCTGGCGTGTCACTCGTCCAAGGGGCGCACGCCCCGGACGGAGGTGATGTTCGGGCCGGCGGGGCGCTCCTACGTCTACCTCATCTATGGAATGCACCACTGCTTCAACGTGGTGACGGACGGCCCCGGGGTGGCCGCGGCGGTGCTCGTGCGGGGCGTGGAGCCGATGGAGGGCATCCCGCCTGGTGAGCGGACGGACGGGCCCGGGCGGCTGTGCCGGGTGCTGGGGCTGAACCTCAACCACAACGACCTCCCGCTGGACTCGGAGGGGCTGCATCTGCTCCCGGGGACGCCGGTGCCGGACGGGCAGGTGGAGCGGGGGCCCCGGATTGGCGTGGAGTACGCCGGGGCGTGGGCCGCTGAACCCTTGCGGCTGTGGGACCGGGACAGTGGACACGTCAGCCGCTTCGTCTCCCGGCGGCCTCGCCGTCGTCCTTGACGCGGAACGTTCTGGCTGGTTGGGTGGAAAACGCCATGTCCCAAGAGGCTCCCCAGGAAGATGACCGGCAGGAAGAAGACCGGCGGCTCCTGGCGCGCGCCCAGGACGGCGACGTCTCCGCCTTCGAGGCCCTGGTGGGCCTGCACCAGGACCGGGTCTACGGCCTGGCGCTGCGGATGACGCGCTCGGAGGCGGACGCGGCGGAAATCACCCAGGACACCTTCCTGTCCGCCTACCAGCACCTGAAGGACTTCCGGGGCGAGGCGGCCTTCGGCTCCTGGGTGCACCGCATCGCGGCCAACCATGCGCTCATGCGCCTGCGTCACCGCCGGGTGGCCCAGGCGGCGGAAGCCGAACTCCAGGCGCCTGAATTCACGGAGCGGGGCACCCTGGCGGACTACCCCGTCACGGACTGGAGCCGGGACGCCGAGGAGAAGGCGCTGGACGCGGAGTTGGGGCAGGCCATCCAGCAAGCGGCCGACCGCCTGCCGGAGGGCTACCGGGAAGTCTTCCTCTTGAAAGACGTGGATGGCCTCAGCTACGAACAGATCGCGGAAGTGACGGGGGATTCCATCCCCGCCATCAAGAGCCGCCTGCACCGGGCACGGCTCGCGCTGCGAGAGGCCATCGACCTGTTCTACAACCGGGACAATCGCGGGGTGTGAAACCCCCAGGGCGCCTCGGCATCTTCGAACTGGAACGAGGGGAGCCGCAGCCAGCCGAGGTTCGGATGTATACCTGCAAAGATTCCATCAACCTCCTGCTCGAGTTCCTCGAGGGCGAAATGCCCGAGGAGGAGGCGCGGCACCTGCAGGAGCACCTGTCGGGCTGCAAGCCCTGCGAGGAATTCCTCAGCACCTATCGGGCGACGCCCGGCCTCTGCAAGCGCGCCATGGCGCTGAAGATGCCCCGGGAGGTGTCCGCGAAGCTGACGGAGTTCCTGCGCTCGAAGATCAAGTCCTGCTCGTGAATCTGAAACAACTGTCGCTGCCGGAGCTGGAAGCGGCGCTCGCGCCGGCCCAGCCGTCCGCCACCGCGGTGCGCAAGGTGTTCGCGGGCGTCTTCGCCCACGCCCGTCCCACGGTGGACGCCGTCGCGCTGGCGCCCCAGGTGCCTCGCCGGGTCGCGGACCTGCTCCGCGCCCAGGCCCAGATGCCGTCGCTCAAGATTGTGGAGCGGCGTCAGGCGGAAGACGGCTTCGTGAAGTACCTCTTCGAGTCGCCGCTGGGCGGCCGCATCGAAGCGGTGCGCATCCCCATCTTCGAGGAGAAGTACGTCGTCTGCGTGTCCAGCCAGGTGGGCTGCGCGCTGGCGTGCGACTTCTGCATGACGGGCAAGCTGGGCTTCCAGCGCAACCTCCAGACCTGGGAGATACTGGACCAGGTGATGCAGGTGCGCGCGGAGGCGGACCGGCGCGTGGGCGGCGTGGTGTTCATGGGGATGGGCGAGCCGCTGCTCAACTACAAGGAGACCATCCGCGCGGCGCAGATTCTCTCGCACCCTGCCGGGTTCTCCATCTCCGGCACGGCCATCACGTTCTCCACCGCGGGGCACGTGCCCGCGATTCGCCGCTATACGAAGGAAGGGCACCCGTTCCGCCTGGCGTTCAGCGTGACGAGCGCCATCCCGGAGAAGCGCGCGAAGGTGCTGCCCATCGAGAAGACGCACCCGCTGCCGGAGCTGATCCAGGCCATCCGGGAGTACAGCGAGGCGCGGCGCGAGCGGGCGATGATTGCCTACGTGGCCATCCAGGGCTTCAACCTGGGGCGCGAGGACGCGGAGGCGCTGAAGGCGGCGTTCGAGGGCATCCCCATCAAGGTGGACCTCATCGACGTGACGGATCCGACGGGCAAGTACCTGCCGCCCTCCGCGGAGGAGCTGAGCGCGTTCCGGGACCACCTCCAGATTTTGAAGGCGCCCATCGCGCGGCGGTACTCCGGCGGCAAGGAGATTGGAGCGGCGTGCGGCACGCTGGCGGCGAGCCAGTACGGCGGCACGGTGCTGCCCACGCCCGCGGCTTCGTCCCGGCAGGCCTGACGCCCGCTTCTCGCGGCGTTCGTGATTCGACGGCAAGAACCGGAGCGCGGGCCCTGGCCCTGCGGCGCTACGAGGACCGTGCGCCGCGGCGAGGGCCCCGGCGGCGCGACCTCATGCGCGGGCCATGTTCGGAGAGCCGTCGGATGACGCATCGATTGGAAGGGAAGGTCGCCCTGGTGACGGGGGCGGGTTCAGGGATTGGCCGGGCGACGGCGTTGGCGTTGGCCCGGGAGGGCGCGCGCGTGGTGGCGGCCGGCAGACGTATCGAGCCGCTCGAGGAGACGGCGCGCCTGGCTCGCGAGATGGGCGGGCAGGTGGTGGCCCGCGCCGCGGACGTGACGAAGGAGGGCGACGTCGAGGCCCTGGTCCGCTTCACGCGGGAGACGTTCGGGAGGCTCGACGTGGGCGTCAACGCGGCGGGGGGCTCGTTCGGCGGCGGGCCCACGCACACGCTGGACACGGCGTCGTTCCGGGAGTGGATCGACGGGTACCTGGTGAGTGCGTTCCTGTCCACGAAGCACCAGGTGGCCGCGATGCTGGAGTCGGGCGGAGGGAGCGTCATCAACATCGGGACCTTCGTGGGGCACACGAAGGCGATGCCCGGGACGTCCGGCTACGCCGCCGCGAAGACGGGCCTCATCGGGCTCACGCGCACCGTCGCGGCGGAGTACGCCGCTCAGGGCATCCGCGCGAACGTGCTCGTCTCCGGAGGCGCGGACACGCCCATGTTCCGGAGCTGGAACGCCTCCGAGGAGCAGCGCGCCGCCGCCGCGCGGCTGCATGCGCTCCAGCGCGTCGCGGACCCGGAGGAGATCGCCAACGCGGCCGTCTTCCTCGCGAGCGGCGAGGCGTCCTTCGTCACGGGGAGTGTCCTCACTGCGGATGGGGGACTCTCGCTCGTCTGAGAGGCCGGGGCCGGCATCCGGCCCGTGCCTGCGCCCCCCTGCGCGGGGGATGCGAGCGTGGGTTGCCCCTGGAGGCCAGGGGGCTGTCCGTGTTCACCTCCGCGCGGGTGGTGGAAGAGACGGGTTCCCCCGGGCGGGAAGGCGACTTAAGTCTCGCGCCGGGAGCTTCTGGCCCTGGAGGGCACCGCGCGGATGTGGATCGAGCACGTCGACAAGCTGATTGGGATGCTGGGGCCGTTCGGGTTCCTGGTGCTCGGCGTGGCGGCGATGCTGGAGTACGTGGTGCCTCCGTTTCCCGGGGACACCATCGTGCTCATGGGCGGCGTCTACGCCGTGCGCGGGGAGAAGCCCTGGTGGCTGGTGCTCGCGGTGGTGACGGCGGGCAGCGTGTTGGGGGCGTTCATCAACTACGCGGTGGGCCAGTGGCTGGCGAAGCGCTTCGAGGCGCAGCCGGGGCGCTCCTTCTTCGGGCTCACGCACGCGCGGCTGGAGCAGGTGCAGGCGAAGATGCGGCGCACGGGGCCGTGGCTGCTCCTGGTGAACCGCTTCCTGCCGGGCATCCGGGGCGTCATCTTCATCGCGGCGGGGGCGGCGCGCATGCCGCGCTTCAACGCGTTGGTGCTGGGCGCCATCTCCGCGCTCGCGCACAGCGGGCTCATCCTGGCGCTGGGCATGGCGGTGGGCGGCAACCTGGAGCGGCTGACGGTGCTGGTGTCGCGTTACCAGTACGCCGTCATCGGGCTGCTGGTGGTGGCGGCGCTGGGGTTCGGCGTGCGGGCGCTGACGCGGCGGCGTGAGTCGGCCGTGGAACCGTAGCGGGCCCGGCCGGGCAGGAAAATGTGCGGGGACGACCCGCCAGGGTGGGCGCACGTTGCGCGGGCCCGGGGTGGCGCGGTTGAGTCGGGGCATGTTCCGCGCCCGTGCTCGCTGGTGGTTGCTCCTGGTGCTCGTCCTGGTGGGAGGGTGCCGCTGTGGCGACGACCCCAACCTGGGCGGTGCGAGCGCCAGCTTCCGGCCCCAGGCCGAGGTCGTGGACTTCGGCCGGGTGCTGGAAGGCACGCAGGTGCGCCGCTCGCTGACGCTGGTGGCCACGGGCCGCGCGGGCGTCACGGTGGAGGCGGTGACGGACGCGCCCTTCTTCGTCGTCGTGTCCCAGATTGTCGTGAGCGGCAGCGGCACGGGCACGGTGGACATCCTGTTCTCCGCGGGCAACGCGCCGGTGGATGGTGAGCTGGTGCTCACGGCCGGGCGCACCACGGCGAAGGTGAGGCTCACCGGCGTGGGCGTGCGCCCGCTGGCGTGCGTGCCGCAGGGCGAGTGCCGCGAGTCGCGCTTCGACCTGGACTCCGGCCAGTGCATCGAGTCACCGCTGGAGGATGGCGCGTCGTGCATCCCCGGCAGCCGCTGTCAGGAGAACGGCCGCTGCCAGGCGGGCGTCTGCGTGGGGCAGCCGCGCACGTGCGATGACGACAACCCGTGCACGGTGGACAGCTGTTCGCCGACGCAGGGCTGCGTGACGGCGAACGTCGCGTGCCCGGTGCCGGGCAACCCCTGCAAGGTGGGCGTGTGCGACCGCAACGAAGGCTGCAAGCAGGTGGACGTGGCGGACTTCAGCCCGTGCGGCGCGGTGAGCTGCAAGGCGGCGCAGGTCTGCTTCAGCGGCACGTGCCGGTCGGTGACGCCGCCGGACGGCTTCGTCTGCGCACCGGCCACGCCCTGCCAGGACGAAGGCAAGTGCAGCGCGGGTGAGTGCATGCGTCCGGACGCGGGGGATTTGGAGTCCGTCTTCAGCGCGGAGCTGGGAGGCGCGCCCGTCGCGGAGGACGGAGGCCCGGTGCTGTTGGTGGACGACGGGACGGTCTACGCGTCGGTGTGCGGTGAGGACGCGGGCTGCTGGCTCGCCGCGTACACGGAGAGCGGACTGCTGCGCTACGAGTCGCCCTATGCGGACGGGGGCGTGAGGACGTTGCTCGCGGCGTCGGACGCGGGCGTGGTGGTGCTGGCACCGGAAGCGCTGGAGGCGTACGCGCCTCGAGGCGCGGGCGAGCTGCGCTGGCGCACGTCGCTGGCGTTCGCCGATGGAGGGACGCCGGAGGGCGTGCCCGGCACGGGAGCGGGCAGGGTGGCGCTCACGCAGGAAGGAAACGTGCTGACGTACGTCTCGCGGAGCGCGGAGCCGCTGCGCTCCCGGCTGATCATGCTGAGCGCGGTCGATGGCGTGCCGCTGGCGACGGGGCCGGAGGAGGACGGCGGTGGAGCGGCGAGGCTCGCAGTGGACGACACGCGAGGCGCGTACCTCTACACGCCATGGGATGGACGGCTGGCCTTCACAAGCTGGGCGCTGCCCGAGCCGGTCATGGACGGCGGGACTCTCTTCGGCGATGCCCTCGAGGACGGAGGCATCGCATCGCTGATCCTCGAACAGCGTGGGGAGGGTGTCCCAGGTGGTGCGCCGTCACTGGCGCTCGCGTCGGGACGGTTGCTCGTGGGTACGCGGGCCGCCGTGGACACGGATGGAGGCGTGCTTGGCGCGCTGGATTGGGACGCGGGCACGCGCACGCTGTCACCGTTGGCCGAGCCCGTGCTGATGACTCCCAGTGGCAGGGTCGGTCATGCGTTCGCGCTCGCTTGTGACCGCACGGACGGCAGCCCGTGCGTCGACGCGGAGCTGCGCACCGTGCTGCGCTCCTTCAGCACGGATGACGGCAAGTCCCTCTCGGACGTGGACGTGCTGCCCTCGCCGCTGCTCCCCGGCGCCTTCCATGAAGCCGCGCTGCTGTCTCGGAACACGGTGGGCGTGCTCGCGGACGCGGCGCTGCCGAATGGTCAGCGCCAGGCGTGGCTCGAGTGGATTGCCTACGGCAACAAGCTCAACCAGTGCGCCCTGCCGGGCCGCGTGGAGGTCGCGGGCGCGCTGTTCGCGGGCGACCTGCTGCATGTGGCGCTGCGCCGCGATGGCGTCTGGAGGCTGGAGGCCTATCCCGTCGGCGAGCGCGCCGAAGTCCGCGGCTGGCCCCAGCGCAACGCCAGTCCCGCGGGCACACGCCGCGCCGTGCCGTAGGTCAGCTGCCCACGGCGCACGGACAAACGGCGCCCGCCGGACCCGGTCTCTGAAAACCTGTCCGACAGTCGGACAGGTTTTGGCGCTTCGCCTTCGGAGGGCGAGGACGCGGGTGCTTCGCGTCCATGTCAGCCCCCCCTGGTTGGATGGCGAGGCTTGGGCGGGGAGGGTGGCGGAGATGGAGTGGGTGAAGTCGATTGCGAAGATGGCGGCGCGGCTGATCCGCTCAGCCGCCCACGGCGGGGTCCACCCAGAGGTCCTCGAAGCGCACCTGCGGCGGCGTCTGATGCAGCCGCAGGTTCTGCACGGAGGCCACCGCCACCGCGTGCGTGCGGTCGTGGTACAGCGGGATGAGCGGGCAGTCCTCGCGCGCCAGCAGCTCCGCGCGCTTGTACAGCTGCGAGCGCAGCTCCGGATCAATGGACACGCGCGCCTCGGCGGTGAGCCGGTCCAGCTCCGCGTTCCTGTAGCCCAGCGGGTACACCGTCTGCGCGCTGGAGTTGAGCAGGAAGTGCAGGAACGCGTCCGGGTCCGGGAAGTCCGCCAGCCACAGCGTGCGGAAGGCCGGGACCTTCCCCTCGCGCAGGCGCGGCAGGTACTCCTCGGCGGGCATCTGTTCGTGGCGCAGCTCCAGGAGTCCCGCTTGAATCAGCGGCCGGAAGAGCACCGCGTCCTCGGCGGATGTGTCGCGGCCCACCGGGTGGTGCAGGGTGAGCTGCAACCGCCGCACGCCCGCCTCGCGCAACAGCCGCTCCGCCAGCGTCAGGTCCGGCACCGGCGCGGGCCCCAGCTCCTGGGCCCCGTCCAGCAGCTCCGGAGGCGTGAAGGTGCGGGCCACCCGCGCGCCCGGGTGGAACTGCTCCACCACGCCCTGCAGGTCCATGCCCGCGCGCAGCGCGCGCCGCACGCGCACGTCGTTGTAGGGGGCCTCGTTCAGGTTGAAGCCCAGGAACGCCGTGGAGGGCGTGGTGCTGGTGACCACCTGGTGCGCGTCCAGGCCGTTGGCCTGCGTGTGCTCCACGTGCAGGAACGACACGAGGTCCAACTGTCCGTCCAGCAGCTGCCGCATCGCCTGGTTGCGCGTGTCCGAGAGGACGAACTCCAGCCGGTCCAAAAGGGGCAGTCCGCCGCGCCAGTAGGTGGCGTTGCGCTCCAGCACCATCCGGTCCGGCTGCATGCCCACGACGCGGAAGGGCCCCGTGCCCACCAGCTTCCCCGCCGGGTCCACCTTCGCCACCGCCGTGGCGGTCAGCGCCATCAGCTGGAGGAAGAACACCTTGGGCTCGCGCAGGCGGATTTCCAGTGTGCCCTCGTCCAGCGCCTCGATGCCCGTCACCTCGCGCGCCATGCCGCTGGAGTACTCGCGCGCGCCCTCCACGTCCTCCAACAGGCTGCGGTCCGGCGAGCGCAGCGCCGGGTCCATCAGCCGCTCCAGGTGGCGCTTCACGTCCTGCGCGGTGAGCAGGGCGCCGTCGTGGAAGGTGACGCCCCGGCGCAGGTAGAAGCGGTAGCGGCGCGCGGACGGGTCCGCGTCCCAGCGCTCGGCCAGGTCGGGCACCAGCATGCCGTCCTCCAGCCGCACCAGGCAGGAGAAGAGGCACGCCGTCAGCTCCGCCATCTGGTTCTCCACGCTGAAGAGCGGATCCACCGTCTGGCGCGCGCGCAGCGATCCCCCCTGATGCAGCCCCACCCGCAGCGTGCCGCCCACGCGGGCGCGGGGCAGCTGGAAGCGGAACACCTCCGCCTCCAGGCTGGCCGTCTCGTGGCCCAGCTGGTCCACCGTGCGGTCCAGCCCATCGCCAATGCGGATGACCCGGCGCGCGTCCTCGCGCACCTGCGCGATCTCCTCGCGGATGGACGCGTCGCCCCGGGTGAGCACCTGGTGCGCGGAGCGCAGCTCCTCGATGGCCGCGCTCAGGCGCATCACCGCCTCGGACAGGTCGCGGCCGGTGCGCGCCTGGGCCTCCGCCTTCTGGCCGGCGCTCTGGCCCACGCGCGACATCTCTTGAATCTGGCGCACCAGGTCCCGCGCGTTGCCGGACTGCTCGATGGCCATGCGCGTGATGTCCTCCACGCGCTGGGCCACGCGCTTGCTGGCCTCCACGACCGTGGCGCCCTGCGCCTCCAGCTGCTGCGTCTCCATCACCGTGGCCTCCACGGCGGCGAAGGTGCGCTGGGTGATGGTGCGGATTTCGGCCAGGGCCTCGGAGGCGCGGTCGCCCAGGGCCACACCCGCGGTGGCCTGCTCGCGGCCCTCCTGCACCAGCGCCACGGCGGTCTCCACCGCGTCGCGGATGCCCGTCACCATGGTGCCAATCTCGCGCGTGGAGCGCGTGGTGCGCTCGGCGAGGCTGCGGATTTCGTTGGCCACCACGCCGAAGGGGCGGCCGTGCTCGCCCGCCTGCGCGGCGATGATGGCGGCGTTGAGGGCCAGGAGGTTCGTCTGGTCGGCGATCTCCTGGATGACGTCCACGATGCGGCCAATCTCCAGCGACCGCGTGCCGAGCATCTCCATCAGCTCGGCCGCCTTGCGCACCGTCTCCTCCACCCGGTACATGCCCTGCACGCTGTCGCCCACCAGCGACTCGCCGCGCTGGGCGGTGGCGGTGACGGCCACGGCCATGCTGTTGGTCTCCATGGCGCGGCGGCGCACGGCGTAGATGCCGCCCTCCACCAGCGCGACGAAGTCCTCCGCCTCCGAGGCGAAGCGGCCCAGCTCGTCACCCGACGCGGCGATGTGGGTCAGCCGCTCCGTCATCGCCTGGGTGAGGCCGCTGGTGCGCTGGCTGAAGTCGTTGACCGTCTCCAGGCCGTCCACCACCTGATGCAGCCGCTCGGTCATCTCCAGCAGGGCGCCCGTCGTCTCGTGCGCGAAGGTTTCAATGTGCTGCACGCGCTTGATGGCCACCTGGAGGCTGCTGCCGTTGCCGCCCACGGCGGAGAGCGTGCGCTCCACGGCGCCGCCCTGACGGCGCGCGGCCTCCAGCAGCATGCGGGCCTGCTCGCTCACGCCGTTGCCGGTGCGGTGCAGGTTGCTCGTCACGCGCTGCACCTGGGACAGCGCGCGGCGCAGGGACAGGATGAGGCGGCGCAGGTCCTCCTGGCCCTCGAAGCCCGTGTGGATGGGGGTGGTGAGGTCGCCCTCCGCCAGCCGGGACATCAGGTCGCGCCGCTCTCGCCGCCGCATGGACGCGAAGCGGAACCACGACAGGTAGCTGCCGATGAGCCACAGGAACGGCACGCCGAGCAGCAGCACCGCCCACCCGGCCGTGTCATCCGGCTTGCCCGTCACCCACCACAGCACGAAGCCCAGGATGAGTGCGGAGACGAGCGCCGCCACCAGCCCGAACGAGAAGAGGTACCGTTTGGCGCCCATGGACGGGGGTGACGCTAACCCGCCTTCTCGCGCCGGTCCTGATTTCGACGCATGCTTCACGGGACATGAAGGCCCTCTTCGCCATCGCCATGCTGGCGCTCCCGGGAATCCCCGCGAGCACGGGCGCCGAGGCCGCCCGGAGCGGAAGCTCGGTCCGGTTCGTCTTCGCGTGGCGGGGCGTGCCGGTGGGGACGGTGGGGCTGTCCCTGGACGCGGGGCGGTTCACGTACACCAGCCGGCACCTGCACGTGCGAGACGGCCACGCGGGCGAGCGCGTGCGCGAGGTGACGCTCCCCGTGGACGCCACAGGGCGCGTGACGGCCGGGGACGCGGTGCCCCAGGCGCTGTGGCTGTGGCGGGGCCCCCCTCCCGAGGGCTGCGTGAAGGGCCGCGAGGAGCTGTCCGGCCAGGAGGGCCCCCACTGCGTCACGGCGAGGGGCCCCACCAGCGCCGAGGGCACGATGCTGGGTGCCCGCTTCCGCGCCCGCTACGACGACCGGGGGCAGCTCCAGGCGCTGGAGGTGGGCGACTCCCGCTTCACCCGGGCGGCCCCCGGGGAGCGGCTGCGCGCCCCGCCGGAGCTCTTCGCGGACGGAGTCCCCGTGGAGGGGGGCACCGGAGGCGCGCTGGCGCTCGCGCCGCGAGGAGACGGGCCGTCCTTCACCGTCCCCCCGCGCCTGCCGGAGATGACGGAGTGGACGCCCGCGGCGGCGCGGGCCCTGTCCGCGAAGGTGCACGCGGCCTTCCCGGACAAGGGGCCCACGGCGGCGGACTGGCGCCCGGGAGGGGAGGGCGAGGCCGGAGGCTGCCTGGCGCACGCCCTGCGCTACGCGTCCCTGGCTCGCGCGCGGGGCCAGCGGGTGGGGCTGGTGCACGGGCTGCTGGTGGTGGACGGCGGACCGGCCCGGCCGCACGCCTGGGTGCGGGTGGCGCTGAAGGGCGGCGGGACGCTGGAGTTGGACCCCACGTCCCTGGACCCCGTGCGCCCGGACACGCACCTGGCGCTGGCGCTGGCGCCGCCGGAGGGCCCCGCGCTGGAGGCAGGGGAGCGCTGGCTGGCGCTCCTGCGCGGGGACTACCGGGTGGTGCGCGCTACTCGAACGGAATGACGGACAGCTTCGCGCCGGGCTTCACTTCCAGGATTTCCTTCGCGCGGGCGGGCAGGTGGATGACGGTGTTGTCCAGCCGGGCCGTGCAGCGCACGGAGCGGAAGCGGTTGCGGCCGGATTCGCGCTCGGCGGCGACCAGCACATCGTCGCCCTCCAGCTCGAAGTCCTCCTCCGCCAGCTTCATCGTGCGGTAGCGGCGCACCAGGGAGATGTCCGCCGTGTCCGCCTCGAAGTGCGGGCCGCCGTCGAACGGGTCGATGCGCTCCACGTACCGGAAGCCCACCCGCTCCAGCATCCGCTGCACGCCGCGCGTGGCCGGGCCCACCTCTCCCAGCACCTTCTGCACGCGGTCCGGGAAGAGGGACGCGTAGATGTCCGACGCGGGGAACAGCTCCTTGATGAACTCCTTGTTCTGGCGGCTCAGCCGGTCCGCTTCCAGGTAGGTGAGGCCGGTGAACTTCTTGCCGCACGCCTCCCAGAGCAGGCTGCGGCCGTCCGGGAGCAGCGGCGGCAACAGCTCCGCCAGCACGCGCGGCCGGAACAGCCGCCGGTGCATGGCGATGAAGAGGAAGCGCACGAAGGACAGCTGCTTGCCGGGCTTGTCCGGCGTCGCGCGGTAGGGCGGGTCCACCACCAGGCCGCCAATCTCCGTGGGGCCCTCGTAGTTGTACGCGATGGACAGCACCTTGTGCCGCAGGTGCCGCTCCAGCGAGGCGGAGTAGTGCTCGCGCTCGCTCACCTCATAGTAGATGTGCGGCGCGTCGTACGTCCCGTGCTGGGCGATGATCATCGACGTGCCGATGATGAGGTTGTTGCGCACGTCCTCCAGCACGAAGAGGTACTCGCGCTCGAACGGGTCCTTCACCTTGCCGGCGAAGCTCTTCACCGACTTGTCGATGATGGCCTCGAGCGTCTCCTCGTTGTTCGGCAGGTTGACCGTGTTCAGCACCGCGGCAAGACGCTTCAGGCCGGGCAAGTCGGTTTTCTGGACGTCTCGCAGCACGAGCATGGGGCACACTGAAGGGCGCCCCGGGAAGGGAGCGCCGGAAGGGCCCGTGACCTTACACCACGCCCCCGTCCCGTCAGCCCCCTGCATGCTCCCCTGTCAATGACGCGTTGCGTTCAGGACATCGCTCCGCCGTCCGCTCGCTGGGTATGGGCGGCGTGGCTCCCGACGTGAAACATGTCTCAATCCGGGGAAGGGCCTGCCTGCCCGCATGCTGTGTTGTCAGGCGTCTGGGAATGGTTTGGCGGGGGAATGAAGTGAGGGAATGGTTTGGGGTAGTGTTTGTCAAAGCTTTGCCGTCAAAGCATCAACCCCTCCCCTCCCCCCTCCCAAGGATTCAGCATTGAAAGCACTGCACCTCTGGCTCGCGGCCTGTCTGCTCCCGAGCCTCGCTGCGGCGGAAATCGTCTGGCGGGGCGATTTCGAGACGGGAAACCGTTCCCAATACAGCGTGGAACAAATGGTGAGCTCGGACCGGCTCCAGGTGGTGACGAGCCCGGTGTCGGAGGGCAAGTACGCCCTCAAGGCCACGGTGAAGCAGGGCGATGACCCCATCAACTCCAGCGGCAACCGCAATGAGCTGGTGTACCTGAGCAACGAGAAGGTGGGTTCGGAGTACTGGTACCGCTGGAAGGTGATGTTCGCGAACGACTTCCCCAGCGTGGACGCGTGGCAGCTCTTCACGCAGTGGCACCACGACGGGTGCTGCGGGTCGCCGCCGATTGAGTTCTTCGTGAAGGGCGAGCTCATCCGCCTGACGCTGAACGACAGCGGCACGGTGTGGAGCACGGCGCTCAAGCGCGGCACGTGGCAGGAGTTCGTCTTCCACGTGAAGTGGTCCCCGGACGCGTCCGTGGGCTACGTGGAGCTGTGGCACAACGGCGCGCAGGTGCTGAAGAAGACCTACGCCAAGACGATGTTCTCCGGCCAGAACAACTACCTGAAGCTGGGGCTGTACCGGGCGGACACCATCAAGCCGGTGGGCGTCGTCTACCACGACGGGATGATCCAGGCGACGAAGCGCGAGGACGTGTTCCCGGTGGTGCAGCCGGATCCGGAGCCGGTGGTGGACGCCGGCACGCCGGTGGACGCGGGGACGCCGGTGGACGCGGGCTCGCCGCAGGATCCGGACCCGGTGGTGGACGCGGGCAGCCCGGTGGATCCGGACCCCGTGGTGGACGCGGGCACGCCCGTGGACCCGGCCCCGGTGGTGGACGCGGGCACGAGCACGGGTGTGAAGCCGGCGCCGCTGGACGAGGACGATGGCGACGCGAACTTCCACGGTGGCTGCTCCGCGAGCGGTGGTTCGCTGGCCGCGTTCTCGCTGCTGGGGCTCTTGGGCCTGGCGCGGGCGCGCCGCCGCCGGAGCTGAAGCGTCGTCCCTGAAGGACCCTCCCGCTCCGGTGCGTCCGGGGCGGGAGGTGGGTTGAAGGAGTCCGCGCTTCCATGCGAGGAGGCGCGGGATGACTCCTCCCCGATTGGCGTGGTGGCTGTGCGGCCTCCTGCTGTGGACCGCGTGCGCGGGCCCGGAGGTGCGAGCGCCACGAAGCTACTCCCAGATAACGATGGACTCCGCGACGACGGGGTGTCTGCGCAATCCGGCGTGTGCCTCGCAGGTGGGGCAGGACGCCATCCTGCCGTGGCTGTCCCGAGCCGCGGCCCGAGCGGCCGAGGCCGCGGCGGTGATGCGCCTGTGGGAAGCGGCGGAGGTGGCCCGCGTGGAGCACGTGCTGGTGGAGTGCGCGAAGCGGGCGAACTTCGAGGTGAACGAGCGGATGCTGGGGCCGGGCCGGCGGACGACCCGCGAGATCTGCGAGGAGAAGGTCGTGGACTCGAACGGACGGACGGTCAAACGGGGCGTGCTGCTGGGGAACGCGAAGCACGAGGCCGCGCTGGCGTGCGTGCAGGAGCAGCTGGGCGCCACGGACGCGGGCCGGTTCAGCCTGGAACCGCGCTACCTGCGGGATGCTCAGACGGGCCGGACGCGGTGGTTGGACCCGGAGGAGGTGGCGCGCTGGCTGGCCGCCGGACAGTTCTTCCTGCTGACAGGGACCATCGCGCCGGATGTGGTGCTGCACGCCTTGGGAAACCCACTCCAGGCGCAGCGGGTCTACGACTTCAAGTTCCCGTGCCCCGTGACGAACCCTCCCAGGTGGGAGACCTACCCTGAAGGACATCCGTTCGCGAAGCAGGAGCAGGGCGAGGTCTACTCACTGCTCCTTGGCAAGGACACCGCTCCTCGCCTCGTGTCTCCGAACCTGGGAGTCAAGTAATGGCCACGAGCTATCCAGAGAGCCGTGTCACCCTCGACATCGAAGGTGAGCCGATCGTCGTCCTGCGCGAGGCGGTGAGCATCGCGTTCTTCATGGGGGGACCCCACGAGGAACTGGCCTTGCCGCTCTGCCGTGCCCTGGAACGTTACCGGCGTGCCATCGAGCCCCGCTCCCTGGCGTGGTACGTGGACCGCCACGGTGATTGGAGTCCCCTGGCCGAAGAGGCTGATGCATTCCTGACCGAGGCGGTGATGCACCCGGCGACCGGGCGCATTGAAGTGAGCGAGAAGCCCGACTCCGTGACGGGGATCCGGTTCAAGTACCGGGGCCGAGGGTTGCCTCAACAACCCTTCTTCCAGCTCACACCGCATGGCACCTTCGCCGCGGAGTTCTGGCTCCCCATCGAGTTCCTGGAGCATCCCGGTCCGGAATGGGTGCGTGCGCTGGCCCTCGAACTGGGACGAGAGCTGCCCTTCCACTCTGGTTACGTGGGACTCTCCTTCGACGCCTGGGGCTGGGCGGAGTCCACCACTCCGGTCATGAAGGCGAAGGGGTTCCGCCATCCTGGCCTTCTGCTGCCAGGACTGGAGACCCTGGCGACGAAACTGGGAACGCGGCTCTGGGGGCCAACGTGGCTCAATTTCCTGGGCCCGCCCGTGCTCAACGAACTGGGCGGCGTGGAGGGACTTCGCTCCCGGCTGCACTCGCCTTCGACGCAGGTCGAAGCCCTGTCTCCAGACCGCGCAGTGGTGTCCCTGGGCCCGGTTCCTGAAGCCGGGGACGTGGAGGCCGGTGACACACTGCCTGCGTACCGCGAGCTGGCTCGCTTGCTGGAGCCGTGGCTCTACGCGCACCAGGGGGCCTGGGGCGGCCTCACTGAAGCCGAAGTCCGCCAGTGGGAGCGCCGCTTCCTCTGACCTCGCTGTGGCATCATCCCCGGACGCCATGTCGCAGACGCCTCGCAAGGTCTCGCTCGTCCTGAGCTTCCAGTACCCCGGCAAGTACGCCTTCACCGTGCTCGCCGGCGCCGTGGAGGCGGACCCCGCGCTCGCGGATGTTTCGCTGCACTTTCCTCGCAGCCGCGAGGCCCTGCTGGACACCCTGCGCCAACGCGTGGACGCGGGCGACACCGTCGTCGCCGCGTGGTCCTTCTACTCCGCCAGCTTCGGCCCCTCCGTGGAGGAGCTGACCTGGGTCCGCGAACGGCTGGAGGGCCGCGACGTCCTCTGCATCGCGGGCGGCGTGCACGCCACCGCCGAAACCCTCCAGACCCTCCAGGCCGGCTTCGACCTCGTCGCCGTGGGCGAGGGCGAGCACACCCTGCGCGCCCTCCTGGCCCGCGTCCTCAAGGGCGAGGACCCGCGCGCCACGCACGGCACCGCGCACCTCAAGGACGGCAAGCTCGTGCAGCACGGCCACGGCGAGGGCGTGCGCCTGGACGACTTCCCCGCGTTCGCCGTGAAGCACGTGAAGTACGGCGCCATCGAGATCACCCGAGGCTGCATCTACGCCTGCCGCTTCTGCCAGACGCCCTTCATGTCCAAGGCGCGCTTCCGGCACCGCACCATCCCCAACATCGCCCACTGGGCCCGTGAGCTGCTGCGCATGGGCCGGCGCGACGTGCGCTTCATCACCCCCACGTCCCTGTCCTACGGCACCGCCGACGAGACCGTGAACCTGGCCGCCGTGGAAGAACTGCTCGCCGCCGTGAAGGAGGCCACGGCCCCGGACGGGCGCATCTTCTACGGCACCTTCCCCTCGGAGGTGCGCCCGGAGCACGTCACGCCGGAGGCCCTGGCCCTGCTCAAGCGCTACGTGGCCAACGACAACCTCATCATCGGCGGCCAGTCCGGCTCCGAGCGCATCCTCCAGGCCACCCGGCGCGGCCACGACGTGGAGACCGTGGTGCGCGCCGCGCGGCTCGCGGTGGAGGGCGGCTTCGTGCCCAACGTGGACTTCATCCTGGGACTGCCGGGGGAGGAGCCCTCGGACGTGGAGGCCACGCTGGACCTCATGCAGCGGCTGTCCGACCTGGGCGCCCGCGTGCATGGCCATACCTTCATGCCGCTGCCCGGCACCCCGTACCGGGACGCGGCCCCCGGCCGCCTGGACGCGCGCACCCGGCAGCGGCTGGACTTCCTCGCGTCCCAGGGCCGCCTGTATGGCCACTGGAGGGCGCAGGGCGTGCTGGCGGAGGCCATCGCCGCGCGCAGACAGCCGCGCGCCCGCTAGCGCCGGGCGTTACACTGGCCCTCGCGATGGCTGAACAGACGCCCTATTGGCTCCTCATCTCCGTGCTCTTCAGCTCCCAGCCCCTCACCCCGGCGCTGGCCATGACGCTGCACGAGGCCGCCTTTGAGCTGTACTCGCGCGGCGAGGGCTCACGCGAGGTGGCCGGCGATCTCATCTCCGGCCGCGTGAACAACCTGCGCAAGGACGTGTCCCTGGGCGGCATCGCCGGGCCCGCCTTCGAGGCCGAAATCGAGACCGAGCGCGGCTCCGGCGTCGTCCGCTTCATCCTCACCCGCCAGGGCCTGGAGATGATGAAGGCCCAGCCCCCGGCAGCTCCCAAGAAGCCCCAGTACCTCAACTGAGGAGGGGGCCGCCCGGCCGCCCGGCCGCTCCCGGAACGGCGCCCCGTCACCACCTTGAGGGCTCAAGGGAGGAATGGCGGCATGGACCCCAAGGACGAATACCTCAAGAAGAGCGCCGGCATCCCGCTGGATCCCAGCAAGCAGAAGGACCCGGAAGAGCACGGCGACACGGTGCCCGCGGAGGGCCGCTCCGAGGAGCTCAACGACGTCACCGGGCAGAACGGCGGCCAGCGCACCGACGTGGACCAGCCCTGGAACGACACGCGGCACCGGCACGACGGCATCCGCGACCAGTACAGCGACGACAGCGACAAGAAAAAGCCCTGAGGTCTCCCCCAGGGCTTCATGAAGTCAGTGCTGTGAAGACGGCCTGGGGCGAGGGGACTACTCGCGCTCCAGGTCCAGCTTCATGCCGCCCATGTGCAGGATGGACTGGGACATGGACACCGCGGACATGGTGGCCAGGTCTTCAATCGCCTGCAGCTCCTCGCTCTTGGGCTCCGCGCCCGTGCCCGTCTGCGAGGCCGCGGCCTGCTGCTGGGGCTGCTGCCCGGTGACGTTCACCGGCGTGGAGGTGGCGCCCGAGGTGTAGGTGCCCAGGAGTGAGCCGTGCGGCGTGGCCCCCATCTGCGCCAGCGCCGACGACACCACCGACGCGCCCGTCAGCTGCGCGCCCGTCTTCGGCTGCGCGGCCGCGCCCGACATGAGCGAGCCAAAGCGGCTGCCCGACACGGAGGAGGCGGTGTTCGTCGTGGCCGGCTGCACCCGCGGACCGGAGAGGGACGTGATGCGGTTCATGGCGGCTCCCGTCAAAAAGGCCCCGGTCGACTGAAGAGGCACACCCGAAGGCGTACCCGTGGGGCTTCAAGTTCGTTCTCCCCATTATCGCCCTGGGCCCGGGGAAGTTGCCTCTTCCGCCCTACAAACAGCGAAGGCCGCGAAATCCCAGGGAATTTCCCCCTGGGACGCCGCGGCCTTCAGCGCTGCTCAGCCTTCAGGATGATCCGCCGGGCCTAGAACTGGTGGGCCTCGGTGGACTCGTGCAGGGCCAGGGTGCTGGCGCTGCCGCCGGAGATGACTTCGGCGACCTGGTCGAAGTAGCCGGTGCCCACCTCGCGCTGGTGGCGCGTGGCGGTGTAGCCGTGCTTCTCCGCACCGAACTCGGACTGCTGCATCTCGCTGTAGGCCGCCATGCCGCGGTCCTTGTACTGACGGGCCAGCTCGTACATGGAGAAGTTCAGCGCGTGGAAGCCCGCCAGGGTGACGAACTGGAACTTGTAGCCCATGGCGCCCAGCTCGCGCTGGAACTTGGCGATGGTGCTGTCGTCCAGGTTCTTCTTCCAGTTGAAGGACGGCGAGCAGTTGTACGCGAGCATCTTGTTGGGGAACTGCTTGCGGATGCCCTCTGCGAAGGCCTTGGCCTGCGCGAGGTCCGGGGTGCTGGTCTCGCACCACACCAGGTCCGCGTACGGGGCGTAGGCCAGGCCGCGCGCGATGGCGCACTCCAGGCCGCCCTTGATGCGGTAGAAGCCCTCGCCCGTGCGGCCCGCCGCCTTGTCGATGAAGGCGTGGTCGTACTCGTCCGCGTCGCTCATGAGCAGCTTGGCGCTGTCCGCGTCCGTGCGGGCCACGAGCAGCGTGGGCACGCCCATCACGTCCGCCGCCAGGCGCGCCGCGGTCAGCGTGCGCACGAAGTGGCTGGTGGGCACCAGCACCTTGCCGCCCATGTGGCCGCACTTCTTCTCGCTGGCCAGCTGGTCCTCGAAGTGCACGCCCGCGGCGCCCGCTTCGATCATGCCCTTCATCAGCTCATAGGCATTGAGCGGACCGCCGAAGCCGGCCTCCGCGTCCGCGATGATGGGCGCGAACCAGTTGCGGTCCTTGCGGCCCTCCGCGTGGTCAATCTGGTCCGCGCGGCGCAGGGCGTTGTTGATCTTCTTCACCACGGAGGGGACGGAGTCCGCCGGGTAGAGGCTCTGGTCCGGGTACATCTGGCCGGCGTTGTTCGCGTCCGCGGCGACCTGCCAGCCGGACAGGTAGATGGCCTTGAGGCCCGCGCGCACCATCTGCACGGCCTGGTTGCCGGTGAGCGCGCCCAGCGCGTTGATGTAGTCCTCCGTGTGGAGCAGCTCCCAGAGGCGGCGGGCGCCCAGCTCCGCCAGCGTGTAGCTCACGCGGATGGAGCCGCGCAGCTTCTCCACGTCCTTCTCGGTGTAGTTGCGCTTGATTCCCTCGAAGCGCTGGGCGTGGAGCTTCGCGTGAGGGGAGGCATCGGAAGTGGTCGGCGTCGCGTCGTACATGCCAGGACTCCTCGGGCTTGAGTGAAGGGTGGAAGGAACGTCGTTGAAGCGGTTGGAAGAGCTCAGGACCGCGGGTCGAGGGCCTCGTAGGCCGGCAGGGTGAGGAAGTCCTCGAAGGCGGAGGCGGTGGACAGCTGCTCGAAGAGGGCGCGGGACTTCTCCATGTGCGCCTGGCCGTAGCGCTCCACGGCGCCCTCGCGGCCCATCCGAGCCATCTCCTCCTCGAGCAGCTTGCGGAACAGCTCCGGCGTCACCTTGCGGCCGTCCTCCAGCGTGGCCTCGTGGTGGATCCACTGCCACACCTGGGCGCGGGAGATCTCCGCCGTGGCCGCGTCCTCCATCAGGTTGTAGAGCGGCACGCAGCCCAGGCCGCCCAGCCACGCGGCGGTGTACTGGATGCCCACGCGGATGTTGTGGCGCAGGCCCTCTTCCGTGCGCGTGCCGGACGGCACCTTGAGCAGGTCCGCCTCCGTGACGCGCACGTCCTCGCGCTTGTTGGCCACTTGGTTGGGGCCCTTCATCCGCGCGTCGAAGATGTCCTTCGCCACGGGGACCAGGCCCGGGTGCGCCACCCAGGTGCCGTCATGGCCGTTGTTCGCCTCGCGCTCCTTGTCCGCGCGGACCTTGGCCATCACCGCGTCGTTGGCGGCCGTGTCCCCCTTGATGGGGATGAAGGCGGCCATGCCGCCCATGGCGTGCGCGCCCCGGCGGTGACAGGTCTGGATGAGCAGCTGCGAGTAGGCGTTGAGGAAGCCCTTGTCCATGGTCACCTGCCCGCGGTCGGGCAGCACCACGGACGCGTCGGACTGGAGCGTCTTGATGAAGCTGAAGATGTAGTCCCAGCGGCCGCAGTTGAGGCCGGCCGAGTGCTCACGCAGCTCGTAGAGGATCTCGTCCATCTCGAACGCGGCGGGCAGCGTCTCGATGAGGACCGTGGCCTTGATGGTGCCGTTCGGGATGCCCAGCTCCTTCTGGGCCAGCTGGAACACGTCGTTCCACAGCCGGGCCTCCAGGTGGCTCTGCATCTTGGGCAGGTAGAAGTAGGGGCCCGTGCCGCGCTTCAGCTGCTCGCGCGCGTTGTGGAAGAAGAACAGGCCGAAGTCGAAGAGCGAGCCGGAGATGGGCTTGCCGTCGATGCGCACGTGGCGCTCCGGCAGGTGCCAGCCGCGCGGGCGCACGAAGAGCACCGCGTGCTTGTCATTCAGCGCGTAGTGCTTCCCGTTCTCCGCCGTGAAGGAGATGGTCT
This sequence comes from Corallococcus interemptor, assembly GCF_003668875.1. Taxonomy (GTDB): domain Bacteria; phylum Myxococcota; class Myxococcia; order Myxococcales; family Myxococcaceae; genus Corallococcus; species Corallococcus interemptor. The sequence continues at coordinate 14,176 of NZ_RAWM01000013.1, read as the reverse complement.
TCCGGACCGCGTCGCGCAGGTTCAGCTGGCCGCGCACCACGTTGTCCCAGGTGGGGCTGTTGGCGTCCTCGAAGTCCGCCATGAAGACGCTGGCGCCGGAGTTGAGCGCGTTGATGATCATCTTGCGGTCCACCGGACCGGTGATTTCCACGCGCCGGTCCTGCAGGTCCGCCGGCACCGGGGACACCTGCCAGTCGCCCTTGCGGACCTCCGCCGTCTCCGGGAGGAAGTGCGGGCGCTCGCCCTTGCGCCACGCCTGGGCCACCTTCTTGCGCCGCTCCAGCAGGGCTTCCCGCCGTTCACCGAAGGCGCGGACCAGCTTCGCCACGAAGGCCATGGCGTCCTGCGTCAGCACCTCCGCGTAGTCCGGATGCCAGGCCCCCTCCACGGTCACGCCGGGGCCGAAGGCCGGAGGATTCTGGGAGGTGCGCGCGTCCATGTCGGCTCCTGACGTGATGCGTTGTAAAAACGGCTCAACGGGCTGAAAGATGCCCCTCCCGTCTAGGGAAGGGAAGCCTTGGTCAATTAGAAGCCGCTTGCCTGTAAGCCCGTCAACATCCTCTGGATTAAATCTGTAAATCGCCTGACGCAGCGGGACACAACCCCCCGGAATCACAGCGCCGGGGGGAGTGCGCAATCGGGCCCGCGGGTTTCCGTAGGTAGGAATGAGACCCCCATGTGCCAAGCGGGGGCCTGACGGAGAGGTCACCTCATGGACGTCACGACACGCTGCAGGGCCTGTTCGAGGGAGCTGTCCGGGGAGGCGCTGCGCTGCCCGCACTGCCGCAAGCGCACCGTGCCGATGCACCGGGGCGAGGGGCGGGCGCTGCTGGGCGTCTGCTCGGCGCTGGCGCGCGAGCTGGACGTGGATGTTTCGCTGGTGCGGGTGGCGTTCGTGCTGATGCTGTTCGCCTCCGCGGGGATGAGCGCGGCGCTCTACCTGCTGCTCTGGGCGTTCATCCCGGCGAAGGCCTACGGCCGCGCCCCGCTGCAGGGGACGCTGGACTGGGTGTCCAAGGTGGCGAACACGCCGGTGGACGACGACTCGCCCCGCTGGGAGAAGCGCGTCTGACGTGTGGCCGGCGTCGGGTGCGTCCCGCTAGACGCGCCAGACGCCCGCCACGGTCTCCATGCGCTCGGCCACGCCGCGCAGCGCGAGCGTCATCCGCTGCGTGCCGTGCATGGCCTGGAGCGTGTCGTCCATCATCCGGGACAGGTCCGTGACGGCCATGAAGATCTGGGCGATGCCGGCGTTCTGCTGGATGACGGCGGCGGCGATCTGCTGGGCCGCGGACGCGTTGTCCTGGATGATGTCCGCCAGCGCGCGCAGGCTCTGACCGCTTTCGCGCACCTGCGCCAGGCCCGCCTCGGAGTGGCGCTGGCCTTCTTCCGACAGCGCCACGGTGTCGCGGATGCCGCCGCGGATGGCGTCCAGGATGTCGCGCACGCGGTCGGTGGCCTGGATGGACTGGTCCGCGAGGCTCCGGATTTCGCGCGCCACCACGCCAAAGCCCTTGCCGTGCTCGCCGGAGCGCGCGGCTTCGATGGCCGCGTTGAGCGCGAGCATGTTGGACTGGTCCGCCAGGTCCTTCACCGTCTGGGTGATGCCGCCAATCTGGTGCGTGCGCTCGTGGAGGGAGGAGATGCCCTCCGCCAGGCGCGTGCCGTGGTCGCGCAGCTGTTCGAAGCCGTCCAGGCTGGCGCCGAGCGCCGTCTGGCCGGAGCCGCCCACCTCGCGCGCCCGCGCCACCAGCGCCAGCACCGCCTGCGAGCGCTCCGCGGCCAGCTGCGAGGTCTGCTGGATCTCCTTCGCGGTGACCTGCGTCTCCTGGATGGCGGCGCCCTGCCGGGTGAGGATGCGCTCCTGCTGCTCGGTGGCCTGGGTGAGCTCGCCCACGGTCTGCCCCAGCACGCGGGTGGCCTGCTGGAGGCTGGTGGTGGACTCGCGCAGGTGGTCCATCATCCGGGAGAAGGCGGAGGCCAATTCGCCCACCTCGTCCTGGTGGCCGTGGGCCTCCACCTTCTGGGTGAGGTCGCCCTCGCGCACCACGCGGGTGACGAGCTCGCTCAGCGTGGCGATGGGCCGCGTCACGCCGCGCGCCAGGGCCCAGGCGGCCAGGACGGCGATCCCCAGGAGCGCGGCGCCCGCGAGCAGGCTCAGTTGCAGGAAGCGCCCCAGGGGGAGGAAGGCCTCGGTCTCCTCCAGCGCCGCCACGAAGCGCCAGTCCTGGCCCGCGGAGAAGCGGTGGTTGGCGTCCTTGTGGGCCTCGGCGCGCACGGGATTGGAGAGGTTCGGCGTGCCCTCCGCGCGGGCGCTGAAGAGGCTCTGGCCGTCCGGGGTGAGGATCTCCAGGGTGAAGCTCTTCTGTCCCCGGTCCTGGGCCCGCTGGAGCGCGCCCGTGACGACCTTCTCCAGCTGGCCCCAGTCATACGCGGCCAGCAGCACGCCCACGCGCGCGCCGGAGATGGGGCTGAGCACGGGCAGGGCCAGGGGCATCACGAGGCGGTCCAGGAACGGGTCCTTCTTCGCGAGCGCGCCGGTGAGGATGGCGGGGTCCAGCCGGTCCTCCAGCGCGGCCTGGAACCAGAGGGAAGCGCGCACCTCCTGTTCGCGTCCGGCGAAGGCCTGGCGCAGCTGGGGCTGGCTGACGGAGACGGCGCGTCCGTCGGGGGTGAAGAGCACCAGGCCCGCGAAGCTGGTGTGCCGGCCGTTGAGCGAGGTGAGCACCGCGTCGCTCTTGGCGTAGGTGTCGAAGAGGAGCGCGCCGCGCACGATGGCGTCCTCGGTCCACGCGCGGGCGTTCGCTTCGCGCTCGTGCAGCGAGGCTTCGATGAGGTCCCGCAGGCCGTCCGCCTCCACCTGGAGGACGCCGCGCACCTGCTGCTCCAGGTTGCGCCGGATGACGTGGACCCCCGCGCCGACGGCGGGGACGAGCGCCGCGACGAGCAGCAGGCAGATCCACAGCGTGAGGCGGCCGCGCAACTTCAATCCGGACAACAGGCGCATGCGTGAGGAACCCGGGTGGACGGTTGTCACAGGTCGAGCAGGGACAGGCCCACGGTGAGCGCTCCGATGACGCGGGCGCCGTCGCGGACGGGGAGGGACACCTGGATGACGTAGGCCTGGGTGGACTCGTCGAAGAAGGGGGCCTCCTTCAGCACGGGGCCGCCGCGGCCCTGGGCGTAGGTGAGGCGCCACTTGTCCTCGTCGCCCTGCCAGTAGTCGGACGTGCGCCGGCTGGCGCAGACGAGCGCGCCCTGGTCATCCATGGCGAAGGACTCCGCCAGGGCCGGGCCCAGCGTCTCCCGCAGGCGCAGGAGCGCGCCCGTGCACGGGCCGTCCAGCACGCGCTGCTTGTGGGGCGTGAGGGCCGGTGTGGCCATCCACTCCGAGTCCAGCTGCTGGATGGTGGCGAGAGGTGTGCCGCGCGCGTTCTGGGCGCGCAGGGCGCGCACCACCTCCGGGTCTTCCGCCAGACGCCGCAGGTGGGGCATCACGCCGTCCACCTTCCGGAGCTGCGCGACGCCGTCCGGTGGCAGCTGCCCCCAGGCAGCCAGCGCCAAACCCAGCCAATGCATGGACATCCAGGCGCCCCCAGGAGCCGTGAGAACGATTGAGAAAAGTGTGACACGGAACAGCTCGCGCCGTCACCCAGGCAGGCGTGATTTGAATAATTCAATCAAAGCTTGTTTTCACCGGCTTCAAGGCAGACGGCACTGCACGGGCTTGTCCTCCTGCCTCCGTGTGCCGGCTGGGTCGGCCGTTGGCTTGAGGATGTTATGGGTAGGGTGCATCCTCTCTCTCATGGTGATGGGAACCAGAACGCTGGCCACATACGCTGACCTCGAGGACGTGCCACCGACGAAGGTGGGGGAAATCATCGAGGGAGAGCTGGTCGTCAGCCCACGTCCCGCGTCCCGCCACACGCGCGCGGCATCGAAGTTGGGGGCCTTCCTGGACGGTCCCTTCGACCAGGGCGTCGATGGGCCAGGAGGATGGTTCATCCTCAAGGAGCCAGAGCTGCGGTTCTTGAAGTCGGGTGATGCATTGGTTCCCAACATCACTGCCTGGCGACGAGAGCGGATGCCCTACATGCCCAACGTGCCCTACTTCTCACTCGTGCCGGATTGGGTGTGCGAGGTCGTGTCCGACGTCACGCTGGCTTGGGACCGCAGCCCGAAGATGCGCGTCTATGCGCGCGCGGGCGTGGAGTGGCTGTGGTTCATCGACCCGCTGGCGGAGGGGCTGGAGATCCACCGTCTCCAGGACGGCCAGTAGCGCCTGCACGAGGTCCACCTCGGAAGAGGCACCGTGAATGCTGTTCCCTTCGATGCGGTGCCTCTGGACTTGAGCAGGCTCTGGAGCCGGTGACGGCTCAGGGCAGCTTGGGCCTCCGGGACGCGGCGCATGGGCGTGCCTCGCTCCTGGGCCAGGAAGGGGGCCTTGATGATTCCAGCGGTGCTCACGACGTGACACTAACGCCCGGGGGCTCCGGTGGTGAGTGGGTGGCGGTGTTAATCGCTCGCAGACCGCGTTCCTGACTGGAGAGGCCCACCGTGAGCACGAAGAACGTCCGCATCGAGAAGGACACCTTTGGTCCCATCGAAGTCCCCGCCGACCGGCTCTGGGGCGCGCAGACCCAGCGCAGCCGCCAGAACTTCGCCATCTCCTCGGAGCGCATGCCCCTGGCGCTCGTGCACGCGCTGGTGCTGGTGAAGAAGGCCGCGGCGCTGGTGAACCAGGAGAACGGCTCGCTCCCCAAGGAGAAGGCCCAGGCCATCGTGAAGGCCGCGGATGAGGTGCTCGCCGGCCAGCATGACGACGAGTTCCCCCTCCTGGTGTGGCAGACCGGCAGCGGCACCCAGACGAACATGAACTGCAACGAGGTGCTGGCCAACCGCGCCTCGGAGCTGCTGGGCGGCGAGCGCGGCGAGGGCCGCAAGGTCCACCCCAACGACGACGTCAACAAGGGCCAGAGCTCCAACGACGTGTTCCCCACCGCGATGAGCGTGGCCGCCGTGGAGGCCGTGGTGAAGCACGTGCTGCCGGAGCTCGTGGCCCTGCGCGACGTGCTGGCCCAGAAGTCCCTGGCCTTCGGGTCCATCGTGAAGATTGGCCGCACGCACCTGCAGGACGCGACGCCGCTCACGCTGGGCCAGGAGTTCAGCGGCTACGTGGCGCAGCTGGACCGCGCGAAGGGCCACATCGAGGCGTCCCTGCCGCACCTCCTGGAGCTGGCGCTGGGCGGCACCGCCGTGGGCACCGGCCTCAACGCGCCCCCGGGCTACGCCGAGCGCGTGGCGGCCGAAATCGCGAAGCTCACCGGCCACGCCTTCGTCACCGCGCCCAACAAGTTCGAGGCGCTGGCGGCGAACGACGCGTTGGTGCAGGGGCACGGCGCGCTCAAGGGGCTGGCGGCGGTGCTGTTCAAGGTGGCCAATGACATCCGCTGGCTGTCGTCCGGGCCGCGCTCGGGCATTGGCGAAATCAACATCCCGGAGAACGAGCCGGGCAGCTCCATCATGCCGGGCAAGGTGAACCCCACGCAGAGCGAGGCGCTCACCATGCTGTCCGCCCAGGTGATGGGCAACGACGTGGCCATCTCCCTGGGCGGCGCGTCCGGCAACTTCGAGCTCAACGTCTTCAAGCCGCTCATCATCCAGAACTTCCTGCAGAGCTGCCGGCTGCTCGCGGACGGCATGCGCAGCTTCCGCCTCAACTGCGCGGTGGGCATCGAGCCCAACCTCCCGCGCCTGCAGGAGAACCTCCAGCGCAGCCTGATGCTCGTCACCGCGCTCAACCCGCACATCGGCTACGACAACGCGGCGAAGATCGCCAAGACGGCGCACAAGCAGGGCAAGACGCTGAAGGAGGTGGCGGTGGAGCTGGGGCTCGTCACCGCCGAGCAGTTCGACCAGTGGGTGCGCCCGGAGAAGATGACCGGGAACCTGTAGGCCCGCCTCCGACCCGCCCAATCGTGGGACAGCGCACGCTCCCGCAAGAAGGGGGGAGCGCGCGCGCTGGGGGACGATTAGGGTACGGGGGCCATGAACGTCCCCTTCGTCATTGAGACCACGCACCGCGGCGAGCGGGCGTACGACCTCTACAGCCGTCTGCTCAAGGACCGCATCATCCTCCTGGGCACGCCCATCAACGACGATGTGGCCAACCTCATCGTCGCCCAGCTGCTGTTCCTGGAGTCCGAGGACCCGGACAAGGGCATCAACCTCTACATCAACTCGCCCGGTGGCTCCGTCACGGCGGCGCTCGCGATGTATGACACGATGCAGTACGTCAAGTGCCCGGTGTCCACCATCTGCGTGGGCCAGGCGGCCTCCGCGGGCGCGCTGCTGCTCCTGGCCGGCTCCAAGGGCAAGCGCTACGCCCTGCCCAACAGCCGCATCATGATTCACCAGCCGCTGGGCGGCGCGCAGGGCCAGGCGACGGACATCGACATCCAGGCGAAGGAAATCCTCCGGCTGCGCACGTACCTCAATGGCCTGTTCGTGAAGCACACGGGCCACACCATCGAGCGCATCGAGAAGGACACCGAGCGCGACTACTTCATGAGCGCCGAGGAGGCCCGGCAGTACGGCCTCATCGACGAGGTCGTGGAGCGCGCGTCCGGCGTGCCGGCGCCCAAGTAGCATTCATTCCAGCAGGGACCGGAGGAGCAGGCTCCGTGCCGCTGCTCCGGGCAGGCATGCGATGGGTGACGGCTCCGCAAGCTGCCCCACGGTGCAGCTTGACGGGGGCGTGTCCAGAGTCTGGACATGGCTCCCCGTCTCCTTGCCGCTGCTCTATTGCCTGCCTTCCTGGTGGGCGTGGGATGTGCCACAGGCCCTTCGGGCCGTACTCCCGTGCCGCCCAATTCCCAGTCGGTGCAGGCGGAGCTGGGCGAGCGCAACATCGTCGAGGCGGGCGCGGAGTACTCGCGGCAGAACGCCATCCTGCTGGCGGACAGCGGTGACAGTGAGGCGTTGCGGATCAGCCCCAACTACTGGCGGATCCGCTTCGCGCTCCCGGAGGAGGGCTCCGGGAACATCCTGGCGCTGAACTTCGATGAGCTGGCGCAGCGCGTGACAGGGGCGCGGCGCCTGGACATCACGCCCATCCCCATCACGAACAGTGCCCTTCGGCCCAGCGTGGCGAGCCCCGCGACCGGGGGCTCGGGGTTCCGCTGAGACGCGGCTTCAGGGCAGCCGCGTGATGCGGTCCAGCGACGGGGCCGGCAGCGGGTTCGCCTGGGTGCTCTTCGCCTTGAAGTACGCCTCCAGCGCATCCAGGTCCACCGCGCCGCCCATGGTGTTCGTGCCCTCCGCGAAGACGGTGAAATTGTCGCCGCCCGGGGCGAGGAGGTTGTTCGTCGTCACGCGGTAGCTGGCGGCGGGATCCACCGTGACGCCGTTCAGCCGGATGCTGGCGGGGTCCACCTTGGAGCCGATGGGCGCCGACGCGCTGAACGCGTACTGGAAGCCCGCGGACGGGAGGAGGATGCGGGTGAGGTCGCCCGTGCGGAACTGCTGCTCCAGCAGGCGTTCAATCTGCGCGCCCGTCAGGGTCATGGTGACCAGCGTGTTGCTGAAGGGCTGCACGGTGAACGCCTCGCCGTAGGTGACGGCGCCGGCGCCGTTGGGGTCGGCCGGGTCGTACACGAGGTCGGTTCTCACGCCGCCCGGGTTCATGAACGCAATCTGGGCGCCGCCCAGGGCCGCGGGCTTCGTGGCCTCCAACTGGGCGTCCGCGATGACGAAGCCCAGGGTGGACTGGCCGGTGGGGTCCCGCTGGAGGTTGCTGCGGGTGAGCGTCTCCGCGACCCAGCCAATGACGCGGCCCTCCAGCGGCGCCGTCAGCCCCCTGTAGCGGGCGACGAGCTCCGTGAGGGTGGGGTCCGGCTCCACCGTGCGGGTGACGATGACGTTCTGGGCCTGGGCCTTCACCACCTGGCCCGAGGCCGCGTCCAGCGTCAGGTCGATGTCCGTGACGAGCCGGCCCACCGACGCGGCGCTGGTGACGAGCTTGCCGCTCAGCGTGCAGTTGTAGGCCTGGTGGGTGTGGCCGCTGATGATGACCGACACCGCCGGGTCCAGGTTCTGCGCGATGTCCACGATGGGGCCGGACAGGCCCTTGCACTCGTCGTAGAGCGAATCGGGCGCGGGCGTCCCGCCCTCGTGCACGATGACGACGATGGCGTTCACGCCCTGCGCCTTCAGCTCCGGCACCAGCGCGTTGACGGTCGCCACCTCGTCCTTGAACTCCAGCCCCGCCACGCCCGTGGGGACGACGATCTTCCCCGTGCCTTCCAGCGTCATGCCGACGAAGGCCACCTTCACGCCGCCGAAGGTGCGCACGTCGTAGCGGGCGAAGAGGGTGCGGTCCACGTCGGTGGCCACGTTGGCCGCGAGGTACTTGAACCTCGCGCCGGAGAAGCCGGTGCCGTCCTGGCAGCCGTCCACCGGGTGGCAGCCGCCGTTCTGCATGCGCAAGAGCTCCGAGCCGCCCTCGTCGAACTCGTGGTTGCCCACGGCGGCGAGGTCCAGGCCGATCTGGTTCATGGCCTCGACGGTGGGCTCGTCGTGGAAGAGCGCGGAGAGCAGCGGCGTGGCGCCGATGAGGTCACCCGCGGACACCACGATGGAGTTCGGGCTCTTCGCGCGCAGCTCCGCGACGTAGCGCGCGAAGTACACCGCGCCGCCCGCGTTCACGCGGCTGGCCGGGTCCACGCCGCCGTCGGGCAGCAGGGCCTGGGCAATCTGGCCGCCAGTGCCGGTCGCGGGCTCCAGCTGCCCGTGGAAGTCGTTGAAGGCGATGATCTTCAAGGCGACGGTGCCGCCGGTGCCCGCGTCGTCATCGCCGGTGCCCGCGTCGGTGTTGCCCGGTGGAGGCGGAAAGGTGACGGCCTGGCAGACGTGGTCCACGCAGGTCCAGCCCTGGCCTTCCGGCGCGGGGTTCTGCTCCTGGCAGTCGAAGGCGTTGGTGCACTCGTTGTTGCCGCAGCCGCCGTGGAAGGCGAGCAGCAGGCCGGTGACGAAGGCACCGGCGAGGAGGAAGACGCTGGGGCGCGCGGCGTCACGCGCGCGGAGGACGGAAGGCTGCATCGGGAACGACTCCTGGGCAGGGATGCGCTGAGCGAGCGAGGTGTCGGACCCTGGCATCGTCGCGTGGCGCCCGCGTGAGGGCGGGGTTCCGAATGGATGCCGGCCCGGCGGATGTGACCTGTTCGACACCTGACGCGCGCTCAGGTGCGGACGGACCCACTGCACATCACCAGCTCCGCGACGCCGCTCACGGCGCCCCAGAGCACGGCCTCCTGGTCGAACAGCCCGCCGATGCGCAGGGCCTCATCGCGGGACAGGCCGGGGACGAAGAGGCTCTCCTCGAACCAGCGGCGGTCGTCGGCCACGCCCACGGCGGACAGGGCCACACGGCCTTCGGCTTCAATCAGCGCGAGGAGGCGCTGTTGAAGCCGCGCGTTGGTGCGGGGCGGGCGCGGGTGCGCGTGGGGGTTCCACGCGGTGAGGAAGGCCCAGGTGGCGAAGCCGCGCGCGGTGAGCGCGGCGTCGAGCGCCGGATGCTCAGCGCCCACGCGCAGCACGTGCTTGCGGTCTCCCACGAGCGGGTGCGCGCGGACGACGTAGCCCGTGGCCTGGAAGGCCGCGTGCAGCGCCGTCCGCCGTACATCACTCATGCGGCGTCACGACCGCGGGCACCGGGAGCCGCGGCAGCGCGGGATGTCCCTCGCGCAGCTTGGGCGGAATCTGGCTGGCCACGATGGGGGCCTCCTCCGCCGTCTTCCACGGACGGTCGGGCCACCAGCGCTCCACGGGCGGCGGCGCCAGCGGGAGGAAGTCCTGCCCGGGCCGGGGCGTGGTGATGCCCACGCCGTCATGCTTCGCGGCCACCAGCGAGCGCTCCACCGGCTCCGTCCAGCCGTGGTACGCCAGCGTCACCAGCCCCCAGTGCACCGGCAGGAACAACCGGCCCTGCACCAGCCGGTGGGCCAGCACCGCCTGCTCCGGCCCCAGGTGCCAGTCCGGCCAGCCCGCGCCGTACTGACCCGTTTCAATCATCGTCAAATCGAACGGCCCCAGCTTCGCGCCAATCTCCTCCATGGCGGGGAACAGGCCCGTGTCGCCGGAGTAGTAGACGCGGTGCTGGGGGCCCACCAGCGCCCAGCCCGCCCACAGCGTCTTGTTCTGCTGGAGGAAGCGGCCCGACGCATGCCGCGCGGGCGTGCACACGATGTCCAGCCCCTTCACCTTCGTGCGCTCCCACCAGTCCAGCTCCACGATGCGGTTGGCGGGCACGCCCCAGTATTCCAGGTGCGCGCCCACGCCCAGCGGCACCACGAACGTGGTGTCCCAGTCCTTCATCGCCTCGATGGTGTGGTGGTCCAGGTGGTCGTAGTGGTCGTGCGAAATCACCACCGCGTCGATGGGCGGCAGCTCGTTCAGCGCGATGGGCGCGGGGAACCAGCGCTTCGGGCCAATCCACCCCAGGGGCGACGTGCGCTCGCCCCACATGGGGTCGGTGAGCACGCGGTGCCCGTCCACCTCCACCAGCGTGGACGAGTGCCCCATCCAGGTGACGCGCAGGCCGTCCGCGGGCGGCGTGGCGAAGCGCTTCGGGTCGATGCGGTCCACCACCACCGGCATCCGGGGCGTGTTGTCCGGGCTCGCGTGGAACAGGTCCGTCAGCGTCCGCTCCCAGTTGTTGAGGATGGGCTGCGGGTTCTCGAAGCCACCGTCCAGCCACTGCGGCGAGCGCTTCATCCGCTCCAGCCGCGCTCCCTCCGCCCCCGTGCCGAACGCACGCCACCCGTCAATGACGACGACCAGCAGGAACGCACCCAGCAAGAGCAGGCCCCATCCGAACAGGCGCAACAACCTGCCGCCCCAGGACGGCCGCTGGCCGTAGGAGGGAAAGGCCGTGCGGAAGGCCTTCTGTCGGGCCTTGTCCGCGGCCCGCATGGGTCCCGCGTTCATCCTCATCCCCGGACCCTGATGGGTCCGGTGCGTCAGTGTCAATGGGGAGACATCCCGCTACGCCCCGGTTTTTCCTGACTCCGGCGGCGTCGCTCCAGACCCGTGGCCGTTCGGCGTGGGGCCGGGTCTGGACCTCTTCAGGACCCGGGCGGGACGATCTTGAACCCGCGCTGGAGCAGCGGGGCCAGCCGGTCCGTGAGGTCCCACGCCTCCACCAGCCGACCGTCGCGCAGCCGGTACAGCGAGTCCCCGAGGAACGTGAGCGGGCGCGATTTGCCGTCCGCGGTGGGCGGGCCCTGGGTGTCCGTGCCCGTCGCGCGCCAGCGCACCACCACCCAGTCGTCCTCCGCCAGCACGTGGAGCAGCTCGAACTTCAGGTCCGGGAACAGGGTGAAGCCGGCTTCCGCCTGGGTGCGCACCACGGCCGGGCCGCGCAGGTCCTGGGGCGCGCCCTCGGAGTGGTCCACGAAGTCCGCCGCGACGTACTCCGGGATGCGCTCCAGGCGCTTCTGGTTGTAGATCTCCTCGGTGAACAGGCGGGCGCGCTCCTTGTTGGACGCGCTCACCTGTTGGGCCCGTTCCGCCGGGGACACCGTCGCGCAACCGGTGAGCCCCACGAGCCCCAGCACCACCCACGACACAACACAGGTCCTCATGACGCGCGCGAATCTGCCGGGCCCGCACGGGCACTGTCAGCCGCCGTGTCGTCGAACCGTTCACCGCCGGGCGCCAGCCGCCCCAGGCCAATGGGCGCGGCCAGGCACGTGTCCGGAATCCCGAAGGCGTCCACCAGCCCCACTGCATCCGGACGCAGCTCCGCGCACAGGAGCACGCGCTCCTTGCGGATGGCCTGGGCCTTGGGGGCCGTGAGCCAGCCGTGCTCCAGGAACCAGCCGCTGGCGGACTCCAGGCAGGACAGGCCGAAGAGGTCCGCCAGGCGCCCCAGCACCGGCTTGAGCGCTTCGTCCTTCACCGCCGCCACGCCGCGCAGGAACTGCTCCAGCACGATGCGCTCCACGCTCGCGTGCGCCAGGGCCAGCAGGTGCGCCTGCACCTGGTTGAAGGCCTCGAAGGCCTCCACGCCCGCGGTGAGCCGCTTGCGGATGCGCTTGGACACGGACGCGAGCAGGGCCTCCTCCCGGAAGCGCAGGGCGCGCAGCTGGAAGTCGCTGTCGCGCAGGTGGTCCGTGTCCGTGCGCCGGCCCGCGATGGGGTTTCTGTCCGTGAACACCGTGGTGGCCTGATCCACCAGCAGGCGCAGGACGGCGAAGACGCGGTCGTCCTCGAAGCGCTGGCGGTAGCCCGTGAGCAGGCCCTTGGCGACCAGCTGCATGAGCACGGTGTTGTCGCCCTCGAACGTGGTGAACACGTCCGTGTCCGCCTTGAGGGACGCGAACCGGTTCGCGGTGAGGTAGCCCTGGCCGCCGCACGCCTCGCGGCACTCCTGGATGGTGGCGGTGGCGTTCCACGACGCGTAGGCCTTGAGGCCCGCGGCCAGCGCCTCCACCTCGCGCGCGTCGTCCTCCGTGCGGTGGACGTAGCGGTCCACCAGGTACTCCAGCGCGAAGTCCACCGCGTACGCCTTGGCGACGAGCGGCAACAGCCGCAGCTGGTGCACCTGGTGGTCCAACAGGCGCACCTCGGGCGCGCCCTGCGGGCCGAACTGGCGGCGCAGGTCGCCGTAGCGCACGGCGATGGTCAGCGCGCTCTTGGCCGCGGACAGGGACGCGCACGCCACGCTCACGCGGCCCGCCACCAGCGCGCCCAGCATGGTGAAGAAGCGCTTGGAGTCGCCGGTGATGGAGGACGTGTATTCACCCGTCTCCGTCACCTGGCCGTAGCGGTCCAGCAGGTTCTCGCGCGGCACGCGCACGTGGTCGAACCACAGCCGGCCGTTGTCCACGCCGTTGAGGCCCATCTTCTCGCCGCAGTCCTCGATGCGGATGTTGGGCAGGACCTTGCCCTTCTCATCGCGCAGCGGGACGAGCAGCGCGTGGACTCCCAGCCGTTCCCCGTCCACCTCCAGCTGCGCGAACACGGTGGCGATGCGCGCGTGGCGGGCGGCGTTGCCAATCCACTCCTTGCGCGCGGTCTCCGACGGCGTGTGGAGGACGAACTCGCTGGTGGCCGCGTCGTAGCGGGCCACCGTCTCGCAGTCGCGCACGTTGGAGCCGTGGCCCAGCTCGCTCATCGCGAAGCAGCCGGGCAGGTCCAGCGAGGCGACCCCGGGCAGGTACTTCTGGTGGTGCCGCTTCGTGCCCAGGAACAGGATGCTGGAGCCGAAGAGGCCGAAGTGCACGCCCGCCTTGATGACGAGGCTCAGGTCGAAGAAGGCCATCGTCTCGAAGGCGGCGATGAACGCGCCCAGGTCCCCGCCGCCCTCGCGCCCCTTGGGGTAGGCGAGCTGTCCCAATCCGTCGTTGGCCAGGTGCTTGAGCCAGTCGAAGACCTGGTCGCGGTAGGCGGTGGTGGACAGCCCTTCCTTGTAGCGGAAGTCCGCGTCCTCCAGCCATCCACGCACGCGCTGGCGCACGTCCGCGTAGGTGCGCTCCAGCACGGCCGTCATCGCCACGGGGTCGAACGACGCCGCGTGCGAACGGGGCTCCGCCTTCGGGACGCGCGATGCCTTGGGCATCAGGGAGCGCACGGCCTCCTTGCCATCCACGCCCAGGGTGGCCTCGATGGAGGCCAGGGCCTTGGACAGCTCCGCGGGCGGGATGCTCAGGGGCGCTTCACCCGCGAGCGCCTGGGCCAGCTGCACGCCCAGCTCCGCCAGGTTCTGCTGCTGACTGCTGGCCAGCTTCTCCGCGGTGGCGCGGATGTGTTCGCGCACGAGGGCCAGCTCGCGGGGCGGGGGCGGACGCAGCGGATCCACCCAGAGGGCCAGGACGGTGCTGGACTTGAGGTCCAGCCAGGGCTGGGAGCGGGCCGCGGCGCCCAGGGCCTTGAGCTCCTCGCCCGTCAGCTCGCCGTCCGTCCAGGCGACGTACAGCATGGGGACCAGTGGGGCGAGGCTGGAGAGCGACAGCAGCTCGCGGGCGGAGGGGCGGGAGGGGGCGTCGAGCATGCTGGACTCTCCAGGCGAGGGTACGGAACCCGGGCAGTGTCGCCACGCTGGAAGGCTCCGGCAACGATGGAATGGGGACCTGTTCACCGGACGGGGCCGGGGGCGGGCGGTGACTCCCAGGGG
>NZ_RAWM01000139.1 GCF_003668875.1 Corallococcus interemptor | reverse complement strand
GGGGGAGAGGCCGCCAGGGCGGGGCGTGGGCGCCACGCCCGCCGTGGGACGGGGCGCTGGCGTCGCGCGCGGAGCGCCTTCCGCGGGAGGGGCCACCGGGGCGGAGGGCGCCACCGGCGTGGGCCGGGGCGTGGGCCTCGGCGTGGGGGAGGGGGTGGGAGCGGCCGAGGACGGAGTCACCGGGCTGCCGGGCGTCGAGCCCGGCCGCCGGATGACTTCGACTGCGGGGGCCACCCGCCGTGTCTTCCTGTCGTTCACGGTTGTACGTTACCTGATGCGCGGGGTCCGGGCATGCCCGGGCTCACGGCTGGGGGGATGCTGAAAAGTCCACCTTCCACCCGGACGGTTCCCTCACCATCCGGACCTCGCCCGACCTTCCCGCCGAGCGCACCACCAAGGTCGCCACGTCGCCCTCCTGCCGGAGCAGCGAAACCTCCTGAACATCCGGAGGCACCGGGACATTCGCGAAGAACAGCGCGAGCGGCTCCGGCTTCACCATGCCTCCCGACGCGTCGCTCACCTGCTGGGCCCGCGTCTTCAGGACCTGCTGGGTCGGTTGTGACAGCCCGGCGTACGCCTTGGGCAGCTCTCCGCGCTGCACGTGCCGGTGGAACGTCTGGTAGGCCCCCACGGGGGTGTCCGGCTGGAGCCGGCTGCAGCCGCCCAGGGAGAGGAGGGCGAACAGCAGCCAGGTCGTCATCGCGAGCGGGCGCATGGGGCCTCCGATTTAGGTCAAACCGCCGCCGTGGGGAAGCGGGAGGTGTGTCACGCCGCGTGCTGGTGGACGCGATTGCGGCCCGTCCCCTTGGCGGAATACAGGCTCGCGTCCGCCGCGCGCAGCAGCGCCTCCGTGCCCGGCAGGTCGTCCGCGGGCACCGTCGCCACGCCCAGGGACGCGGTCAGCTTCACCTCCTGCGACATTCCGTCCGGCCCCGTCCAGGTCAGCTCCAGCCGCTCAATCGCCTCGCGCACCCGCTCGCACGCCCGGAGCGCGTCCTGGGGAGCCGCCTCTGGCAGCAGGGCGATGAACTCCTCGCCGCCGTAGCGGGCCAGCAGGTCCACCTCCCGCAGCGTCGCGCGCGCCGTGTGCGCCACCGCGCGCAGCACCTCGTCCCCGAAGGGGTGGCCGAACGTGTCGTTGATGCGCTTGAAGTGGTCGATGTCCAGCATCACCAGCGACAGGGGGGAGCGGTAGCGGCGCGAGCGCATGAACTCCTCGCCCAATCGCTCCTCGAAGTAGCGCCGGTTGTAGAGCCCCGTGAGCGCGTCCGTGCGGCTGAGCGCGAGCAGCTCCTGGCGGCGGCGGTCCAATTCGCGGTTGGCCCACTCCAGCTCGCGGTTCTTCTCCAGGAGCGCGTCCTGCAGCGCCTTGAGCCGCAGCATGGACTTCACGCGCGCGCCCAGCTCCAGCATGTCGAAGGGCTTGACCAGGTAGTCGTCCGCGCCCAGCTCCAGCCCCTCCACCTTGCCCGCCGCCTGCCGCGCCGTCATCAGGATGACCGGGATGAAGCCGAAGCCGCCCTCGCCCGCGTTCGCCTTGACGATGCGGCACACCTCCACGCCGCCCAGGCCGGGCATCTCCACGTCCATGACGATGAGGTCCGGCCGGGCCGCGCGGATGGCGGACAGCGCCTGCGTTCCGTCCAGCGCTTCCTTGAAGACGTAGCCGTGCGGGGCCAGGCCCTCGCGCACGTGGCGGATCTGCGCCGGATCATCGTCCACGATGAGCACGGTGCGCCCGGCGAGGTCGTTGCTGGGGCTGCTGCGGCGCACGCCCTCCGGCATCCGTTTCCTGTCGACTTCCGCCATGAGGCGCCCACCCCCCCAAAGTAGGGGGATTGTCCTCCGGGCGGAGGGCGCTGCCAAGGCCCCTCGCGGACCGCCAGGGCCCCAAAGCCCCTCGCGCGTCCAGGGCCTGTCAGGCGCCGGACGGATGACTACGCGGGTTTCACCAGGCGTGCGCGGTACACCGGTTCTCCGGACGCCAGGTAGCGCCGCTCGCGGGTGGAGGGCACCTCCTCCGGGTCGTACGGGTGGAACACGCCTGTGCCCAGCGGGTTGTGGAAGCCCGCCGCCTCCAGGATTTCGAGCATGGCCACCGCGCGGTCCTGCACGTCGGTGCGCATGTCGAAGCGGCCGCCCGGCTTGAGCAGGCCCAGCATCACCTTCGCGAAGTCGGGCTGCACGACGGCCCGCTTGGCGTGCGAGCGCTTCCACCACGGGTCGGGGAACTGCAGGTGGATGACGTCCAGGGACCCGGGGGCGAAGATGCGCGGCACCACGAAGCGCGCGTCGGACTCGATGACGCGCAGGTTCTTCATGCCCGCCTTCTCCGCGCGCATCTGCGTGTCGCGCGCGTACTTCTTGCGCCACTCGAAGGCCACGAAGCGCACGCCGGGGTTGCGGCGGCAGTACTCCAGCGCGTGTCCGCCCGCGCCGGAGCCGATCTCCAGCTCCAGGGGCCCCGTGAAGCCGAACTCCGCGTCCCAGTCCGGGGGCGCATCCAGGGGGACGAACTTGAGGCCGACTGGATCAGGGAGCAGGGCAGGGCGCATGGCGGGAACGGTGGGCCTCTAACCATGGAGCCGCGTGGGTTGGCCAGGGCAAAAGCGCGCGGGGTGCTATACGGAAGGGCCATGAAGGTCTTCCAGTCCGTGTCCGAGGCGGGCCGCCAGCTTCAGGGGCAGGCCCTCGCGCTGGGCAACTTCGACGGCGTGCACGTGGGCCACCAGGCCCTCTTCTCGGAGGCGCTGCGCCACGCCCCCGCCAACGCGCTCACCTTCCAGCCCCACCCGGGCAAGGTGCTCCAGCCGGACCTGGCGCCCAAGCTGATCACCCTGCTGCCGCGAAAGCTGGAGCTTTTGTCCGCGTGCGGCCTGTCCCACGTGGTGGTGCAGTCCTTCACCCGGGACTACGCGCGCTCCTCGCCGCAGGACTTCGAGGCCGCCCTCTTCGACACGCTGGGCGTGGCCCACGTCGTCGTGGGCAGCGACTACACCTACGGCGCCCAGCGCGCGGGCACCGTCGCCACGCTGCGCGAGGCCGCGGCGAAGCGAAGCGCCCAGGTGCACGTGGTGCAGCCGGTGAACGTGGACGGCGTCGTCGCGTCCTCGTCGCGGATCCGCGAGTACATCCTGGAGGGGCGCGTGGGGGCGGCCAGGCGCCTGCTCGGCCGCCCGTTCGACCTGGACGGCACGGTGGTCTCCGGCGCGGGCCGGGGGCGCACCATCGGCTTTCCCACCGCCAACGTGGACACGCAGAACGAGCTGCGGCCCGCGCCCGGGGTGTACGCCATCCGCGTGCGCCTCCTGGGGGAAGCGGACGGGCCATGGTGGCCGGGGGCGGCCAACATCGGCGTGAAGCCCACCTTTGGCGGCACGGAGGTCACCATCGAGGCGCACCTCCTGGACTTCTCCGGCGACCTCTATGGCAAGGAGCTGCGGGTGCAGTTCCTGGAGCGGCTGCGGCCCGAGCAGCGCTTCGGCTCCGCCGCCGAGTTGGTGGGTCAAATCAAGCGCGACGTGGAGGCCGCCCGCACCGTGGTGGCCCGCGGCGACGGGTAGGGCTCAGGCAGCAAGGGAGCACGCCAGGGCGCCTTGACAGGCCGCGCATCGGTTTCCTCTAATCCGGGAGGATCCGTGCCAGGGCTTCAGGCCCCTGCCGCACGGCATCATGTCTCCCCCCTTCGGGTCCCGCCGGCAGCCGGGGCTCTGGCTGTCCCCTCCTCACGCTCAAAGAGGCATCCCAGAAATGTCCGGTCGACTCGGTGAATTGCTGGTGCGCGAGAACCTCATCTCCGTCCAGCAACTCCGCAAGGCGCAGGAGGAGCAGCAGAAGAGTGGCGCGCGCATCGGCACGGCGCTGATCAAGACGGGCGCCATCGAGGAGTCGAAGCTCACCGACTTCCTGTCGAAGCAGTACGGCGTGCCGGCCATCAACCTGAAGGACTTCGACATTGATCCGGACATCATCAAGCTCGTGCCCAAGGAAGTGGCCGAGAAGCACCTGGTGATCCCGGTCAACCGCGCGGGCCCGTCCCTCATCGTGGCCATGTGCGACCCGTCCAACATCTTCGCGGTGGACGACCTGAAGTTCCTCACCGGCTACAACATCGAAGCCGTCGTCGCGTCCGAAATCTCCATCCGCGAATCCATCGAGCGCTACTACGCGGAGAAGGGCCCCTCGCTGGAGGACATCGTCGGCGACGTGGGCGACGACATCGAGGTCGCCAAGGACGAGCAGGAGAACGTGGATGAGATGGCCAAGGCCGCGGACGACGCGCCCGTGGTCAAGCTGGTGAACCTCATCCTCATGGACGCCATCAAGAAGCGCGCGTCCGACATCCACATCGAGCCGTACGAGAAGGACTTCCGGGTCCGCTTCCGCATCGACGGCGTGATGTACGAGGTGATGCGCCCGCCCATGAAGCTGCGCAACGCCATCACCAGCCGTCTCAAAATCATGGCGTCGCTGGACATCTCCGAGCGCCGCCTGCCGCAGGACGGCCGCATCAAGATCAAGATCGGCGGCGGCAAGGAGATGGACTTCCGCGTGAGCGTGTGCCCCACGCTCTTCGGCGAGAAGGTCGTGATGCGCTTGCTCGACAAGAGCAACCTGCAGCTCGACATGACCAAGCTGGGCTTCGACGCGACGCCCCTGGCCTGGTTCAAGGAGGCCATCGACCGGCCCTACGGCATGGTGCTGGTGACGGGCCCCACGGGCTCCGGCAAGACGACGACGCTGTACTCGGCGCTCTCCAGCCTCAACGACGTGGGCACCAACATCTGCACCGCGGAGGACCCGGTCGAGTTCAACTTCGCCGGCATCAACCAGGTGCAGATGCACGAGGACATCGGCCTGAACTTCGCGGCCGGCCTGCGCTCCTTCCTCCGCCAGGACCCCGACATCATCATGATCGGTGAGATCCGCGACTTCGAGACGGCGGAAATCGGCGTGAAGGCGGCGCTCACGGGCCACCTGGTGCTCTCCACGCTGCACACCAACGACGCCCCGGGCACGGTCAGCCGGCTCCTCAACATGGGCATCGAGCCGTTCCTCGTGACGGCGTCGCTCAACCTCATCCTCGCCCAGCGTCTGGCGCGCCGGCTGTGCCCCGCGTGCAAGCGCCCCGCGGAGAAGGTGGACGAGCAGGCCCTCATCGACGCGGGCATCCCGCCGGACAAGATGGGCACCTTCACCATGTACGAGAAGGTCGGCTGCCGCGAGTGCAACGACCGCGGCTACCGCGGCCGCGTGGCCATCTACGAGGTCATGCCCTTCTGGGACGGCCTCAAGGAGCTGGTCATCAACGGCGCCTCCGCCGCGGAGCTCAAGCAGGAGGCCATCCGCCTGGGCATGAGCAGCCTGCGCATGAGCGCGCTCAAGAAGCTCATGGATGGCATGACCACCCTGGAAGAGGTCGTGGGCAACACCGCGCCGGACCGCTTCTAAATCACCCCCACTTCCTCCCCCCGCTTTCCTCCGACAGGACACGCATCCGTGGCCAACCTGCACCAGCTCCTCAAGGCGATGGTCGAGAAGGGCTCTTCCGACCTCCACATCACCACCGGCTCGCCGCCGCAGCTCCGAGTGGACGGTGAGCTCGTCCCGCTCAAGACGGCGCCGCTCACGCCCGTGGAGACCAAGCAGCTCTGCTACTCCATCCTCACGGACGCGCAGAAGCACAAGTTCGAGGAGGAGAACGAGCTGGACCTGTCGTTCGGCGTGAAGGGCCTGTCACGCTTCCGCGCGAACATCTTCATGCAGCGCGGCGCCGTCGCCGGCGCGTTCCGCACCATTCCCTTCAAGATTTTGACCTTCCAGGAACTGGGCCTGCCGCCGGTGGTGGCGGAGCTGGTGAAGAAGCCGCGCGGCCTCATCCTGGTGACGGGCCCCACGGGCTCCGGCAAGTCCACCACGCTGGCCTCGATGATCGACAAGATCAACACCGAGCGTCATGAGCACATCATGACCATCGAGGACCCCATCGAGTACCTGCACCCGCACAAGAACTGCCTGGTCAACCAGCGCGAGGTCGGTGCGGACACGCGCAACTTCAAGACGGCCCTCAAGTACATCCTCCGCCAGGACCCGGACGTGGTGCTGGTGGGCGAGCTCCGCGACCTGGAGACCATCGAAGCGGCGCTCACCATCGCGGAGACGGGCCACATCTGCTACGCGACGCTGCACACCAACAGCGCGGTGCAGACCATCAACCGCGTGCTGGACGTGTTCCCGCCGTACCAGCAGCCCCAGGTGCGCGCGCAGCTGTCCTTCGTGCTGGAGGGCGTGATGAGCCAGGCGCTCGTCGCCAAGGCGGGCGGCCCGGGCCGCGTGCTGGCCCTGGAGGTCATGGTGCCCAACCCCGCCATCCGGAACCTCATCCGCGAGGACAAGGTCCACCAGATCTACTCGTCCATGCAGGTGGGCCAGGCGAAGTACGGCATGCAGACGTTCAACCAGGCGCTCGCCGCGCTTCTGGCGCGCCGGGTCATCTCCCAGGACGAGGCCTTCGGCCGTTCCTCCGACCCGGAGGAGCTGCGCAACATCCTCGCCACGGGCGGTGCGCCGGGTGGCGCCCAGCGGCCGGCCGGGGGAGCGGGTGCCCGTTAGTTTTGGGGCATGAAAATCACAGGTTAGACTCCTCGCCCTCCCCGGAGGTCCCGTCATGGCAGCACCGGCAGTGCAGCAGAAGGCGACAGCGTCCAAGAAGAACACGGCCCAGTTCCTCTGGGAGGCGAAGACCAAGAGCGGGGAGAACAAGAAGGGTGAGATGGAGGCCTCGGACATCGAGGCCGTCAACGCCCGCCTGAAGTCCCTGGGCCTCAACCCCACGAAGGTGCGCAAGAAGGGCACCTTCGACATGGAGCTGTCCCTGCCCGGGAGCGTCACGGGCAAGGACATCCTCATCTTCACCCGTCAGTTCGCGACGATGATCGACGCAGGCCTGCCGCTGGTGCAGTGTCTGGACATCCTCGCCAGCCAGATGGACAACCCCGCCTTCAAGAAGGTGGTGTTCGCCATCAAGGGCAAGGTGGAGCAGGGCAGCACCTTCGCGGACGCCCTGAAGGAACACCCCAAGGTCTTCGACGAGCTCTACGTGCAGCTGTGCGCCGCGGGCGAGGTGGGCGGTATCCTCGATACCATCCTCAACCGGCTCGCCGCCTACCGTGAGAAGAACGAGAAGCTCAAGGCGAAGGTCAAGGGCGCCATGACCTACCCGTCGGTGGTCATCCTGGTGGCCATCGGTGTGACGGCGCTGCTGCTCCTCAAGGTGACGCCCGTCTTCGAGAAGATGTTCGCGGACTTCGGCTCGCAGCTGCCGGGTCCCACGCAGGTCGTGGTGGACATGTCGAAGTTCGCCCAGGCGTACTTCTTCCACACCGTCGTCGGCATCGCCGTGGTCGTCTTCGCCTTCAGCTGGAGCTACAAGCAGCCCAAGGGCCGCAAGTTCTGGGACAAGACGTTCCTCAAGCTGCCCCTCTTCGGTGACGTGCTTCGCAAGGTGGCGGTGGCGCGCTTCACGCGCACGCTGGGCACGATGATCTCCTCCGGCGTGCCCATCCTGGACGCGCTGGACGTGACGGCGAAGACGGCCGGCAACCGCACGGTGGAAGAGGCCATCTACTACGTGCGCGGGAAGATCGCCGAGGGCAAGAACATCGCGGGTCCGCTGCTGGAGACCAAGGTGTTCCCGTCCATGGTGGTGCAGATGATTGGCGTCGGTGAGGCGACGGGCGCCATGGACACCATGCTCAACAAGATCGCCGACTTCTACGACGACGAGGTGGACACGGCCATCGGCGCGCTGACGTCGATGATCGAACCGCTGCTGATGGTGTTCCTCGGCGGCGTGGTGGGTGGCTTCCTCATCGCCATGTACCTGCCCATCTTCAGCCTTGCCGGCGCGATCAAGTAACGCGCGCCTGGGCGGTTCCTCATCCAGCGCGGCCCCGGGCCTGGGGCCCCGCCTGGTGTGGCTGGTGTTGTTCCGCACCGTCGCGGCGAGCCTGTCGCTCGTGGTGACGGTGGCGAGGCTCCTGACGCAGCCCGCGCAGGAGCCCACCCGGGCGGACTCGCTGTCGTTCGCGGTCATCGCGGGCGCGTACGTCCTGACGGTGGTGACGGGCCTGCGGCTGCGCCGGGGCACCGCGGGGCGGCTGGACGGCATGGTGACGGTGGTGGGCGACGTGCTCATCGCCACCGGGCTCGTCTACCTGAGCGGCGGCGCGGACTCGCCGCTGACGTTCCTCTACAGCCTGGCCGTGATTGGCGCGGCGGTGGTGCTGGACTGGCGCGGCGCGCTGGTGGCCGCGGCCGTGTCCACGTTCGCGTTCACCATGCTGCTGCTCATCATGCGGCTCACCACGCCGGTGGACGTGGTGACGGTGCCCGCGGCGCGCGTGCTCTTCGTGCTGGGCAGCAACGCGCTGGCGCTGGTGCTCATCGCCGTGCTGTCCGGCTACCTGTCGCGCCAGCTGTCCGCCACCGGCGGCGCGCTGTCCCAGAGCGAGGCGGACCTGCGCCGGCTGGGGCGGCTGCAGCAGCTCATCCTGTCCTCCATGCCGTCGGGGCTGGTGACGTGTGACGTCCAGCGGCGCGTCACCTTCCTCAACACGGCGGCCCACGGCATCCTCCACGTGGAGGACAACGCGTCCGTGGTGGGCCAGCCCCTGGAGATGCTACTGCCGGGGGTGTCCACGCTGGCGCCGCGCGCCACGCGGGGCGAGCTGCGCGTGCGCACGCCGGGTGGCAACCGGGTGCTGGGGCTGTCGGTGTCGCCCCTGGAGGGCGAGGCGGGCGCGCTGCTCATCGTCTTCCAGGACCTCACGGAGCTGCGCCGCATGGAGGAGGACCTGAAGCGCACGGACCGGCTGGCCAGCCTGGGCGCGCTGTCCGCGCAGCTGGCGCACGAAATCAGGAACCCGCTGGCCGCCATGCGCGGCTCCGCGCAGCTCCTGGCGCAGGAGCAGTCGCGCGACGCGGTGGTGACGAAGCTCACCGGCATCCTCACCCGCGAGGCGGACCGGCTGGCGCGGCTGGTGGAGGACTTCCTGCGCTTCGCCCGTCCGCCGGAGCCCCAGCGCCGGCCGGTGGCGCTGGACGCGCTCCTGTCGGAGACGGTGGACATGCTGAGAGCGGACCCCCTGGCCCGCGAGGTCCAGACGGAGGTGCGCGCGGCGGAGTCCCTGACGGCGCAGGTGGATCCGGATCAGCTGCGCCAGGTGCTCATCAACCTCCTGCGCAACGGCTTCCAGGCGGCGGGCCCCCAGGGGACCGTGCGGGTGGCGCTGGCGCGGGTGGAGAAGGAAGCCCAGATTCGCGTGTGGGACTCGGCCGGCAGCATCACGGAGGAGATGATGGGACACCTGTTCGAGCCGTTCTTCACCACCCGCAGCGGCGGCACCGGGCTGGGGCTGTCCACCGCGCACTCCATCATCCGCGCGCACGGCGGCAGCATCCGCGTGACGTCCCACCCGGCGGAAGGCACCGAGTTCGTCGTGGGGCTGCCGCTGTGACGGCGCTCCCCCACGAAGGAGGCCCGCGCGGCCACGTGCTGGTGGTGGACGACGAGCTGTCCATGCGCGAGTACCTGGAGATATTGCTCGTGCGCGAGGGCTACGCGGTGACGAGCGTGCCCGGCGTGGAGCCCGCCCGCGCCCTGCTGGCGAAGGACCCGGTGGACCTGGTCATCTCCGACATGAAGCTGGGCCCGGCGGGCAGCGGCCTGGACGTGCTGCGCGCGGCCCGGGCGCTCAAGGAGCCGCCGGAGGTGGTGCTCATCACCGCCTTCGGCACGCCGTCCTCCGCGGTGGAGGCCATGCGCGAGGGCGCGTACGACTACATCTGCAAGCCCTTCGACAACGAGGAGCTGCGGCTCTTGGTGCACAAGGCGCTGGAGAAGCGCGCGCTGCGCCAGGAGAACAGCACGCTGAAGGCGCGGCTGTTGCCCGGGCTGGGCGGGCTCCTGGTGGGCACCAGCCCCCGCATGCGCGCCCTGTGGCAGCTGGTGGAGAAGGTGGCGCCGGGGCGCAGCACGGTGCTGGTGACGGGGGAGAGCGGCACCGGCAAGGAGCTGGTGGCCCGGGCCGTCCACCTGCGCGGCCACCGCGCGGCGCAGCCCTTCCTGCCCTTCAACTGCGCGGCCCTCAACGAGGGCGTGCTGGAGAGCGAGCTCTTCGGCCACATGCGCGGGGCCTTCACCGGCGCCACGCACGAGCGGCCGGGCCTGCTCATCTCCGCGGGCGAGGGCACGGTGATGCTGGATGAGGTGGGGGAGATGCCCCTCTCCACGCAGGTGAAGCTGCTGCGCGTGCTGCAGGAGCGCAAGGTGAAGCCCGTGGGCAGCGCGGCGGAGGTTCCCTTCCAGGCGCGCGTCATCGCGGCCACCAACCGCCGGCTGGAGGCGGAGGTGAAGGCGGGCCGCTTCCGCGAGGACCTCTTCTACCGGCTCAACGTCATCACGCTGGAGTTGCCCCCGCTGCGCGAGCGGCCGGAGGACATCCCGCCCCTGGCGACGCACTTCCTGTCGCGGCTGGCGGAGGAGCTGGGGCGCCCGGGGCTGCGCTTCGCGCCGGAGACGCTGGCCCTGATGGAGCGCTACGCCTTCCCGGGCAACGTGCGCCAGCTGCAGAACATGGTGGAGCGCGCGGCCACGCTGTCGGACTCGGACGTGCTGGGGCCGGCGACGCTGCCGCCCTCCGTGCGAGGCGAGGCGGAGCCGCAGGCGCGCTCGGGTGAGGCCGGCGAGCCGGTGCTGGGACAGGGCTTCAACCTGGAGCGGCACCTGGACGACCACGAGCGCCGGCACCTGCTGGCCGCGCTCAAGCAGGCGCAAGGGGTGAAGACGCGCGCCGCGGAGCTGCTGGGCCTGTCCTTCCGCTCCTTCCGCTACCGGCTGGCGAAGCACGGCCTCACGGATGAGCTGGACGAGCCCGGCGGGACACGCGCCGGCTGACGGCTTCCGGAAGGAGCGGGCGAAGGCAGGGGCCGGGTCGCAGGAGCGCGCCGGGCGGCGGGTGGTGCAGGTCCTCCCGCGTGAACGCGGGGTTGTGGTAGCTGGTGGGGAAGTTCACCGCGAAGCCGCGCCACGCCTCCGGAGCCGCGGACAGCCAGGGAGCGGGATGAGCGACCAGCAGCGAAGGACAACGGTCGGGCGCGGGGGGAGGGTGGCGGTGGCCGCGCTCCTGTGGGGCCTCTTCTTCTTCCGGGCGCTCTCCACCTCCGGCGTCTTCATGGCCGGGGACACGCTGCGGGCCTTCTACCCCATGCGGGCCTACTGGGCCTCGCGCGTGTCCGCGCTCGAGTTCCCCGACTGGCTCCCCTATGACGGCCTGGGCCAGTCCTTCCCCGGCATCTTCATCACCGGGACGTTCCACCCCTTCCTCTGGCTGCACCTCGTGCTGCCGTTCGCGCTGGCCGCGAAGCTGACGCTCCTGGCGTGCTTCCCCCTGGCGCTGGGGGGCACGTACGCCCTCGTGCGGGCCTGGGACGTGCCGCGCGCGGGCGCGCTGTTCGCGGCGGTGACGTTCACGTTCAGTGGCTACCTGGTCTGCATCACCAACAACCCCACGTACCTCCAGGCCGCGAGCACGCTCCCCCTGGCGCTCTGGCTCGCGCTGCGCTTCCTGCGCGAGCCGGGCCTCACCCGGTTGACGCTCGCGGGCATGGTGCTGGCCCTGGTGGCCTTCGCCGGGGATGCCCAGGCGTTCGTCATGGCCAACGCCTGCATCGTGTGCCTGGCGGCGTTGGATCCGCGGGCCGGGCCCTGGCGCCGGCGCGTGGGGGCGTGCGTGCTGCTCATCCTCGCCGGAGGGCTGCTGGCCGCGCCGCAGCTGTTGCCCGCCGCCGCGCTCACCGCGGGCTCTGAGCCGGGAGCCCGCTCGCTGGTGGAGGCGCAGCGCTTCTCGCTCCACCCGCTGCGGCTCTGGGAGCTCGTCCTGGGGCCGTTCCTCGCGGACGCGCAAGGCACGCAGGGCATCCCCGTCGCGGTGGTGAGGCACCTGGTGCCGTCCGGCGGCTTCAACCGCACGTGGGTGGACTCGGTGTACGTGGGGACGCCCGCGTGCGTGCTGGCGCTGGCGGGGCTCGCCGCCTCCGTGCGGCAGTGGCGGGCCTGGGTGTTCGCGGCGCTCGTGTTGCTGCTGGCCGCGCTCTGCCTGGGGGACGCGCTGCCGGTATACGGCTGGGTCTACCAACTGGTCCCGTTCTGGAGGCCGTTCCGCTATCCGGAGAAGCTGGTTCCGCTGCTGTCCCTGGGGCTCGCGGTGGCCGCGGGCCTGGGCTGGAAGCGGTGCCTCACTCCAGGCGGCAGCGCCCGGGCCGTGGTCTGGGTGGGACTGCTGGTGGCGCTGCCGTGCGCGGGGCTCGCGCTGGTGGACGCGACGGGGCAGGGGTGGAGCCAGCACTGGCTGCGCGTCCGCTGGCCGGACGTCCCCGGGCCCGTGCTCCAGGGGCTGTCCGGCAACGTCCTCGCCAGCGCGGTGGCCGGAGCGGTGCTCGCGTCCGCCTGCGCGGCGCTGATCTTCCTGCGCGAGCGGCCCTCCCTGCAGGGCGCGTTGCTCGTGGCCCTGCAGTGGGGGGCGCTGGCGTGGGCCCATGAGCCGCTGTACCAGCTCTCTCCGGAGGAGCTGCTGACCACGCCGCCCGCCTTCGTGGAGCGCATCCGCGCGCTGACGGCGCCCGGGGAAAGGGTCCGGGTGGCCTCGTCGCTGAGGGATCTGCCGCCGCCGCGCCTGGCGGGCGTGCGTTACAACGACGCCCTCAACCTGCTGCAGCTGTCCGTCCTGGCCCCGGACATGGTGGCGCTGTGGGGCCTGGAGAGCGCGAACGAGTACCTGCCCGGGGTGAGCCCCCGCGTGCGCCAGCTCAAGGCGGACCGGGTGCACTGGTTCACCCGGCTCGCGCCCCGGCTGGGCACCCGGTTCGTCGCCTTCGCGACGGCGGAGCAGCGGGAGCTGGGCGCCCGGTTGTCCGCGCGGAGCACCTTCGTGGATCCGGTCCTGGGCCTGACGCTGGTGGAGTACGCGGACGCCGCGCCGCGCATCCACCTGGCGCGGCCGGAATGCGTGGAGGGCAGGGCGGAGGCCGCGCGGCGGATGCTGTCACCCCAGCTGCCACCCTCCGACGTCGCCATCGTGGAGTGCCAGGCCGCGCTGCCGGCCACGCCCGAGGGCCCGCTGGGGCGGATAGACGTGGCCCCGGGCACGCTCGAGCACCTCACGGTGGAGGTGGAGGCCCTGGCCCCCGCGGTGCTCGTGGTCAACGACGCGTACCAGCCGGGATGGCGGGCGAGCGTGGACGGACAGGACGTCCTCATCCTCCCCGCGAACGTGGCGGTCCGCGCGGTGCCGGTGCCCGCCGGACGGCACCTGGTGGAGCTGCGCTACCGCACGCCCGGCCTGACGGCGGGGCTGCTCGTCGGCGCGCTGTCGTGGCTGGGGCTCGCGCTGGCCTGCCTGGGGAAGCGCTTCCTCCCCAGGCGCCGGGCGCCAACGGCCTAGCGGAAGTCGCGCCGCTCGAAGATGACGATGGCCAGCGTGGTGAGCACCAGCGTCCACGCCAGGCTGTAGCCCACGCCGGAGAAGAACGTGGCGGCGTCCACCGGCAGCGCGTACGTGGCCTGGGGCCGGAAGTTCACCCGCTCCAGGTTGGGCAGCGCGTAGTACAGCGTCTTGCCAATGCCCCGCACCAGGACGCTCTCCGAGCGGCTGGCGATGGAGTACAGGTCCCCGGTCAGGTGCCCCGTGAAGTACATGCCAGTGGTGGCGATGGCGGACACCGCGGGCCCCGAGAAGCTGGAGAACAGGATGCCCACGCTGCTGATGACGAGCAGCTCGAACCACAACCCCGCGCTGGCGAACAGCTGCGTCGACGTGATGTTCGCGCCGAAGAGCAGCAGCTCGCCCAGGAACACGGCCGTCATCGCCACCAGCAGCACGCCCAGCGTCAGCATGGTGCCCGCCAGCCGCGCCACCAGGAACTGACGCCGCGACACGGGCTTGCTCACCACCAGGAAGATGGTGCGCCGCTCAATCTCCCGGCTGAGCAGGCTGCTGGACAGGAAGATGCTGAGGAAGACCAGGATGATGCTCATCATCCCCAGGCCGAAGTCCGTCAGCACGCGGTCGAAGGTGGCGACCGTCACCTCCGTCACCAGCGAGGAGGACAGCAGCACCACCGCGGCGAACACGCCCACCACCACCGTCACCCGGTTGCGGCGCGCCTCGCGAAAGCCATTCCACATCATCGCGCTGAAGGCGCTCACGTGTTGATCTCCCCACCCACGCTCGACGCGCGGCCTGATTCCTTCAGCGCGTTCATGAACAGCTGCTCCAGCGAGAAGCGCGCCGGCTGCATCCGGTTCACCCGGCCGCCCGCGCCCAGCACGCCGCCCAAGAGCCGCTGGCTGTCCACGTCCGCCACCTGCAACATCACGCGGCCATCGAGCGCCTGCACCGACTCCAGCGGAATGCCCAGCCCGCGCACCTGCTCCGGCTTCAAGCCCTCCACCACGACCTCCACCGTGGGCACCTGCGCGGACACCAGCTCCTGCACGCTGCCCTCGCGCACCCTGCGGCCGCCCACCAGCACCGCCAGCCGGTCGCACAGCGACTCGACGTCCGGGATGATGTGGCTGC
Organism: Corallococcus interemptor; assembly: GCF_003668875.1. Classification (GTDB taxonomy): domain Bacteria; phylum Myxococcota; class Myxococcia; order Myxococcales; family Myxococcaceae; genus Corallococcus; species Corallococcus interemptor. The sequence continues at coordinate 8,885 of NZ_RAWM01000139.1, read as the reverse complement.
AGAAGAGCACCGTGGTGCCCTTCTCCCGCTCGGCCAGGATGAGGTCGCGCATCTGCCGGCGCCCCAGCGGATCCAGGCCGCTCGTGGGCTCGTCCAGGATGAGCAGCTTCGGCCGGGACACCAGCGCCTGCGCCAGGGCCACGCGCTGCACCATGCCCTTGGAGTAGCGGCGGATCTGCAGCTTCTCCGCGCCCGCCATCTCCACCGCGCCCATCACCTCGGTGACGCGCGTGTCCAGCTCCTGGCCGGACAGGCCCGCCAGCTGGCCGGCCAGCGTCACGAACTCGCGGCCCGTGAGGTACTCGTACGGGGCGGGGTTCTCCGGCACGAAGCCCACCAGCCTGCGCGTGGCGGCGTCCTCCACCGGCTGCCCGAAGAGCCGCGCGGTGCCGCCGCTGGGGCGCACCAGGTTCATCAGGATCTTGATGGTCGTGGACTTGCCGGCGCCGTTGGGGCCGAGCAGCCCGTAGATCTGTCCGGCGTCCACCTGCAGGTCCAGCGACTGGAGGGCCCGCACGGTGCGGTTGAACCAGAAGCCGACCTTGTAGGTCTTGTGCAGCCCCTGCGCATGGATGGGCGGGGCTTCAGGGCTGGGATTCGTCATGGTTCGTGACTCGGGGCTTGGGCACCAGGCGTTCGCCGTCCTCGGTGCGTTCATCATGGATGAGTTCCATGCGGAAGCGCGCGGCGTCCGAATAGGCGCGGCCATCCTCGCCCAGGAACAGCTTGCCCCCCAGCGGATCCGCGGGGAGCTGGGCCAGGTCTCCTGCTGCGACCAGGGCGGGCAGGTCGTCGGGCAGGTGGCCCTCGCGCTCGCGGTAGCGGGTGATGGCCGCGTCGATGGTGCGCAGCAACCGCTCCTGGAGGATCTCCTGCACGCGGTGCGCGTAGAACTCGCGCGTCTCGTCATCCTCCGCGCCATCGCGCAGGGCCATGCTGAGTGACAGGCCGCTGTCGAAGTCGCCGGACTGCGCGTACAGGCGCGTGGCCAGCGCCGAGTACCAGGAGGGGGCGTCAGGCCGCCGCGACAGCTCCTGGATGATGTCCGCCGCTTCCTTGTACTTCTTCTCGAAGAACATCAGGTTGTACGCCAGCTGGAAGGACAGCCGCTGGTTGTCCGGCAGGTGCTTGAGCCCCTTGCGCAGGATGGTGCTCGACTCCGCGACGTTCAGGTACTCGCCCTTGCCCAGGTGCACCGGCAAGGTGATGCCCGAGTAGAAGTACGCCTGCCAGAAAGCAGGGTCCAGGTCCGTGACCAGGTCCGCGTAGTCGTAGATCTGCCGGTACTCCGACGGCCGCGCCGCCGCGCCAATGCGGTTGAGCAGGAGGATCCAGAAGTAGTCGGTGACCAGCCCCTGCTGGGAGCGGAACAGCGTCTTGAGCAGTCCGGGGCGGGGCAACAGAGGCCCACCGCCCTGCCTGGAGACGGGCCGGGGGGGCGCGGACAACAGCGCCACCAACAACACGCCCGGGACGAATCGCAGGTACACCTTGTCCATGGCTCCACCCAACGAAAATGGGGCGCCCGATATGCCCGGGCGCCCCATGGATTCTGCCATCCCCCACTGCGATCCGTCACGACGGATCCGCGGCGGTATCAGGCGAAGCCGCTCGACCGACTACTGGTCGCAGCTCACGTCGTTGTACGCGTTGCCCGGCTCGCCGGCGGCCACCAGGTTGGTGTCCACGCCGCAGGTGCCGGCCAGCGTCGCGCCCGTCGGGGAGGAGGTGATGCCCCAGGCGTCGCCCATCGCGTCGTTGTCGACGTTACCGACGGCGTTCGCGCTGAAGAAGCAGTTCGGGCAGTCCGCCGCGGCAGGCTGCACACCCAGGGCGGCGATCGCGTCCTTGGGGGCCGGCGCGGTGAGGAACTTCGCCACGTCCTGGCCAATGCAGCCGGCCTTGGCGCGCGCGGTGCGCGTGTTGGCGGGGGAGGTCTCAGCGCAGCCGGGGATCAGGCCGTAGCTGTAGCGGTTCGCGGGCTCCGGATCGAAACCGACGACCGTGAAGTCGGCGCTGTACTTGTCCTTCTCACCAAAGTACGACTTCTGCGCCGTGAAGATGGCCTTCAGGTTCGTCTTGGCCTCGGACTGCTTCGACTTCGCCTGGAAGCGGATGAAGTTCGGGATGGCGATGGCGGCCAGGATGCCGATGATGGCGACCACGATCATCAGCTCGATGAGGGTGAAGCCACCCTTCTTCCGGAAGAGACGGTTCATCATGTTTGGGGACTCCGCGGCAAGCAGAGGGGGGTTGAACGACGCGGGAACTCTTAGCACGAAGAGTGCCACGCCGAACAATCCGCCCAACCCCCGGGATTCCCAGGGCAGGCGGTCAGGGAAGGGGATGGATCAGCCGCGGGCCTGCCAATTTTTGTCACTGACGCTGACGGTTTTCGTCCTCCATCCGGCAGTCGCCAGCTCCGGAAGCGGCGGGTAGGATTCCGGGCTCCGTGACGTTCACCTACGCGCCGGGCTGGGCCGAGCCCCTCTTCATCCTCTTCCTGTTCATCCTCGGCCTGTGCATCGGCTCCTTCCTCAATGTCGTCATCGCGCGGGTGCCCGAAGGACTGAGCATCGTGCGGCCCGGGTCCCGCTGCCCCAAGTGCGGGCACGTGCTCTCCTGGTACGAGAACATCCCCGTCCTGTCGTGGCTGGGGCTGCGCGGGAGGTGCCGCGGCTGCGGCGCGCCCATCTCCCCGCGCTACGTCCTGGTGGAGCTGCTCACGGGCCTGCTGTTCCTCGCGTGTCTCAAGCGCTTTGACTGGACGTACGAGCTGGTCCCCGCGCTGGTGCTCGTGTTCCTGCTGGTGCCGCTCACCTTCATCGACCTGGAACATTGGATCCTCCCGTTCTCGCTGACGCTGCCGGGCATCGCCGCGGGCGTGCTCCTGGCCATTCCCCAGGGCGTGGACGCGGTGGGGCAGGCGGCGCTGGGCGCGGCGGTGGGTTTCCTGAGCTTCCGCCTCATGGAGTACGTGGGCTGGCGCGCCTTCAAGCGCGAGGCGCTGGGCGGCGGGGACAAGTTCCTCGTCGCGCTGCTGGGCGCGTTCCTCGGCTGGCACTCGCTGCTGGGCATCCTCTTCTTCTCGTCGCTGCAGGGCTCCATCGTGGGGGTTGCGCTCCTGACCCTCACGGGGAGAGCGGGGCCGCGCGGCGCGCCCGAGCCCGAGTCCACGCCTCCGCCTGCTCAGGATCCGCAGGCCGACGCGGCCCTGACTCCGCCGGTGGAGGCTTCCAAGGAGGAAGAGGAGCCCGAGCCCACCATGACGTGGGACTTCACGAAGCCCGGCCTGCCGCTGTGGAAGCGCGTGGTGCTCGTCCCCTGGTGCCTGCTGTTCCAGCCCATCCCGGACGCGACGCTGGATGAGACGGGGGAGGAAGAAGAATGGGTCCCTGGCCCCACCAACATCCCCTTCGGTCCGTGGCTGGCGCTGGCGGGGCTGGAGGTGATGCTCCTGGGGCCGTGGCTCGCGCGCGTGCTGCCCCTGGACGTGGCGCTGATGCTCGGAGGGACGCGGTGAGGGGCCTTGCGCCGGTGCGCGGATGAAGTGGCGCATCGCCAGCGTGGCGTTCCTCCTGGGCTCGCTGTCCACGGGCCTGTCGTGGCTGACGCTGCAGCCGGTGCTCATCCGGCTGTTGGACATGGCGCGCCGGCTGGCGCTGCCGGGCTCCCTGGACATGGAGGGCCTCGCGCGGATCCGCGCCTTCCTGCCGCTGGCGCTGGGGTTGGATCTGCTGGTGCTGACGCTGCTGGCCTACGGGGTGCTGGACCTGGCGGTGGGCCGGCCGCTGCGCGCCATGGAGAAGTCCGTGGAGCAGCTGGGCCGGTTGCAGCTGGACGTGCCGCTCTCCGGACAGGGCGGGCCGTTCCTGTCGCGCATCCAGCGCGAGCTGCGGCGGATGGCGGAGGCGCTCAAGCAGGAGCAAGCCCTCACGCGCGCGCAGCTGGAGGCGCTGCGCGAAGCGAACGCGCGGCTCGCGCGGGCACAGACGGAGCTTGTCGCCTCTGAGCGCCTGGCCACGGTGGGCAAGCTGGCCGCGGGCGTGGCGCACGAGGTGGGCAACCCCCTGGCGGGCATCCTGGGCTACCTGTCCCTGGCGCGCGCCAGGGCGGAGGGGCCGGAGGTGAAGGACTTCCTGGAGCGCATCGACCACGAGGTGACCCGCATCGACCGCATCGTGCGGGGCCTCCTGGACCTGGGCCGTCCGGCCAGCGCCTGGCCGGGGCCCGTGGACGTGGGGCAGGTGGTGGAGACCTGCGTGCGGCTGGTGCGCGCGGGGCCGGAGCTGGACCGGGTGGACGTCACCCTGGACGTGACGCCCGGCCTGCTGGCCCGCGCGGACGCGGGGCCCCTGTCGCAGATCCTCATCAACCTGCTGCTCAACGCCGCCCAGGCCATGGGGGGCGAGGGCCGCGTGCGCGTCACCACCCGGAGTGAGGACGCGCTCGTCCTGGTGGAGGTGCAGGACAGCGGCCCGGGCCTGTCGCCGCAGGTCCGCGCGCACCTCTTCGAGCCGTTCTTCACCACCAAGGGACGGCAGGGGACGGGCCTGGGGCTGGCGGTGTCGCTGAACCTGGCCCAGGGCATGGGCGGCCGGCTGGACGCGCGCGACGGCACGGGGGGCGGGGCGTGCTTCCGGCTGTCGCTGCCAGCGGCCTGACGGCGGGGCCAGACGGCATATGATGGGCGTCCCCCATGCCCCTCTTCCGCACCGTCCTCGTCGCCGACGACGAGCCCTCCATCCGCCACATCCTCACCCTGGTGCTCACCGACAAGGGCTACGACGTGCGCGCCGTCGCCGATGGCGACGAGGCCCTGCGGGAGCTGTCCACGCGCGCCTATGACGTCCTGGTGACGGACGTGCGCATGCCCCGGCGCGACGGGCTGTCCGTGCTCAAGGCGGCGCTCGTGGAGCAGCCCGGCCTCACCGTGGTGGTGATGAGCGCGTACGGCTCCCAGGAGCAGGCGCTGGAGGCGGTGCAGGCGGGCGCCTACGACTACGTCCAGAAGCCCTTCAAGCCGGAGGAGATCGTCCTCGTCCTGCGCAAGGCGGAGGAGCGCGAGCGGCTGGTGCGCGAGAACCGCCGCCTGCACGAGGCGCAGCTGCCCGGCGCGTCCGGGGGCCACATCCTGGGACAGAGCGCCGCGCTCCAGGCGGTGCTCAAGCAGGTGGCGCGCGTGGCGCCCGTGGACACCACGGTGCTCATCTCCGGGGAGAGCGGCACCGGCAAGGAGCTCATCGCGCGCGAGCTGCACGGCAAGAGCCGCCGCGCCGCCATGCCCTTCGTCGCCGTCAACTGCGGCGCCATCCCCCACGGCCTCCTGGAGAGCGAGCTGTTCGGCCACGCGAAGGGCGCCTTCACCGACGCGCGCACCGCCCGCCGGGGCCTGTTCGCGGAGGCCGACGGCGGCACGCTCTTCCTGGATGAAGTGGGCGAGCTGCCCCTGGGCGCGCAGGTGAAGCTCCTGCGCGTGCTGCAGGAGGGGGAGATCCGCCCCGTGGGTGAAAGCCGCGTGGAGCGCGTGGACGTGCGCGTGGTGGCCGCCACGCTGCGCGATTTGGGCAAGCTGGTGACCCAGGGCGACTTCCGCGAGGACCTCTACTACCGCCTCAACGTCGTGAACCTCACGCTGCCGCCCCTGCGCGAGCGCCGCGAGGACATCCCGCTGCTCGCCCGCGTCTTCCTCCAGCGCTTCAACCGCGAGCTCAACCGTGCTCCTCCGGTGGAGGGCTTCACCCCGGAGGCCGAGGCCCTGATGACGGCCTACGCCTGGCCCGGCAACGTGCGCGAGCTGGAGAACGCCATGGAGCGCGCCGTGCTGCTCGCGGAAGGCACCCACATCGCGCCGGGCAGCCTGCCCGAAAAGCTGTGGGCGGCTTCCGCACCCGCGCCGGTGGGGACGGCCGCGCCGCTACAGGCCGGGGGCGACCTGTCGCTCAAGCGGGCCATCCGCGAACTGGAGGAGTCCTACATCCGGGCGGCGCTGCGGCGCACGAAGGGCAACCGCACCCGGGCGGCGGAGGTGCTGGACATCAGCCACCGGGCGCTCCTCTACAAGATCAAGGAGTACGGCATCGATCCGGACGCGGAGGGGGCCCGGACCGAAGGGCAGGGGTGACGCCCGGCTGGCGACTCCCCAGGAATCCTCCGGCGCCATTTGACGGAACGCGTCCGGGGCCGGAAAATCGGGCCTCCGCGAAGGATGGGTGGGGGCGCGGGTGTGGCTGGCTTTCACGGCGCTCCCCCGTCCGCAGGGCGGCCGGGCGCCAAGCACTTTTTAGGAGGGGTATCAAGCCGGTGCTACGCTGGCGCCCTCTCCGATGGAGTTACGCATGGCGAAGGGCAAACTGGCACTCGGGCTGGATATCGGGTCGACGTCGATCAAGATGATCATGCTCAAGGAGCAGCGCAAGCGCGGTGAAGTCGGCTACGCGCTCCAGAGCTTCGGAATGAAGCCGCTGCCTCCGGAAGCCATCGTGGACGGCGCGCTGATGAACTCCACGGCCATCGTCCAGGCCGTCCAGGAGCTCATGTCCGAGCTGAAGGTCAAGGGCAAGGACGTCGCCATCGGCGTGTCCGGCCACTCGGTCATCATCAAGAAGATCCAGATGCCCCGCATGAGCCAGGAAGAGCTCGAGGAGAGCATCCAGTGGGAGGCGGAGCAGTACATCCCCTTCGACGTGAAGGACGTGAACATCGACACGCAGATCCTCGACGGTGGCGGCAACGACGCCACCGGTCAGATGGACGTGCTCCTGGTCGCGGCCAAGAAGGACATGATCAACGACTACACCACCGTGGTCTCCGAGGCGGGACTCGCGCCGGTGGTGGTGGACGTGGACGCGTTCGCCGTCCAGAACATGTTCTCCACGAACTACGAGCTGCCGGACAAGGAGACGGTCGTCCTCATCAACGCCGGCGCCTCCGTGGTGAACATCAACATCATCGCCAACGGCGTCACCGTCTTCACCCGTGACGTGACCATCGGCGGCAACCAGTTCACCGAGGAGATCCAGAAGCAGCTCAACGTCTCCTACGAGGAGGCGGAGGCGCTGAAGATCGGTGGCAACCGCGCGGACGCGGACGCCGTCGTGCCGCAGGACGTGGAGCGCGTGCTCTCCAGCGTCGCGGAGCAGGTGGCCGGCGAAATCCAGCGCTCGCTGGACTTCTACGCGGGCACCGCCGCGGACTCGAACTTCACCAAGGTCTACCTGTCCGGCGGCACCGCGAAGATCCCCGCCCTGTTCAAGACCATCGAGGCGCGAACCGGCGTGCCGGTGGAGATCCTCAACCCGTTCCGGAAGATTGAAGTGGACAACCGCAAGTTCGACCCCGCGTTCATCATGGACGTGGCGCCCATGGCCGCGGTGGCCGTGGGACTGGCGCTCCGGCGCCCGGGCGACAAGCTGGGCTGATACCGCTCTGACCGACCTTGAGGAACTGAACGCACATGATGATCCGAATCAACCTGCTGCCCGTCCGGGCGGTGAAGAAGCGGGAGATGGGCCGGCAGGTCCTGGCCCTCTACGCCGCGGTCCTGATCGCCGCGGTGGTCGGCAACTACTTCTGGTACGCGGACCGCGACGGCGAGCTGCAGAAGGCCAACCAGGGCATCGCCCAGACGCGCGCGAAGATCGCGGAGCTGGAGAAGGTCATCGGCGAGGTGACCAACATCAACGCCCGCAAGAAGGAAGTGGAGAAGAAGCTCGCGGTGCTGGACACGCTGCGCAAGGGCCGCAACGGGCCGGTGCGCATGCTGGACGCGCTGTCCTCCGCCATGCCCAAGAAGGTCTGGCTCAAGGACTTCGTGGAGGCCTCCAACAGCGTCACCATCAACGGCTCCGCCGTCAGCCACGACGAGGTCGCGGAGCTGATGCGCGGCCTGGGCGGCATGGTGTGGACGCCCAAGGGCATGGGGCGCCTGGTGGATCAGGGCCGCGGCGCCGCCAAGACGTCGCGCGTGGAGCTCTTCAACACGGAGACCGCGAGCGTGGAGGAGTTCTCCTCCGGCGACATCAAGCCCTTCTTCGGCAACATCGAACTGACCAACGCCGTGCAGACCAAGCCCGCTCAGGCCGGTGCTCAGTCGTTCGTCGAGTTCAAGCTCACCCTCACCGCCAACTACGCCATCTGATTGGCGGCGAAGGACCCCTGTCATGGAAAAATACCTGGATCAACTCGCGAAGGCCCCCCCCGCGGCGAAGTTCGGCGGGCTCGCGGCCCTCGTCGTCCTCTTGACCGTGGCCAACTTCTTCTCCTTCATCCAGCCCACGGAAGAGGACATCGCGCGCAGGAACTCGGAGCGCCGGACGCTGGACCTGGAGCTCGCGGAGAAGAGCGAGATCGCCCAGAACCTCAACGAGCGCCGCCGTGAGATGGACGTGCTCGAGCAGAAGCTGGCGGAGGCCCTCACGGAGCTGCCCGAGCGGCGCGACATGGAGGAGCTGCTCGCGCAGATCAACGACATCGGCAAGAAGTCCGGCCTGGAGATCTCCCGCGTGGAGCCCGACCGCGAGTACGTCGAGGGCGGCGAGTTCTTCGCGCGCATCCCCATCAAGATGACGGTGAGCGGCAACTACCATGAGATCGCCATGTTCCTGCAGGAGATGGCGAACATGCGGCGCATCGTGAACGTCAACAACATCAAGCTCGATGGCGCGACCCTGAAGAACGAGAAGGTGGTCCTCCAGAGCAGCTTCCTGGCGACGACGTTCCGGTTCATCGAGACGAAGAGCAACTAGAAACTTGATCCGCCTGGCAACTGGGGCGACAAGGGATGACGCGGATGAAGACGTTCAAGTCCACGATGACCGCTGCGGTGATGGCGCTGACCCTGTCCGCTTGTGAGGACAGCCCTCCACCTCCGCCCCCTGCTCCCC
>NZ_RAWM01000138.1 GCF_003668875.1 Corallococcus interemptor | reverse complement strand
GATGGAGCCGTGACACGCGCGACTGGACGCCAGCGGGCCCCGTGCGCCTCAACCCCTCACCGGAAGCACAGGAGCCGAAGCGCATCGGCTGAACCCTTTCACGCGACATCTACCTTGACGCTCACCGCGACGCTCTTCAATCTGGCGGACGAGCGCGGCGCGCTGCCCGACACCGTCACGGCTCGCACCAGCGGCGGCGGCTGTCACGTCTACTTCCGCCACGCAGGCATGGTGTCGAGGGCTGGCAGCATTGCCCCGGGCATCGACACCCGGGGCGATGGTGGATACGTCATCGCGCCGCCCAGCCTCCACCGCACCGGGGAGCGGTACGCATGGGTGAAGGGACTCGCGCCCTCCGAAGTGCAGCTCGCGGAAGCGCCAGAGTGGCTCCGCAAAGCGGCCCAGCCGAAGCGTTCCCATCCCGTCCCCGTACTACCCGCCAACACGGTCAACGCGTGGCAGCCGCCCGACCATGATGGCCTCACGGAGACCCAAGTCAGGAATCGGCTGCGTGAGACGAGCGACCCGAAGCATGCAGCGACAGTTGAGCGGATGCTGGCGGGAGAAGAGCTGTTCCCGAAGGGACACCACGACGACAACCTTTGGGCCTTCATTTCGTACTTGCGTTTCAAGTGCCCCGAGGCGTCAGACGCAACGCTCTTGCGACTCCTCGGGCCGTCCGTGGATGCCATGGCGTGTGATGACCATGACGCGCGCAAGGCGGCTGGGGTGCTCCAGCGGGTGAATGCGGAGTACGCCGCGTCGCTGGCGGCTTCCGAGCAGCTCGCGGCAGCGCTGGGAAGCGCAGGTGGCCCGCGCGCATCCTCAGCCGCGGGCCCCCTCTCGTCTGGGGAGCATCCCGAAGCTGGGAACTGGATGGCCGCGCCGGGCTACGCCATCCACGACGGCGTGACACTCGGCATCTTCAAGTTCACCGACAAGGGCAACCTGTCCCCCATTGCCGCCGCTCCCATCAACATCACCGAAGCGGGCGAGGACGAGCACGGGACCTGCTACGTGACGGTGCGCTGGCTGCACGGAGACCGGGAGCGCTCCGAAACAATGCCGCGCGCCAAGGTGTCGGGAAGCGACATCCTGGAGTTGGCTGGAAGAGGCGCGCCGCTCACCAGCAGCAATAGCAAGAGGGTGCAGGACTTCCTCCAGGCCCAGGAGCAGCACTCTCACGCGAGTCTGCCCCGAGTGCGCATCTTCACCCACGGGGGATGGGCGAGGGACTTGCGGAGCTTCGTCGTGGGTCGGCAGGTCATTGGCGAGCTCGGAAGGGTCATCATGCCCGGAGAGGCGGCCTTCCTCGACGCGCTGACTCCGGCTGGTTCGGTGGACGAACACCTGCGGCTGATGTTGGCCGTTCGGGACAAGGGCCCCATTGCTGAGATGGCCTGGGCCGCTGGCTTCGCTGCACCGCTACTCCGACTGCTCGACATGCGCAGCATGTGCCTGTCCGTCTGGGGCCCATCAGGTGCGGGCAAGTCCGCAGTGCAGGCCACAACCACGTCAGTCTGGGGACGCCCCTCCGGACTCAAGATCAGCGGCGATGTTTCATCGGCCGCCTTGCAGGGAGAGCTGGCCCGCCACCGCGACCTGCCCACCTGGGTGGATGACACGCAGCTCACGCGAGAGCACATGACCAGCCTCATTGCCTACCTTGTCGGGACGGAAACGAGCGGCGCGCGAGCGACCCAAACGGGAGAGCTGCGCACGCGCAAGACTTGGCGCTCGCTGGCCTTCATCTCTGGGGAGAAACCGCTCTTGCAGGTCGGCGGTGCAGCAGGGGCGAAGAACCGCACGTTGGAGGTATGCGCACAGCCGCTTGGTGATGTGGCCCTTGCTTCGCTTACGCATCAGGGTCTGGAGAAGCACCATGGGCACGCGGGCCCGCTCTTCATCCTGAAGTTGATGGCGCGGTACACGAACACGGACCGGCTGGAAGAACTCCGTGAGCAGCACCGACAGATCGCCTCGAAGATGGGCACTGAAACGACGGAGCAGGCTCGCTATGCGGCGCTGCTGGTGCTTGCTGACGTGCTCGCGCGCACGCTCGTATGCGGCGAGGAAGAGTTGCGCGCCCGGGCTGCCGCACTCGACGCGGGGCAAGCCTTCTGCGTCGCCGTGAAGAAGGAATCCCGGGAGACGCAGACGACCGCCGATGCGGCTTACGACTTCATCATGGGCTTCGTCGCCGCGAATTGGTCGGGGTTCTCCCAGCCAGTTGCCTTCAAGCGGCCCGGCATGGTGCTGGAAGAGAAGGATGCCACCGGCCGGAGCATCGTCGCCATCTTCCACACGACCATGCAGGAGATCGCACGAGATGGGCGCTTCGATACGAGGCAGGTACTAACGGAGTTGGTGATGAAGGGACTGGCGCTCAAGGAAGAGGGGCACCTGACGCGGAAGGTTTCGGTCGAAGGCAAGCGCGTGAGGGCCTACTGCGTGGTGCTGGACGACGTGCGAATCGAAGCTGGGAGCACGCCAGGCCCTGCACGCGATGCCCGTAGGGGCGGAGGCAATTCGTGAGCGCACGCGCTGACGACGGGCAAGGGCTCATGGGCACTCGCGAGCCCGATGCAGCCAATCCCGAGTTCCTGACGGTTGAGGAAGCCGCAGTGCTCCTGCGCGTGAACCGGAAGACGCTCTACGAGTCGATCCGACTCGCTCAGGTCCCAGGGGTGATCCACATCGGCCGATCCATCCGCATCCATCGCGACGCGCTGTTAGCATGGCGGCCGGGTAACGGCGGTCCTGCGCTCGGAGAGAACCGATGAGCGTCAGGCTGCGGAAGTGGAAGACGAAAGAGGGCAAGGTGCAGGAGGCGTGGTGGGTGGACGTGAAGTACCAGCACCCCGACGGGAGGGTGGAGCGAGTCCGCAAGGCATCGCCCGTCAACACCCGCCGGGGCGCCGAAGAGTACGAGCGCCAGATCCGTCACGCCCTGCTCACAGGGACCTTCGGAAAGGAGCAAACAGAGAGGAAGCGCGTCACCTTGGCGGAGTTCGCACCGCGCTTCATCACCTACAGCGAAAACAACAACAAATACTCCAGCGTCATCAGCAAGAAGCAGATCCTGGATGACCACATCCTCCCTTTCTTCGGGGAGAAGCTTCTGGACGTTATCGGCCCTGCGGAGATCGAGGACTTCAAGGCGCTCATGCGCAAGAAGAAGTCCGGTGCTCATGCTCGGAAGGACTTCGCCACGAAGTCCGCGCTTCGCAAGCGCAAGGACGTGAAGCCCGCGCCTTTGAGCCCGAAGACCATCAACAACGTCTTGACGGTGCTCGGCAAGCTCCTAGTTGTCGCGAAGGAGCAGCAGGTCATCCAAGAGGCTCCGCGTGTGAAGCTCTTGGGGCGCCTTGCCAAGCCCGCTTTCGACTTCCTCACCTTCGCGGAAGCGGACCGGCTGGTCGCTGTCGTTGAACCGGAATGGAAGCCACTGATCCTGGTGGCGCTCAAGGCGGGGTTGCGGCAGGGCGAGTTGATAGGGCTCCAGTGGAGCGACCTGGACTTGCCGCGTGGAAAGCTGCGCGTCCGGCGCACCATCTGGCGTGGCGTCGCGGATCTGCCGAAGGGCGGACGTGAGCGGACGGTGGATCTGCCAGCCTCCGTGGTCGAAGCACTCAGGGCGCACCGGCATCTGCGCGGGCCTTACGTGTTCTGCCAACAGGATGGACAGCCGCTGACGGCCAGCCGGATGCAGTCACCGCTTCCTCGGTTGCTGCGCAGCGCGGGCATCACCCGTGAGCAGGGTTGCATCGGTTGGCATGATCTGCGCCACACCTACGGCAGCCATCTCGCCATGCGCGGCGTACCGCTCAAGGTCATCCAGGAGCTGATGGGCCACGCGGAGATCGCGATGACCCTGCGGTATGCCCACCTCGCGCCAGAAGCCCGGGAGAGCGCGGTTCAGCAACTCGACAGGCCCGTGCCCCGGTTCCATCCGACGCCGGAGGGGCACATTGGGGGCACATGACGCTGACGGAATGAGAAAGGGCCCAGCAACCCGTTGAGATTGCTGGGCCCGAAGGTATGCCGAAGGCGGGATTCGAACCCGCAACCTCCGCGTTCTGAGCGCGGCGCCTCTACCAATTGGGCTACCCCGGCGGGTGTGTCTGGGATTGTTTCTGAAGTCGGGATGACTGGATTCGAACCAGCGACCTTGCGCGCCCGAGGCGCACGCTCTCAACCAGGCTGAGCTACATCCCGAAGGTGTTGTTCCGACCGCCGAGGGAGGACCCGGACACGACAAGGGCCGGGTCCCCCCTCAGGGAACCCGGCCCCCGTCCACGCCTTCCCGGGTGACCGGGGGGCGGGTGCGAGCGTCAGGTCCCGGGCGCACTGCCACGGAAGGATGCGATGGCCAGCTCCAGAAGCTCCGGAGTGGTCAGCTTCGTGGCGGGGCGCTGCGGGTCCAGCTCATTCACGTTCTGCATGGGGCATCCCTCCTTTCTTGGGGAGGAATGACGGGGCGATGACTCCGTTCCTGACAGGCCGCGAACCCGGTGAGGGAAATTCGCGGGGACTTCCGTTCACGGGAGGCGGCCCATTTCCGCCGCCTTTTCCTGGAGCCTCCCCCGTGAAGTCGTCATCGAATCGCTTCGCCCTTGCCGTCACCGGTGTCGCCTGGTTGCTGGGCGCCGCCCCCGTCCACGCCGCAACGCCCGCGGCCTCCGGCCCGCGTGAAATCGCACGGGTCGACGGGGCTCGGGGCAACCACGTCCTCTGGCTCGAGAACGACGACGGCGCGGTGGACATCGCCGTCATGGCGACCTACCCGCAGCGCCCGCTCGTGGCCCCGCTCTTCCTCAAGAAGCACACCCCGGCGGAGGTGTTCCTCGCGCTGGCTCCTGCCCGGCAGGAGCTGCCGGCGGCGCTCGCGCGCCAGTCGCTCTTCGCCATGGACTTCTCCGCGCGCGAACAGCTGCAGCGGGAGAACGCGGACGCGCTCGCGGCGCTGCCCACTGGATTCGATTCCGGCGGCCAGTCCCTGACCGCGGGGTGCTCGGCGTCCTTCCGGGCCTGGACCGCCTCCGTGTACGGCGATGCCACGTGCGGCGACTCGAGCCAGGAGGTCATCAGCACCGCCTACCCGAGCGATACGTACTGCACCAGCGGGTGTGACTTCCCGCTCGGGACCCAGGACAGCTACACGTGTCAGCCCAAGCTCCGCTCCTGCGACATCGTCGAGGGCACGGCCACGGTGGTCCGGCTCCGCGCCAGCAACTGGTGGAATGGCCCCAGCTTCAACCACCCGGGGCACTCGGCCCACTTCGCTGTCTCCAATTGCAGTGGCAATGGGCCCGTCACCTTCAACCGCCAGCGCGGCGCGTCGGATGCCTACGCCGTCCAGGTGCCGGTCAATGGCATGCTCAACTACGTGATGGGGGCACCCATCGTCCCCGGGAACGCCGCCAACTTCGTCGCCTATGGCGCGTGGAAGAAGGGAAAGACGGCGAGCGGTGACACGTACGTGAGCAACAGCATGTCGGTGGAGGCCAACGGCGGCACCGACGACCGGGTGATTGCCTGCGGAGACATCCAGACGGCGTACTCCCTGCAAGATGTGTCGTCGCCTACCTGCCACGGCTCCGACATCTCGCTGTGCAGTGGCGGCAACTGCACCAGCTCCTGCTTCTACTGTTCGGGCGGCAGCTGCCCCACCAACTGAGGGGGGCTGCTCTCAGCCCGCGATACGAGCGCAATGCCAGGCACCAACGCCGAGGCAATCAGGGGCTTGCGGAGTGGCTTCCATTCCACATTCCTGTCCGAGGCGCGGATGGCGGTCTTCCAATGAAACAGGCCCGGTTGCGGTGACGGAGTTGATGGGATTCCTGAACAGGATTTCCTGGGGGGCTTCCGATGCATTGGATGAGGAATCAGGTGTGGGCCGTGCTGGGCGTGGCGCTGCTGGAAGTGCTCGGCTCCAGCGGGTCCCTGGATGGCGAAGCGCAGGAGGAATGGGGCGCCAAGCGGTCGGCGAAGAAGGTGATGCCGCTGGGCGACTCCATCACCCAGGGGGCGGCAGGGCATGCCAGCTACCGGTGCCAGCTCTGGTGGAAGCTGACGTCGAGCGGCTACAGGGCGGACTTCGTGGGCACCCTGTCGACGGGCTACCTGGGGGCGAACACCTGCTCCTCCCTCTGGTTCGACCGCGACCATGAGGGCCACTGGAGTTGGCGGGCGGATCAGGTGCTCGCGAACATCTCCAACTGGGCTGCGAGCACGCATCCCGACCTGGTGCTCATCCACCTGGGCACCAACGACACGTACCATGAGCAGACAGAGGACAGCACTGTGTCGGAGTTGGAGCAGATCATCGACCGGCTGCGCGTGGTGAACCCTCGGGTGAAGGTGTTCCTGGCCCAGGTCATCCCCACCTCGGGCGCCATGCTGTCGCTGAAGCTCCAGTCCCTCAACCAGCGCATGCCCTCACTGGCCGCGGCCAAGAGCACGGAGGCGTCGCCTGTCTACGTGGTGGACCAGTGGACCGGCTTCAACCCCGCAACGGACACGTATGACGGGATCCATCCGAATCTCCTCGGTGAGGAGAAGATGGCGGAGCGCTGGTACCAGGCCATCCGCGAGCACCTCTGACGTCCCCTGCCATCCAGGGTGACCGGGGGGCGGGTGCGAGCATCCCTCCTTTCTGGGGAGGCGTGACAGGGTGATAATTCCGTCCCGGACACGCACCTCGCGGAGACACCCATGACGGAGCTCGAGACCCCGGCTGCCTTCGAGCAGCACCTGCGCGAAGGCCGGAGCCTTGCCAACGTCATCCTCCAGGGCCTGGACCTGCGCGCGTGCAGCGACGCGCTCCTGAAGGCGGACCTCACCGGCACCGTCTTCCTGGGCTGCGTCCTGGAGCCCGCGACCCTGCAGCAGGTCCTCGCGCGGGGCGCCATGGTGTTCCCGCCGTTCTCCGGGCTGCCCTACTGCCCGTACCGGGGCACCCTCTACACACCCGAGGAGCTGTACGCGGGCTTCGACCCGACCCGGCCGGACACCTACGCGGACACGCTGGACGCGCGCATCTACGCGCACTGGAACTCGCGCGGTGGGGCGCATCCTCCGTCCATCCTGGAGACCCTGGCGCAGCGGCTTCATGACCACGCCATCAGCGACGCTTTGGAGGATGCGCTGCTGGACCAGGGCCGGCCCCGCCGGGTGGTGGCCATCATGGGCGGGCACTCCATGCTGCGCGGCCAGGAGGACTACCGCTCCGTGGCGGAGCTGGCCCGCGCGCTGGCGCGTCTGGGCTTCTTCCTGGTGAGCGGCGGCGGCCCGGGTGCCATGGAGGCCACGCACCTGGGCGCGTGGTTCGCCGGCCGGGCGGATGAGGACCTGGACGCGGCGCTCGCGGTGCTGGCGCGGGCGCCGTCCTACAAGGACCGGGACTGGCTCGCGCGCGCCTTCGAGGTGCGCGCCACCTGGCCCCTGCGCGACGCGGCGGCCATGGGCGACAGCCTGGGCATCCCCACCTGGCTCTACGGCCACGAGCCGCCCAACCCCTTCGCCACGCGCATCGCGAAGTACTTCGCCAACAGCGTGCGCGAGGAGGGCCTGCTCACCATCGCGCGGGGCGGCGTCGTCTACTCCCCCGGCAGCGCGGGCACCGTGCAGGAGATCTTCCAGGACGCCTGCCAGAACCACTACAACACCGTGGGCGTCATCAGCCCCATGCTCTTCCTGGGGCGCGAGTTCTGGACGAAGACGCGCCCCGTGTACCCGCTGCTGGAGCACCTGGCCCTGGGGCACGAGTACGCACGTCACCTGCTGCTCACGGACTCGAAGGAGGACATCGTCCGGGCGCTGGTGCGCTTCGACGCCGAGCGGCAGGCCCTGGCGCGGGCGGGCTGACCGCGACGGCTCAGCCCTGAGGGGTGACGGAGTTCAGGTTCACGAAGGCATCCCGCTTCACCCCGTGCTTGAGGAAGTCCTGCACCGCCCGCGCGAGCGTCGCGGCCAGCAGGCCCAGCAGGGGCAGGTGCTCGCCGCCCTCGCAGGTGGCCTGTCCGTGGGTGTCCTCGGCGTCGGGGGTGAAGCGCTCATCCCAGCGCACCAGCCCGAACATGCCGTCCGCGGACACCGCGCCGTGCACCAGCGGCGTGCCCGTCTTCCGGGCGTGGTCGCTGAGCAGCTGGCGGCTGTCCTGGTTGTCGAAGGCGTCCACCAGCAGGTCCGCGCTCTTGCACAGCGCCTCCACGTTGTCGCGCGTGAGGCGCACGCCGAAGGCCTCCGCCTTCACGCCGTGCAGGTTGTGCAGCTGGAGCTTCAGCGCCTCCGCCTTGTTCTTGCCGACGGACGGCTTCACGTAGGCCTGCGACAGCAGGTTCTTCGACTCCACCCGGTCGAAGTCCACGAACACCAGCGTCGCGTCCAAATTGCGGCACAACAGCGCCGCCGTGGACCCGATGGCCCCCACGCCACAGAAGACGATGCGCATGGTGGCCGCCCTCAGCACGCCCCGAAGGGCACCTTCGGACGCAGGTAGATGCGCTCCTCGCCGTGCGCGCCGCGGAAGCGGTCCACGACGTAGTGCTGGAAGGCATCCTCGTTCAGATGGAAGCGGTGCAGGCCCGGGATGCCGCCCGAGCGCACCAGCTCCACCGCGATGCGGCGCACGTCCCCGTCGCTGATGTGCCGCTCCAGCTCCACCGGCACGTCCGCCGAGTGTCCGTCGAAGGTGATGTTGAGCGTCGCCATGGGCCGCGTGCCTCCAGCAAAGGGAATCCCGGCCCGGGACGGCGCCCCCTCCCGCTTCCTGACAACCCGCCCCGGTCAGGACGGCCGCAGCGTGCCCGCGGCCTCCGGGCCGGTGAGGTCCGTGCTCTTCGTGACGGCCTCCCAGCGGTCCAGCTCGCCGTTCAGGACGCCCATCCGCTCGCGCGTGCGGCGCAGCGCGTCCGAGCCCAGCACCAGGTGCAGCGGCGGTGCCTCCGCCGCCACCGCGTCCACGATGGCCTTCGCGCCCAGGGCCGGGTCGCCCAGCTGCTTGCCTGAGATTTTGCCCAGGTACTCCACCACCGCGCCGGCGGTCTTCGCGTAGTCCTCGATGCGGCCCTGCGTCTCCCGCCGCGAGTGCTGGGACAGGAAATCCGTGCGGAACGCGCCCGGCTCCACCAGCGTCACCTTCAGGCCCAGCGGCGCCACCTCCTGCGCCAGGCTCAGCGACAGGCCCTCCAGCGCGCACTTCGCCGCCGCGTACAGCCCCGAGCCCGCCATGGGCGCCAGCCCCGCGATGGAGGTGATGTTCACGATGTGCCCCCGGCGCTGGGCCCGCAGGAACGGCAGCGCGGCCTGCACCACGTGCAGCGGCCCGAAGAAGTTCACGTCGAAGACGTGGCGGGACTGCTCCGGCGTCGCCTCCTCGATGGCGCCCAAGAGGCCGTAGCCCGCGTTGTTCACCACCACGTCCAGGCGCCCGTGCAGCGCGTGCGCCTGCTTCACCACCTGGGGAATCCGGGCGGTGTCGGTCAGCTCCAGCGGCAGCACGTGCAGCGCGCCAGCGGGGGCCTCCAGGTCCGACTTTCCGTCACGCGTCGTCCCGATGACGCGCTCGCCCCGGGCCAGGACGGCCTTCGCCAGCTCCCTGCCCAGCCCCCGCGAGATGCCCGTGATGAACCACACCTTCGAGTCGTTCGTTGCCATGGCGCCGTGTCCTCTCTTGCAGCCGTGTGTCCGTGGATGGCTTCAAGATAGCGGCGGGGATTCTGTTGAGAATGCGCGGCAGTCCTCATGGCTTGTGAAGAAAGCCGTACAGAATCAGGAGGACCACGCCTGGCGCAGGAACTGGACGAAGGCGCGCACCGGCGGCGCCGTGTGCTTCTGCTTCGGGTAGTAGAGGAAGAAGCCGGGGAAGGGCGCGCACCAGTCCTCCATC
Organism: Corallococcus interemptor; assembly: GCF_003668875.1. GTDB lineage: Bacteria > Myxococcota > Myxococcia > Myxococcales > Myxococcaceae > Corallococcus > Corallococcus interemptor. The sequence continues at coordinate 14,951 of NZ_RAWM01000138.1, read as the reverse complement.
AGCGCCACCAGCTTCCCGGACTGCACGAAGGGGCGCACGCGCTCCTCCGCCCAGAACGCGATGCCCACGTCTTGAAGCGCGGCGGACAGCGCGAGCGCGCGGTCGGTGACGACGAGCGGCCCCTTCACCGCGATGGAGAACCAGTCGCCGCCGCCCTTCTTGAACTCCCACGCGTAGATGCCGCTGGAGCCCGGCTGGCGCCAGTTGATGCACCGGTGCTTGAGCAGGTCGCGAGGATGTCTGGGCGTGCCGTGCTTCGCGAGGTAGCGAGGCGAGGCGACCGGAACCTGGCGCAGGTGGCCGCCCAGCTTCATCGCCACCATGTCGTGGTCCAGCCACTCCCCCAGCCGGATGCCCACGTCGAAGCCTCCGGCCACCAGGTCCGTGAGGGCGTCGTCCACCGTGACGTCCAGCACGATGTCCGGATGGGCCGCGTGGAACTTCCCGAACAGCGGCTCCAGGAAGGAGATGGCGCCGAAGCGGGCTGCTTGGATCTTCACCGTGCCGGCGGGCGTGTCGCGGAGGTCCTTCACGTCCGCCACCGCCGCCTCCAGTTCCTCCATGGCCGGCTTCAGCCGTGAGAGGAGCCGGGCCCCGGCCTCCGTCACCGCGACGCTCCGGGTGGTGCGGTTGAGCAGGCGGACTCCCAGGCGCTCCTCCAGTGCCCGCAGCGTCTGGCTGAGCGCGGAAGGGGAGACGCGCAGGTGCGCCGCGGCGCGCGTGAAGTTGCCGTGCTCCACGATGGCCGCGAAGGCCTTCAGGTCCGCGAAGTCATTCCCACGCATTCTGTATGCACTCCTTCACAATCCGCCCAGTCTATGTCCGTCGCCTTCCGCCCGGAGGATGCACAGTGTTGGGTTCACGGGAGGAGACGCATGGAGTCACCGCGAGCACCGCACCCCTGGAACGTCACGCCCACGGAGGCCGTGGCGCTGCAGAAGCGCCTGCGCGAACAGCTCATCCTCGAACCGCCACCGGGCCTGCGCGTCACGCGGCTGGCGGGCGCGGACATCTCCACGGAGAAGGGCAACGACACGGGCTATGGCGGCATGGTGGTGCTGGACGCGGCGACGCTCCAGCCGGTGTCCCGCGCGGTGGCCACGGCGCGGCTGACGTTCCCCTATGTCCCCGGCCTGCTGTCCTTCCGCGAGCTGCCGGTGCTGGCCGCCGTCTGGGAACGGCTCACGGTCCGCCCGGACGTGCTCATCTTCGACGGCCAGGGCACCGCGCACCCGCGACGGGTGGGCATCGCCTGTCATGGCGGGCTGCTCTTCGACATCCCGTCCATCGGCTGCGCCAAGTCGCTGCTGGTGGGCACGCCCGGGAAGCTCGCGGAGCGGCGGGGCGCCACGTCTCCCATCACCCACAAGGGGGAGGTGGTGGGCATGGCGGTCCGCACCCGCGCGGGCGTCAGCCCCGTGTACGTGTCCCCCGGCCACCGCATGGACCTGGACACCGCCGTGGAGTGGGTGTTGAAGGCCAGTCCCCGCTACCGCGAGCCGGAGACGACGCGCCACGCGCACCGGCTGGTGAACGCCTTCCGCCGCGCGGGTGGCGAGACCGCGGAGCTGGAGGAGGGGAGTCCCGGATGAAGCCCGTGGGGTTGATGCTGATGGTGGCGGGCCTGGGGCTCGCCGTCGTGGGACTGCTGGTGTGGGCCGGGGCCTTCTCCTGGTTCGGCCGGCTGCCCGGGGACATCCGCGTGGAGAGCGGGAACACCCGCGTCTACGCGCCGCTGGCGTCCATGTTCCTCATCTCCGTGCTGCTCAGCCTGGGCGCCTGGGTGGTGCGCCGCTTCTTCTAGGGCTTGGGGCGTGAAGCCCCCTGTCCACGGCTTGAGAAGGCGAGAACCCTGCTGGGCCTCCCCGGCGGCGTCGCGCCGGAAAAACCTGTCCGACAGTCGGACAGGTTTTTTCGCCGCGCCGGGCGGGGGCGGGCGGATTTCCACTCAAGGATGCGCGCCTTGCGCGTCTGTCCGGCAGGAACGACCCGCCTGGTAGGACGCTTGCTGTTCTGGTGGACAGGGGAGGCCCTGCCACCAGGGACAGGCGGGGGGCATGGGGACGGCCGGGGAGTGGATCCGCGCTGTTGGACCGCGCAGCATGCGGCCCCCGCTCCGGATGTCACCGGTGGGGAATAAAAGCAGCATCTGGATAACGGCGGCGGTCAGGCCGCCCCGAGGTGAGCATGCGCAGGCTGTCATCCCCGTTGAGCGAGCTGGCATCCCATTACCCCGTGGTCGTCGTGGGGTCGGGCTATGGCGGGGGCATCACCGCCAGCCGGCTGTCTCGCGCGGGTCAGCAGGTGTGCGTGCTGGAGCGCGGGCGGGAGATGCACCCCGGGGAGATGCCGCGCACGCCCACACAGGCGCTGGCCGAGTTCCAGCTCCACCTGGCCCCGGGACAGGGAGACCTGGACGTGGGCAGCCCCACGGGCCTCATCGAGGTGCACCGCAACGGCGACGTGTCCGTCATCGACGGCTGCGGCCTGGGCGGCACGTCGCTCATCAACGCGGGCGTCACCATGCGGCCCGACCCTCGCGTGTTCGAGGACCCCCGCTGGCCCGCGGCCCTGCGCGCCGATGTCCACGGCCTGCTGGAGGACGGCTTCACGCAGGCGGAGCTGATGCTGCGGCCCCTGCCGTACCCGGAGGACCATCCGCCGCTGCAGAAGCTCAAGACGTTCGGCATCTCCGCGGAGAAGCTGGGCGGACGGCTGACGCGGCCTCCGGTGGCGGTGACGTTCGAGGCGGGCGTCAACGCCGCGGGCGTGCGGCAGCCGGGGTGTTCGCTGTGCGGTGACTGCGCCACGGGCTGCAACACCGGCGCGAAGAACACCGTGCTGATGAACTACCTGCCGGACGCGCACGCGCACGGCGCCCGCATCTTCACCGAGGTGTCCGTGCGCGCGGTGGTGAAGGACGGCGCGAAGTGGCGCGTCTACTACCGCCCCCACAACACCGGCCGCGAGCGCTTCGACGCGCCCGACGCCTGGCTCACCGCGGACCGCGTCGTCCTGGCGGCCGGGACCATGGGCACGGCGGAAATCCTGCTGCGCTCGTGCGAGCAGGGCCTGTCCGTGTCCCCGAAGCTGGGCCACCACTTCAGCAGCAACGGCGACGTGCTGGCCTTCGGCTACAACCTGGACATGCGCGTCCACGGCGTGGGCCACGGCGAGCAGGACCACGAGAAGCGCGACCCGGTGGGCCCCTGCATCGCGGGCGTCATCGACCAGCGCGACACCGCGCGGCTGGACGAGGGGATGATCATCGAGGAGGGCGCCATCCCCGGCGCGCTCGCGTCGCTGATGCCCGCGGCGCTCGCGGGGGCCGCGGCGCTGGTGGGGGAGGACACCGACGAGGGCATCCTGGACTGGGTCCAGGAGCGCATCCGCCAGGCGGACAGCTTCGTGCGCGGCCCGGACCACGGCGCGGTGGAGCACACGCAGACGCTGATGGTGATGTCGCACGACGAGGGCAAGGGCGAGCTGCGGCTGGAGCACGACCGCGTGCGCCTGCACTGGCCGGACGCCGGACGCGACCCGCAGCTCACCCGCATCGAAGAGCGCCTGCGCCGGGCCACCGCCGCGCTGGGCGGCACCTTCGTGCGCTACCCGCTCTGGTCCGAGGCCTTTGGCAAGGAGCTGCTGTGCACGCACCCGCTGGGCGGCTGTGTCATGGCCGAGCGGGCGGAGGACGGCGTGGTGGACCACGAGGGGCGCGTCTTCTCCGGCGCCTCCGGCCACGCGGTGCATGAGGGGCTGTACGTGTCCGACGGCTCCGTGGTGCCTCGCTCGCTGGGCATCAACCCGCTGCTCACCATCTCCGCCGTCGCCGAGCGCGCCTGCGCCCTGATGGCGAAGCGCCACGGGTGGACCATCGACTACGCGCCGCTGCCGGAGGCCACGGCGCCCCAGGCCCCCGGGCCCGTGGGCGTGCGCTTCACGGAGACGATGCACGGCTTCGTGTCCGGTGACGTGAAGGCCCCGCACCTGGAGGCCGGCGACCCGGAGCGCGACGACGCCACGCCCCTGCGCTTCGTGCTCACCGTGACGGCGGAGGACCTGGACGCGACGCTGCGTGACGAGCGCCACCCGCTGAAGCTGATGGGCACGGTGACGGCGCCGGTGCTGTCGTCCCGCCCGCTGGTGGTGACGCGCGGCGAGCTGCGTCTGATGACCCGCGAGCACGCCCGGCCGGGCGGCCAGCGGATGGAGTACCTGCTGCACCTGCTCAGCGAGTCCGGCGAGGCCTACTACCTGGAGGGCTACAAGGACCTCTACGACGACCCGGGCCTGGACCTGTGGAAGGACACCACGACGCTGTTCGTGTCCCTGCACCGGGGGAATGGCCCGGAGGCGCCGTGCATCGGGAAGGGCTTCCTGCGGCTGACGGCGGAGGAGTTCACCCGCCAGCTCACGACCCTGCGCGTGCTCAACGCCCGGGACGGCATGCAGCGGGCGGAGGCCCTGGCCCGCTTCGGCGGCTTCTTCTTCGGCGCCCTCTGGGACACCTACGTCCGGCGCGTGGCCGCCTAGCAGTCAGGCAGCCAGCGGACAGTGCGGAGGTCCGCGATGACGTGCCCTCCGGGGCGGGCATGGGCACCCTGTTACCCACCGGGACCGACAGGGAGGACCCCCATGGCTGAAGACCGTGATCCGCAGCGCCGCTCGGGCGCACCCCAGGAAGAGGAGCATGCGGAGGAGCGGCGCGAGCTGTCCATCGAGGAGCGGCGTGCGCGGCGCAGTGCGATGCGGGCCAGTCAGACGTATGCCCGCTTCATCGACCACCTCTGTGACCGCGGGGGCATGTCCCCGGCTGTCGCCCAGCAGGCCGCCGTCTCCGTGCTCTGCGGTCTGGAGCAGCGCATCCAGGCGGATGAGTCGCAGGACCTGGAGGCGCAACTGCCGCGCAGGCTCACGGAGCTCTTGCACCGCTGCGAGCGCCACGACGCCGAACCCCGCCCATCGAAGTTCGGCCGCGATGAGCTCCTGAAGCTGGTGGGCGAGGACCTGGCCCTGACGCCGGACGCGGTGGAGCCGGTGGTGCGCGCGGTGATGGACGCCGTCCGCCATCAAATCAGCGAAGGCGAAGCGGAGGACGTGAGCGCCCAGCTGCCAGCGGACATCCGCCACCTTTGGCTGCCGACGATGTGAGGCCGGCTGTTAAGGTCTCCGGCACACGCTTGCCGGAGACCGCGCATGGCCCTCGATGATGACTTCAGCGCCGCACAGAGCCGGGTGAAGACGCTGTCCAAGGCTCCCTCCAACGACACGCTGCTGGAGCTGTACTCGCTCTACAAGCAGGGCACGGAAGGGGACGTGCAGGGCAAGCGCCCCGGCATGCTCGATATCAAGGGCCGCGCGAAGTACGACGCCTGGGCCGGCCGCAAGGGGCTGGCGAAGGACGCCGCGAAGCAGCAGTACGTGGCGCTCGTGGACCGGCTCCTGCGCGGGTAGACACGGCCCCTCATGTCCCCCTGGCTCCGGATGATGCTGTTCCTCGTGCCGGTCACCGCGCTGCTCGCGCTGGCGCACGTCTACCTGTACCGCCGCCTGGTGCGAGACGTGACGGCGAGCCGGGGCCTGCGCCGCGCGGGGATGGGGCTCTTCGCCGGGGGGCTGGTGGGCTCGCTGGGCGCGCGGATGGTGGGAGGAATGTTCTCCTCCGAGGTTGCTCGGGGGACGGGCATCGCGCTGCTGGTGTGGATGGGGCTGGTGCTCTACCTGCTCATGTTCACCCTGGGGATGGACGTGGTGCGGGGCGTGCTCGCCCGGGTGCGCAAGGCTCCGGAGCCTTCGGAGCCACCGTCACCGGAGCGCCGGGCCTTCCTCGCCCGGGGCGTCGCGGCGGGGGCCACCGTGGCGGGCGCGGCGGTGAGCAGCTTCGGCACCTGGCGTGCGTTCCATCCGCCGGACGTGCGCGACATCCCGGTGCGGCTGCCCGGGCTGCCCAAGGCGCTGGAGGGCTTCACGCTGGTGCAGCTCACCGACATCCACATCGGCGGTGTGTTGCAGCGCCGGTTCGTGGATGAGCTGGTGGCTCGCGCGAACGCGCTCAAGCCGGACCTCATCGCGGTGACGGGCGACCTGGTGGACGGCACGGTGCCGGAATTGGGGCGCTACGTGGCCGGCTTCGGCGCGCTGAAGGCGCGGCACGGCGCGTACTTCGTCACCGGCAACCACGACTACTACTCCGGCGTGGAGGCGTGGACGGAGTTCGTGCGGGGGATGGGCCTCACCGTGCTGCGCAACCGCGCGGTGACCATTGGAGACGCGGGCGCGTCGTTCGACCTGTTGGGCGTGGACGACTGGAGCGCGAGCCGGTTCGGCGAGGCCGGGTATGACCTGGACGCGGCGATGAAGGGCTTGCGGCCGGACCGCGCGTCGGTGCTGCTGGCGCACCAGCCCTCCAACTTCGAGGTGGTGGCCCAGCGCGGCGTGGGGCTCCAGATTTCAGGGCACACGCACGGCGGACAGATGTTCCCGGGCAACGTGCTGGGCCAGCTCATCTGGGGCGAGCAGAACGCGGGGTTGAGCAAGCTGGGGGATTCGCACCTCTACGTCAGCCGCGGGTGCGGCTTCGTGGGGCCTCCCATGCGCGTCGCCGCGCCGCCGGAGATTGCCCGCATCATCCTGCTGCCGGGCTGAAGCCCGCGGCTCACGGTTTGCGGTGGGCCCGCTCCAGGAGCAGGCCGTCCTCCTGGAGGATGGTCGGTCCGGGCCGGGGCCGTCCGTACAGGAGCCCCGAGGCGATGCGCAGCGGCGCGGCCCACGCGGGCTCGTCGCTCACCAGCACGTCCTCGCCGCCGATGCGGACCACCATGCCGTCGGGGGCCACCACGGAGAAGCGCAGCGGCCGGCCCAGCGCCGCCTGGAGCGCGGCCATGGTGGTCTCATCCTCCTGGGAGAAGGCCAGCGGGCCCTCCGGGTGGCTGTGCGTGATTTCGACCAGCAGGTCCCTCAGGCTCCAGATGGCCTCCCACCGGGCGCGGGAGTCCGGCAGGGCCAGCGGGTCATCGAAGGAATCCCCCCACAAGATCCGGTCTCCCGGACCGATGAGCAGGCACACCTCGCGCGTCGTCGACATGAAGTTCGTCCTCCCGAATGGCCCGTACCGACGTGGCGGACGGGCCCGGCCGGACACGCGGGTTTCAGGCGTGCCGGGTGATGACCAGCGCGTCCGTGTCGATGGCCTCCCGGAGCACGGAGGGCAGGCTCTCCAGCGTGACCCGGGTGTCCGCGCCGGCGAGGCACACGCCCGCGTCGCGCACGCGCAGCGTCGCGGCCTCCACCACCGTGACGAAGCGCTCGCTCATGAACGTGTAGACGACCTCCAGCAGGCCGTCCCCCAACCGCCGGTGGCCCAGCAGCCGCGCGCCGGCCTTGTCCAGCGCGCGCTCCACCCGCGCGCCGGCCTCGGACTGCGCGCGCCAGTGCTCCTGTCGCGTGTGGCTCCGGCCGGTCCGTGACGCCTCCGCGTGCCCGTGCCCCGGCAACGACCAGGCGACTTCGCGTCCGTCCACGTCCCGCCAGACCTCGGGCATTCCGTGCTCACGGCCGGTCGACGCAGGGGCCTCCGCTTCACGCCGGGCCTCCAGCTCCGCCTGCATCTGGAGGAAGCGCGCACGCTCCTGCGCCAGCGCGCGCAGGCAACGCTCCGCCTCCTCGTGTCCCTCGCGCGCCACGTCGAGCACCCGCGCACGGGCCTCCACGGGCGCGAACGGGATGCGCGTGGCTCGCGACGCGGCCTCCAGCACGGAGAAGCCGAACGCCGCGCGCAGCGACGCACTCACGCCACGCGCGTCGCCCAGCCCCCGGTCCTCCTCCAGCGCCCGGCGGGCCGTCTCCTCCGCCTCGCCCTCGAACTCCACGCCGTCGAAGAGCAGCGTGCCGTCATGCCAGCGGCGCGCCGTCACCGGCGACAGGCGCGGCGGCTCCTCCTCCGGCATCAACGCCAGCGGCTCCGCCACCGCGCCCTCGCGCACCAGCCGCGTCCCCCAGACATGCCCCCGCACGCGCGGCAGCGCCTCCATGCCTTCCGGAGACGCCAGCTCTCGCGCGGTGGCCTCGCGGCCCTTCACCTCGAAACGCCACCAGCCCGGAGCGACGGGCTGGTTGACGCGCAGGCGGCGTGCAGGCGCGTCCACGGTCCCGCCGCCGAAATACGGCAGCACCGCCGACTCCACCTTCCCGAGCAGCTTCCGGTAGTCCACGCCCCTGCCTCCTGTCTCACGCCACCTTCAGCAGCGGCGTGCCCATCACCCGGTCCACCCAGCCGGACTGGCTGGCCCCCGCCTCGCGCGGAGCGTCCATCAGCGCCTGGAGCACGCGCGGCACCTGGTACGGATCCGCGAACTGCCCCACGCTCACCTCACTGAAGGGCACGCCCAGCTGCTTCGCGCCCGAGCGCACCGTGCTGCCGCGCGCCCCCGCCACGCTCACCAGCAGCGCCATGGCCGCCACGCTGTAGCCACACGCGTGGAAGGCCTTGGCGAACTGGTCGCCCGCCTCGCCCGCCTCGTCACCCACCACCATCACCACCAGCTTCGCCTCCGCCGGAATGCGAACCCCGGAGCGGTGCAGCGCGTACACTCCGGCCGCGTGCACCGTGCCGCCGGAGGCCTTCAGTCCGGACAGCATGTGCTGCACCGCCGTGCGGTTCGCCGCCTTGGGCTGCAGCACCGTGCCCATGGTGTCGAACGCCGCCACGTGCAGCTTGTTCAGCGGGAAGCCCGCGAGGATGCGCGACAGCGCCTCCTTGGACTGCTCGATGGCGCCCTCCATGGACCCCGACTTGTCGATGAGGAACATCACCCGCACGTCCGTCTCCGCCGTCGCCTCCGCCACCGCCTTCTTCACGGCGTTGTCGCTCGCCTCCTCCAGCTTGCGGCGCACGTCCTCACCGCGGACGTTCTTCGCGATGTTCAGCGAGCGCTGATCCGTGGCGCTCGCCACCGCCCGCTCCCAGCGCGCCTTCACGGAAGGCTCCTGCAAGAGGCCCAGCTCCTCCAGCGTCGGCGTCATCAGCCGCAGGTCGCGGTCCGACAACGACGGCAGGAGCGTGGCCAGGATGGCGGGCGTCAGGCCCACGTCCTTCGGCAGCCGACCCACGACCTCCTTGTAGGAGAGCCGCTCCAGTTCAATCCACTCGCAGATCTCCGCCTCGCAGAGGCCGTCGAAGCGCTCGCGCTTCACCAGCGTGAGCCCGTGCAGCCCCACCTGCCGGTGGCCGCCGTCCGCCTGCTTCTGCTTCCAGCCGAGCACCTCGAAGAAGCCCTGCGACTGGGGCTTGTAGCCCGCCTTGCGCGCCAGCTTCTTCAGCGTCTCCTTGTAGCCCGCCTTCACCAGGCCCTGGAGCATGGGCAGGTTCGCCTCGCGCGCGGCCAGCCACTTCTGAGCCACGCGCTTCCAGCGGCCCAGGGGCGGCTTGCGCGACGCCGGGTCTCCGAAGCCCGCGGCGCGGTTGAGGCGCGCGATCTCCGGCGTCTCCAGCAGCTCCGCCACGCGCAGCACGGCCTTGGGCGTGAGCATCCGCGTGGAGCGGCGCACGTAGTGCAGCACCATGGCCTCGCCAATGGAGCGGTAGTCGTCGTCGTGGAAGGCGATGGTGCCCTGGCCGTCGCGCACGGGCTGGCCCGCGTGCTCCTGCACCAGCATCAGCGCGCAGGTGGCCACCTTCAGGTCGCGCCAGTCCGTCTGCGTCAGCGCGTACGACGCGAAGTGCGCCATCAGCGTGGGGTTGAGGCGGTAGAGCTCCAGCAGCTGGCCGTACAGCTTCACCGCGGCGGGCACGAACAGGCCCGGCGCCACCTTGCGGCCGTGCGCGCGCGCCTTCGCGTCCGCGTTGGCGGCGGCCACCCAGGTGCCGTTCACGTCCAGGCCGGGGCGGTGGTGCCACAGGTGGGCGGAGCCGCCGAGCACCACGTCGAGCAGCCGCTCGGCGGGCCCCCGCTGCGTCTCCGGAAGGTTCGTCTGGGTGCGAGCGGTCATGGCGGTCGTCCCCCTTTCGGGACGGAGGCATGCCCGGAGGGGCTGCCTGGGGTTGGGAGGGAAAAAGTGAGCGCCCGAGTGAGGAAGCCGGAAGGCTGAATTACGAATTCAGTGCCGGACCGCCGGCGGGCCATCCGCCTTGCGAGCGGAGGGGTGGAGTCGAACCACGGCGTGTAGGGCCTCTTCGGCCGGGCGCTCGAAAGCGATGCGCCCCTGGACGCCTCCCTGCCCGGAATCCTGACGGCGCCATTTCCGGGCCTTTTTCCGGGGGCTTACGGTCCGGTTCGGCCCTTCATGGAGGCGACCCGGCGCGTCATGAGCGGGCCCGCGAAAAAAGCGTGTCAGGAAACGCGAGGGGCGGGAGTCGGGCGTTCTGGTAACCAGTCGGAGGCTGTTCGCGGATGCAACGTGTTAATTTGCCGCGCCACATCCCCGTAACCCAACCTCTCGGGATGAGGACGTCCCGGGACAGCCTCCAGGGTCTTCCGGTGTACGAGCAGCTCACGGATGAGGAATTGTTCGCGGAGGTGACACGGCGCCGAGCCACGGGCGAGGCCGTCGGGACTCCGCTGGGGGCCTTGTGCGCGCGGTGGGCGCGCCCGGCCCGTTACGTCATCAGCAGGATCCAGGGCAGCTACGGACGCGGCTCGCCGGCGGACGCCGACGAGCTCTTCCAGGACGCGGTGGGGAAGTTCCTCGACCGGGGCCTGGATCAGTTCCGGGGCGTGTCCGAGCAGATGCCGGGCAGGAGCGCGTCTCCCAAGACGTTCTTCCTGCGCATCGTCAAGCACGTCGCCATCGACTTCTACCGGCGGCACCGGGAGGAGCTGGCGCCCGCGCCGGTGTCTCCCGACGACGTGATGGAAGAGACCCCGTCCGAGGTGGCCCGGGCGGTGGAGGGCGCACGGCGTCGCGAGGAGCGCGCCGAGGCGCAGGAACTGTACTGGGCCGCCTACGCCAGGCTCCAGCAGGAGCACCCAAAGGAGGCTTCCGCATGGGAGCTCTATCACCACGAGGACGTGGAGGATCACGAGGAATGCGCACGCCGTCTGAACATCAGCGTGGTGAACTCGTACAAGCGCGTCAGCCGCGCCCAGGCATACCTGCGTCTGTACCTGCTGGAGTTGCAGCGGGACGGACTGCCGGAGGAGCCGTCGTGAATCCCCGCGGAGGACTGATGCCGTCCTTCGCCTCGCCCGGGATGTCGCGATGAAGGGCGACGCGCTGTCCCGCTACCAGGCCCGGTACGCGCGCCTGGGCGCGGGTCCCCTCACGGTGGGTGAGCTGTTGGAGGTGGTGGGGGATGTGCTGCGCCGCTCGGACCGGCTCGGCACGGACGGGGTGGAGGAGGCCTTGAAGGGCCTCTCCCGCCCTGAAGTGGAAGCCTGGTTGTCCCAGCAGAAGCCGCAGGCGCTCCAGCCAGTGCTCCTGCGTGCCGCCGAGGAGTCGATGGAGGTGGCGCTGGGCGACGAGGGTGAAGAGGCGGAGCTGTGGCGTGCGTCCGCGCTGGAAGGACTGGCCGCCCGGGACCGGGCCGCCTCCGCCGCCCGCGCGCTCGTCACCTGGGAGCTGTTGAAGGGTCCGCTGGACGGGGACGCGAGCGCCGCGCGTGAGCGCTTCCTCGGGGCGCTGGGCCACCTGGACTCCGCGCTGCGCTCCCGGGCGCGCTGGTTCATCCCGCTCAACGCCGAGCGCCGCGCCGAGCGCGACCTGCTGGACCCCGTGGAGCGCCCCGGCGCCTGGTGGTTCTCCGCTCGGGCCGCCTGCGATGACCTGGTGGCGTCCTGGACGGGCCGCCCCATGAAGGACCCGGAGCACCTGAAGGACTGTGCCAGTTGCCGCGCGGACCGCGCGGACACGGCGGTGGTGGACGCCCCCCCGCGCCGCCACCTCACCGACGACGAGCTGTGGCGCCTGGACTCCGGCGAGATGGGCCGCGAGGAGCGCGAGCGCGTGGAGGCCCACACGGCGAGCTGCGGCGAGTGCGCCCAGGCCGTGCTGGCGCTGGAAGAGGGTGACGCCGCCATCGACGAGGCGCTGGAGCTGGAAGAAGACGGGGCGCAGGCCCCGCGCGCGGCGCGAGACTCCCGCGCGGACCTGTCCCGGCGCCCCAGCGCGGCCCGGCTGCCGGAGCACCGCGAGGTGCTGGAGGAGCGTCGCGACTTCCGCGTGGTGCTGGTGCGCGAGCGTCAGCGGCTGAGGCTCCTGGTTCAACCCCTGGGCTCGAGGCCCGTGACGGCCGCCGTCTTCCTGTCGCCTGGACGCCCGTCGCTCAAGCCCACGCAGGGACCGGAGGGATTGTCCTTCGACCTGTCCACGGCGCTGGCCACCGGCGCGCACTCGGCCCACCTCACGGTGCAGGCCGGGCAGGAGACGCTGGAGCGCGACTTCGCGTTCTGAAGTGAAGCGCGCAACGCGGCGGAAGGAGGGAACCTTCCGCCTCTGCTCCCGCCCTACTGGAGCTGGGAGGCCGGTTCGTTCCGGCCGGAGGAGTCGTAGGGCTGGGGTGAGCGCACCGGCGGGCTGGGCGCTGGCAGGAGGCCTCGCGAGGGGCCGGCCCGCACGCCGCCGGACAGGAACGCCGCCACCAGCTGCGTGAGCGGCGGCCGGGTGGCGAGTGCCACGCCGCAGACCTCCAGGCGCTGCTGTTCGAAGCGCCCCGCGGTCTGCCGGTACACGTTGCAGCCTTTCGGCGTGGAGGCGCCCGTATCCCGGTCGAAGTGCTGGTGGTCGGTGCCCCAGCGGATGCGCAGGGCGTCCGGCGTGAGCCGGATGGACAGCGGCTCTCCGCCCCAGGTGCCCTCGATGAGGGTGGCGGAGCCGCCGGCGCGGACCTTCACCGACAGGTCCCGCCGCTCGTAGGTGCCGTTCACCTCGATGCCGTGCTCGAAGAGCTCGTCACCGGACTCGCCCTTCCACGACGGGCCCTTGCCGCGCACGAGCGGCGTCGCCGTCTGCACGCGCTGCGTGTCGAACCACGCGGTGCCGACCCGGCCCAGGGGCGTGTTCGCCTTGGCCTGGGGCCCGTCCTCCAGGCCCTGGGGACCGGAGGGCAGGGGCTGCGGAGGCGTGAGCAGGTCCGTCGTCTTCACGGACGCGTCCACCGTCTCGAAGCGCACGCCGCCGAGCCACGCCTGGCCGGCGCCGCTCATGATGAGGCCCGCCATGATGCGGGTGGCCTCCATGGGCACGTCCAGCACCACGTCGTAGCGCTGGCAGCCGTGGGTGCCCACCAGCGCGCGGGACTGCATGTTGTCGAAGGCGAGCGGATGCTTGGGGTCCGTGCCCTCCACGCGCATCCACAGCCCCGCCCAGCCCTTCACGTCCTGGTGGCGCACGGCCGCGGAGAAGCGCAGGCGCTTGCCCCGGAAGTCCTTCGCGCTGAAGGCCTGCATGAACGTGCCGAAGCTGTCCGTGGCCTGCGTGCGCGAGCGAAGGAAGGCGCTGCGCGTGCCCTCGCAAGGAGAGGCCTCATCCACGCCGGCCTCGTAGTGCTGGGGCGCGCTCTCCGTGACGTACCAGCCCTGCGGCAGCTTCGCGCGCGAGGCGTCCGGAGCGGCGGGCATGCCGCCCTGAGGAGTGGGTGGGGGAGTCTGGGCCGCCGCGACGGGCGCCCAGAGCGCGAGGAGCAGGCCGGGGAGGCGTTTTCGGAGCGTCATCGCGGAGGTCCTCACAGGGCGGCCGGCCGCGAGCTCAGGGCCACCTGGGTCAGCCCGCTGGACGCGTCGTAGCGGGGGACCTCGCCCTGTCCCCCGGGGTGATACACGAGCAGCCCGCGCGCGCTCGCGGACTTGAGGCACTGCTCCTGCGTGGCCAGGTCCGGGCACGCGACCACGATGTCCCGGGGCGCCTCCTCCGTCTCCACCGCCGCGATGGCCGGCGCCTCCACGGGCGTCACGGCCGGGGACACCGCCTCACCGCCAGGCCGCAGCATCAAGAACGCGGAGGCCGCCACGGCGACCAGCGCCGCGGCGACGGCGGCGGGACGGTGCCAGCGCGCGGGGCGCACCACCACGGACTCGCGCGGCGTGGCGGCGGCGACCTGGTACAGCTGCTCCTCCAGCAGGGCCTCTTCCTGGAGGAGGCGCGCGCACGGCTCGCACGTGAGCGTGTGGGCCTCCAGCTCCGCCGCGGCTTCGGGCGGCAGCGCGCCCAGCAGGTACTGCTCCGTGCGGTCGCGGGTGAGGTGCGGCGTGGGCCGGGTCATGGGTGTTCCTCTTCGAGCGCGGTGCGCAGCTTCTTGCGGACCTCGCACAAAATCTGTCGCACGCGCTGGACGGACAGCCCGACGCGGGAGGCGACTTCGGCATGGGGAAGCCCCTGGCCGTCACAGGCCAGGAGGAAGACGTTGCGCGCGCCCGGAGACACCTGCTCCAGCGCGCTCCGGGCCCGGGACAGCTGCTCCTCCGACAAGAGGCGCACCTCCGCGGACTGCGACGGGTCCACCGGCTGCTGGCGCTCCGGCAGGTCCTCCACCGTGCCGTCCACGGACTCGCGCCGCGTGCGCCGGGCGTCATCCGACGCGAGGAACGCCGCCTGCGCGAGCGCGAGCGCAGGCAGGCGCAGCTCCGTGAGCTGGCCCCGCTGCTGCTGCTGGATGAGGCGCGCCCAGGTCTCCTGCGCCAGCTCCTGGGCCCGGTCCACCCGGATGCCCCGCGCCAGCAGGGACACCACCACCCGGCGCTGGTGCCGAGCGATGAGCGCGTCCCACGCGGCCCGCTCGCCCGTGAGCGCGCGCCGGGACAAGGCCTCCTCGTCCGGGCTCTCCGGTCGCGCGGCCCTGCCTGTGTCCTGCCGCGACTGGAGGGTCGTCATCCCCAAGCCCTGTACGGCTGCATCCATGCCGTCTTCCCGTTGCGTGCCGCGCTCGTCCTCCAGGGCACGTTCCGGCCCCGGGCTCCCAGGGAAACGCGCCTCCAGGCCGGACATATCGACGGGAATGGGCAAGGGGGGCCCGGGGT
>NZ_RAWM01000137.1 GCF_003668875.1 Corallococcus interemptor | reverse complement strand
CCGCCGCCCCAGGGCGCCCTCCAGGTCCAGGGCCGCGTCATCAACCTCCAGGGCCAGCCCGTCGCCGGCATCGAGGTCTCCGCCTCCGTCGCCCTACCCGGGGAGACCCTGACGGAGCTGCCGTGTGACACGAGCCAGCCCGGCGTCTCCCTGGTCTCGGAGGACTGCGAGTCCGTCACCGCCTCACGCTGGGTCCGGGAGCTGGTGGAGGCCCACCGGGGCGGGGCCTTCGTCCTGTCGCGCACCACGTCCGCGCAGGACGGCACCTTCACCCTGGAGGGCCTGCCCCAGGGCACGGTCACCCTCTGGGCCCTGGGCTCGCAGGGCGCGGGCCTCCGGGAGGACGTCGCCACCGGCACGAAGGACGTGACGCTGGAGCTTGCAGCCAGCAGCGCGCTCACCGGCCGCGTGGTGGACGAGGACGGCGCCCCGCTCTCCCAGGCCCGGGTGACGGTGCTGCACACCGGCACGGCGCGCTACTTCGAGACGAAGACCGGCGCGGACGGCCGCTTCTCCGTGGGCCCCCTGCCCGGCGAGGACACCTACAGCCTCCTCGCCGTCCACCCCGGGAAGCTCACCGGGTGGCTGGGAGACCTGGCCCCGGACGCCCTCTCCGACGACATCGTCCTGTTCGACCCCCGGCGCATCGTGGGCACCGTGGTGGACGGCGAGCAGCCCGTCGCCGGCGCCACCGTCACGGAACGCAGGAGCGAGCGCGCCACCACCACCGACGCCCAGGGGCGCTTCACCTTCGACGGCCTGTCCCCCGACGACTACCTCCTGGAGGCGGAGCAGGGCGGCCTCCAGGCGCGCGAGACGGTGACGCTCACGGAGGACCAGCGCGAGGCCCAGGTGACGCTGCGCCTGGGCACCTCCTTCTTCGTCGAGGCCATCGTGCGCGACACCGCCGGCAAGCCCGTGCCCGGCGCGGAGATCAGCGCCAGCCTTCAAGATGACGGTGACGTGGACTTCGTGCAGCCGCTCGGCACCACGGACGCGGACGGCCGCTTGCGCGTGGGCCCGCTCCAGGCGCGCGACTACACCTTCAAGGTGGAGGCGGACCGGCTCCTGGACCTCACCGCGAACCGCACGGTGGCCCCGGGCGGCCCTCCGCTGGAGTTCGTCCTCTCCCCCGCCGTCCTCGTGGAGGGCCACGTCACCGACGCCGCGGGCAAGCCGCTGGCGGACGCGGCCCTGTCGCTGCGCCCACCGGAACAGAAGCGCCCGGAAGGCGCTCCCCCGCCCGTGTACGCACACATGCTCATGCTGATGCACCCGCCCCGCGAGAAATCCCCCACCTTCGACGCCACCACCGACGCGCAGGGCCACTTCGCCATCAAGCTGGACCAGCCCCTCTCCGGCACCCTCACCGTGGAGGCCGAAGGCTACCTGCCGCGCAAGCTCCAGGTCCGGGCCCCCACGTCCGGCCTGAAGCTGACCCTGGAGGCGGGCGCCACCGTGCGCGGCACCGTGACGAGCTCACGAGGCACGCCCGTCAACGAGGTGGACGTCTCCCTGGTGAAGCAGGTGGCCGAAGAATCCTCCGAGGAGGAAGCGGAGCGCAGGACCTTCGCGGGCTCCTCGGACGAGGACGGCCGCTTCGACATCCAGGGCCTGCCGCCCGGCACCTATGTCGTGTGGATGCGCGCCAACACCGGCGGCTACGAACGGCGCATGCCCGACCGCGTGGTGCTCCGAGGCTCGGAGACGGTGGAGCTGGCGCTGCGCCTGGACCTGGACGGGCGCGTGGGCGGCATCGTCGTGGACACGGAGGGCCGGCCGCTGGCGGACGTCACCGTGGACGCCAGCGCGAAGGAGGAGAAGAACAGCGGCGGCCGCTCGTACTCGCCCCTCACCACGAAGACCGGCCCGGACGGCCGCTTCGTCCTGGAGCCGCTGGCGCGCGACTGGGACTACGAGCTGGAGGCGATGAAGCCCGGCTACGCGCAGCCCAGGCCGCCAGGAAAGCAGGACGCCGAGGACGAACCCGACTTCGGGCCGGACGACGACAGCGAAGGGTCGATGAGCGACCGCATCCAGCAATGGCTGGAGGACCAGGGGCCGCCCAAGGCCACCGCCCGCGCGGGCGCCATGGACGTGCGCCTCGTCCTGGCCTTCCAGGGCCGCGTCACCGGCCGGCTGGTGAAGTCCGACGGCACGCCCATCACCCGCTTCACCGTGAACGACGAAGCGGTGCGAGACCCGAAGGGCGCCTTCACCGTCTTCGTGGACGAGCCCGGCCCCCAGCACCTCGTCTTCCAGGTGCCAGGCCACGCCCTCACCCAGCGCGACGTGGACGTCCCCGCCGGCCGCGACGTGGACCTGGGCACGGTGCGCGTGGACGCGGGCCGCGTCATCAAGGGCCGCGTGGTGGACGACGCCACCGGCACCCCGCTGGCCGGCGTGCGCATCTCCCTGGCGCTGCCGATGAATGACGTCGCCAACGCGGAGCACGCCGAGTCCTTCGCGGACGTCCTCACCGGCCTGGACGGCACCTTCCAGCTGCCCGCCGTGGAGTCGCGACCCTACGTGCTCACCGTGCAGGAGGAGACGCACGCGTCGCTGGAGCGCACCGTGGGCCCCAGCGAGGACACGCTCGAACTGCGCCTCCCTTCCGCCACCCGCCTGGAGGTCTCCGTGAGGGACGAACAGGGCAAGCCCGTCTCCATCCCCTTGAGCGTCACGAGGAAGGCGGATGAGCCGGAGGCGCCGAACATCGCCATGGCGTATGAAGGCGTGGCCCAGTTCCGGGACCTGGACCCGGGCGAGTACCTGGTGAAGCTCGCGGGCATGTCCCCGCTGACCGTCGTTCCCCGCCTCGTGCGCGTGGAGCCACAGCGCGTCACCCGGCTGGAGCTCCCGGTGGTGACGAAGGGCACCACGCTGAGGCTGCGCTGGGGCGAGCGCGGGCCGCAGGGCACCTCGTACCTCATCCCCGGCCGCGTCCCGGCGCCGCCCGAGTCGGCCTCGTCCAGGGACGTGCAGTGGCTGCGCGAACAGGCCCTCATTCCGGACCTTTCGCGCAGCAGGGATGCCTGGTCCCGCCTCCCTCCCGGGCCCTACACGCTTCTCGTGTTGCGAGAACGTGAGGGACGCTGGCTGTCGTTCCGCGAGGACGTGACGGTGGGCACGCTCGACGTGCAGGAGGTGGAGGTCCCGCAGCTTCCCTGGTGAGACGGCTCCAACGGCGACGGCGGGTCCGACATGCCTCGTGGTCCGGGGGAGCTGTGTTAAACCCTCCGTATGACCGCGAGTGACGCGCTGAGCGCATCCGACCTCGAACGTCTGGCCAGGGCGGAGGCACCGGACCTGGCCGAATCCGTGCTGGCCTTCCTCGACCAGCCGGACCGTCCGTCGGACAAGCCCCTGCCACAGGGCGCGCTCTCCTTCGACGCGCTGAAGCAGCTCTTGGAGCAGGCGCGCGCGGACGGCGACAAGCCGAGCCGGCGCAAGGGTTCCTATGAAGCGTGGCAGCGCTTCCTCGCGCAGAAGGACGTGCCGCTGCCGCCGCGCCTGTTGCTCGCGGACCTGCTGGTGTCCCTCTACGAGAAGAACACCGAGCCCGCGCGCGCCGCCCTCATCACGCTGGTGAAAGAAGCGCCGCTGATGTTCGGCCTGTGGGCGGGCCTCAAGCGCATCTACAAGCTGTCGGAGGCGCGCCACGACGCGGAGATGTTCGGCGCGCTGGCCTGGCGCTTCGACACCGAGCGCGGCGGCCGCCGCAACCGCGAGGTGGGCGGCGGAACCCTCACCTATCTCCAGCGCCGCGCGTGGCGCTTCCTGCGCCAGCTGGGCGCGGCCGTGCCGGAGCTCTACCCGCAGTTCGCGGTGGAGGTCCTGCGGCACTACGACCTGGAGACGACCTGGTCGCAGTGCTGGGTGGCGCACCACATCTGGGCGCACAACAGCAAGGGCTACTCCGCGTCGCGCTTCTCCATCCAGCCGCCGGGCGACATGGTGAAGCAGCGCATGTACCCGGACGCGTGGAAGCGCTCGCCGGACGCGCTGATGCGGCTGTTGGACACGTGCCAGTCGGACCCGGCCGCGAAGTTCGCCATCCAGGGCCTGCGCAAGGACCACCCGGAGGCGCTGCGCAAGGTGACGCCCGCGTGGCTGGACCGTCTGGCGCGCCGTCCGCTGGGCAGCGCGCACGACTTCCTGGTGGAGACGCTCCAGGGCTCGCCGGACTTCCACCAGGGCAAGCTGCGCGCGGCCGGGCTGCATGAGGCGGTGCTCGCGCTGCTCTTCTCCCCCAGCGACAAGGCCCGCGCCTACGCCATCGAGTACGCGCGCGGCCACGCGCAGGACCTGGCCGCGGACCGGCTGGCGGACCTGGTGGAGAAGGGCGAGAACGACGTGAAGGGCTTCGCCGCCGCCGCGCTGGAGAAGCACAAGCCGCGCGACCTGGGGCTGCCGCTGCTGGGCCGGCTGCTCAACTCCAAGGTCACCGCGGCGTTCGCGTCCAAGTCGCTGGAGCAGTCCTTCGACCGCGCCGAAATCACGCACGACTTCCTGCGCGAGCTGCTCTGGGGCACGCAGGAGCAGCTCAACTGGGCGAAGAACTTCGTCTCCACGAAGTACGCGGCCGGGGAGATGCCGGCGGACTTCTGGAAGGTGGCGCTGACGGAGGCGAAGCAGCGCTCGTCGCGCCAGCGCATCGTGGAGGACACGGCGATGAAGGCCCTGTCCACCTACAAGCCGGCGGACATCGGGCCGGAGTGGCTGCTGGACCTGGTGGCGCACCCGCGCCTGGGCCGTCAGGCGGCGCAGTGGCTCACCCGCGCGGACAGCCTGCCGGGCCTGGACGTGGAGCGGGTGAAGGCGCTCGTCTTCAACAGCAAGTTCCGCGGCACGGCGCTGGAGCTGCTGGGCAACCGCAAGCTCTTCACCGCGCGGCAGCTCACGGTGCCCTGGCTGCTGGCGCTGGCGCGCCGGGCGGATCCGCAGCTGCACGACTTCGCGCACCGCTACCTGCTGGCGAACGTGGTGCCCGCGGACTTCAGCGACTCGGGCGACGCGGACGCGGGCCTGGAGCGCCTGTTCGACCTGGCGCTGGGCGCGAAGCAGCCGCCGCCGGTGCGTGCGTTCGCGCAGATGTACCTGCGCTGCCACCACCCGGGCATCGGGCCGGAGCAGCCGGAGTCCAAGTCCTACGAGCTGCGCCCCCGCGCGCCGCGCAAGGCGTACACGGCGGAGCGGCTGTGGCCGGCCCTGTTCGACGCGCGCGACGACGTGCGCCGCTTCGCGCTGACCATCGCCCGCTCGGAGCTGCGCGCGTGGGGCTACCACACGCGCGTGTACGAGCTGGCGGACTCGGACGCGAAGGAGATCCGCAACCTGGCCTACGACGCCCTGCTCAACGCGGGCGAGCCGGGCGCGGACGCGCGCCACACGCTGCAGCCGGAGGAGCTGGACGCGGGCAAGGTGTTCGCGCTCACGGAGTCCACCAAGCGCAGCACGCGCGAAGTCGCCGTGGAGCTCATCCGCCGCCACTACGCCCGGCTGGGCGGCGCGGAGCGGCTGTCCGGCCTGATGCAGAGCGCGGACCGCGAGGTGGGCCTGTTCGCGGTGCGCCTGCTCTGGGAGAAGCACCGGCCGCTGCACCTGCCTGAAGGGTGGAAGCCTGCGGGCGGCGGCAAGGACGAGCGCGAGGCGGGTGGCACCACGCGCTTCAGTGACGTGGAGGCGCTGCGCACGTTCCTGCGGCGCATGATGTTCGGCCTGCCGCCCGGGCGCGCGAAGGAAGCGCGTGAGGGCGACGTCCAGCGCCGGCTGTCCGCGAGCGTGGCCAAGCGCCGCGTGGTGGAGCTGGTGCGGGACCTGGGCCTGGAAGAAGAGAGCTTCGCCCGCGTGGTGGCGCCCGTGCTGGGCGAGTTCACCGGCTCCGTGGCGAAGGGCGAGTGGCAGAGCTGCCTGGCCTCGCTGGTGCAACTGCGTGCGGCACACCCGGGCGTGCAGCTCGGCGGCATCTAGGACAACGACACCATGGCCAACCTCTCCATCGGCAACATCGAGAAGGTCCGTGCGCTCGCCGCCAATGCGCGCCTGCTCCTCGTGGGCGGCACGCGCGCCGCCGCGGACAGCCGCCTCACCGCGTACGACGCCGCCAACAACAAGGTCCTGTGGACCAGCCCCCTGCCCGCGCACGTGCTGGGCGTGGCGCTGTCCGGCGAGCAGTTCGCCGCGGCGGGCGCGGACGGCACGGTGCGCTTCGGGTCGCTCACCGACGGCACCGTGAAGTTCCAGCTCCACGACGCGCACCCCGGAGGCTGCACGGCGGTGGCGGTCAGCCCCGACGGCAAGGTGCTCTACTCGGCCGGCGCGGACGGCTTCGTGCGCGCGTGGGACTGGGAGAGCACGAAGAAGCTCAAGGAGTGGAGCGCGTCCTCTCAAGCCCTGCGCGCGGTGGCGGTGGACCCCACGCACACATACGTGGCCTGCGCGGGCGATGACGGCGTGGTGCGCGCGTTCACGGTGGCGACGGGTGCGCGCCGGGACATGCCGGGCCACGAGGGCGCGGTGCGGGCGCTGGCCTTCACGCCTCGCGACGGGCGGCTCGTCTCCGCGGGCGACGACGGCAAGCTGCGCATCGGCTACCTCGTGGGCGCGGTGGAGTTCGAGGTCCGCGGCGACAAGGACAGCGGCCACGCGGGCGCGGTGCTGGGGCTGGTGTTCCCGCCCACGCCGCAGGCGGAAGCGGGCCAGGACCCGGCGGAGCGCATCGCCTCCGTGGGCAGCGACGGCAAGCTGAAGGTCTGGCGCCTGGACGAGCGCCGCAAGCCGCGCACCTTCGACCTGGGCACCAAGGCCCTGGGCGCGGTGGCCTTCGCGCCGCCGGCGAACCCGCGCCAGGCGAAGCAGCTGCTCGGCTTCCTCTTCGTGGGCGGCGACGAGCGCCGCGTCACCCGCATCACGCTGGGCACGGACGGCAAGCCCACGGACGAGACGACGGCCTTCGGCCACGGCTTCGATGCCTTCACCGAGGCGCTGAAGGCCGCCCTCCCCCGCCGCGAGGCCGCGGTGAAGGAGGCGGTGGCGCTGCTGGAGCCGGAGGCGCTGGACTTCGTCCTGGGCGTGCTGTCCTCGGACAAGGACGTCGCGGCGCGCCGGCTGGCGGCCACGGAGCTGGGCAACCACGGCCGCACCGCCGCGCGGCCGAAGCTGCGCGAGCGCCTCAACGACGATGACAAGACGGTGCGCGCCGCGGCGCTGGACGCGCTGGTGAAGCTGGAGACGGAGTCGCCGCTGGCGGCCCCGCGCGCCGCGCTGGATTCGCGCTTCACGGACACGCGGGTGCAGGGCCTGCGCCTGCTGGCGAAGCCAGGCAGCGCGTCGCCGCTGGTGCCGGGCCTCATCGCCAGCAAGCTGCCGGACACCCACAACGACGTGGGCATCGCCGCGCTGGACGCGCTCACCACCGTGTCGCCCAGGGGCAGCACGGAGCCGCTGAAGCTCGCCTTCGAGCGTGGCCCCGCGGCCCTCAAGGTGGAGGTGCTGCTGCGCGCCTCGGTGGCCGGACAGCTGGGAGACCCGCGCCTGCAGCCGCTGGTGGCGCGCGCGCTGGACGACGCGGACCGGGACGTGCGCCGCGTGGCCTTCGCGGTGCGCGTGCTGGAGCGCCGCGCGCTGGCCGCCACGCTGGAGGCCAAGGACGAGGAGTTCGCGCGCACGGTGCGGGAAGTGGCCCGCATCGTGACGCTCCAGGCGAAGCGCGCCGCGGGCGACGCGGAGGCGAAGTTCACCACCGAGGGGGAAGTCACCGCCTCGCGCGACAAGCTCTTCGCCAACACTCCGCCGGGTCAGGCGCTGACGGAAGCGGACCTGGAGCCGCTGCTCGCCGCCATGGCCTGCCGCATGCCGGACACGGCCGTGCGCGGCGCGCGCGTGCTGGCGCAGCTCGGTGACGGCCGCGCCCTGGGCGCGCTGCTCCAGCTGTCCCGCGAGGACGACGCCGCCATCCGCCGTGAGACGGCCACCGCGCTCCAGGCGCTGCAGGACCCGCGCGCCCGCGAGCGGCTGGTGTGGATGCTGGACGACGCGGACGGCGACGTGCGCGCGGCGGCGCTGACGGCCGTGGTGGCGCTGGACGTGGATGCGCCGCTGTCCGCCGCGGAGGCCGCGCTGCGCTCGGGCCACGAGGACGTGCGCGTGCGCGGCCTGGACCGGCTGGTGAAGCTGGGCGCCAAGGCGGAAGGCGCGGAAGGGCTGCTGGGCGACGCACTGGAGGACGAGTCCGCGAAGGTGCGCGGCGAGGCCTTCCGCACGCTGTGGGCCTGGAACGACCAGGAGCCGGTGAAGGCGCTGGACCGCGCGCTGGCGGGCCGCTTCCCGGACCTGCGCACCCGCGCCGTGGAGGTGCTCGCGCAGAAGGGCACCGACGACTGGGCGCTGGAGCGGCTGAAGAAGTCCGTGGAGGACCGCGACGTGGGCGTGGCCACCGCCGCCTACGAGGCGTGGGTGAAGCTGGCCGGCAAGGAGAAGCCGGAGCCGCACCTGGCCGCGCTCAACACCGCGCACCCCGCCCTGCGTGAGAAGGCCGCGAAGGCCTCCGTGCACGCCCCGGCGGAAGCGCTGCGCTCCGCGCTGCTCAAGCGCGTGCAGGACGAACACCTGGAGGTGGCGGTCGCGGCGCTGGAGGCGCTGGACAAGCTCATCCCCAACGAGAACGGACCGCTGCTCGCGGGCATCGCGGCGTCGGCGCTGCCGGTGCGCGTGCGGGCCGCGGAGCTGCTCGCCCCGCGCGGCGCGGAGGACATCATCGAGCCCATGCGCGGGCTCATCACGGACAAGGACCTGGAGCGGATGTACCCGCCCGGCTTCCTGGTCCCCCTGCGCATCCGCGCGGCGCGCGCGCTGGCCACGCTGGGCTCGCGGCGCCTGCTGGGCTTCTACGCCACCACGCTGCTGCCCAACGAGCTGACGGACCTCCAGGAGCAGGGCGCGCGCGGTCTCGCCACGGCCAGCCGCCGGGGCGACGAGGGTGCGCTGCTGGATGCGTTGGGCCACTCGCTGGTGGCGGCGCGTTCCTGGGCGGCGGACGGCCTGGCGCGCCTGGGTGACGTGCGCGCGCTGCCGGTCCTCACCGGAAACCTGCGCCATGAGCACCTGCCCATCCGCCTGGGCGCCATCCTCGCCTTCGCGGCCCTGGGCCCGGAGGGCGACGGCGGCCTGCTGCACGGCCTGGAGGACTCCGCGCGCGAAGTGCAGGAGATGGTGTTCGCCATCGTGCTCGCCCGCGACCTGCGCGCCAGCCGCGAGGGTGGACCGCCGGACCTGCTGACGAGCGCGCTCTCCAGCGGCCGTCCGGAGGTGCGCTACGCCGCGGCCCGCGCGCTGGAGCTGCGCACGGAGCCGGAGGCCTACCGCGCGCACCTGGTGGAGGTGCTGCTGCCGCCGCGTCCGGAGAAGGCCGGCGACATGAAGGACTGGCCCGCGGAGGATGAGCGGGCGAAGCGCGTGATTGGGCTCGCCGAAGCCCTCTCCAGCGGTCAGCCGGAGCAGCGCTACGCGGCGGCGCAGGTGCTGCTCCTGCGCAACAAGCCGCTGGACTACTTCCGTGAGGCGCAGAAGGTCGCGCGTCCCAGCTCGCTCCAGGCCCCCTGGAAGCCGGAGACCGCCCAGGGCGCCGCGCACGTCATCCAGCCCTCCACGCCGGAGAAGCAGGGCACGGCCTCCGCCACGGGCAAGAGCTGGCTGCGCCGCCTCTTCTCCGCGGTGAAGCCGGCGGAAGGCTCGACGGAAGCAACGCTCAAGGACGCGACGCTGGCGGAGCGTCAGCACCTGCGCCGCCTGGCCTTCGGCGCCTACGTGGGCCTGCTGCGCCAGGTCACGGCGGGTGACGAGGAAGGCCACCGCGTCCGCCGCGACGCCGTGGACCGCGTGGTGAAGCTCACGCAGGAAGGCTACGCGGGCACGTCCGCCGCCGTGGCCGCCCTGCTGCGCGCGCTGGAAGACCCGCACCAGTTGGTGCGCCGGGCCGCGCTCGCGGGCCTCAAGGAGCTGTACCCCGCCGGCAGCGACGAGCCGCTGGCGCTGGCCCTGTCCTCGCTGTCTCCGGACGTGGCGCGCGCCGCGCTGGAGGAACTGGCGGAGCGCGGTGACAAGGCCCGTCCGCGCGTGACGGCGGCGCTCAACTCGGCGCTGCCGGAGGTGCGCAAGTCCGCCTTCGAGCTCTTGGAGAAGCTGAGCCCGCCGGGCAGCCTGGATCCGCTGCTGGCCGCGCTGGGCAGCGAGCACGCGGACCTGCGCGTGGGCGTGATTGAGCGGCTGGCCGGCGCCAACGACCCGCGCGTCACGGAAGCGCTGGGCCGCGCGATGGGCAGCGAGCACGAGGACCTGCGGCTGCGCGCCGCGGAGCTCCTCGCGTTCCGGGGCGACGACCGCGCGGTGGAGGTGCTGGGCACCTTCCTGCGCTCGGAGACGTCCGCCGTGGCCCGCCGCGCCCAGGAGGCCCTGGCCCGGCTGGGCACCTCCGCCGCCGTGGCCGCGCTGGCCGCGCGCCTGACGGTGGCCACGGAGCTTCAGGAGCGCACGAGGCTGGTGACCGTGCTGGGCCGCACCCACCGCGCGGACGCGCTGGACGTGCTCGCGCGCCAGAGCGTGGCGGACGAGGCCCCGAGCGTGCGCCTCGCCTGCGTGACGGCCGCGATGCAGCTCACCTGGCCGCCGGAGCAGGAGAAGCTGCGGGAGCACGAGCGCGACCTGAAGAAGCGCGACGCGGCGCTCGCGGTGCGCTTCCTGAGCGTGGCGGTGAAGAGCCAGGACCCGGAGGTCCGCAAGGCCGCCGCCCGCGAGCTGGAGCACGGCAAGAACGAAGGCCAGGACGCGCTGCTCGTCCAGCTCTTCAACGACCGCGACGTCACCGTGCGCGCGGCTGCCGTGGAGCACTACTCGAAGCGCGTGGTGGAACAGGGCGCGGCGGTGGAGCCCCTGGAGGAAATCCTCCGCGCCGGAGCCCGCGAGCTGATGCTGCCCGCGGCGGAAGGCGTGGCCCACCAGCGCCGCGCCAGCGCCCTGCGCCCCCTGCTGTTGTACGCGCGCGCCGGTGAGCCGCACGAGCGCGGCCGCGCCCTGCTCGCCCTGGGCACCCTGGGTGACGTGCGCGCCCTCTCCGAGCTGGAGACGGTGGCCGGCGGAGGCACCCCGGACGCGCCGGCCGAAGAGGACATGGTGTTCGCCGCCATCGAGGCGCTGGGCCGCCTGGCGAACCGGATGCCGGATGGCGAGGAGCGCCGCCGCATCGAGGAGAAGGTGGAGGCCGCGGCCACGGACGGCACCGCCTTCCAGCGTCAGGAAGCCGGTGTGCGCGGCCTGCGCGCCCTGGGCGGAGAGCGCGCCCGCGTGAAGCTGGAGGCGCTGCTCGCCGACATCGAGACGGACGACGACGTGCGCCGCACGGTGGCGGAGGAGCTGGGCAAGTTCGGAGACCCGGCCGCCGAGCCCGCCCTGGCCGCCGCGCTGAACGAGGAGGACGACGACCTGCGCGCCGCCGCCCGCAAGGCGCTGGACGTCCTCTTCCCCAAGGAGCGCACGCGGGTGGAGTTCCTCGCCGTGCAGAGCGAGCACGAGGACATCTCCGAGCCCGCCGCCACCTACCTCGCCAGCGAAGGCGACCCGGCCCTGCTGGTGCCCCGCCTGGCCACGCTGGACAACGTGGAGCTGCGCCTGCGTCTGCGTCGCGGGCTCGCCCGTCGTGGCGCGCTGCCCGTGCCGGAGGTCATCGCCCTGTTCGGCCACGACAAGCCGGAAGCGCGCGAAGAGGCCGCGCGGCTCGTGGGCACCTGGACGGGTGACGCGCGTGAAGCCGGCGCCGTGGACACGGCCGGGCTGACCCGCGCGCTCGTGGCCGCCGAACGGCGCACCGCCACCGCGTGGGGCACCGCGCAGCCCTCCAAGAAGGAACCGCTGGCCGCCGCCTGGGAGCGCCTGCTCTGGGCGGGCTCACGGCTGGGCGCGAAGGAGCTGGGCGCGACGTCCGCCGAAATCCTCCGCAAGGGCGAGGCCCAGGCCCCCGCCGCCGTGCGCCAGGAAGCGGCGCGCGTGCTGGGCCGGCTGAAGGCCTCAAGCGAAGCGCAGGCCCTGCGCACGGCCCTCGGTGACCCGGACGCGAACGTGCGCTCCGCCGCCGCGTCGGTGCTGGCCGCGCTGGTGCCCGCCGAGGCGTCCACGTGGGCGCTGGAGGTGAAGCCCTTCGACCCGGTGGCCCTGGGCCCCACGGGCGCGAAGGTGGCCCCGTCCGCGCTCACGGCCAGCGAGGCCCGCCGGCTCGCGGTCCCCGCGCTGCTGGCGAAGAAGGACCTGAAGCCGCTCGAGTCCGTGGCCGCCGACCCGAAGCCTGAGGTGAAGCAGGAGGCCTGGGCCGCGCTGGGACGCCTGGGCGGGGACGAGGCCGCGGCGCTGCTGAAGACGGCCGCGTTCGACAAGTCGCAGTCGGTGGAGCTGCGCAAGGCGGCCTACCGCGCCCACAAACGTGCACGCCGGGCCGCTGAGCGCGCCCGGAAGGAAGGTCAACCGTCGTGAGCACCGCAACCGCACGTCATCCCGTCGCGCTGAGCTACGCCGCGCAGAGCGACGTGGTCGTCACGCCGGACGCCTCGCGCGTGCAGCTGGCCCTGGAGGGCTCGCGAGGCACCGTGGGCGTCAGTGGCCAGGTGAAGGACCCCACCCTCTTCCGCGACGCGCTGGCCGCCGCCTTCGCGGTGCTCTCCAGCGACCTGCGCTACCGGGGCCGCGACCGCACCGCGTACCTCGCGTACCTGATGAAGCAGGGCAAGCGCGCCAGCGCGCAAATCTGGGAAGCGCAGAAGGCCTTCCTCGACAACGCGCTGGAGGGTGAGGAGAAGAAGGACGCCGTCCTGGACCCCGTCCTCACGGTGGATCCGGATCAGGTCTCACTGGAGGTCTTCTCCCGAGACGAGAGCGCCTACGCGCGCCTCGCCTTCGACAACAGCCTCTTCGACAAGCGCCAGGCCGCGCACGGCTCCACGTTCCTGGACGTGCCGCAGGACCTGCCCGCCCGGCTGGACCGCCTGCGCGCCTACGCCCCGGTGATGCTGGAGGCCCACGTCGCCCCCACCGCGAAGCCCGCGCCCGCCACGGAGCCCCGCGCCCCGCGCACGGTGGAAGTCCCCCACGCGTGGCTGCGAGGCTTCCTCCAGGTGCAGTCCGCCGCGACGCTGCCGGCCACCACCTGCGCCATCGCGCCCATCGACCTGTACAACCTGCTCTTCGCGCTGCGAACCCGCCGCTCGAAGAAGGCGCCCCGCGCGCTGCGCTTCGAGCTGGTCCCCGGCGCCCCGCCGCGCCTGGTGCTGGAGCCCTGGGAGCAGGTGCTGGAGTGCCACGGCGGCGTGTACACGGGAGCGGCGCCCGCGGTGGTGCGCACCTTCGGCCGCCAGCGCCTCGCCGCGCTCGCGCGCCTGCTGCCCCACGCGAAGAGCGTGCACGTGCAGCTGCTGGGTCCGGGCCTGCCGGTGTTCTGGGTCATCGACCTGGGCGCGGCCACGCTGACGCTGGGGCTCACCGGCTGGACGGAGAGCGGCTGGTCCAGCGCCGCCGCCTTCGACGCGCTGATGCCGCGCGACGTGCCGGAGGGCCTGGCGGAGCAGCTGCGAAACCGCCTGCGCAAGGACGGTCCCCTCGCCTTCGAGGTGCTGGCGAAGGACGCGGGCGCACCGAAGGACCACGTGCGCGCCGCGCTCCAGCTGGAGTGCCTGCGAGGCCGCGTCCTCTTCGACGTGGCGCGCGGCACCTACCGTCCGCGAGAGCTGATGCCCACCCCGGTGGACGAGGCCGCGCTGCGCTACGGCAACGAGCGCGAGGCCCGCGCCCACCGCCTGCTGGGCGATGGCGGCCCGGGCTCTCCGGGCTCCGGCGAAGTGAAGCTCACGCAGGTGCACGACCTGGTCGGCGAAGGCACGCGCATCCAGGGAGAGGTCGTGGACCGCGAGGCGGTGCGCAGCTTCTTCCCCAACTTCACCATGGACCTGGAAGGACGCGTGAAGGACGCCAGCTGCGGCTGCCCGCACTTCCGCCGCTCCGGCATGCGCGAAGGCCCCTGCGAGCACATGCTCGCGCTGCGCCTGGCGTACGCGCGCCGCCGCGCCGAGGAAGAGGCGCTCCGGCAGACGCCCGAGGGCCGCAAGCTCATCCGCGCGGAGACGCGCGCGTACGTGCGCCGCGACCCGGCCACGGGACTGGAGCAGGTGTATCGCGTGTCGCTGGACGGCAAGGTGGTGGCCCTCACGTGGGGGCCTCGCCTGGGCGACTCGCGTCACCAGCGCCTCTGGTTCGACACGGATACCGAAGCCCGGACGGCGTACTTCAGCCGTTTGGAGAAACTGACCGCTGACGGCTACATCGACGCGGCCTCGACTCTGGTGTAAACACTCACTCAACGGCCCGGCCGCCGACGGGGCGGCCGGAAGGATGGTGGCGCCGGACGAAAATCGAATAGCGAGTGGTCGAGAGAGGTCTGGACCGCATCAGCCTCAACGCCTCGAGCGTAGGAACGGCGCTGCGCCGTTCTGGTTGAAATGCTGGACACTCTCCGCAAGGTAGCCTGTTCTTGGCTCTCTCCCTCCCGAGCACTACGGTCGGGGCGGGAAGCGGAACCAACGACGCAACCGCCGTTTTCCCACCCCGACCGTAGTGCTCGGGAGGGGAGAGCCGGTGAGGCTACCGTGCCCCAGGTGAGCTGGTGGTGCCTTCCTGGCCTCCCTCGACCGCTCGGATTCGTGTCTCCGTCGCCCCTCCCTGAGCCGCCGCGCCCGTCGAAGGTAACTCGATGACCGCCAAGCTGGAGTCGTTCGTCCCCGCCGCCCCGCCGCAGGCTGCTCCTGAAGTCACGCCCGCTGCCGCTCCCAACACCGTCGCGAAGCGCGAGGCCGCCAGGGCCGCGCACGACGCCCTCCTCACGCGCTGGAAGGCCATCACCGAGGCTGGCGGCACGGATGCATGGGTGCACGCGCAGCTCGTCGCCAAGGGCGCGCTCGCGGAGGAAGTCGACTTCTCCTCGCTGAAGGAGAAGGAGAAGACGGCCTGGAAGGAGAAGAAGAAGGCCGAAGCGGTGGAGCGCCGCGCGCTGGAGCGCCAGGCCCACGAAGCGTGGAAGGCCACGCACGTGAACCACCTGGGCGTGGGCATCTACTGGAACGAAGCCGGCCTGCCGGACAAGTTCGACCTGGAGCACCGCGAGGAGCGCGCGCGACAGAACGGCCTGCCCACGCTGAACACCGCGGACGACCTGGCCAAGGCGCTGGGCCTGAGCGTGTCCAAGCTGCGCGGCTTCGCGTTCCACCGCGACGTGGACACGGGCTCCAACTACGTCACGTGGAGCATCCCCAAGCGCACGGGCGGCGAGCGCACCATCACCTCGCCCAAGCCGGAGCTGAAGCAGGCGCAGCGCTGGGTGCTGTCCAACGTCGTGGAGCGGCTGCCGGTGCACGGCGCGGCCCACGGCTTCGTGGCGGGGCGCTCCATCCTCACCAACGCGCTGGCGCACCGGGGCGCGGACGTGCTGGTGAAGGTGGACCTGAAGGACTTCTTCCCGTCGGTGAACTGGCGCCGGGTGAAGGGCCTGTTGCGCAAGGGCGGCCTGCCGGAGAACACCTCCACGCTGCTGGCGCTGATGTCCACGGAAGCGCCGCGCGAGCGCATGTCCTTCAGGGGCAAGACGCTGCACGTGGCGAAGGGGCCCAGGGCCCTCCCGCAGGGCGCGCCCACTTCACCGGGCATCACCAACGCGCTGTGCCTGCGCCTGGACAAGCGGCTGTCGGCGCTGTCGCGCAAGCTGGGCTTCACGTACACGCGCTACGCGGACGACCTGACCTTCTCCTGGACGAAGGCGAAGGCGCCCAAGGCCCGCCGCGCGCAGGGAGCGCCGGTGGCGGTGCTGCTCGCGCGGGTGAAGGACATCGTGGAGGGGGAGGGCTTCACGGTGCACCCGGACAAGACGCGCGTCGCCCGCAAGGGCAGCCGTCAGCGCGTCACGGGGCTCGTGGTGAACGAGGCCAAGGACGGCACGCCCGCCGCCCGGGTCCCCCGCGACGTGGTGCGCCGCCTCCGCGCGGCCATCCACAACCGCCAGAAGGGCAAGCCCGGCCGCGAAGGCGAATCGCTGGAGCAGCTCAAGGGCATGGCGGCGTTCATCCACATGACGGACCCGGAGAAGGGCCGCATGTACCTGGATCAGCTCGCGAAGCTCGAAGCCGCCACGCCCGCCCAGGCCTAGCGCTTCAGCGCCGTATCCGCGAACTCCAGCAGGCGTCGCGGATACTCCTGAGGGGCCGTCGCGGTGAAGTTGCCATGCGACGCCCCGGGGATGCGCCACGTCTGGGCATACCCCGCGACGTGCGTGAACAACTCATCCAGCAACGGCTGCCCGGACTCCTCCGTCCCCGCGACGATGAACAGGGGCCGGGGCTGGATGCGGTCCACCGCGTCGATGGTCCGCACCTCGTCCAGGGCAATCCCCCGCCGCCAGAAGGGAATCAAAGCCCCCGTCTGCGACACCACGCCGAAGCGCCGGAAGTCATACGCCGCAGCCAGCCACAGCGTGTTGAACGGAGACAGCAGCACCACCGCCGCGACCTGAGGGTCCTTCGCCGCCACCTCCGCCACCGCCGCGGATCCAATGGAGAACCCCAGCGCCCCCACGCGAGCCGGATCCACATCCGGCTGCGCCCGCACATAGGCCAGCGCCGCGCGCACATCCTGGCGCTCCTTGTCGCCCCAGGTGGACGTCTCGCCGCCGCTCTGCCCATGCGCGCGCAGGTCGAAGAGCAGCACGCCATGGCCCCCGTCGTGCAGCACACGGGCCTCCGGAATCAGGTCCATGCGCGTCTGCGACAGGCCATGCGCCAGCACCCACGCCGCCTTGTTGCGTGAAGGCAGGTACCAGCCGCGCAGCTCCACGCCGTCGTCCGTGCGCAGCGTCACCTCGCGCGCGTCACCGAAGTCCGCGGGCAGCACCGGCGCCGGCTTGGGGTAGTGGAAGTACTGCTCGGAGCGCCACGCCGCGCGGCCGCCCAACGCCAGCGCCAACAGCACGCACGGCAACACCAACACCCCCAGCACCCGCCCCCACCGAATCCGTTTCAACAACCCAGCCATGTCCGCCTCTCTCCACCAGCAAGCGAGCTCTACCCTGGAGCGGAAGCCGCTGCCCCCGGGCTTGTGTTGGAACCCGCCGAACACTTAGGCCCTATAGGCGCCAACAGCCTCCTGGTTTACAGTTTAGGCAAACTTTAGCAGCGGCGGCACACGGGACCGTCATGGGTGAGCAGGCATGAAGACGTCGAAGACGGTCTATGACGCAGTGGTGGTGGGCTCGGGCGCCTGTGGTGGATGGGCGGCCAAGCAGCTGACGGAGGCCGGGCTCCAGGTGCTGGTGCTGGAGGCGGGCCGGAGTGAGAAGGCGGACCGGGCGCTCCACCTGATGCACCGCGTGAAGCAGAAGCTGGGCTACCGCATCGAGTCGGACCAGGACCGCACCTCACGCCAGTCCATCCAGGCCACGAGCTTCGCCTGGCCGTTCCATCCGCACGCCTTCGTGGATGACGTGGACAATCCCTACACCACGCCAGACGACGCGCCGTTCGCCTGGATTCGCGCGCGGCAGGTGGGCGGGCGGACCAGCGTGAAGGCTCACGGCCGCCAGTTCTACCGGCTGTCTGACTTCAACTTCCACGCGGGCAGCCTGGATGGGTTGAGCCCGGACTGGCCGCTGTCGCACGCGGACCTGGCACCGTCCTACGAAATCGTGGAGCGGTGGATGGGCCTGCGAGGCAACTCGGACGGCGTGGACACGCTGCCGGACTCCGTCTTCGCCGGTCCCGCGCCGCTGTCCCCCGGCGAGGTCCGCCTGCGTGAGAAGGTGAAGGCCCGCTGGCCGGACCGCCACGTCGTCGCCCGCCGCACCGCGAACGCGCCGGTGACGCTGCCGGCGGCGCTGAAGACGGGGCGCCTGACGCTGCGCTCGCACGCCATCGCCAGCCACATCCTGCACGACCCGAACACGGGCCGCGTGACGGGCGTGTCCTTCATCGACGCGAACAACGGCACCTCCGAGGAGGTGCGCGCCAAGGCCGTGGTCGTGGCCGCGGGGACGATTGAATCCACGCGGTTGCTGTTGCACTCGCGCAACCGGGCGTTCCCGGACGGCCTGGCGAACAGCTCGGGCCTGTTGGGCCGGCACCTGATGGACCACCTGTACCTGCGAGGCATCGAGGCGCGGATGAACCTGCCCTCGCACCTCCACCAGAAGGAGCACGGCTGGGCGTACGTCCCCCAGTTCCGCAACGTCTCCGAGCGCCACCCCGACTTCGCGCGCGGCTACGGCATCCAGGTCTTCACCTTCGACGACCAGATGCACATGGTGCCCTTCGGCGAGATGATCCCCCGCCCGGAGAACCGCGTCACGTTGAGCGCCACGGTGAAGGACCGCTGGGGCATTCCGGCGGCGCACATCGAGTGCCGGCACTCGGACAACGAACTGAAGATGACGGAGGACGCGGTGGCCTCCTGTCTGGAGATGCTGGAGGAGGCGGGCTGCACGGTGGAGAAGGTCAACAAGACGCTCTCCCACCCGGGCATGGCCATCCACGAGGTGGGCACCGCGCGCATGGGCAAGGACCCGAAGACGTCCGTGCTCAACCCCTTCAACCAGAGCTGGGATGTCCCCAACCTCTACGTCACGGACGGCTCCTGCTTCCCCTCGCAGGGCCCGCAGAACCCCACCCTGACGATGATGGCGCTCACTGTCCGCGCCTGCGCCCACCTGGTGGGCGAGCTCAAGGCCGGCCGCATCTGATTCCCCTCCAGCACTGACGCGAGGGGCCCGCTGGAACGGGCCCCTTGCACGGCTGGCACGGATTTATTACCTACCAGTCAGTAACTAACCCTTCGCGCCATGTCCCGTCCCCCCCGCGTCACCGACCTGCAGATCGACGAAGCGGCCCGGACCGTGTTCCTGGCCCAGGGCCCGTCCGCGCCGCTGCAGGACATCGCGAAGCGGCTGGGCATCTCGCAGCCAGCGCTGCTGCACCGGGTGGGCACCAAGGAAGCGCTGATGGCCAGGGCCCTCCGTCCGGTGCCGCCCACCGCGCTGGCGCTGCTGGAGCCAGGCCCCAGGGCCAACGCGTCCATCGAGGCGCAGCTCCTGGAAGCGCTGCTGCACCACCGGGACTTCCTGCGCCAGCGGGTGCCGTGGCTGTTCGTGTTGCACTACTCGGTGCTGGGCGGAGCCAGGGCCATGCACCTGGACACACCGCCCCCGGTGGCGCTGCGCGAGGGGCTGACGAAGTGGCTCGCCCGGGCGAAGCGGGCCGGAAGGGTGGACCTGGCCGAGCCCAGGGTCGCGGCGGAAGCCCTCTGTGGAGCGCTGGAGGCCCGCTGCTTCAACGCCCACGTGGGCGGAGCCACCTACGCCCCCGGCGAGGACGAAGCCGTCCTGCGCCAGCTCATCCGGGTGCTGCTGACGCCAGCGCGAGCACCCGCCCGGAAGCCGAGGAAGAGGCCCCCGAGATGACGACCGCCGCGCCCAAGCTGACCCGCTCCACGGAGGGGCCCGGG
This sequence comes from Corallococcus interemptor, assembly GCF_003668875.1. Lineage (GTDB taxonomy): Bacteria > Myxococcota > Myxococcia > Myxococcales > Myxococcaceae > Corallococcus > Corallococcus interemptor. Next base: position 5,359 of record NZ_RAWM01000137.1, on the reverse strand, counting down.
CTGATCCTCCTCCTGGGTGCGCTCATCGGCTTCGGTCCCCTGTCCATCGACATGTACCTGCCGGCGTTCCCCGCCATCGGCGAGTCGCTGCACGCGACCGCGGGAGAGGTGGAGCGCACGCTGGCCACGTTCTTCGCGGGGCTCGCGGTGGGGCAGCTGTTGTCCGGGCCGGTGAGTGACCGCTTCGGCCGCACGAAGCCGCTCTACGTGGGCCTGCTGCTCTACGTGGTGGGCTCCATCGGCTGCGCGGCCGCGCCGTCCGCGGATGTGCTGACGGCCTGCCGGTTCGTGCAGGCCCTGGGCGGCTCGGTGGGCATGGTGACGGTGAGGGCCGTCGTGAGGGACCTGCACTCGGGAGCAGCGGCCGCGAGGATGATGTCGCGCCTGGTGCTGGTGATGGGCCTGGCGCCCATCCTGGCCCCACTGCTCGGAGGCTGGGTGCTGCGGGCCCTGGGTTGGCGAGCCATCTTCGGAAGCCACGCGGTCATCGGGCTCATCGCGCTGGGAGCGGCCATCGCCATCCTGCCGGAGACCGCCCCTCCGAGGAGCGAAGCCTCCAGGTCCAGACCCTTCCAGGCCATGTGGAGCATCCTGAAGGCACCAGACTTCCTGGGGCCCGCGTTGGCGGCGGCGCTCGCGCAGGCGGGGATGTTCGCGTACATCGGCGGCTCCCCCTTCGTCTTCATCACGTTGCACGGCGTGAAGCCGGAGCACTTCGGGTGGTTCTTCGGAGCGAACGCGGCGGGTCTGGTGGCGGTGTCGCAGCTCAACCACTGGCTGCTGGCGCGCTCCTCGCCGGAGCGGGTGTTGAAGCAGGCGGTGCGCATCGCCGCGCTCGCGGGCGTGGTCCTGGTGACGGTGGCATCGACAGGCTTCGGAGGCCTGTGGGGCATCGCGCTGTCGCTGTTCGTGTTCGTCTCCAGCCTGGGAGCCATCACGCCCAACGCGACGGCGCTGGCGATGGAGCAGCACGCGAAGCAGGCAGGCATCGCGTCGGCGGTGCTGGGAGCGCTCCAGTTCATGCTGGCGGCCGGAGCCTCCGCGGCGGTGAGCGCGAGCCACGACGGCACCGCGAGGCCCATGGCCCTGGGAGTCGCCATCGCCGCCCTGCTCGCCCTGGGAGCACTGGGCCTGGCGAAGCGAGCCCCCGCGCACTGAGCCGTGGGTGGGATTGACACCCTGGAACGTGACGCCCGATGGTGCGGTGCGAAATGCTCGCACCCTTCTACTCCGCATGCCCTGTCTGCAATGAGACCGGCTCCCGTCCGGTCGTCGCATTCCAAGAGCTGAGCTACGGCCGCTGCACGGGCTGTGGGCTCATCTACAAGCGCGAGCAGAAGCCGGGCCTGGGAGAGGGCTACGAGGAGAAGTACTTCAAGCACAACCGTGCGAAGTACCTGAGCCGGTGGGACCACCGGGTGCGCAAGTGCCTGCGGCAGGTGCTGGTGTGCCTGGAGTACGCGCCGCACGCGAAGGACCTGTTGGACGTGGGCTGCTCCGCGGGCTACGTGCTGGAGGCCGCGCAGCGAGCCGGGCTGAAGGCCACGGGGCTGGACTACTCCCAGTTCTCGGTGAACCTCTGCCGCGAGCGGGGCTACACCGCCGAGTACGGCTCCCTGACGAAGATGCCGTTCCCGGACGCGTCCTTCGACATCATCACGCTCAAGCACACGCTGGAGCACGTGGACCAGCCCATGGACGGGCTGAGGGAAATCCAGCGGGTGCTGAGGCCCGGAGGCGTGGCCTTCGTCATCGTGCCGGACGCGGCCTACTACAAGATCATCGTGATGCCGAAGAAGGGCCGCTCCTTCCGTCCGGACCGCAGAGGCTGGCAGCACCACGTCTACTTCTACGAGCACAACCTCGCGGACGCCTGCGCCAGGGCAGGCATGCATCCCGTGAAGGCAGGCAAGGACATCTTCCGCAGCCGGCTGGCGAAGGGCCTCCGGGCTCCGTATGAGTACGTCCGCTTCGCCTTCCTCTGGGCCTGGGTCCAGGTCTGCCGCCTGACGCACATGCGCCGGGAGATCCAGGTCATCGCCCAGAAGCCAAAGACGGACGCCCAGCTCCCGGCTCCGCAAGCCGAAGCCGCCTGAGCCAAACCCCCAGCGCCACGGCCAGCACGAGCGCCACGGGCCCCAACCAGTCCCCCCAGGCCCCCGCGAGCGAGCTCAACCGATCCGCCGCCGGCACCCGCATCACGGTGCCAGCGCGCTGGTTGTCCTCCAGCTCCGAGGTCCACGTCCCCGCAGGGTCGATGAACGCGGAGATGCCCGAGTTGGTCACCCGAACCTGAGCCGTGCGCGTCTCGATGCTGCGAAACGCCGCATGCATCAGGTGCAACCGGGGCGCGGGAGTGCCTGAGAACCACGAGTCATTCGACAGCGTGAGAATCAGGTCCGCGCCCTGGCGAACCTCCGCCGCGACGTAGTTGGGGAAGACCGCCTCGTAGCAGATGAGCGGTGCGACCTTGAGCACGCGGCCGCCGTTCAGCCGGAAGTCCACCAGCCGAGGCCCGGGGCCACGCTTCCAGCGTCCGGTCCAGGGGAGCCACGCGCGCAGCGTGGGCGAGTCCACCAGGTCCGGAACCCACTCCGTGAGCGGGAACAGCATCGTCTTCCGGTACGCAGCCTGCGCCAACTCACCCGTCGCGGAGGGCCCCAGGAACATGGCGGCGTTGAACTCGCGTTCGCCCTCCAGGTCGTAGGTGCCGAACACCAGAGGCACACCGCGCTCCGCCACCCACGAGCGGATCTCCTCATCCAGCGCGCCGCCGTCCTCGCTCTTCGGAGTACCGAACGTCGTGGGATACACCGTCTCCGGCCACACCAGCAGGTCCAGAGCCCCCGAGCGCAACAGCGCATCCGACATCGCGTAATGCGTATCCAGGATATTGCGGACGACCTCGTAGGTGCCCTGCTCCGCGGCCAGCTTCTCGATGTTGGTGATGTTCGCCTGCACCGCCCCCACCACCAGCGAAGGAGCCGAGTGCACCGCGGCGCGCACCTGCCCCAACCGCACCGCCCCGTAACCCCAACCCACCAGGGCCAGAACGACCGCCAGGACCGCCGGCCGAAGCCGCGGCCCCCGAGCCACCAGGACGACACACTCGTTGATGAGCAGCAGGCCCAGCGTGAGGCCCGGAGCACCCGCCAGGTCCGCCCCCTGACGCAGCGTCTCCGAGGCATAGAGCCCGTGGCCCAGCGTCTCGGCGAACAGCTTGGGCGTGAACCACTCGGTGCCCACATACACGAGCGCGGTGAGCACGGGCGGAACCCACGCAAGGCGAGGCGCATCCTCCACCTGCCGGCGCGAGTACCACCGCACCCAAGCGGCCGTGATGAACTGGAGCTCCAGCACCGGGGCGATGAGCAGGAACACGCCCCAGCACAGCCACACCGGCGCACGCGAGTACGCCGCGATGGCGCCAGGGAACCAGCCGAACACCGCCGCGGTGAACGTCACCGACAGCAGCACGCCCAGCAGCACGGCCCCACGACCGGAACGAGCCCGGTCCAAAGCAGCGAGCCACGGCGCCATGGCCACCGCGCCCAGCCACACCCAGCCCGACTCCAACTGTCCGAACGCCGCGAACAGCACGGTGGTCGCCGCGACGCCCAGGAGCGCCCCGGCCCACCCCTTCACGGAGGTCACTGCGAGTCCTCGTCCTCGACCGGAATCTCCAGCAGCTTGTGGGGCATGCCGGGAGGCGCCAGTTCCTCGGGCACCACGCGGTTCTCGGGGATGGGGATGGGCTGCCCGTTGGCATCCTTCGGCGTGAAGTCCGGATGGAACATCAGGATCGCGGCCAGAGGCTGCCCGTTGTCCGTCGCCTGGTAGTGACGCATGTACCCAGGGGGCAGCTCGAAGTCGTCAGGCACCACGAGCCCCCGCTTCAACGGCTTGGTGCCACGCTGGTACAGGGCCGTCCCGGTCTTGCCCTCCGAAGGGGGCGGTTCATCGGCGGGCATGGGCGCGGGCTCCTCCACGGGAGGGGGCGCGGCGACAGTCGCGACCGCGGGGCGCACCAACGGACGCGCCGGTTCCAGGGGCGGAGGCACCGGAGCAGGGCGCTCGGCCACGATGACTGGAGGCAGGTCCTCGACCGGCACGGGGCGGGAGAGCCACCAGAGACAGACCGCCACGCACAGGCCCGTGACCGCGGTGGCCCCACCGATGAGCCAGGAGCCCATGCCGCCGGAAGACTCCCGCGAGGGCGTCACCCGCGTCACGCCATCGGAATCCGTGCGACGCTCAGGGCCAGACTGCGGGGAACGCATGTTTTGAGGGGCCTCCAGGGTGCGTATGCTACGGAAGCCGCGCGCATCGAGGCAATGCGCGCGCGGCCATGCCCTCCCATGACCGTCGACGCGTCCGGCCCCTTCCCCGTCCATGCCTTCCCCCCTCGTCTGCGCATCGCAGGAGCACTCCTGCACGGCGCGGCGCTATGCACCCTCGGCTCCTGCACCACACTGCTGCTCAAGGACGTCGTCGAGGGAGCTCAAACACTGCGACCCGAACCGCTGGCCCTGGGACTCACGGTCGGGAGCGTGCTGCCGCTCATCGCGTTGCGCCTGTTGCGCCTGGCCACGAGGGCCACGGTCACGGTGCGGCCCGAAGGACTGGTGCTCACGCAGCAAGGGGGCACGCACTTCGAGATCCCCTTCGACGCCCTGGAGTCCATCCACCCGTGGCGCCTGCCCATGCCAGGGCCAGGACTCACCTTGAGGCTGCGCTCAGGGCGCGCCTTCGAATACGGGCTGGAAGTGCAGGCCCCGAAGCCCCTGCTCGAGGCCATGGGCCCACGGGGCGAAGCGAAAGACGAACCGTGGGTGCGGTACGCGCAGGCACGGAGCGAGAAGTGGCGCACGCGCTGGTATGACCAGGCATTGAAGTACGGCCTGGTGCCCGGAGTGCTCGCCGGCATCTTCTTCCGAGCACACCAATACATCTCCTTCGGCGGCCCGTTCGGAGAGCTCCAGATGTACGGGTGGACGGCCTACCTCACGTCCTTCGCACGGACCTGGCTGCCCGTGTTCCTGGCGCTGCTGTTGTTTGGTTGTTTCTGGAGGACCCTCGCGGAAGCACTGTGTTTCAGCGCCGCCTGGCTGGGTCCCCGGTGGTCACGCCACGTCCGGACCGGAGCGGAGTGGACCTGCCGGGCGCTCTATTACGTCGCCCTGCCCGTCTTCCTCGCGGTGCGGCTGCTGGGCTGATCAGGAGGGGGCAGCGAAGCCCGCAAAGACAAAGCCCCTGGCGCCTTGCGGCACCAGGGGCTTTCAAAAAGAATCCGGCAGCGACCTACTCTCCCACGCGGTTTCCCGCGGAGTACCATCGGCTCTGGAGGGCTTAACTTCCG
>NZ_RAWM01000136.1 GCF_003668875.1 Corallococcus interemptor | reverse complement strand
CTCGAATGGCCTTCAAACCCTCCCCCGCCGCCTGGCTCCAGTACATCGTCATGGTCGTGGGCCTGGGCGCCGTCACGCTCGGCGCGGCCGCCGTGGGTAACGGGGACCCCATCATCACGCTGGCGCCCGTGCTGGCCGTCACCGTGGTGTGGGTCATCCTGAAGGTCCCGCTGCGCTACCTGACCATCACGGTGCTCTACCTGGTGCTCGCGGTGGACTACACACCCGAGCGGCCCCAGTCGATGTTCTGGCCGTCGCCGCTCTTCCCCCTGGGCAGGCTGCTCTTCTCCCAGCTGCATGAGCTGGTGGGCATTGGCGCCCTGCGCTTCCCGCTCATCGACGGGCTCATCATCGGCTCCATCGCGCTGGGCATCTACCGGCGGGCCACGAAGTCCAAGATTGATCCGCCGGTGGTGCCCATCCCCCGGCCGCTGGTGGTGGTGCTGGCGCTGTCGTTCTTCTCCATCATGTGGATGGAGGTGTGGGGCATCGCGCGGGGCGGGGACATCAAGAACTCGCTCTGGCAGTGGCACCAGGCGGCGGTGCTCCCGCTGGTGGGGATGATGTACCACTACAGCCTGCGCGGGCCGGAGGACTGGCCCCTGGTGGCGAAGACCATCATCGCGGCGGCGCTCACCAAGTCCGCGGTGAGCACCTACTTCGCGCTGGTCATCATCCCGGCCCAGCACCTGGAGGTGGAGTACACGACCTGCCACTCGGACTCGATGACGTTCATCTTCGCCATCACCGTGTGCATCGCGCGGTGGCTGGAGCGGCCCAAGTCCGGCCACGCCATCCGGGGCCTCCTCATCATCATCCTGGTGTTCATCGGGATGTTCTTCAACGACCGCCGGCTCGCGTACGTGAGCCTCGTGGGCGGCCTGGCCGCGGCGTACCTCTTCAACCCGTGGACGCCGCTGAAGAAGCTCGTCACGCGAGGCCTCATCGCGTGCTCGCCGCTGCTGGTCGTGTACTTCCTGGTGGGCTGGGGCTCCAGCAGCAGCGTGTTCAAGCCGGTGGCGACCTTCCGCTCCATCATCGAGGGGCAGCACGCCGAAGGAGAGCTGGACTACCGCGACATCGAGAACCTCAATCTCATCGCGACGTGGAACACGAACCCCGTGTTCGGCACGGGCTACGGGCACGAGTTCCTGGAGCCCTACCCGCTGCCCAACATCGCGTTCGTGTTCCCCACGTACCGCTTCCACCCGCACAACTCGCTGTTGGGCCTGTTGGCCTTCGGCGGGTGGTTCGGGTTCACGGGCGTGTGGATGTACCTGGTGGTGACGGTGTACCTGTCAGCGCGCGCGTACCATCGAGCGTACGCGGCGGAACACCGGACAGCGTGCCTGGTCATCGTGGGCGTGGTGGCGTCCTACCTGAACCAGGTGTTCGGAGACATGGGCATCATCTCGTACATCTGCACGTTCCAGGTCGCGGTGTGCTCCATCCTCGCGGGCAAGCTGGCCATGGTCACCGGCGCGTGGCCGTGGCCCCAGCGTGAGAAGGTGCTGGGCCTGACGCGCGCGGCGCCGGAGGAAGTGCCGCCTCCGGGCGCGACCGCCGCCTAGCGCTGGATGCCGATGATGCGCCACTGGCGCGTGTCGATGGCGTACGTGGCGCTCGCGTCCGTCACGGGCCCTTCGGAGTTGCACGCGTCCTGCCGGGGCACGAAGCGCACGAACAGCACGCCCTCCGGGCCGGGCGCCGTCCACACGTCGAAGGAGTCCCGCCGGTAGAGGCACAGCTCGTCCGCGGTCGCGTTCTTGTGCGGCTTCAGGTCCAGCGGGCGGAAGTCATCCATGGCCAGCTGCGTCGCCACCGCCACGGCGGCGGGCGTCTGCGTACGCCCCTCCGCGGGCAGGTCCAGCGGGAACTGGAAGCGGGCCAGGTCCGCGTCGGAGGCGCGCGGCGGACGGAGGGGCCGCGCGAAGAGCACGCAGCCGGACAGGGGCAACACCAGCAGCGCCGCGAGCCCGCGCTTCACCAACAGCCCTGACCAACCCTGGCGCCCCATCTAGTCCTCCACGGGCGTGATGAAGCCCGTGTCCTTGTCCGCTTCGTGGATGTACCCGATGAGCTTCCACGCCTTGCCCTGCCGCAGATAGACCTCACCGGGACGCGACTCGCCCTTGTACGGAACGAGCTTCGTCACGGTGCATCCTGCATCAAATTGAACCCGCAGGGTCCAACGTTGTGACTGACTCCAGCGGTCCTCCTGTGACATTCCCGACGGGAACCACGGGTGGCTGTGGAAGTCCGCCAGCGTGGAGGGCAGGCCCCGGTCGTCCTTCACCACGCTGGGCACGCTGCAGCTCTTGCGGCGCAGGTCCGCGCCCACCAGCGTCGTGCGGCCCAGCGGTGACGGCCAGCTGGCGTAGTACTCGCCGCCGCCCAGCGAGTAGATGAGCCCGCAGTACTCCTGGCCGTAGTCCTTCTCCCGGGCCCGGTCCAACGCCATCACCGCCGGACACAGCTGGTCGATGACCTCGTCCACGTCCCGCGAGGGCTGGATGGCGGGCCAGGGCCCCTTCACCCAGACCCGGGCGCCCCGCTGGCCGAAGAGGGTCTCGCTGCCGCTCTGGAAGTAGGACGTGCCGGCGCAGCCCACGAGCAGCGCCACCCCCACGCTCCATGCATTCCGTCCGCGCATCCCGTCTCGCCGCTCCCGTGTGGGGAATCGCGGAAGCGCATAGCACGGTCTAAGCCTTAAAAGCAGGAATAAAAGCCTACCCCGTCCGGGCGCGCAGCTCCGCGGCCTCGGCGGCGGCGGCGGTCAGGTGCTCCAGCTCCAGGTCGATGTGCTTCGCCTGGGGGATGGCGCGGCGGACGTCCGCCTCGATGGCGTCGATCTCCTCGCTCAGCGTGCGGATGAGGTGGCGGGCCGCGTCGGTGAGCGCGCGCTCGCGCTCCGCGCCCACCGGGGGCAGCCCCTGCGCGGGCAGGGCCTCCGCCAGCCGGGCCGCGACGAAGGACTCGCTGAAGCGCAGCTCCGCCTTGAACTGGTAGGACTCCGGGGTGAGCTGCCGCGTCTTCACGTCGTGCAGGTCCGCCAGGCTGGGACGCGCGCGCAAGAGGTCCTCGAAGCGCTGCTCCACGTCCGAGGGCACCGACCGGCCCAGCAACAGCTCCCGGTTCGCCACCATCAGGTAGACGGCGATGAGCCCCAGCAGCACGCCCACCGTGAGCGACGCCAGCGCGTCCCACAGCGGGTTGCCCGTCACGTGCGCCAGGCCGATGCCCGCCGTCGCCAGCACCAGGCCCAGCACCGCCGCGCCGTCCTCCAGGAGGATGGCCACCGACGCCGGGTCCGCCTTCGTGCGCACGAAGCGGAAGAAGGGCTCCCCCGCCGCCTGCTTCAAGAGCCCGCGCACCGCGAACAGCAGCACGCCGCCCTCGATGAGGAACGACAGCCCCAGCACCGCGAACGTCACCGCGTTCGTCTCCGCCACGTGCGGGTGCAGCAGCGACTGGATGCCGTGGTAGACCGTCACGCCGCAGCCCACGAAGAAGATGCCGGACGCGGACAGGATGCCGAAGATGAAGCGCTCGCCGCCGTAGCCGTACGGATGCGAGTCGTCCTCCACGCGCGCCGCCCGCTTCAGCCCCAGGAACAACAACACCTGGTTGCCCGTGTCCGCCGCCGAGTGGATGGCCTCCGACAGCATCGCCCCCGACCCCGACAGGGCGAAGGCGATGAACTTGATGAGCGTGACCAACACGTTGCCGGACAGCGCGGCGATGACGGCCTTCAACGACGATGCAGGAGCGGACATGGAGGTGCCAAACCTACCATGGGGTGCCCACCCGCCCGGCCGCCCCACGCCCGACCCTTGGCCGTCCGCGTCATCCCCTCTGGACAGGCCTGGATGGGGATGATTGTTTGCACTCAAATCATACAACGGATGAGGAGCGTGCCTTGCGTCGTTTCGTGTCGCTGTGGGTGCTGTGGGTGTTGCTGCCGGTGGGGGCCTTCGCGCTGAACGGAGGGCTGCCGGCGGCTCCGGCGGACGTGGACCGGAGCACCCCCGCGGCGACGGCGACGGGGTTCCTGGACGCGGCGCATGCGCGGGACGCGGCGCGGGCGCCGCACTACCTGGACCTGTCGCGGCTGCCTCCGGAGACGCAGGCGGAGGAGGGGCTGAAGCTGGCGCGGCGGCTGGTGGTGGTGCTGGACCGGACGCTGTGGCTGGACTTCGCGCGCATCGGCAAGGAGCCGGCGGGCCCGGGCGAGCGCGCCCGGCGCGAGGTGCTGGGCCAGGTGGCCACGTCACGCGGGCCGCAGGACATCGTGCTGGAGCGGGTGGACGCGGCCGGGGGCCCGGTGTGGGTCTTCAGCGCGGACACGGTGGGCGCCATCGACGCGCTGTTCGAGGAGCACGGGTCGCCGGTGCTGGAGATGCTGCCGCCGGTGTTCTTCACGCGCCCGCTGTGGGTGCTGGAGACGTGGCAGTGGCTGGGGCTGGCGCTGGTGCTGGTGGGGGCGTGGGCGCTGGGGCGGCTGGTGGAGGCGGTGACGTTGCGCGTGGGGGCCCGGGCCGCGGGGCTGACGAAGTCCGGCTGGGATGACGAGCTGCTGGCGGCGGGAAAGGGGAGCATCCGCTTCGTGCTGGCGGGCATGCTGGCGGCGGCGGGGGCCCGGCTCCTGAAGCTGCCTCCGCCGGCGCAGGCGGCCGTGGACCTGGGGGCGCGCTCGCTCATCATCGTGGCGGCGGCGCTGTTCTTCCTGCGCTTCCTCAGCCGGGCCGCGCGCTTCGTGGAGAAGAAGGTCGCGCAGTCTCCCGAGGGCACCGACGTGGCGCGGGTGCGCGGCCTGCGCACGCAGCTGGCCATCCTGCGGCGCGTGGTGGAGGTGGCGGTGGTGCTGGTGGCCGCGTCGCTGCTGCTCCTCCAGTTCGAGGCGGTGCGCAACGTGGGCGTGTCCCTGCTGGCGTCCGCGGGCATCGCGGGCCTCGCCATTGGCCTGGCCGCGCAGAAGTCGCTGTCCACGCTGCTGGCGGGCATCCAGCTGTCCATCACCCAGCCCATGCGCATTGGCGACACGGTCATCATCGAGAACGAGTGGGGATGGGTCGAGGAGATCACCCTCACCTACGTCGTCGTGAAGGTGTGGGATTTGCGCCGGCTGGTGATTCCCATCACGCAGTTCCTGGAGAAGCCGTTCCAGAACTGGAGCAAGGTGTCGCCGGAGATATTGGGCACGGCGGAGCTGTACGTGGACTTCCGCACGAACGTGCCGGCGGTGCGCGCGGAGCTCAAGCGCATCCTGGAGCAGGAGTCGAACGGGCTCTGGGACGGCAAGGTGCAGGGGCTCCAGGTGACGGACCTGAGCGAGCGCACCATGAAGCTGCGCGCCCTGGTGAGCGCGGCGGACTCCGGCAAGGCCTTCGACCTGCGCTGCCTGGTGCGAGAGAAGCTGGTGGCCTGGCTCCAGGCCCAGCCGCACGGCCTGCCGCTGCTGCGCGCGGAGGCCACGCCCCTGCCCCTCCCGGAGGAGAAGGCCGTGGGCCCGGCGCTGCTGGCCGCGCGGGCGGGCAACGGCTGAGGCCGTTTCAGTGCCACGTGCCCACGGAGAGCCGGCGCTCCTCCGCGATGGGCTGGAGCCGTTCGCGCAGCTGTTCGCGCACCTGGTGCAGCCACCAGCCCACCGTGCCCGTGGAGCGCCCCACCTGGGCCCCGATGCTCACGTAGGAGCGCCCCTGCGCGCGCAGGTGGAACACCTCCCGCTGCTGCGGCGGCAGGCGCTCCACCGCCTCGCGCAGGTCCTTCTCCTGGATGAAGGTCCATAGCTCGCTGCCCTCGTGCTCCTGTGGATCATCCGAGAGCACCGTCACCCACCCCGCGTTCACCGCCTTGCGCTGCTCCGCGCGGTGGTGGCGCAACAGGCTGATGGCCCGCGTGTTGATGACCCGCCCCGTCCACGCCCGGAACGCCTCCGGCCCCTGCAGGTGCAGCCGCTCCTTCCACGCCTCGTCCAGCGCGTGCTGCACCAGGTCCTCCGCGTCCGCCGCGTTCCCCAGGATGCGCTGCGCGTGCTTCAAGAGCCCCGAACGGAATTGGATGACCAGCGCCGCGAACGTCTGCATCTCTTTGTCAGCCATGGAAGTGCCCCCCGAGCTCCGTTTCCGTGCGGCACCATGATGACAAAGCCTTTCAAGCCGGGCAGAGCAAACTATCCACGAATTACACAGAGTGTCTGGAAATCCCATCCCACCCGGCGATTTCCGCCGCCAGCGTCACGAATACATCCAGTGTCTGTCTTTTGGATGTCCATCCAGGGCAGGTGCACATGGGTTTCCGACAGAAACACACCGGGATGATCAGCAGTCGTCATCCCGGGCGGAGACTCACGACGAATGCCCCGCGGGGCGATTGACCGTGAGGCAAAACGCCCCGGCGAGGCGAGACGCCCGGGCACCTGGGGCAGAACGCCCCGCTCCGAGACATGAAACACGCGTGAGAACACGGCAGGGTTCTTGCTGACACGCCCTCCATGCTTGAAACACGGCGCCCGGAGTCCGCCGTCCGCGACGTGCTCCCCTACCGGAAGCCGAAGCTGGGACGGGACTACTGGATCAAGGACAACGTCCTGCCCAACGCGCTGGAGGTCTACGAGCGCAACCTGGCCCGCGAGGACTGGACGCTGGGCGCCCCGTGGCGGCCGGAAATCTGGCCCGGCATCCGCGCCCCGCACGCGCTCACGCCCCAGGAGCTGGCGCCCATCGAGAAGTGGATTTGCGAGCAGGCCGGCGTGCGCGCCCTCACGCAGGAGGCCCCGGCGCGGGGGGCGCTGTCCCACAACCACGTGCAGCTCGTGGGGGAGAAGGAGTCCACCGCGAAGCCGCACGTGGACTCGCTGGCGCTGTGCGACTTCGCGGGCGTCATCTACCTGCACCCGAAGCCGCCCGCGAAGCACGTGGGCACGTCCTTCTACCGGCTGCGCATGCCCGGCGGCGGCCTGGGCGGCAACACCTGCCCTCCCGGCTGCGTCAACCTCACCCAGGCCTTCGGCGTGACGAAGCTGCCCGCCAACGCGTGGGTGCAGGACGTGGAGGTGGAGAACGTCTTCAACCGCCTCATCGTCTACCGGGCCGACTTCGTGCACTCGGCGACCGCGTACTTCGGGCAGGGCGACAAGCACTCCAAGCGCGCCACCGCCCTGTTCTTCTGGAAGGCCGTGCGCTGAGGGCTAGGACAGCATCTTCGCGAGCATGTCCGCGCTGCGCTCGCTGCTGAACTGCTCCTCCACCTTGCGGCGGCCGGCCTCGCCCAGCCGCACCGCTTCGGCCGGGTCCCGCGCCAGCTTCTCCAGCTTCTCCGCCAGCACCGCGGGCGCCTGCGGCGGCACCAGCACGCCGTCCACGCCGTCGTCCACCAGCTCCTTCACGCCGCCCGCGCCCGTCACCACCACCGGCGCGCGCATGGCCATGGCCTCCATGATGGCCACGCCCAGGGGCTCCTGGAGGCTCGCCAGCGCGAAGAGGTGCGAGCGCTGGATGCCGTCCTTCACCACGTCCTCGCTCACCGCGCCCAGCAGCGTCACCGCGTCCGTGAGCCCGTCCTGCGCGAGCTTCGCCTCCAGCACCTTGCGGTACGTGGTGCCGCCCGCCTCGTCCTCGCCCGCGATGGACAGCCGCGCGTCGATGCCCTTCTTGCGCAGCATCCCCACCGCGTCGATGAGGTCCGCGTGCCCCTTGCACGGGTTCAGCCGGCCGCACGCGAACAGCCGCAGGGGCCCCTCACCGGACCACGGCTCGTAGGGCACCGTGCGCTGGAAGCGCGACAGCTCCACGCCCATGGGCGCCAGCTCGATCCGGTCCGGCAGGCTCCCGGCCAATTCCTGACGGACTTCGCCCAGCAGCTTCTTCGTGATGACGAACGCGAACTTCGCGTGGCGCCACTTCTCCCGCTGGTTGGGGCCGTAGTCGTCCAGCGGCCCGTGCAGCGTCATGCTGTACGTGAGCCCCGACAGCAGGTGCGCGAACATGGCCACGTGCGCCGCGTTGGCGCAGGAGTGCACGTGCACGTGCGTCCAGCCGCGCTCGCGCGCCAGCGACGCCAGCCGGCCGCCCATCACCGCGAACGCCACCAGCTGCGCGCGGCCCTTCGCGTCCAGGCCCTCCGCGCGGGCGATGGAGGCCAGCACCCGCGCCCAGCCCGTGGGCATGGCCCGGGCAATCTCCAGCGCGGCCTTCGCCACGCCCAGCGGGGGCGGCGGCGCCAGGTACTCCGTGCGCGACATGGCCTCGCGGGCCCAGCTGTGGCTGATGATGCGCGCGGGCGGCGGACGGGTGGACACCAGCTCCGGTGACACGCCCTTCCCCGGCAGCGCCTGCAGCTCGCGCCAGAAGAAGATGTGGGTCTGTCCGGGGAACTCGGGAATCAGGTAGCCGATCTTCTGCACGCCCCTTCCATAACACGGCGCGTCCCCACGCTCCCCGGGCCCAAAGCCACGCCATGGGGGGTGTCAGCCGTGACAGCAGACCGGCGGCACGCTCCTCCGCCTGCCCGCCTGTCCGGGTCGTTGGGTGATGCCGCCTCATTGCGTTATACCGTCCGCGCTCCCATGTCCGCCGATTCAAGCCCCCCGCCGCCCGCAGAGGAGACCCCGCCCGCCAGCGCCGTGCCCTCGCCGGAGCTGTCCCGGCTGTGGTTCGCGCTGGACCGCCGCGCCTGGAGTTACCTCGTCGTCGTCCCGGCCCACCCCGGAGCCCCCGCGCTGGACGCGGGCCAGGCCCTGATGGACGCCGGCGCGCCCTACCCGGAGCCTCCCCTGCGCCTGGTGGACGCCACCGGCATCGAGCCCGCCGGCGCGCCCCGGATGGTCCAGGAGGTCCGCCGCCGCGTGGAGCAGGGGGAGCGCGTGGTCGTGGTCATCGACTCGCTCATCACCCACCCCGCGAGCCTCCCGCTGGCCCTGGCCGCGGACACCGCCCTGCTGGTCGTCACGCTGGGCGAGACGGACTTCGGCTCCGCGCAGAAGACCCTCCAGCTGGTGGGCGAGGACCGCTTCGCCGGCAGCGTCACCTTCCCGCATCCCACGAAGAAGCAGAAGCGCGCGGACGCCGCCAGGAAGAAGAAGCCATGAGCCCTTCCGAGTCTCCCGTTGGCCCGGCCCCCCGGCTCAGCGTCGTCATCGCCACGTACAACCGGCTGCCCCTCATCACCCGCCTGCTCCAGCAGCTGGCCGGCCAGACGCTGCCGCCCGAGCAGTTCGAGGTCGTGGTGGTGGACGACGGCTCCGCCACCGACGTGAAGGGCCCGCTCTCCGCGCTGAAGCTGCCCTACACCCTGCGCGTGGAGGTGCAGGAGAACGCGGGCGCCGCCGCCGCGCGGCACCGGGGCGTGCTGGCCGCCCGGGGCGCCACGGTGCTCGTCACGGATGACGACATGCAGGTGGCGTCCGACTTCCTCGCGCGCCACCTGGGCCACCACCCGCCGGGCTCGCGCAACGTGGTGCTGGGCCGCATCCGGCCGGACCCCGAAATCGGGGAGATGCCGCTGTTCGAGCGCTGGTACGCGTACTTGAACAACCGCATGGCCGAGGAGCTGTCCACCCCCGGCGCGAAGGCGCGCGGCAACCACCTGTACACGGGCAACGTGTCCTTCCCCCGCGCGGACTACGTGGGCGTGGGCGGCTTCGACAAGACGCTGGGCCAGTCCGAGGACGTGGAGCTGGGCGTGCGCCTGGAGAAGGCCGGCTGCGCGTTCCTCTTCGCGCCGGACGCGTACGTGCTGCACGGCAGCGACCACGTCAGCTTCGAGAAGTGGATCCGCCGCGCCCACCGCTACGGCATGTTCGACACCCACGTCTCCGTGAAGCACCCGGACGTGAAGGGCGTGAACCCCTGGCGCCTCTTCTTCGAGACGAACCTGCTGTCGCGCCCGCTGCTCGCCTCCGCGGTGGTGGCGCCGGAGGCGTCGCGCAAGCTGACGGAGGCCGTGGTGAAGGCCTCCAGCGTCGCGGACAAGCTGGGGCTCACCGGCGCCGCGTTCGCGGGCACGTCCGTGGCGTACGGCATGGAGTACCTGCGCGGCGCCCGCACGGAGGCCGGCGGCTGGATGGGCGTGGCCCGGGGCTTCGCTCGCTACCTGCAGGGCCGGGGAGAGCCCCAAGGATGAAAGCCATGTTCGGAGCCCTCATCTCGGACGCGCTGGAGATGGCCAAGGCGGCCACCGGGACGACGGACGCGAAGTCCATCGCCAAGGTGGTGCTGACCAGTGACTCGTACCGCATCACCGCGCTCAACCGCGCGCGGGAAGCGGCGCTGGCCTTCCACATCCCGCTGGTGAACCACGTGCTGCGCGTGGCCCAGACGGCGGTGATGGGCATCGAGATTGGCAAGGACGTCACGCTGGGCAAGGGCGTGTACTTCGTGCACAGCCTGGGCGTCGTCATTGGCGGCGACGCGCGCATTGGCGACCGCGTGCGCTTCTACGGCAACAACACCGTGGGCACCGCCAAGGACAACGGCTACCCCACCATCGAGGACGACGTCTGGATTGGCGCGGGCGCCCGCATCCTGGGGCCCGTGCGCATTGGCGCCCGGTCTCGCATTGGCGCGAATGCCGTGGTGCTCCAGGACGTGCCGCCGGACAGCGTGGCGGTGGGCATCCCCGCGCGCATCTTCCCGCGCAAGGACCAGGACGAGGTCCCGCTGTAGCCGTCGCCGTTCGTTGATCCGCTGTGCCGGTTCGTTCCGGGGGATGCGTTGAGGAAGGTCATGGCAGACAGGGCGAAGCACGCGCGGTGGAAGCGGACCGTCATCCTCACCTGCGCGGTGCTGGGCGGCGGAGCCGGCGTGGCGATGGCCCAGCAGGGCGCTACGAAAGAGACTCCGCCCGCCGCGCAGCCCGCCGCCACGGACTCGGTGGCCGTCTACGACGGGGGCATCCAGGCCGGCTGGAAGGACATCGGCTGGGCCCCGCGTGAGCTGCCCAGGGGCGCGCCCGCGCGCCTGCGGATGTTCAACTACGGCGGGTGGATCCTCTACCGGCCCAAGCTCCAGGGCGCGTACGGCGCGCTGACCTTCCGCTTCACCGCCCCGGAGTCCTACGGCGAGTTCCTGGACGTGCGCCTGGACGCGCCCGGCGCCGCGACGTTCCCGCACGTGCGGATCAGCCCGGAGTTCATCGTCAAGAAGGACCGCGAGTGGGCGGAGGTCGTCGTGCCCATGGAGGTCCTCAACCCGCGCGGTGAGCCCTTCGACCGGCTGGTGTTCCGCGCGTCGAAGGAGGTGGCCCGGGACTGGGTGCTCTTCGACAAGGTGGCCCTGGTGCCGCTGTCCCCGGACGTGGCCGCCGCGCGCGCGGCCGGCGGCGGGCGCATGGGCCGGGGCGACGGCCGCGAGTCGAAGATGATCATCGACTGCACCGCGCCCTCCAAGCCCATCAGCCCGCTCATCTACGGCATCGCGCTGGACGGCAACAAGGAGACCACGGACACGCACCAGTGGAAGCTGGGCGCCACCATCCGCCGCTGGGGCGGCAACCCCACGTCCCGCTACAACTGGAAGCTGGGCCGCGCGTGGAACACCGGCAACGACTGGTACTTCCGCAACGTGCAGCTGGGCTTCGGCGCGGATGACTTCCTGGAGTCCAACCAGAAGCACAACGTGCAGTCCGCGCTCACGCTGCCGCTCATTGGCTGGGTGGCCAAGGACACGTCCTCCGTGGGCTTCCCGGTGTCGGAGTTCGGCCCGCAGCAGGCCCAGGACGACACGGAGCCCGCGGGCGGCAACGGCGTGCGCCGCGACGGCACGCCCCTGGTCCCCGCCGCGCCCACGACGACCAGCGTGCAGGCCCCGCCGGAGTTCATTGGCGAGTGGGTGAAGTCGCTCAAGTCCCAGGACGCGAAGCGTGGTGGTGCCCGCGGCGTGAACATGTACATCCTGGACAACGAGCCCGCCCTCTGGAGCTCCACGCACCGGGACGTGCACCCCGAACCGCTCACCTACGACGAGCTGCTCAAGCGCACCATCGACTACGGCACCGTGGTGCGGAAGGCGGATCCGGACGCCGTCATCGCCGGCCCCGCCGAGTGGGGCTGGACGAACTACTTCTGGTCCGCCGCGGACTTCGCGCCCGGCCGCCCGCCGTACACGGACCGCCGCGCGCACGGCGACGTGCCGCTGCTGGCCTGGTACCTGCGCGAGCTGCGCGACCACGAGAAGAAGACCGGCGTGCGCCTGCTGGACGTGGTGGACGTGCACTTCTACCCGCAGACCAACGTGGGCCTGGGCCTGGAGGGCGCCACCGACCCGGACACCAACGCGCGGCGGATCCGCTCCACGCGCGCGCTGTGGGACCCTACGTACAAGGACGAGTCCTGGATTGGCCAGCCCATCCAGCTGATTCCCCGCGTGAAGCAGTGGATCGCGGAGAACTACCCCGGCCGGGGCATCTCCATTGGCGAATACAACTTCGGCGCCATGAAGCACATGAGCGGCGGCCTGGCGCAGGCGGAGGCCCTGGGCCGCTTCGGGCAGCAGGGGCTCACGTCCGCGTTCTTCTGGCAGTACCCCGCGGAGAACAGCCCCACGTTCTGGGCGTTCCGCGCGTACCGCGACTTCGACGGCAAGGGCGGCCGCTTCCAGGACAACGGCCTGTCCACCACCGCGCCGGAGGGCACCAGCCTCTTCGCGTCGCGGGACGCCTCCGGCAAGAAGCTCACGGCCGTCTTGCTCAACTTCGACCCCGAGCAGGCCGCTCAAGCCCAGGTGGAGTTCAAGGGCTGCGGCTCGCTCAACACCGTGCGCGTCATGGGGTACTCGGGCGCGCCGGGCGGTTTCACCGAACAGGCCACCGGCAAGCAGGCCGAGCAGACCCTGTCGCAGCGCCTTCCCCCCTACTCCATCACCGTGCTGGACCTCACGGTGAAGTGAAGACGACGCCTTGACCACCGCACACGCCCCCGCCTCCTCCCGCCCGCGCCTGAACATCGGGCAGCTCACCATCGACCAGCTCACCTTCCCGGAGGCCATCACCGCCATTGGCGAGCTGGTGGACGCGCACCAGGGTGGCTACGTCTTCACCGCCAACGTGGACCACGTCGTGCTGGCGGAGACGAACACGCGCTTCCGCGACGCGTACTCGAAGGCCACCATCAGCGTGGTGGACGGGATGCCCATCGTCTGGGCGTCGCGCATGCTGGACGTGTCCCTGCCGGAGCGCATCGCGGGCTCGGACCTCATCCTCCCGCTGGTGAAGCTGGGCGCCGAGCGCAAGTGGCGCATCTTCCTGTTGGGCGCGGGCCCGGGCGTCGCGGAGAAGGTGGGCAGGCAGTTCCAGGCGCAGTACCCCGGCATCGAAGTGGTGGGCTGGGACTCGCCCATGGTGAACCTGGACGCGGGCGACGCGCAGAACGACCCCATTGTCGCGCGCATCCGGGAGAAGGACCCGCACCTGCTCTTCGTCGCGCTGGGCAGCCCCAAGCAGGAGGTGTGGATTTCCCAGGTGGCCCAGAAGCTGGGGCCCACGGTGGCCATTGGCATTGGCGCGGGGTTCGACTTCATCGCTGGCACCGCCAGGCGCGCGCCGGAGTGGATCGCCAAGGCCGGCTTCGAGTGGCTCTACCGCCTCACCCACGAGCCCAAGCGCCTGTGGCGCCGGTACATTCTCAATGACTCACAGTTCGGGGTGATCCTGCTGCGCGAGTTGTGGAAGCGCACCCGGGGTCAGTAGGGGGGGGGCGCCGGGACGTTCCCTCATGTCATCAGCCGTATCCCGTACGCCGCCCCGTTGGGCGGCGCGACTCGTCGTGTTCGCGGCGTTGTTGCTGTCTGCCTTCAGCCTGCCGGCGTCCGCCGCCACCAACACGGAGTCCACGCAGAAGGCCAATGGCTACAACATGGCGCAGGCCACCTCGAACGGCCGCACCATCCAGGGCAACCTGGACTTCCTGGGCGCGCGCATCCAGACGGACCAGCGGCCCGCGGGCAACTGGCTGCACGAGGGCAGCCTGTACCCCAATGAGAAGACGAGCCGGGCGGCCTGCCGGGCTGGACGGCCACGCTGAGCCGGCCCACGGTGTTCCTGGCCGCCGGCCAGGAGTCCACGGTGACGCTGACGGTGCGCGCGCCGGCGAACCTGCTGCCCTCGCTGCTGTCGGAGGTCACGGTGACGGCGTCCTCCGGTGGCGCGCCGGGCGTGTCCGCGTCCGCTCGCGCCAAGACGTATACGCCGCCGCCTCCTCCGGTGACGGGCGTGGCGACGACGACGGCCATCCTCACGCCGGCCGCGAACGCGAGCGTGACCATTGGCCAGGCGACGCTGCTGTCCGCGCGGGTGCGCAACGCGTCCACCAACGCGGTGGTGACGGGGCCGCTGCGGGGCGTGGTGACCTTCTTCGTGGCGGGCGTGGCGATTGGCGCGGATGACGACGCGGACGGCGACGGCGTGTTCAGCCTGCCGTGGAGCATCGCGACGGACACGTGGACCGCCACGGGCGCGCAGGACTCCCGCGCGGTGTACTCCGGCGTGACGCTGCAGCCGAATGCGCAGAACCTGCTGGGCAGCACGGCGGCCGGCGTGGTGACGCTGACGGCGCGGGTGACGGATGCGCTGAGCGGCATCAAGAACGTGGCCTTCGCTCGGGACGGGTCGGGCATCCGCGCTGGCACGCTCCAGTCGAACGGCAACTGGACCGCGGAGCTGGACACGCGCGAGCTGCTGGATGGCACGCACACGGTGGACGTGTGGATGACGGACGCGGTGGACAACTTCGTCATCCAGAGTTTCAGCTTCACGGTGAAGAACCACTAGCCGTCTGTCATTGACGGCGGTGCCCCTTCGGGGCGGGAGGTCCATCACGGGCCTTCCGCCCCGTTGTCTTTCCGGGGTGTCATTGGCCGCATGGATGCGCACAGGGCTGGCGTGTGGATGTTGTTGTTCGTGCTGCTCACGGGCTGCGCCAGCGGCCCCACGGTGCGGCTGCGCGCGGAGCAGGGGACCCGGACGTACGCGCCCGTCAGTGCTCGGGAGTTCGAGGAGGCGCTGACGCGGCTGGTGCTGGAGGTGCCGCTGAGGGTGCGGGCACCGAGGGTGGTGCATGCGGTCGCGAAGCAGGGAGCGGAGCTGGACCGGAGCCTCGGGTTCATGCTGCGGGACCGGTACGGACGGTGGTGCCGGGCGCATGAGGCTCCAGGGGACTGTCTGTCGTTGCTGGAGGACGGCGCGGGTTTTGGTGAGCTGGACCGGCTGACGCTCGCGGTAGGCATGTCGCTGGAGCCCCTGCGCGCGAGCATCGGGGCCGCGTTGCAGGACACGTTGGACCCGGCGTTCTTCGTGTCCGTGGTCTCGGGAGCAATTGCGTCCTGGGTGGTGCTGGCGGCGGCACCGGAGCCGCTGTTCACCAAGGCCGCGGCGGTGATTGCCGCTGTGTTCCTGGCGTACGTGGGGGTGCAGTCGTTCCTCGCGGTGGTGCGGGCGTGTGCCGCGCTGAAGGACGCCACGGACCGGGCGACGACGTTCCAGGAGCTGGAGGAAGCAGCGGAGGTCTTCGCGCGGACCCTGGGGCCGGAGGTGGCACGCGTCTTCGTGCTCGCGGTCACAGTGGCGGTGAGTCACGGCGTGACGATGGGGTTGTCCTCCGCGCTCGCGGCCATGCCGCGCTTCCCGGGTGCGGTGAGTCTGGGCCCGGTGCAGGTGCTGGACGTGAGCGCGGTAGGGGTGGTGGGCGGAGTGGTGGAGGTCACGCTCGCGTCCACGGCGGTGACCATGGCCGTCGTGGGGCCACCGCCTCCGAGCAGCAACACGGGAGGCCCGGGCAAGTGGGTCCAGGTCAACGAGTCGATGTCCGACCGAGCCCGCGACTATCAGGCCCAGGTGACCGGAACGCCGAAGGGCTCCGCGTACCGGCTCAAGAGTGGAGACGACGAGGTCGACTTCGACGGCTACGACCCGGTGGAGAACGTGCTGCTGGAGGCCAAGGGCCCGGGCTACGCGAAGTTCATCCAGGACAACATGACACTGAAGGAGTTCTTCAAGGGCTTCGACAAGGTGCTTGCACAAGCCGAGCGGCAATACTTCATGGCTCGTGGAATGCGCGTCCGTTGGTTCGTCGCGGAGGAGCGATTCGCAGAGCTCCTTCGCAGATCATTCGAAAGCCGGGGCTACAAGACCTTCGAGGTCGTGCACGTCGCTCCGGTGCCGCGCTAAGGAGTCCTGGAACCATGACTGAGACGTACTACTCAGGCTGCTACTGGCTGGCCCGGCAGGAACCTGTCGAGGCCTGCGCCCACCGACTGAGTTCATTCCTCCAACGATTGGGCCCCTTGGAACCCTCGTGGAACCGCTGGCACCAGACGGCCGCGACCTTCGAGAAGGCGCGAAAGCGACAGGTGTCTCCAGGTGAGGCCACCCTCTCCAAGCTCCTGGGAGGCAAGGCCAGCCGGTTCATGGACATGTCCCGTTTCTGGCTCTGGGCTGGCGAAAACGAAGAGGAGGCCTCGAAGGTCACCGGCCACTGCGGCAGCGCCGCGACGCATATGGCTTCCGTCTGTCTGCTCGACGGTCACAGCATGGGCCAGGTCGCGGAGCGGGTGTTGACCGCCCATGTCCTGACCGGCGTGGTGCGCGCCATGGCGCTCGCCTGGGAGCCAGAATTCGGTCTCTGTACCTCGCATGAGCATCGGGAACAGCTCATGGCCGGCCGGTTCCCCGAGCCCGGCACCTTCGTCGGCTGGGTCACCTACCTCGCCGACTTCCGCGGGCCCGTGCCCCCGCTGCCCTCCCCTGTGCAGGTGGAGCGCATCCCGGACCGGGGCACGCTCATCACCCTCACGCAGGAGAAGTTCAGCGTCGCCAATCCCGCTCACGTCGCCCTCGCCGCGGACGTCCAGGCGCGCCTCCAGGCGGCGGGGTTGCTCACCCCGCTTCGCCCCTGGGGCACCTGACTCAGCGCGGGCCGGGCTTCGCGAACCTCCGGAGCAGCGCCTCGTGCGCCGGGTGGCGGGCCACCATCGCGTCCGCCTCCGGCAGCTCGAAGTCCGCGAACTCGAAGCCCGGCGACACCGTGCAGCCCACCAGCGTGTACGCCCCCAGCGGCTCCGCCGCCTGCCATACCCCCGCCGGCACCAACACCTGCGGCTGATGGCCCTGCGTCACGTCCCGGCCCAGCACCTGGGTCTCCAGCCGGCCGTCCTCGTGCACCAGGTGCAACGCCAGCGGCTCCCCGTCGTGGAACAGCCACAGCTCGTCCGCGCCCACCACCCGGTGCCAGGCGGAGAACTCGCCTTTCTGCAGCAGGTAGTAGATGGCCGTCCCCGCGGACCTCCGTCCCCGGAGCGTCTGCACCTGGAACGCCGCCCGGTACGTCTCCCGGTAGTAGCCACCCTCCGGATGGGGCTGGAGGCCCAGCCTCCTCACCAGCTCTTCAACCATGGTGGTCCCAGTCTAACGCCGCGCCCCTTCAGGGCTTCTTCTTCTGCTGCTGCATCGCGGACGCCACCAGGTTCATCAGCTTCAGCTGCACCGGCGTCAGCCGCCGCAGGTTGCGCATCAGCCGCCGCATCTCCGGCACGTCCTCCTCCGTCCGCGCCCGGGGCTTCTCCTTCGGCGGCGGCGCCGCGAACTCCTCGCCCAACCCCAAGAGGTCGTGCGGCGGGATGTTCAGCACGACGCACAGCCGGCGCAGGTTCTGGACGCTGGGCAGCATGTGGCCCCGCTCCAGCCGGCCATACACCTCCGACGCCATGCCGATGCGGTCCGCCACGTCCGCCTGCGTCAGACCCAGCTTCACCCGCACGTTCCGCGCCGCCGCGCCAAGGATTCCCGCCAGTTCCGTGTCCATGCCCTTGCCCGTCCCGGGTGGAAAGCGCCTCCATGGCACCGGGCGCTGCATAACCCTGAAGGTCGGGTCATGTCACCTTACCTCTGGCGTTTTTTCCCACCCCGCATCCCACTCAGGGGGTGGGCTCCGGGAGGGGTGCGCGCCGGCGCTCGGCGGCCGTGAAGAGCAGGGCCATGGGCAGCCCCAGGAACACCGCGTGCCACACAATCTGGAGGAACTGCGGCACGCTCAGGAACCAGGGGAAGTAGCCGCGCGCCAGCAGCTGGAAGTCCACCATCCACACGAAGATGCCGAAGAGCATCCCCACCGCGGCCTGGAACTCCCAGCGCCCCCGGCCATCCACCGGCAGCATCGCGTCCAGCAGCGAGTACACCACCCCCCAGCCCGCCGCGGCGACCAGGTGCACCCCCAGCCCCACGGCCACCGCCAGCGCCGTGGACACCTGCGGCGTGAAGGCCGGCGGCCCCAGCACCACCGCCGCGCTCATCCGCACCGGCACGAGCGCCCCCTCCCCCGCCGCCACCGCCAGCGCCGTCTGGGCCAGCGCCAGCAACACGCCCGCCGCCAGGCCAAACAACACCCCGTTCGTGAGCGACCAGGGGGTGGAAGTCCTCCGTGCCATGGGTGTGTCTCCTCGGGGGTGAGCGCGGGCGCCGGGAGCGGGCCCGTCCCCTCAACGCTGCGCACCCGCCCGGAAGGGGGCAGCCACCCCACGCCCCTGGCCCGCCCCAGCCCCACCCGGGCAGGCCGCCAGGGGCCCTTCACCCCTCTTCCAGGCCTGCCATACGGCCAGTCATTTCTTCCCCTACGATTTCGGGCCAGCCCGTAAGTTCTTCAGACGTCACGGCCGACCCACCGTGAAAGTGCCCGGAATTCCCGGGAGTGGCGGGCAGGCATGCGGTTCGCAAGAGGGAGGGTGCGTCGAGGAACCGAACCCGTGTCCCAGTCTTCCGCGAGAAACCGCCTGATCCTTCCGTACCGCGTTCACTACGCGCCGCCTGCGTGGCGCGAGGTGGGGCGGATGTCCTCCGAAGCCTTCGAGGCCCTGCAGCAGGCGCTCGCGCGGCTGGCGGAACGGACGAAGAACCAGGACTCGGTGGCGGGACCGGCGCGGCACCGCGTGGAGGGCCACGACCTGGAGCTGCTCTACGAGAAGGACCCGCGCGCCAGCACCCTCACGCTGCTCGCGGTGACGCGGCTGGGCTGACACCCCCGGAAGTCCCTCGGCGGCTTCAGGCGCTCCGGCCGGACAGCCGGCCCACGGTGGCCAGCAGCTCGTCCGGGACGATGGGCTTCTTCAACAGCCCGCCGGTGTCCGGCAGCGCCTCCGTCCCCACGCCCGACAACAGCAGCACCGGCACGGCCTTGAGCCGGGGCCAGTCCGCGCGCAGGTGGCGCAGGAACTCCGGGCCGTCCATCACCGGCATGCGCAGGTCCAGCAGGATGAGGCTCGGCGGAGGCAGGTGCTGGAGCTCGTCCAGGGCCTCGCGGCCGTTGGCGGCGACGGCCACCTCGTAGCCGTCCGCTTCCAGGATTTCGGCGATGGCGGCGCGAGCATCCTCGTCGTCCTCCACCACCAGCACGGGCTTGTGCTGCACGGGCTCAACCATGTCCCGCAGCATAGGGACCCCCTCCCCCACACGGACACGCCTTCCCGGAATACCCCGACCACTGGTGGACAAATGCCCACCCCAGGGGGTGGCTCCCGGACGGGGATATCATTTGTGTAGAAACGAACCCTTCGGTCCAGAATTCCCCGACAGCGTGGAGGGCGCGGATTAGGACTCCCTGTCTCCGTGGGAGGGGAGCGGGCTCGCAAACGTGTGCTCCCTCACGGGTCGTTCAAACCAGGGGGGGCCGGGGGGTTAGCGGGTCCCGGAGCCCCTTCCTACCTTGGGCCGACCATGTCGCTGAGGAGCACTGAGCAGGGAAGGACCCGCGTCGGCGAGGCCCCGTCGTGGAAGCGCCGGGCCTGGCGGGAGCTGGAGGCGGGGCGGGAGCGCATCCAGGCGATGCTCGCGCCGCTGCCGGAGGCGGAGTTGATGCGGCAGCACTCGCCGCTCATGTCCCCGCTGGTCTGGGACGTGGCCCACGTGGCCAATTACGAAGAGCAGTGGCTCTTGCGCGCGCTGGGGGCCCCGGCCTTCACGGACCCCGCGTTCGACGCCATCTACGACGCCTTCCGCCACCCCAGGAACACGCGCGCCACGCTGCCCCTGCTGGAGCCGGAGGCCGCCTGGGCCTACGCCACCCGGGTGCGCGCGGCGGTGGGCGCGCACCTGGAGACGCTGCCCGAGGACAGCGAGGATCCGCTGCTCCAGGGCGGCTTCGTCTACGGCATGGTGGCGCAGCACGCGCAGCAGCACGCGGAGACGCTGGCCGCCACGCTGCAGCTGATGACGCACGTGGAATACCACCCGGTGGAGGCCCTGCGGCCCCAGCCCGGCGCGGTGCCACAGCACGAGGTCTTCATCCCCGGCGGCCCGGTGCGCCTGGGCAGCGACGACCCCTGGGCCTACGACAACGAACGCCCCGGACACGTCGTGGACGTGGCGCCCTTCCTCCTGGACGCGCACCCCGTCACCACGGGGGACTTCCTCGTGTTCGTGGAGTCCGGCGGCTACGAGGACGCGCGCTGGTGGGACCCCAAGGGCTTCGAGTGGATTAAGGCCGAGCGGATCCGCCACCCGCTCTTCTGGAGCCGGCAGGGGAATCACACCTGGCTGCGCCGCCGCTTCGGCACCGTGGAGCGGCTGCCCAAGGACGAACCCGTGCAGCACGTGTCCTGGTACGAGGCGGACGCGTACGCGCGCTGGGCCGGCAAGCGCCTGCCCACGGAGGCCGAGTGGGAGAAGGCCGCGCAGGGCAGTGACGGCGTCCAGCGCGCGCACCCCTGGGGGAACGCCGTGCCCACGGACGCGCACGCGAACCTGGGCGGGACGCGCTGGGGCCCGTCCCCCGTGGGCAGCCATCCCCCGGGCGGCAGCGCGGACGGCGTCTGGGGCCTCCTGGGCGACGTCTGGGAATGGACCGCCAGCGACTTCCAGCCGTACGCGGGCTTCCGGGCCTTTCCGTACCGCGAGTACTCGGAGGTCTTCTTCGGCAACGCCTCCAAGGTGCTGCGCGGCGGCGCCTGGGCGAGCGCGCCCGTGGCGGTGCGCAACAGCTTCCGCAACTGGGACTTCCCCATCCGCCGGCAGATCTTCGCCGGCTTCCGCTGTGCACGCGACGTGAAGTGAGGGCCACATGAGGATGAGGACGGAGCAGGGCGAGGCGCGCGTCACGGAGGGCCATGACTCGCCGGGCGTGCAGGTGGACGTGCACGTGCAACCCGGGGACGCGCGGCGCGCGCTGCGGGCGGAGGTGCTGGAGGGGCTGTGCCACGGGCCCAAGGAGCTGAGCCCCAAGTGGCTCTACGACGAGCGCGGCAGCCAGCTCTTCGACGACATCACCCGCCTGCCGGAGTACTACCCCACGCGCCGCGAGCGCGAGATTCTCCGCGCCCACGCGGACGACGTGGCGCGCTTGAGCGGCGCGGACACGCTGGTGGAGCTGGGCAGCGGCACCAGTGAGAAGACGCGCCTCTTGCTGGACGCCATGGACGCGGCCGGGCAGCTCAAGCGCTTCGTCCCCTTCGACGTGAGCGAGGCCTTCCTGCGCAAGGCGGCGCAGGGCCTGGCGCGCGAGTACCCGCGCATCGCCGTGCATGCCGTCGTGGGCGACTTCGAGCAGCACCTGGGCCGCATCCCGGGCGGCGGCCGGCGGCTCGTCGCGTTCCTGGGCGGCACCATCGGCAATCTCAAGCCCGCGCAGCGCGCGCTGTTCCTGCGCGAGCTGGCGTCGGGGCTGAAGCCTGGAGACGGGCTGCTCCTGGGCACGGACCTCATCAAGGACCGCGAGCGCCTGTTCGCCGCCTACAACGACAGCGCGGGCGTGACGGCGGACTTCAACCGCAACGTGCTGCGCGTGCTCAACCGCGAGCTGAACGCGGACTTCGACCCGGAGGCCTTCGAGCACCTGGCCCCGTTCGACGAGACGAACAAGTGGATCGAGATGCGGCTCATCTCACGCAAGGCCCAGTCCGTGTGGCTCAAGGACCTGGAGCGGCGCGTGGAGTTCGCGCAAGGCGAATGTCTGCGCACGGAGGTGAGCTGCAAGTTCTGTCGCGAGCAGGTGCAGGCGGAGCTCAGCGACGCGGGCCTCGACCTGGCCGCGTGGTGGACGGACGCGGACGGAGACTTCGCGCTGTCGCTGGCGATGAAGCGTTGAGGCGGGAGGGCCGCCCGGCGCTGCCTTCCAGCGCGCCGGGCACGGGCCCCAGAACATCCGGACGACGGTGCGGCCTAGCGGCGGCGCGGCGGGTTGCGGCGCGCGGGCACCGGCACCGGAGCCGGCTGCTGCGGGCGCGTCCACGCGGCCCAGAGCGCGGCCGCCGCGGTGATGACCAGTCCCCCCGCCGCTGCTAGCTGCTCACCCAGGGGCCCGATCTCCACGACGGCCAGGGGGAGGGGAAGCATCTCGGTGAGCGTCATGCGCGGACTCCTTACGAGGGGCACAGCGTGAAGACCCGGGACGGGCGGACGCTCGACACAGGTCGGGAAGCTAAGGTTAGGAAGTCAGAAGGCTTTGGGGAAGTCCCGGGGACTCCGGCTGACGGCGCGTGGACGGAATTGCACCTCGGGTCGGCCCCGAAGTCCATCCCCTCGCAGTGACAGCCACCGGAAAACATCCGCCGTCTCACGTAATGAGGACACGCGGGCCGCGCAGGACGTTCCCGGGGACTGCCCGCTGCCGCTTATCGCCCGTCCGGGTGGCGCTTCTTCCACTCCACCTTCATGCAGTGGTCCTGCACCACGCGGATGCCCGCGCGCGCCAGCTGCTCGGCCGCGGCGTCATTGCGGATGCCCAGCTGGAACCAGACGGCATGCGGCTTCTTCGCCAGCATCGCGTCCACGTATTGGGGGATGTCGTCCGGGCGCAGGAACACCTGCACCACGTCCACGTCTCCGGGCAGGTCCTTCAGCGAGATGGAGATGGGCGTCCCCAGGATGCTCCCCTGCTCGCCGTGCGTGGGCACGGGCAGGATGACGAAGCCGTGGTCCTGGAGGAACTTGGGGATGGCATGCGCGGGCTTGTCCGCCTGCGCTTCCGGGCGGATGCCCAATACGGCGATGCGCTTCGTGCGCGCGAGCAGCTCGCCAATGCCTTCCGCGTCTTCGATGAGGTTCTTGCGCCAGTCGTCCATGGGGTCTCCGGCTCCTTGAATAAGGAGGCCGTGACCCTCACGCAGGGACACTTTCAGCGGGGCGCGGCCTGGACCTGGATGCTACGGCAGGCCTCGGTGGCCAGGCGGACCTCCTCGGTGCTGGCGCCGGGGAGGCTGGCGCACAGGAACAGGTCATCCCCCACGCGCCGGGCGCCGAAGAACGCGGGCGCCTCCGGGCCCAGACCGCCGTCCGTCAGGGCCGGGGCCATGGTCACGCGAAGGAGGGCGAAGGACGGGGTGTCCTCCTCCTGGTCCAGCGACAGCGTGAACTGCTTCATCTGCTGACGGACGTTGTCCGCCAGCGTCTCCGAGGAGGGCATCTGCTCGCCCTGCCCCGGCTTCAAATCCACGCGCAGCGCCGGGCGGCCGGGAGGGCCCGCCTGGAAGCTGCCGTCGGTGGCCACCTGCGCGGACCAGCCCGGCGGCAGCGGCACCTTCACGCCCGAGCGCAGCCCCGCGTCCTCCGCCTGGACATCCTCGCCCGGTGCCTTCTTCTGGCAGCCTTCGCAGCCGCCGAAGAGGACTCCGAGCGAGACGAGCCCGAGGCCCAGGAGCCTCGGGGTCTTCCGCGCGTGGGACGCGTGGACGGGCACCGTTACTTCTTCTCTCCCGGCGGGGGCGGGTTGCCGCCGCCCTTGCCGATGTTCTCCATCTTGAGCGAGCCCTCGAAGATGACGCCGCGGTCCATGGACAGCGACGGCGTCTCCAGGTTGCCCTTCACGCGGCCCGGCTGCTTCAGCTCGATGAGCTGCGTGGCGCGCACGTTGCCTTCCACGGTGCCGTTGATGATGACGGTGCCGGCCTGGATCTCCGCCTGCACGCGGGCGCCGTCGCCAATGACGAGCACGTCCTTGGTGACAATCTGCCCGTTGAACTTGCCGTCGATTCGAACCTGACCCTCGAAGGTGAGCTTCCCCTCGAACTCGCTTCCCTTACCCAGAAGCGTGTGAACCTCACCCGGACGCGTCGACACGAAATCCTCCTCCCGTTTGAACAGGGGCTTGCTGGGTGCTTCGTCTTTCTTCCCGCCAAGGAGCGCCACGCCCTACTCCTTCCTCAGAAGCTTCAACAGCCTGTCGAGGTCATCGTAGGAGAAGAAGTCGACTTCCAGGGTGCCTTTTCCCGGGCTTTTCTCCGACAGACGGACCTTTGTTCCCAACCGGCGCTGCAGCTCCTCGGTGAGCGACTTCACCTGCGGGCTCACCTTGGGCGCCGGCTTCCCTGCGTCCTTGCCGCCCTTCGCGGACTTGCCCTGCTGGACCAGCCGCTCCGTGTCGCGCACGGACAGCTTCTTCTCCGTCACCTGCTTCGCCAGGTTCTGCAGCTCCGGCAGCCGGGGCACGCCCAGCAGCGCGCGCGCATGGCCCATGCTGAGGGACCCGTCCGCCACCATGAGCTTCACGTCCGGGGGCAGGGCCAGCAGGCGCAGCGCGTTCGCGACGGTGGAGCGCTCCTTGCCCACCTTCTGGGCCACCTGCTCCTGCGTGAGCTTGAACTCCTCCACCAGGCGCCGGTAGCCGTCCGCCTCTTCAATGGGGTTCAGGTCCGCGCGCTGGAGGTTCTCCACCAGGGCGAGCTCGAAGGACTCGGCCTCGGTGACCTCGCGCACGATGGCGGGGATCTCCTTGAGGCCGGCGGCCTGGGACGCGCGCCAGCGGCGCTCGCCCGCGATGATGAGGTAGCCCTCGCCGCCCTTGTTCGGGTTCTTCCGGACGAGGATGGGCTGCAGCAGGCCCTGCGCCTTGATGGAGTCGGTGAGCTCGGTGAGCTTCGTCTCGTCGAAGTGGCGGCGGGGCTGGAGCGGGTCGCGGTGGATGGACTCGATGGCCAGCTTGAGCACGCCGGGCTTCGGCGGCGGCGCGGCGGGGGCCGGCGC
>NZ_RAWM01000135.1 GCF_003668875.1 Corallococcus interemptor | reverse complement strand
CAGATGGGTATAAGAGACAGACCTGCCGCCGCCCCCGCCCTCCACGCCGGCCGCGAGGAAGATGAAGCGCGGGGACACCACCGCGGCCTCCGCGCCCGCACGGGAGTACGCGGCGGACGAGTTCGCGTCCGCCGGTGCCCCTGCCCCCGCGGAGGCCCTGGCCGCCGCGGAGCCCCAGATGCGGCGCGCGTCCCCGGCCAAGCCCGCCCCGAGCGGTGCCCTGGCCCTGGGAGGCGCCGTGGTGGCCCCGGCGCCCACGCAGCTCATGGAGAAGTCCAAGAAGGAGCTGACGGACGACAAGGGCATCTCCGAGGGCGGCAACACCTTCGAGGTCTACAAGCCCAACGCCTTCACGGAGACGGCGAAGGACAACCTGTCCACCTTCGCGGCGGACGTGGACACGGCGTCCTACTCCATGGCGCGGCGCTACCTGCAGCAGGGCCAGCTGCCGCCCACCCACGCGGTGCGCGTGGAGGAGTTCGTCAACTACTTCAAGTACCGCTACACGCCGCCGGAGGAAGGCGCCTTCACGGTGCACCTGGAGGGCGCGCCGTCCCCCTTCAACGCGCGCCGCCAGTTCGTGCGCGTGGGCGTGCAGGGCAAGGTCGTCTCCCGTTCGCAGCGCAAGCCCGCGCACCTGGTGTTCCTGGTGGACACCAGCGGCTCCATGGCGTCGTCGGACAAGCTGCCGCTGGCCATCGAGTCCATCAAGGTCGCGGTGAAGAACCTCAACGAGAACGACACCGTGGCGCTCGTCACCTACGCGGGCTCCACGCGGGACGTGCTGCCCCCCACGCCCGCCACGGACGTGAAGAAGATCCACGCGGCGCTGGACACGCTGGTCGCGGGCGGTGGCACGGCCATGGGCTCCGGCATGGAGGCGGCCTACAAGCACGCGGTGAAGAAGGCCGCGGCCGGCGTGGTGTCCCGCGTGGTGGTGCTCACGGACGGTGACGCCAACATCGGCCCCAACCTGAGCCCCAAGGCCATGCTGGCCAGCGTGCAGAAGTACGTGTCCGAGGGCGTCACCCTCACCACGGTGGGCTTCGGCATGGGCAACTACCACGACTCGCTGATGGAGCAGCTGGCGGACAAGGGCAACGGCAACAGCTTCTACGTGGACAGCATGAAGGAGGCGCGCAAGGTCTTCGAGACGCAGCTGACCGGCACGCTGGAGGTCATCGCGAAGGACGTGAAGTTCCAGGTGGAGTTCAACCCCAAGGCCGTCAGCCGCTACCGCCTGATGGGCTACGAGAACCGCGACATCGCGGACAAGGACTTCCGTGACGACAAGGTGGACGCGGGCGAGATTGGCGCGGGCCACACCGTGACGGCGCTCTACGAGGTGGAGCTGACCGGCGACGCGCCGCAGGAACTGGCCACGGTGCGCATCCGCGCCAAGGCGCCCAACGGCACGGAGGCCAAGGAGCAGGCCTTCCCGCTCACCCGCGCCAACCTGAAGCCGTCCATGGACGCGGCCTCCTCCGACTTCCGCTTCGCCGTGTCCGTGGCCGCCACCGCGGACATCCTCCGCGCCGCGCCCGCCGCGGAGGGCTGGAGCCTGGGCACCGCGCAGAAGCTGGCGGAGGGCGCCGTGGGCGGTGACGCCGACCGCACCGAGTTCGTCCGCCTCATCGGCCAGGCCCGCGCGCTGATGAGCGCGTCCGCCAGCGGCCGCTAGACAGTACCCAGCACGACACACCGGGGAGACGCGCAGCAAGGGGGGCCCTGCCCGCCACCGGGATGCACCGGTGGCGGGCAGGGCTTTTTCAGGGGTGCTTCAGATGGTGGTGATGACGGGGGGCGTGGTGGTGGTGAAGAAGTCGGTGAACTTCGCCACCCAGTAGGTCCCCGACTTGCCGCCGATCTTGCACGCCTTGGTGCCGGAGGCGCTCAGGTCGGTGCCGTTGGCGGAGATGTTGGCGCCGCCCGTGAGGATGCTGCCCGTCATGTAGTCGCAGTAGATGTCCGCGTTGCGCGTGGTGGAGAGCGTGGTGGGGTCCACGGCGCGCACGGCCATGACGGTGGCGGCCGAGCCGCTCCAGCCGTTCTTCATCGTGAAGCCCACCGCGAGCCCCATGCTGGAGCCGGAGAGGGACACCGTGCCCGGCGCGGCCAGCGGAACGGTCTGGACCACCACCGACTGGCCCGTCGTCAGCGTACAGCTGGCGCCGCCCGTGCGGGTGATGACGATGTTGTACTGCGGCGGCGAGGTGGTGATCTGCACCGTGGTCGCTTCGTAGTCACAGCCCTGCGAGGACGCCGTCGTCAGACGCGCGCTCTGCTGCGACAGCTCCGCGCCGTCCTCCGCTTCCGGACCACCACAGGCGGAGAGCGCGAGGGCGGAGCCAAGGCACACCACGGACGTCAGCTTGTTCTTCAGCATGGAAATTCCTTTCCTTTTTTGGGAGGGGAAGGCCCGAACGCTAACAAGTCTGTCTGACAGGACCAAGACACAGAGTCCTGCTTGTCCTTGACGCGGAGCGACGCGTGTATAGTGCGCGGTATGAAACGACCCGCTTCATTGCAGAATGCGTTGGTGTTGGCCCTGGCCTCGCTTGCCTGTGGGGCATGCGGAGACTCTGCCTCGGGTGGGGGCGTGCCGCTGGGTTCCGAGCAGAAAGGGATTGCGACCTTCTACGACGCCACCGGTGAGGGCAACTGCAGCTACGACAAGAGCGGCGACCTGATGGTGGCCGCGATGAACCGCGAGCAGTACGCAGACAGCGCCGCCTGTGGCCAGTGCGTGGACATCGTGGGGCCCAAGGGCAACGTGCGCGTGTTGATCGTGGACCAGTGCCCGGACTGCGACAAGGGCCACCTGGACCTGTCACGCAAGGCCTTCGACAAGATCGCCGAGGCCAAGGACGGCAGGGTCAACATCACCTGGACGCCGGTGTCCTGCGACGTGGCCGGCCCGGTGAAGTACCACTTCAAGGACGGCAGCAACCCGTGGTGGACGGCCATCCAGGTTCGCAACCACCGGCTGCCCATCCAGAAGCTGGAGTGGCGGCGCGACGGTGATTGGAAGTCCCTGAAGCGCGAGAGCTACAACTACTTCGTCACCGACTCCGGCGTGGGCGAGGGCCGCTTCCAGCTGCGCGTGACGGCCTCCGACGGGCAGCAGCTGGTGGACTCCGTGGAGAAGGTGCTGGACGACGACACGGTGGACGGGGCGGAGCAGTTCGCGCCCCAGAAGTAGGCACGCCCTTCTTCCACCCCGTCCGTCACGGCATCAGAACGTCATGATGGACGGGGCCGTCTCACTGGTGAAGAAGTCCGGGTAGCTGGCCACGTACGTGTTGCCCGAGCCCGTCTGCCCGTAGAGGGTGCCATTCTTCGTGCCGGACACGGTCAGCGTCGTCCCGTTGGAGGCGATGGACAGGCTGCCCGAGTAGATGGAGCCCCGGCCCAGGTACACGGACAGCCCCGCGTACCGGACGATGTCCAGCGTGTCCGGAGCCACGTGCCGGATGCCCAGGGACTGGGGCGAGCTGCCGCTGACGCTCGTCTTGTACGTGTAGCTCACGGCCACGCCCAGGTCGTTGGCCGCCAGCGACAGCGTGGGCGCGGTGCCGGTGGAGGTGCCCACCACGACGCTGCCCGCGCCGTACGCGCAGGTGGCGTCCGCCGCGCGCGTGACGGTGACGTTGTAGACGGGGGGCAAGGTGCCCGGCTGCGCCGCGGACGACACGGTGAAGGTGCAGCCCTGGGAGGTCCCCGTCACCAGCGCGGACTCCTGCGTGGCGAGGCCGTCCTCCCCCTCCACACCAGCGCCACACGCCGTGAGGCCCATGACGGCGCAAAGAGAAACAACAGACTTGAGGTTCAGCATGGCATTGCACTCCAGGGCTGGGGTGAACTGCGCCGCCCCTCCTAACACGACCTAGTCACTCTCCTCATGCAATGAGTGCTTTTAAGATGAGAACATCCCCCTGGAAGAGATCAAGGCAACTTGATAGCACTTACACGTCACCTAAGCGCCTTGAAGCGTTTAAAAACCTCTCTAAACTGATTCTCAATCCTAGGCACGGTGTTCGACCCAGGGACCACCTGATGCTCCCAATCTTCTCGCCGATGGCTCAGCAATTGCTCAACCGAATCCGACCCAGTGTTTACAACCAAGAACCGGGCCATGCACGATATGTCCGAGGCAAGACCAAGGAAAGCTCTTGCCATCCCCAACGGCAAATTACTTGCATAGAATTTGCATTCTGCAGCAAGGATCACCTTGGCTGAACGAGGAGACACACTGTTCATACGACATGTCTCAGCCTCATCCTTGAACATCACTGCAACATCGCATTCGTGCAGCACCCTAGACTTCCCCTCAACACGCACGCCAATATGGGCCTCAAGAACAGGCTTCCCAGGAATAGAAATCTCCGCATGCGTGTAGGCATGCTGTGTTGAGAAGATGTATCCAGGGCTGGTCCTAAAAACAAAGGTTGAGGGAGTCGTCCCATCTACGTTGTAGTAGGCAATCGAAGCCCCTTCCGCACGAGCCGCTCTCAACACCAAGGAGAATGTATAAGCCTCGAAAATATCTGAGTGAGCGGACGCGGTAGAAAGCCCCGGGGAGATGGCACTCCCCAAAGCGGCTTGAATCTCGCTCAGAAGGTTTGCTCTAATTGGCATCAATCTGCTCCCGGAGTTCAGATATCAAAGCCCCGAGTTTTCCAAGCGCCTCTTTGCGCTCTCCGATGGCTTGACCAAGACGTATAGACTCTCCTAGCTCCTCCTCATCCGGCTCAAACCTGACATCGCCTGATTTTTCCTGCCGAAAGAATTCTGTAGCAGCCGACTCCATATCTGCTGTCTGAGTCACTGCTCGCTCGATCCCATCAAGCAACAGGCCAAGTCGATCCTTTCGCGAATAATCAAGTGTTTTAATCAACACCTCCTTCTTGCGCTGCGGCTTCCGGCTTTTAGAACCACTACGCGGGACTTCAAGTGAACTGGATAAGGTATCACGAGGCAGTTCCAGTTGCTCCATCGGAACAGACTCCCGCTTCGTCTGACCAACGCGAACTTGCTCCAATACTTGCGCCACCACCCATCCGAGGTCGAGTTCTCCCAAGATGGATGTAAGCTGCCGAAAAACTTTATCAGCCTCCTGCTCGTCCATCACTTAACGCTCCTTCATGACTCGACCATTCAGCGTTGATAGGTTCCAATTGCGCGGCTTGGCCACTTCCCATGGGCTACCAGTCACTTTCCAGAGAGGGTCTTCCTCGGGAATTACCGAAATGATCCGACAGCAACAAGACTCAACGCAAAACATTAAACGACCTCTTCACAACCCCTATCGCCGCAGCATGCCGCGCAGCAGCTCCAGGGCTTCGGTGACGCCCTGCCAGACCTGGAGCGCCTTGATGCCTTCGCCTTCGCCCTGCACGTTGCGGCGGGCGGCGCGCTCCAGGGGCAGCAGCGCGCCCTCCACCAGTTCAATCTGCCGGCTGAGCTCCGCCGGTGAAGGGCCGTTCGCGGCGCGCTGGAGCGACTCCGCCGGAGTGGGCAGGGACACCGACACCGGCCGGTCCGCCAGCGCCGTGATGGCCTTGGCCAGCTGCGCCATGTACGGGCCGAAGTCCGGCGCGGCGGCCTGGGGCATGGGCGCGTTGCGCAGCGTGGGCGCCTCGTCCGCCTGGGTGGCCACGCGCTCGGTGAGGGCCTTGAGCAGCTGCGCCAGGTGCTTGAGGTACGGGGCCAGGTCGGTGGCCGGAGCCTGGGGCTGAGCCGGAAGCGTGACCTGGGGCGCCGGGACGGAGACCTGCACCGGCGGCTTCTGGGCGGCCTCGCGGCCCACGCGGGCCACCTCCAGCACGGCCTCGCGCAGGGCCTCCAGGTGCGGGGCCACGGGCGTGTCGCCGCTGGGGGCGTTCACCTGCGCGGCGGCCTGCACCACCGCGTCGCGCACGGAGCCCAGCTGCTCCTCGATGGCGCCCAGCTGCCCGGTGACGCGCGCCACGGGGTCGTCCTCCTTGCCCCCCATGCGCTTGACGCGGGCGAAGCCCTGCTTGATCTCCTCCCAGCGCTTCGCCTTCTCCGGCGTCAGGCGCCCGCGCATCTCCGCCAGCTTGAGCAGGTTCTGCTCCGCCGCCGTGGTGAGCGTCTGGGATTCACCTTGGTAGTGGTCGTCGATGCGGCGCTCCAGCTCGTCGTCCGTCATCGCGGAGACGACCTTCTCCGCCAGCTTGCCCATGTTGCGGTAGCTGCCCTGCAGCTTGAACGGAGGCTCCGTGCGGAAGCGCTCGTCCTGCGCGGCGGACGCGATGTACTGGAGGTTGACCTTGAGCAGCACCTGCTGGACCCGGAAGAGCCGCTGGAAGACGGCGATGATCTCCTGGAGCTCCGCCGCCGCGTAGCCGTGCTTCAGCTCGCCAGAGGGGACGTCCTCGCCCTTGGCCATCCGGATGAGGCGGTGCACGTCCTGCGGGTCGCGCGTGGCCAGCGGCGCCAGCACCGGGTTGGAGGTGAGCGCGTTCTCCAGGTAGCTGAGCGCGAACAGCTCCTCCTTGCCGTCCAGGATGTCACCCAGGTTGTAGGTGTCCGCGCGGTTGGCGAGCATGTCCGGGATGCGGAAGCGCTCACCCGTCTCCGTGTACGGGTTGCCCGCCATCACCACGCAGAACTTCTTGCCGCGCAGGTCATACGTGCGCGTCTGGCCATTCCAGACACCCTCCACGCGGCGCTGGCCGTCGCACAGGGAGATGAACTTCTGGAGCAGCTCCGGGTCCGTGTGCTGGATGTCGTCGAGGTAGAGCATCACGTTGTTGCCCATCTCGAAGGACAGGTTGATGCGCTCCACCTCCTGCCGCGCGGTGGCGTTGGGCGCCTCCGACGGATCCAGCGACTTCACGGAGTGGCCCAGCGCCGGCCCGTTCACCTTCACGAAGGTGAGGCCCAGGCGGCTGGCCACGTACTCCATCAGCGTCGTCTTGCCGTAGCCCGGTGGCGACATGAGCAGCAGCATGCCCATGCGGTCCGTGCGCTTGCCCTCGCCCGCCGCGCCCAGCTGCTTGGCCAGGTTCGCGCCGATGAGCGGCAGGTACACCTCATCGATGAGCCGGTTGCGCACGAAGCTCGTGAGCACCTTGGGCGTCAGCTCCTCCAGCCGCAGCTTGCGCCGCTCGCGGTCCAGCAAATCCCTCAGGTACGCGCGGTAGGCCACGTACGCGGGCACGCGCACCTGGCGGAACTCCCCCAGCCGCGACAGGAACTCGTCCAGGCGCAGGGACAGCTTGCGCTCCTGGATGCGCGGGTGGCTGCCCAGCAGGCCCGTGGCCTCCGTGGCGGTGAGGGCGCCCGCCGTCTCGCGGTCCAGCTTGCGGTCCGTGACGAGCACCACCGCCGTCTCCAGCGCGACGTGGGCCGCGTCCCCGGGGCCGCCCTCGCGCTTCACCAGGAACGCGTCCACCCAGGCGCGTGCGATGCGCAGGCGCTCCGGCAGGTTCTTCTCCAGGCCGCGCAGGTCGTCGTCGAACGCGCTGCGCGAGCCGTGGCGGTCCAGGTGCGCGAGGAAGGCGTCCTTCAGCGCCAGGGCCTCGCGGCTGGTGGTGAAGCGCGGGCGGTCCACCGCCAGCTCCTCCGCCAGGTAGCGGCCCGCCTGCCGTCCCTCCGCGGGCGAAGCAGCGAGGCCGTGGCCCTGGAGGAACGCGAGCACGCGCTCCCCCAGCTCATCCCCCAGCGCCACCAGGTCCGAGCCGATGTCGAACGCCTGCCGCAGCCGCGCGAGGCTGCGCGCGCGCCGGTGGAACACGCCCCGGAGCGCGTCGTCCGTGTCGAACGCCCAGTACAGCGCGGCCCAGGCGCGAGGCACCGGGGCGAAGCGCAAGAGGCCCGCGCCCTGGTGCAGCGCGAGCAGCTTCTCCAGGAGCGCCGTCGCGTCCGCGTCATGCACGCCGCGCTCGTAGCCCTCGTCGAAGCGGTCCGCCGCGTACGCGCGCACGCGCTCCATCAGCTGCCCCTGCGCGCCGGCCTCGTACAGCGCCGAGAGCGTCAGGCCGCCCTTCCCCTCCTCCGCGTCCATCAGCAGGCCCGCGGCCAGGTACTCCGCGCGGTACACGTCGCGCGTCTCGGAGACCAGGTGCTGATCCCACAGCTCGCGGTACTTCAGGAGCTCCGGGTCCTCCAGCTTCTGCGTGTAGTCGGAGCCGGTGAGCTGGAGGTACAGCGCGCCGTCGCGCGGCACCAGCGTCAGCTCCAGCGGC
Source organism: Corallococcus interemptor (assembly GCF_003668875.1). Lineage (GTDB taxonomy): Bacteria > Myxococcota > Myxococcia > Myxococcales > Myxococcaceae > Corallococcus > Corallococcus interemptor. The sequence goes on along the minus strand of NZ_RAWM01000135.1, from coordinate 16,801 downwards.
TGGGTGTTCACGTGGAAGCGGTATTGCCCCAGCTTGATGAGGCCTTCGCCGCCCTCGAACAGGTCCTGCTTGTCGCGCAGCGCGCGCAGGGCGTCCTGCTTCGCGGACTTCACCCGCGACAGGACTTCATCCGCGCGCACGCTGTCCTGGAGCGCCAGCAGCTGTTCGGCCAGCTGCCGCAGCTTGAGGATCATCGCGTCGGACGCGAAGTAGGCGTTGAGCTCGTCGTCCGCCTTGAACGACTTCGCCCGGCGCTGCACGCCCTGGAGGATGCGCTCCGCCGCGCCGAAGAGGCCCGAGGCCCGGCGCTGCCGCTCGTCCACCAGCGCCTGCTTGCGAGCGCCAAAGGCCTCCAGCAGCTCCTCGCGTTTCTGGGTGATCTGCCCCAGGAACTCGTCGAACTCGCCGAAGCGGCCTTCCAGCTCCTCCAGCAGCACGGTGAGCCTGGAGAGCGCCTCGTCGCACTTCTCCGGCGAGTCCGCCTGTGACAGCGCGTTCTCGATGCTCTGCCCCAGCAGCTTGAACTGCGCGCCGAACTCCGCGCGCTTCTCCTTGCCGGACAGCTCCTTGCGCTTCGCCTGGAGCCCCGCGCGCACGCGGTTCAACCGGCTGAACAGCTCGGAGATGCCCTCCAGGATGCGAGCCCGGGCCAGCGGGTCGCCCACCTGGAGCCCGCCCACCACCTCGCCCAGGACCTCCAGGCCCTGCCCGGTGCGATCCACGTCCTCGGCCAGCGGGGCCATTTCGGCCGTGGTCGTCAGAGGCTCCAGCCGCTCCAGCAGCCCATCCAGCCGCGAGGCCAGGGGCTGCAGCGCCTCGCCCTTCTGGAGGAAGTCCACGCACGCGGTGCTCACCGCGTCGGACGCGGCCACCACGGCCTGCTCCAGGGCGTCCACGCGCCCCAGGTCCATGTAGCGGACGTCCTTCAACGTAATCAGGTGCCCGCGGTGCCGGCGCAGGTCCGCCAGCGCGCGCATGAAGCCCTCGGCGTCCGTGAGGCCTTCGGGCTGCGAGTTGAGGAGCAGCGTCTCCTGCGCCTGCTGCGCCTGCGCGAGCGACTCCTGCGCTCGCTTGCGCATCGCGAGGACCTTCTCGAACTCGTCGATGATGAGCTCGGAGGTGCGGCGCAGCTGCTCGATGGGCTCCTGGAGCCCCACTTCCGCGTGGGACAGCCAGTAGTACGCGTCCAGCGCGCGCGAGGCCGCGGAGACCAGGTCCTCGTAGGTGCGGCGCGTGGGCTTGTCCGTCTTCGCCACGCGCGGCAGCGTCAGCGCGTCGCTGATGCCGCGCACCAATTCCGCGTTGCCCACCTTGCCCAGGTAGCCCGGCGCGGGGGGCAGCTTCGCCGCGTGCTCGTCGGAGACGAACGGCGTCTGCCACACCTGCATGGGGTGCACGCGGGTGGGCTCCTGCGACGTGGCACGGAACACCACCAGCCCGCCGTCCGCGAAGAGGCTCATGCCGTTGGCCTGCAGCGGCGTCTGCACCTCCTTGCGCACCAGGTTGTACGGGAAGAGCACGTACGCGCCGTCATCCCGGCGGTGGAAGACGTAGAGCACGTCCTCCCCGTTGGGCGAGCGCACCGCCTGGTGGAACTCCATCCCCTCCGACGCGCCGTCGAAGACCTTGTAGTCGCCCGTCTGGAGGTAGTAGCCGCCCGGGAAGACGATGCCCTGGTCCTCCGGCAGCCGCACACAGGACTGGCCAATGGCGTCGATGCGCACCACGTGCTGCGTGCGCGAGTTGAAGACGAGGTAGCGGTGCGCCTTCTCCCGGAACGGCAGGATGCGCAGGAGGATGAGCCCGCCCACCTGCGTCCAGGCGAACTCCGCGTCGTCCAGTGACTGGTCCGGGTCGTCCACCGGCTCGCTGTAGATGCCCAGGCCGGTGGTGGTGTTGTCCTCCACCTTCACGGTGAGGTCGCCCTTCACCGTCTCCACGAAGACCTGATCCAGCACGTTGACGTGCGGGTGCTGGCCCAGCACGTACTGCTCGCGCGTGGCCACCGTCCACTCGAAGTCGTGCGACGGCGGGTAGACGTGGTCGCGCTCGCCCTGGTTGTCCACGTAGGTGGCGCGGCCCTCCACGTCCACGTTGAAGCGGAAGACCTTGAGGTCGCGCGCGGACTGGCCCGTCTGGAACACCGCGAGCAGGCGCGAGTCCCGGCGCCGCAACTGCAGCAGCTTCGCGTCCTTGTAGTACTTGTACAGCTCGCCGAAGTCCTTCACGAACCGGGGGTCCGCGAGGAAGCCGCCGGCCTCCGTGGGAGGCACGGCGGACAAATCAAACCCCTCGGCCGTCTTCTCGAAGCGGTGCAGCGAGAAGACGTCCGAGACGTTCGTCTCCTTCTTCAGGCCGATGAAGACGTTGTAGCCGAAGAGGAGGTACTTCCCGACGCTGACGATGTCGCGGGGGACGCAGTTGTTCTCCGTGCGCACCCGCTCATTGCCGATGACGGTGAGCTCCGTGCCGCCAAACAGCGCCTTGCGCCGGGCGTTGAGGTCGTTCGCCTGGGTCGCCAGCGCGTCCGCCTGGGAGAGGAGGCGCGCACGGATGACCTCGTAGCTGCCGCCCTCCAGCGTCGCCTCGCCCCCGGGCGCCTGGGCGCCCGGGGTCTTGGTGCTGTCAGTTGCCATGGATGTTCACCGGAAAGGGATTGCGATTGGCGGGAGGCTTCAGCCCTGCTGCTTCTGCGCGAGGGCCGCGGCTTCCGTCTGCACCAGCGCCTTGATGCCGGCGGCGGTGCTCTCCGTGGGGCTCACCGACATGCGGTTGAGCAGCGCCGCGACGGCCAGGTTCTGCGCGTCGTTGCTGAGGCCCGGCTTGGAAAGGATCTCCTTCAGGTCCGCCGGCAGGTCCTTCTCACCGTTGAGGTAGCCGCCGAGCGCCTTCTTCAGGGCCTCGCCGTGGTCCAGCGCGCCGTCCACCGAGCTGCCGAAGGACACGGCCTTGATGAAGTTCTCGAAGAACTTCCCGTCGCCGCCGACGATCTGGAACTTCGCGTTGCTGAACGCCTGGCCGAGCACACTGGCCTGGGCCTGCGCGATGTCCTTGCGCACGTTGATGGCGGCCAGCTCCACGTCGCGCTCCTTCTGGAGGCGCAGGCGGTACTCCTCGTGCTCGCGGCCCACGCCGTCCAGGGCCTTCATCGCGGTGGCCTTCTCCGACAGGCCCCGGGCCTCGGCCATCAGCTTCTCCTGGATGGCGTTGGCCTCGGCGAGCAGCTTCTCGCGCGTGGCGAACGCTTCCGCCTCGCCGCGCTTGTGGATGGCGCTGGCTTCCGCCTCCTGCACGCGGGCGTTCGCCAGGCCCTTCTGCTCGGAGCCCGCGGCCTCGGCGAGCAGCTTCTCGCGCACCGCGGACGCCTGCGCCTGGCCCTGCTTCTCGATGACGGAGGCCTCGGCCTCCTTCACGCGCACCTGCGCCATGCCCAGCTTCTCCGTGGCGACGGCGTCCGCCTCACGCACGCGCACGCTGGCCAGGCCCGCCGCGGCGGACTCGGCCTGGATGCCTTCGGCCAGCCGCATCTTCGCCTTGGCCTGCTTGTCCGCGGCCTCCAGGTCGGCCTCGGCCAGGGTCAGCTTCTCCTTGGCGAGGAACACGGAGATCTTCGCGCTCGCTTCCGCGGCGGTGACGTCCTTCACGGACGCCTCTTCCGCGTGCGCCTGGGCGGTGATGATGATGGCGTCCTTGGTGCGCCTGGCATCCGCCGTCACGCGCAGGTCCTTGATGTTCTCCTCTTCCTGGGCGACGGTCTTCTCCACCGCGATGCGGGCGCGGACGACGTCCGCGATGGCCTTCTTCTCCGTCTCCAGCGCCTTCTCCTTCGCGATGCGCTGCAGCTCCGTCTCACGCTCGCGGTTGATGGCCTCCAGGGCGCGGTCCTTCTCCACGCGCTCGGTCTCCACGCCCACCACGCGCTCGCGGTTCTTCTGGGCCACCTGCACCTGGCGCTGCTTGTTCTCCTCGTTGATGGCGATCTCTTCTTCCGCCTTGATGCGCGCCAGCTGCGCCTTGGCGAACTCCTCGCTCTTCACGCGGTCGGCCTCGGCCGTCTCACGCGCCTGGATGCTGTCGATCTCGCGGCGCTGCTTGGCGGCCGCCTCCTCGCGCTGACGCTCGAGGGCGAAGATGGCCTCGTCGGCCTCCACGTTGCGCTTGGTCACCGCCATGCGCTCGGACTGGCGCAGCTCGTTGGTGAAGACGTTCTGCTCGGTGGTGAGCTGGGTGATCTTCCGGATGCCCTGGGCGTCCAGGATGTTGTCCTTGTCGAGCATCTCCACCGGGGTCTGCTCGAGGAAGTCGATGGCGCAGTCCTCCAGCATGTAGCCGTTGAGGTCGCGGCCGATGGTCTCCACCACCTTGTCCTTGATCTCATCGCGCTTGGTGTAGAGCTGCTCGAAGTTGAAGGACTTGCCGACGGTCTTCAGGGCCTCGGAGAACTTGGCCTCGAAGAGGTTCTCCAGCGTCTCCTGGTCAGAGGCGCGCGCGCAGCCGATGGACTGGGCCACCTTGAGCACGTCTTCACGCGTCTTGTTCACGCGCACGAAGAAGGTGACCTTGATGTCCGCGCGGATGTTGTCCTGGCAGATGAGGCCTTCCTTGCCGCGGCGGTCGATTTCCACCGTCTTCAGCGAGATGTCCATCACCTCCGCGCGGTGGACGATGGGCAGCACCACGGAGCCGGTGAAGGTGACCGTGGGCTCCGCCTTCAGCGTGTTGACGATGAGCACCTTGCCCTGATCCACCTGGCGGTAGAACTTGGCCACGCTGACGAAGATGCCGAAGAAGATGACGATGGCGACGAGAGCGATTGCCGCACTGGTGATGGGATCCATGGCCTATCCTGTGAAGTCCGTTGGGCGGGCCTTTTTCCAAGCACTCGGGGTCCCCCGCGAAAGCCACCCGGTGCCGATTGTCGCGCCCGTCCGGAAGGTGCCGGAGGACGCCAATGTTCATCGCTGCGCGCGCGCTCGCGCGATGGCCGCTGCCTTCAGCGGATCACGCAGCTGCTCCATTTCCTGGGGCAGGAGCCAGTCCACCGGCTCCACCTCGTACACGCCCCGCTCCGCGTCGTAGCCGAGGATCAACGCCGGCTGGCCGCGCTTGAGCTGGTTGGGCTTGTCACAGAAGACGTTGAGGATGAGGCCCGCGGCCCCGTCGTCGAAGGTGGCGTGACCGTCCTTCGCCGTCACGCTGCCGCTGGAGATGGTGCACACGCGGCCCATCAGCGCCTCGCGGCCCGGGGCCTTCTTGGCGATGAAGATGGGGCGCAGGGGCCGCACCGCGATCCCGCTCGCCACCGTGGCCACCACGAAGCAGCCGAGGCCCAGGCCCGTGCTCACGAGCCACGAGGGCAGCATGGAGAGCAGCGAGTGCGTGGCCTGTCCGCTGAGCAGCGACAGCGACCAGGAGAGGAACACCACCAGGCTCACCGACACGGTGACGGGGATGCCCCCGAAGCCCAGCGCCGCGAGCAGGCCGGTGGCGGCCTCCGCGTCGTGCAGGTGCGAGTGCCCCGCGTGGCCGACGTCATGGCCCCCGAGGGCCTTCGCGCCACCCTCCAGGATCCCCGAGGTGGCCTTGGCGCCGCCCTCGAACGCGCCGCTCATCGCCTTGGCGCCGCCCTCCAGGGCCGAGTCGCCATCCAGCATGTCGATACCCGCCGCGCCGATGATGACGCACAGCCAGTACGCCAGCACCACTCCGAGGAGGATGGTGAAGATCGCGGTCGGGAACGCCAGCAGGGCGGCGAGGAAGGTGGTCATGCCTCGGGAATAAATTTGGAGGTGGGAGTCGCAACGAACTCTAAACGACTGCACCCATATCCGAAAATGCCACCCGGGCTTTTCCGGTTGCCTGCTCTCCATGCCTCCAGGGGGCAACCGGATTGCCGCCCCGGCGTAGGCTGCGCACTACAGGGAGGCGATGTCCTCCCACGCCACCGTCTCAGAATCCGAGCCCCCCCAGCCCGCGAGCCGCCACGGAATGACCCAGCTGGAGCGGCTCCGGCAGAGCGGCCACCGGAGGCTGGGCACGATGAAGCGCGGCTTCCGCTACGTGGACGCGCGGGGCCGCGCGGTGTCCCACGCGGAGCGGGAGCGCATCAACGCACTGCGGCTGCCGCCCGCCTGGACGGACGTGGCCATTTCGCCCAAGGCCTCCGCGAGGCTCCAGGCGGTGGGCAGGGACGGCGCCGGCCGCTGGCAGTATCGCTACAGCGAGGCGCACACGCAGAAGCAGCGCGATGCGAAGTACCAGCGCATCGTGGGCTTCGCGCAGGCGCTGCCGAAGATGCGGCGGCAGGTGAGCAAGGACTTGCGCAAGCGCGGCCTGGTCAAGGACCGGGTGCTCGCGGGGATGCTGCGCATCCTGGGCACCTGCTTCATCCGGCCAGGCAGCGAACGCTACGCCGAGGAGCACGGCAGCTTCGGGCTGGCCACGCTGCGGGCGCGGCACGTGAAGGTGCATGGCGACACGGTGGTGTTCGACTACCCGGGCAAGTCCGGCGTGCGGCAGCACCGTGAGCTGAAGGACCGGCGCGTGGCGACGCTCGTGCGGCAGCTGCTGAAGGTGCCCGGGCGGGACGTCTTCAAGTTCGTGCTCGACGACGGCGCGGTGGTGGACGTGCGGCGCCGGCACATCAACGAATACATCCAGCAGGTGATGGGCCCGGGCTACAGCGCGAAGGACTTCCGCACCTGGGCAGGCACGCTCATCTGCGCCTGCGCGCTGGCCAGGGCCCGTGAGCGCGTGAAGGAGGACGGCGACAACGGCCCGGTGAAGAAGACCGTGCTCAAGAAGAGCATGGTGGCCGCCGTGCGCGAGGCCTCCGAGCAGCTGGGCAACACACCCGCGGTCGCGAAGGCGTCGTACATCTACCCGTCCGTGCTCGTCCTCTTCGAGAGGGGCCAGGTGGTGGACCGCTACTTCAAGTCGGTGGATGAGCTGACGGCGAACGCGGGCGAAGGCATGCACTGCTCGGAGAAGGCGCTGCTGCACATGCTGGGCAAGTCGAAGGGTGCCGTGAAGCAGGCGTCCGTGTAAGAGTCCCGAGGAGGAGGCATTCCCCTGGCACCTTTCCTCGGCCCCAATCGCGCGCGGGTCCTCCAATGGCTGAGCGCTCCCGGCGCGGAGCAGCGGCTGCCCTTGCATCTGGGGCGTGGCAGTCCGACCGCGATCATCTCCGTGAAGGAGGGACAGTGGCGGTTGGAGCCGCTGGTCCTCGACGCGGAAGCCAACGCCCGCCGGTACGAGGAGTCCATGCGGACCAGGGGCATGTGGATGCCCGAGATGGAGTGGCCCAGCCTGAAGCCGGGGGAGCCCATCCTCTCCGCGAATTCGCGCGAGGAGTTCATCGCGAAGCTGGAAGCGTTGAACTGGACCTACGGTTGACCGTGCCCGAGTACGTCACCCACCGCGGCGCCCTGCCCCGCGCGGAGCTGGAGTCCCTGGGGGATGCCCTGCTCGGCTCGCGCTTCGTCGCGCGCAGTCCGCTGATGGGGACCTTCCGCGCGAGCCGGGGCTTCGCGTTCATCTTCACGCGCGAGGGCCGCGCGACGCTGGAGGCCCGCTTCCCGTTCCTGTCCGTCTACCTGCGGCGCATCCTGGACGACGACACCGCGCGCGGGCTTTTGCCGTGGACGCAGCGCTGGTTCGGCGGCCGTGACACGCGTCCGCGTCCCAACGCGTTCTATCTGAACCTGCTGCTGCTGGACGCGGGCACGCCGGTGGGGCGCCACATCGACGCGACGTTGCAGGAGCCGAGCGGCGTTCCCAACGCGACACCCGAACACGTGAGCGTGCTGTACCTGCGCGTTCCGCGAGGGGCGAAGGGAGGCGCGCTGCGGCTGCTGCGCGACAACGAGCTCCAGGGCGAGGTGCGGCCCCGGCCGGGCCTGCTGGTCCACTTCCGGGGCAACCTCCAGCACGAGGTCCAGGCCTTCACGGGCGGCCCGGAAGGCGCCCTGCGCGCGAGCCTCGTCTGCGAGCAGTACGCGTTCACGGACGAAGTGCTCGCCCGGCTCCCGGCATTCCGCATCCAGTCCAAGGCGGGCTTCTCCGCCTACCTGGAGGCCCAGCGCGAGCGCGACGGCGCGTCCCCTTCCGTGGGAACGCTGGAGGAGTGAGCGGCCACCCGGGCTGACCACCGCTTGCGCCCACCGGGCTCCATCCCAAGGCTTGAGGTTCAGCTTTCGACTGGGAGGATGATCATGGCGGGCAAGAAGCTGGAGGGTTACGGCGAGACCAGTGAGCAGCGCCAACGGCACCTGGAGAATGATGCGTTCTCCGAACGGGCACCCCAGAAACCCGAGGAGCTGGAAGAGGCGCGCACGGAGCCAGAGGACGGTCATCAGGTGGCCGTCATCCATCCGTTGGATTCGGACATCCCGAACGGCGAGCGCTGAGCCATTCCTCGCGGTGGACTGTTAGGGTCCGCGCCCGCGATGAGCCAGAGCCTGACCCTGCTTGCTGGTCCCGACGCCCTGCGCATCCTCCGTGGGCTCGGCTGCATGTCGTGACGACCCGGTGCAAGGGATTGCTGGGGGTGGAGGACTCCCGCGTGCAGCTCGCGGGCTTCGTGCTGGGCGCGCTGGCGAACGCGGTGAGCCGCAAGACGCTGGGGCTCCACATGGAGCGCGTCGTGTTCCACACCGCCGGAGACACCAGCCCCTTCGCCGGACTCAAGGACCTGCCGTCCGTGCACTGCCCGCTGACCCGCGAGAACCTGCGGCCGGCGCTCATCGCGTCGGGCTCCATCCCGATGGTGCTCGCGGGCGTCCACGACATCCCGGGGGCTCCGCCCGGCACGTACCGGGACGGCGGCGTCGTCGACTACCACCTGGACGTCGACTACGGCACGAGCGACGGGCTGGTGCTCTATCCACACTTCTATCCGTACGTGGTGCCCGGCTGGTTCGACAAGTCGCTCAAGTGGCGCCGCGCGGGGCCGCTCAACTTCCGCCGCGCGTTGATCATCACGCCGTCCCCCGCGCACCTGGCGCGGCTGCCTGGAGGCCGCATCCCGGACCGCGCGGACTTCACGGGGATGAAGGCCGACGACCGGATCCGCGCGTGGAAGCAGGTGCTCACCGAGGGCGACCGCATGGCGGATGAACTGCGCGAGCGGATCGCCTCCGGCCGCATCGCGGAGCACGTCCAGCCGCTATAACCAGGCTCAGGAAGCGAGCCACGTGCGAAGCGTGGCGTAGACCTCCGGGTGGTCGAGCAGGTCCAGGTGATTCGCGCCCGGGATGATGCGCTGGTGCGCTTCCGGGAACCGCAGCGTCAGCTCCGGCAGGGCATGGCGCCCGAGCGCGCTGTCCACCGGGACCAGGCCGTCACCGGGCAGCCGCTCCGCCAGTGCCTTCGCGGTGGTCGCGGCGACCGCGTAGCAGTCCACGCCCTCCGGCAGCGTGAGGCCGCGACGAACATCCCCACCCCACCCGAAGCGCTCGCGTCCCTCCCAGTGCGCGTCGAGCACGTTGCCGAAGCGAAGGTCCGTGACTCCGGCACCGCGGATCCGTCCCAGCCGTGCGAACGGCGCGCTGTACGGGCTGAACTCCAACAGCACGTCCACCCAGCTTCCACCGCGCTCCAGCGGAGAACCGTGATGGGGCGAGCCAAGGCAGACGAGCCGCCGCAACAAGGGGCGCCAGCCATGGCCCGCGCTCTCCGCCGCGAGGCACGCGCTCCGCACCACGAGCCCACCCATGCTGTGCCCCAGGAGCGTCACCGATTCGAGCGGCACGGGCCAGCAGGACACGAGCTGTTCCAGCAGCTCCGAGAACGCACGCCCGTTCCGCGAGATGTGCAGACCGCTGTTGTAGTGGAGATACACCGGCGTGTAGCCGAGGTCGCGCGCCAGCGCCGCGCCGTGGTCATGCCCTCGCCGGCTCCACTGCAGGTCGTTCATCGAGGAGCCATGGACCAGCACGAGCAGCCGGCGCCCTGCCTCCGGAAGGGCGGCGCGCAGGGCCCCAGGCTCCAGTTGCAACGGCTGTCCGTGGACCCGGAACGCCATCGGGATGGCGAGCGGGTTGCCCTGCTCCTCCAGCGCATCCCCCAGCACCCCGTTCAGCGCGGAGAGCACGGCCTCTCGCTGGGGTCCCGGAGCACTGTCGCCCAGCCACGGTGAGAGCTGCCCGAGCACGGCATCGACTCCGTCCCCGACGTGCCGTGTGACTTCCTGAAGCGTCGAGTAGATCCACCCCGTCACGGCCCGCGCCGGTCGCTCCAGCGGCCTTCCCAGGACGGACGGCCCACTGGCGATGGTGCAGTGCACGTCCCCGACAAGCCCCATCACGCTCCGGGTGGCCTGCACCACGAGGTGACTGACACCCCGCAGGACCTCCGCGTTCTTCCCTGCTCCCGGCGACCGGCTGCTCATGGCTCGTCCCTCCATGGCCAAACCTACCGGACCGTAACCTACCGGACCGTAGGGTCCAGGGTCAAGCCGGGGATCGCCTCAAGCGCTCCAGCTCCTCGCGCAGGGAACGGTTCTCCGCGCGAAGCGTCTGGAGCTCGGTCGACACCGGACGCAGCAGCTCGTCGAGCTCCGCCTCGGTGAACCGGGGCGTGATGTGCTTGGGGCAGTTCCAGTCGAAGCCCTCCACCCGGAGCACGAAGCCACGCTCGGCCTTCGTGCCCTCTCCGGCAACCTCCAGGCGCTCCATCGTCGCGGGGTCCGTTTCGCGGGTGATGACCGACGCGTGCGCCAGGACCTTCAGGCGGGCACGGTTCGGGTAGTCCACGAAGATGAGCGCGACCCGGTCGTTCTCGCTGACGTTGCCCGCGGAGATGTACTGCTTGTTGCCCCGGTAGTCCGCGAAGCCCAGCGTGTGCGGTTCCAACACCCGGACGAAGCCCGGAGGACCGCCCCGGTGCTGGATGTAGGGCCAGCCGTTCGCACCCAGGCTCGCCATGTAGAAGCTGTCACGCTGGGACAGGAACTCCGCCTCGTCGGGCGAGAGCACGTCCGGCGCGTCCCCTGCCCTCTCCATGCGGGCGTAGGCCGCACGGCTCCCGAACTGTTGCTGCAGCGCCTTCACAGCGGGCGTGAAGGCAAGTCTTGCGAAGCGGCCCATGGTTTTCTCCCTCGATGCACTCCGTATAGCCATGGGGCGTGCTGAAATAATCAGCTGGACCGGCAAGACTTCATTGCCAACTCCGCAAGAATCATGGACCAGCTCTTCACGCTTCGAACGTTCGTCGCCGTCGCCCGGCAGCGCAGCTTCACGGCCGCCTCCCGCCACCTGCGCATCTCTCCGTCCGTGGCGACCCGTGCCGTCGCCCAGTTGGAGGAGCGGCTGGGGCTCGCGCTCCTCACGCGCACGACGCGCTCCGTGCGCCTCACCGAACGCGGACAGGTGTACCTGGAGAGCTGCCAGCGGCTGCTGGAGGACCTGGACGAAGCCGAGCGCCGCGTCCGGGGCGAGAACGCCGAGCCCCGAGGCGAGCTCCACCTCGCCGCCCCCATCGTCTTCGGGCGGCTCCACGTCCTGCCCGTGGTCCAGAGGCTGCTCGTGGCGCATCCGGACTTGTCCATCCGCTTGCAGCTGTCGGACCGGAACCAGCACCTCGTGGACGAAGGCATCGACGCGGCCGTCCGCCTGGGGGAGCTGAAGGATAGCAGCCTCATCGCCCTCAAGGTCGCCACGGTCCGCCGCGTGCTGGTGGCGAGCCCCCGCTACGTGAAGCAGCGCGGTGCGCCCCGCTCACCCGCGGAGCTGATCCGCCATCAGCTCATCGACTTCGAGAACCTCAACACGGCGAACGAGTGGCGCTTCGGCGCGAAGGAGCAGGCGGTCCGCGTCCAGCCCCGCCTCATCGTGAACAGCGCGGACGCGGCCATCGCTGCGGCGGAGCAGGGCCTCGGCATCGCGCGCACGCTGTCGTACCAGGTGGCGGACGCGGTGCTCGGGGGGCGGCTCGTCCTGGTCCTCGGGGCGTTCATGCCGCCTCCGGTCCCGGTGAGCGTCATCTACCCCGGCCGCCGGAGCGCCTCCGCGAACGTGGGCGCGTTCGTCCGCACGGCGCGCAGCCACTTCGAGCAGCACCCGCTGCTGCCCGTCGAGGCGTGGCGCCCGGCCAGACGCTGAAAAAGCGAAAGGGCCCCGGCGTTTCCACCGGGGCCCTCTCTCAAGTTGCGGGGGCAGGATTTGAACCTGCGACCTTCGGGTTATGAGCCCGACGAGCTACCAGGCTGCTCCACCCCGCGTCACCGTGACGCGGTACTGCTGTTATCACCTTGAACACCCGGGGTCGAAACTTTCATTTCGACCCCGGGCTCTTCAAGTTGCGGGGGCAGGATTTGAACCTGCGACCTTCGGGTTATGAGCCCGACGAGCTACCAGGCTGCTCCACCCCGCGGCGAGAACGAGAGGCTAAGTACCGAAGCCTCTCGTCAGCGTCAACAACTACTTACCAAGCTTGCTGAGCAGATCCGCGAAGGTGCCGAAGCCCTTCTTGCCAGCGCCCTGCGGCTGCTGCGTCTTCTGCCACGCCTCGACCTCGGCGCGCTCCTCCGCGCGGACCGCCGCGGGGATGGACAGGCGGATCTTCCCGGAGGCGTCGATGTCGATGATCGCCACCTTCAGCTCCTGGCCGATGGAGAAGTGCTTGCGGATGTCCGTGCCACGGTCCGTGCCCGTCTCGCTGGCGGGGATGAGGCCCTTGCCACCCGGGAACGCGAGGAACACGCCGTACTGCTCCAGCCGGTCCACCTTGCCCACGACGACCGCGCCCACCTTGGGACGGGGCGCCGCGGCCTGGGCGGCGGCGGCCTGCGCGGCCTGGGCCTGCTGCGCGGCGCGCTCCTCGGGAGGACGCTGGGCCTCCTCCTCGGAGATGCGGCGCAGGCCGATGCGCTTGTCATTGGGGTCGATCTTCTCGACCGCGACCCAGATGACCTCGCCTTCCTTCACGGCGTCGCGCGGGTGCGCGATGCGGCGGTCGCTCAGCGCGGAGATGTGCACCAGGCCGTCCACGCCCGGACGCAGCTCCACGAAGGCGCCGAAGGGCTGGAGCCGGACGACCTTGCCCTGCATGCGGTCGCCCTCCTTGATCTCCTCCAGCGCCTTCTTGAACGGATCCTCCTGACGCGAACGCAGCGACAGGGTGATGCGCTCCTTCTGCTTGGACTTGTCCGGGGAGTTGGGCTGGCCCTCCTCCATGCGGAGGATCTCCACCTCCACGTCGTCACCCTGCTTCACCACGTCGCTGGGGTGAGCAACGCGCGTGTAGGAGAGCTCGGAGACGGGGATCATGCCCTCCACGCCGCCCAGGTCCACGAACACGCCGAAGTCGCGCACGCCGGAGACCTTGCCCTTGACCGTCTTGCCCACGGCCAGGGTCTTGCGCGTCTCCGTGGCCAGCCGGCGCTGCTCGTCCTCCAGCAGCGAGCGGCGCGACAGCACCACGTTGCGGTCGCGCACTTCCGTCACGCGGAACTGGAGCTTCTCACCGATGAACTGATCCGGCTTCTCCACGAAGCGGATGTCCAGCTGGCTGATGGGGCAGAAGGCGCGCGTCTCGCCGATGGCGACTTCCACGCCACCCTTGTTCACGCTGAGGACCAGGCCCTCCACCGGCATGCCGGAGGCGCGGGCCTCCGCGAGCATGGCGAAGGACGCGTTGCCCTTGGCCAGCGCGCGGCTGAGCATGATGCCCTTGGCGCCCATCTCCACGACGTGCGCCTCCAGGCGGTCGCCCACGCCGAAGCGCAGGATGCCCTCGTCGTCCTTGAGCTCGCGCAGTTCGATCATCGCCTCGGACTTGGAGGCGCCGTCCAGCGACACGAACGCGGTGTCCGCGCCCAGCTGGAAGATGGTGCCGGCGACCTTCTCGCCCACGCGCACGCCGCGGCGGCCGGGAGCGCCACCGTCCTTGACCTGCGCCTCGAACATGTCCGCGAAGGACTCGGTCTCCGGGACCTCGTCGTACAGCGGGCTGGGCGGCGCGGGGGCCGGGGTCACCGGGCGCGGCGTCGGAGCCGGCGTGGAGGCCGCGGAGGCCTGCGCGTCGGCGCCCGTCTGCTCCGCGGTCGCGGTCGCCTCGGCGGGCTTCTCACCCTCCAGGGCGCGCGTCTCGATGGAGCCCGAGGCGCGCTTCACGACCACCATGGGCCCGGAGGGACGGCGCTCGCCGCCCCCGCCACCACCCCGGCGCTCGCCGCCACGGCCACCGCCGCGCTCGCCACCGCCGCGGGGCGCGTCGCCCTGGGGACGGGGCTGCGACTGGGCGTCGCGAGGACCGCGATCACCGCGGCCCGGGCCGCGCTTCTCATCGCGATCGCCACGGCCACCGCCGCGCTCGTTGCCCTGGCCCCCCGAAGGGATGCCCAGCATCACGTCGCCAAACGTGGCCTTCGGCTTCTTGGGACCGAAACCGCCAGGACCGCCCGAATTTCCGCCGCTCTTCTCGTCGCTCACTGCCGAGACCTTCCGTTGACGATTTCCGACCCGGGACTTCCTTGAAGTCAGGGCCTCTTGAAAAAGGCGGCGCACTCTACACGCGCGCCATGCCCGGAGGAAGCCGCATACGGCACTCCTCTTCACAAAGGGCCTCCTATCGCAACGGAAAGGGGCCTGTCCTGCATTCCGTTTGAGCTCCCAGGCATTGCCTGGAAGGCAGCCGTCCCGCCGGGCGCCGCGCCGCGTCTACCGGGCCAGACCCAGCCGCCGGCCCACCTTGCGGAAGACGGCGCCCGCCTCTGGGACACCCAGCGCGGCGGACACCGCGAAGTAGACGACCCCGAAGGGCACGGCCGTGGCCAGCAGCCCCAGCACCGGGTGCAGCCGGGGCGGCACCAGCAGCCCCCCGCCCCACTCCAGGTCCACGCCGGGCATGGGTCCCAGGAGGCCCGTGAGCCCCTGTTTGACGGCCAACGCCACGAGCCCGCCCACCACCGCCGCGCCGTAGAGCCGGGGCAACAGCCCCGAGGGCAGGCCCACCGGCCCCACCATGGAGCGCAGCTTGCGGCGCAGGAGCGTGGTCTCCACCCAGGCCACGATGCCGCTGGACAGGGTGAGGAACGCCGCGCCCAGCTCCCGGGGCAGGCCCAGGCGCTCCGGTAGCCACAGGGCCAGGAACCAGGCCTTCACGGTGCCCAGGGCCACGCGCACGATGGCGTAGCGCAGCGGCGTCTTCGGATCCTTCAGCGCATAGAAGGCGGAGGCGTAGAGCCGGCCCACGGTGGAGGCCACCAGCCCCACCGACGCGCCCATCAGGAGGTACCAGAGGTAGCGCGAGTCCGAGGCCCCGAAGCGGCCCGTCTGCAGCAGCGCGCCGCTCACCAGGTCGCCCAGGAAGAGGAGCGCGGCGGCGGACGGCACCACCCAGAAGGCGATGCGGCGCGAGCCCGCGTCGATGCGGCTTCGCAGCTTCTCGTGCGCCTGGGCCTCCCCTTCCGCCGTGGCGCGCGCCATCTCCGGCAGTTCCGCGGCGGACACCGCCATGCCGAAGAGGCTCACCGGGATGAGGTAGATGGTCTGCGCGTAGAGGAGCGAGGACAGCGCGCGGTTGGAGATGAGCGACGCGAAGGCGGTGTCCACCCACGCGCTGAACTGCACCACGCCGCGCCCCAGCACCACCGGGCCGAAGTTCTTCAGCACCTGGCGCACGGACGCGCTGGCCAGCGACAGCACCGGGCGGAAGTGGCCCAACAGGCGCATCACCGTGGGCACCTGCACCGCGAACTGGAGGAAGCTGCCCAGCACGACACCGTAGGCCAGCCACTCCGTCAGGGCCTCCTCCGCGGCGCGGCCCCCGGACGTGCCCTGCCAGTTGCCCACCACGAGCAGCGTGGCGATGATCACGACGTTCCACACCACGGGCGCCAGGTACGACAGGAGGAAGCGCCGGTGGCTGTTGAGGATGCCCAGGCACCACGCGCTCAAGACGAGGAAGCCCGTGCCCGGAAAGAGGATGCGCACCAGCCGCACGGCCAGGTCGCGCTCGCCGCCCTCGAAGCCCGGCGCGATGAGGTCCACGAACAGCGGCGTGGCCAGCATGCCCAGCGCCACCATCACGCCCGTGGCCAGGGCCAGCAGGCCGAACACCGCGCCCGCGACCCGGTCCGCCTCGTCCGCGTCCTTCTTGCCCAGGAGCTGGGCATAGACGGGGATGAAGGAGCCGGACAGCACGCCTTCGCCAAAGAGGTTCTGGAGGAAGTTGGGGATGCGCAGCGCGGCCTTGAAGACGGCGGCGGCCTCCGCGTTGCCGAGGTAATGCGCGAAGACGCGCTCGCGCACGAGCCCCATCAGCCGCGACGCCAGGATGCCAATGCCCACCAGCATCGCGCCCCGCCCTCCCGCGCTGCGTTCAGGGATGGACGGTGAAGGGGCGGCCGGGGAGCCGGACGGAGGAGGCGAGACGGGTGCGGGGGCGGTCACGAAGGGCCGGACTCTACGTCCGGCGTTCTTCGGCATGCAGCAGGAAACCCTTCGACCGCTGTTTCACTTGACGGTCTCCCCACGGGTTGCGAGGGTCCGCCCCCAATGGCCGGAAAGTCCGACACCGAGCGGTCCGACGTCGCGCGCATCCGCGCCGTCCTGGCGCGCGAACTCGAGACCATCAACGAGTACGAGGCGTTCGCCGAGGACTCCTCGAATCCGGAAGTGAAGGCCTTCTTCCTCCACCTGGCGGCCGAGGAGAAGGAGCACGTGTCCGAGGCCACCCACATGCTCCGGATGCTCGACAAGGGTCAGGACTCGCACTTCGCGAAGCCCTTCGTCCCCGGCCACTTCCAGGCCGCCGTGGGGAACGTCCCCTCGGAGCCCGCCCTGCCAGCCGCCCCGCC
>NZ_RAWM01000134.1 GCF_003668875.1 Corallococcus interemptor | reverse complement strand
GCGCGGGGGTGGGGGAAGGCCGGGGCGCGTGGTGCGTTGCGAGAGTCCCGGTGCCCGTGATAGGGGGCCACCCGGTACATCAAGATTCGCGGCGGCCATCCCCGTTCTCTTCAGGCCGCCCCCTCCGCAAGGACGCTAGACGCCCATGGAAATCCGCGCCGACGAGATCAGCAAAATCATCCGGGAGCAGATCAAGGACTACGGCAAGAAGGTCACCGTCGCCGAGACCGGCACCGTGCTGACCGTGGGCGACGGTATCGCCCGTGTGTACGGCCTGGAGGGCGCGCTGGCCGGTGAGCTGGTGGAGTTCACCAACGGCGTGCAGGGCCTGGTCCTCAACCTGGAAGAGGACAACGTCGGCGTCGCCATCATGGGCGAGTTCAAGGACATCCGCGAGGGTGACTCCGTGAAGCGCACCGGGCAGATCGCCTCCGTGCCGGTGGGCAAGGGCCTGCTGGGCCGCGTGGTGAACGCGCTGGGCCAACCGGTGGACGGCAAGGGCCCCATCGAGGCCACCGAGCACCGCCGCCTGGAGGTGAAGGCGCCCGGCATCGTGAAGCGCAAGTCCGTTCACGAGCCCCTGCAGACGGGCATCAAGGCGCTGGACGCGCTGGTGCCGGTGGGCCGCGGTCAGCGCGAGCTCATCATCGGTGACCGCCAGACGGGCAAGACGGCCGTCGCCATCGACGCCATCATCAACCAGAAGGGCCTGGGCGTTTACTGCATCTACGTCGCCATCGGGCAGAAGCAGTCCACCGTGGCGCAGGTGGTGGAGAAGCTGACCAAGCACGGCGCCATGGAGTACACGACGGTCGTCGCGGCGAACGCGTCCGACCCGGCGCCCATGCAGTACTTCGCCCCGTACGCGGGCGTCGCCATCGGCGAGTACTTCCGCGACAACAAGATGCACGGCCTCATCGTGTACGACGACCTCTCCAAGCAGGCCGTGGCGTACCGCCAGCTGTCCCTGCTCCTGCGCCGCCCGCCGGGCCGCGAGGCGTACCCGGGCGACGTGTTCTACATCCACAGCCGCCTGCTGGAGCGCGCCGCCAAGCTGTCCGACGAGGAGGGCGCGGGCTCCCTCACGGCGCTGCCCATCATCGAGACGCAGGCGGGTGACGTGTCCGCCTACATCCCGACGAACGTCATCTCCATCACCGACGGGCAGATCTTCCTGGAGACGGACCTGTTCTTCTCCGGCGTCCGCCCGGCCATCAACGTGGGCCTCTCCGTGTCGCGCGTGGGTTCCGCGGCGCAGATCAAGGCCATGAAGCAGGTCGCGGGCTCCATGAAGCTGGAGCTGGCGCAGTACCGCGAGCTGGCCGCCTTCGCCCAGTTCGGCTCCGACCTGGACAAGGCCACGCAGGAGACGCTGGCGCGCGGCGCCCGCATGGTGGAGCTGCTCAAGCAGGGCCAGTACGAGCCGCTCTCCGTCGAGCGTCAGGTCATCCAGATCTACGCCGCCACCAACAAGGACGACGCCGGCAAGCGCGGGTGGATCCGCCAGGTGCCGGTGGGCGACGTGGTCCGCTGGATGAAGGAGATGCTGGAGTTCGTGGACAGCAAGTACCCGAACATCGTCTCCGACCTGGTCGCCAAGCGCGAGCTGACCGCCGACATCAAGGCGAACATCAACAAGGCGCTCGCCGAGTTCAACGACGTGTTCCAGGCGACCCCGGGCGCCAAGGTCTAGTCTTCGCGCCCCACGCGCGGTTGCCGTAACGGACAGCCCCGTCCTCCCTTCGCGGGGAGGCGGGGCTTTTCGTTTGCCCGCGTGGATGAGTTACCGCAGCCGGGGCAGGATGGCGCGCAGGCTCTTGTCCGCGCTGCCCCGCGTGCCCAGGCGCTGCACGGCGGCGCGCTCGTAGGGCATCACGTTGGCGCGCTCCACCAGCTGCACGTGCGCGCCCAGCGCGGCGGGCATGGCCAGGTCCAGTTCGAAGATGTCACCGGCGACGAGCGTGGACTCCGGGCCCGTGTGCGTGGCGTCCCAGATGCGCTTGAGCGCGGAGAAGTAGCGCCCGCGGCGCAGGTACACCGGCCGGCCCAGCACGCCGTCCAGGTGCAGCGCCTCCGGCAGCGCGTCGAAGCGCGCGTCCCGGGGCTGCGTGTCCTCCAGCTGGAACTTGCGCGCGTCGCCGAACACCTTCAGCCGCTCGCGGCCCTTGGGGGCCAGCTTGTCCAGCTTGGCCTCCACCAGCTCCGTGTGCGCGTTGGTCACCACGGACACGGGCAGGCCCGTGGCCAAGAGCGCCTCCAGCACCTCCTTCGCCTCCGCCTTGAAGGCCGTGGCCGAGTGCCGGTACGCCTCCTTGTACAGCGTCTGCACCGTGTCCGTGCGCAGGGCCTCGTCGTCGCCCTTGCCGTAGCGCTTGAGCAGCCGGTGCGCGGTGCAGGTGGCCGTCAGGTAGGGGTCCGCGGTGGCCGGCGCCACGATGCGCCCCGCGACCTCCCAGCCGTACTGGTCCACGCCCTCATGCAGCGCGGCGACCTCCTCCGCCCACGCCTGGGACGCGTCCTGCCCCAGCACCCCGTACAGCGCGTCCTGGAAGTGCCTGAGGAAGGGCTCGCCCTCCGCCAGCACGTCCGTGAAGGTCCCATCGAAGTCCAGCACCACGCACGCGATTCCCATCCACCTGTCCTTGCAGCCCGGCCGCTTGGAAGCGCGGCCGTGAACGAAAGCCCCGAATGACGCCCCGTCGGCCGCTCCGAATCAAGCCCCCTGCCCCACCCCCGGGGGATGGCCGGTGCCAACTCCCGGAAAGCCCGTTCCAACCCGGGCCGGGTGGTCCCGCTTCGTTGCCACCCCCACCCTTGGATCTCCCGCGGGGGAGGGGGGCTCCGCGCTCATGTCCGAGCCGACTGGCACCTTTCTGGCGGAGTCCACCCCCGTGCCGCAGGAGTGGCTGCGCACGGTGTTGCAGCTGCTGCCGGTGGGCGTGGTCATCGTGGACACGGGGGGCCGCCTGCTCGCCGCCAACGCCGCCGCGAGCGAACTGTGGGGCCAGGACGCGCTGGCGCGGATGCAGCTGGAGAACTTCGGCGGCTTCGAGGCGTACTGGCCCGGCACCGGCAAGCGGCTGCGCGGCGAGGACTGGGCCGTGTTCCGCACCCTGAAGAGCCGTCAGACCGTCTCCAACGAGGAGGTGGACATCGTTGGCAAGGACGGCGCGCGCCGCACCATCCTCAACTCCTCGGCGCCGCTGTACTCGGGCGAGGGCCGGCTGGTGGGGGCGGTGAACATCAACGTGGACATCACCGAGCGCAAGGCCACCGAGCGCGCGGAGTTCTTCGTCAGCGAGGCCTCCCGGCTGCTCGCCGAGTCCCTGGACTGGGAGACCACGCTCAAGGCCGTGGCGCGGCTGGCCACGCTGGAGTGGGCGGACTACTGCATGGTGGACGTGCTGGGGCCGGACGGCGCGCTGCACCGGCTGGCGCTCAGCGCGAAGGACCCGCGCAAGCAGTCGCTGCTGGACCAGACCCTGCACTTCCCGCCGAAGATCGGCTCGGACACGCCGCTCGGCCGGGCGTTCGCGCGGGGCAAGCCCGTGCTCGTCTCGGACATCACGCCCCAGTGGCTGGACGCGGTGTCGCTGTCGCCCGAGCACCACCACCTGCTGGAGGCGCTGGCGCCGCGCTCGTCCATGCTGCTGCCCCTGGCGGTGGGGCGCAGGCGCTTTGGCATCATCAACCTGGTCTCCGCGTCCCCCGCGCGCCGCTACACGAAGCGGGACCTGGACTACGCCACGGAGTTCGCGCGCCGCGCGGCGCTGGCGGTGGAGAGCGCCCGGCTGTACCGCGAGGCCCGCGAGGCCCTGCGCGAGCGGGACGCGTCCGCGGCCATGCTGGAGTCCTTCTTCGCGGCGTCTCCGGTGGGCATGGGCTTCGTGAACCAGGAGCTGCGCTACGTGCAGCTCAACAAGGTCATCGCGGAGAACAACGGCATTACCCTGGAGAAGCACCTGGGCCTCACGCCCCGCGAGCTGATGGGCCCGGCGGGCGGCCCCATCGAGGACCTGCTGCGCCAGGTGCTGGAGTCGGAGGTGGCCGTGGTGGACACCCCGGTGGACTACGTGGCGGGCCCGGAGCCGCGCACCTTCCTGGCCACGTACTTCCCCGTGCGCTCCGGCACGGAGCTGTTGGGCGTGGGCGGCGTGGTGCGCGAAATCACCGAGCAGCGCCGCATGGAGACGCACCTGCGCTTCCTCACGGACGCCACCACGCGGCTGGCCACGTCCCTGGACTGGCGCACCACCGTGCGCAACGTGGCGGAGCTGGTGGTGGCGCAGCTGGCGGACTACTGCCTGGTGGACATGCTGGGCGAGGACGGCCAGCACCTGGAGCGCGTGGAGCGCCGCGCCAGGAACGGCCGGCTCCAGGCCCAGTTGGAGAAGTCCATGCCCTACGCGCCGCATCCCGGCGCCCAGACCCTGCTGCGCAAGGTGCTGGAGACGGGGCGCGCGGAGCTGGTGACCGAGGTGGACGAGTCCGCCATGCGCGCCTTCGCCGTCGACGACATGCACCGGGAAGTCCTGGAGGGGCTCCAGCCGCGCTCGGTGATGGTCGTCCCGCTGATGGCGCGCGGGCGCACGCTGGGCATCGTGAGCGCGGCGACGTGCTCTCCCACGCGGCGCTTCAGCACGCGGGATTTGTCGCAGCTGGAGGACCTGGCCTGGCGCGCGGCGCTGGCGGTGGACAACGCGCGGCTGTACCGGCAAGCGGAGCAGGCCGTGGCCGCGCGCGACGAGTTCGTGGCGGTGGCCACGCATGAGCTGCGCACGCCCCTGTCCGCGCTGCACCTGCAGCTGTCCTCGCTGCAGCGCACGGTGGACAAGCTGGCGTCGGATGAATCCGAGCGGCTGGGCCAGGGCCTGCAGGGGGCCCTGCGGCAGGCGGACCGGCTGACGCGGCTGGTGGCGCACCTGTTCGACGTGGCGCGGCTGGGCACGGGGCAGATGGCGCTGGAGCTGGGCGCGGTGGAGCTGTCCTCGCTGGTGCACGCGCTGGTGGCGCGGATGGAGGAGGCGCTGGCCACGGCGGGCTGCGTGGCGGTGGTGCACGCGGACGCGCCGGTGGTGGCGCTGGCGGACCGGCCGCGCGTGGAGCAGGTGCTGATGAACCTGCTCACCAACGCGATGAAGTACGCGCCGGGCCTGCCGGTGGAGCTGTACGTGGAGCGCGAGGGGGACACGGCCGTCATCGCCGTGCGCGACTGGGGCCCCGGCATCCCCCTGGAGGCGCGCGAGCGCGTCTTCGAGCGCTTCGCGCGCAACACCGGCGAGCACGCGAGGGCGAGCCTGGGCCTGGGCCTCTACATCTCCCGGCAGCTGGCCCGCGCGCACGGCGGCGACCTGTTCGTGGAGGCGCCTCCGGAGGGCGGGCCCGGCTCGCGCTTCGTCCTGCACCTGCCCCGGTGGAAGAAACCGTCCGGGACGGCGCCGGACTGAAAGCAGGCGGGCGCATGTCGCACGGCGCCCACCTTGCCGCCCACATCCGGGGGGCCAGTACCCTTCAGGGCCATGGACGACGCGCGAACCACGGCAGCGCTCGGACGCTGGCGGTGGCTGCCCTGGGGGCTGCTGGCCGTCGCGGTGGTGGTGGCCTCCACGGGCGCGTGGCTGGGCTCGCGCTCGCTGCGCGCGCTGGAGGCCCGCAGTACACAGCTGGAGCACGAGGCCGCCGAGTCCGAAGCCCACGTCGCGCAGCTGCAGACGCTGCGTCAGGCCATGGAGCGGCGGCTGCGCGCGCTGGAGCGTCAGCAGCAGGCGCAGGAGTGGGGCGGCGCGGCGGCGGAGCTCCAGGCGAAGAGCGCGGAGGCGCAGCGCACGCGGCGCGAGGCGGCGCTCGAGGCGCTGGGCCGGTCGCTGCAGGACGCGCTCAAGGCGGGCGACGTGACCTTGACGCTGGAGGACGACGCCCTGCGCGTGGACGTGTCCGAGCGGCTCCTCTTCGCCCCCGCCACGACGTCGCTCACGCCGGAGGGCACCGCCCTGCTGAAGCAGGCCGCGGCGGTGTTCCGGGGCCCGCTCGCCGACCATCGCGTCGCGGTGGAGGCCCACACCGACGAGGTCCTGCCCGCCGCGCCCGGGGGCCCCGCCACCACCGCGTGGGAGCTGTCCGCCGCGCGCGCCGTGGCGGTGGTGCGCCAGCTGGGCGAGCGCGAGGCCCTGGCTCCGGAGCGCCTGAGCGCCACGGGCCACGCCGCGTACCGGCCCCTGGTGCCCAACGACAGCCCGCCCCACCGCGCCAGCAACCGGCGCGTCACGCTGCGGCTGTCCCCCACGCCGGTGACGCCGGAGAGCGCGGCCGTGGCCCGCACGGAGCCGCCGTCGCGGCCCTTCAAGCGCCAGGCGAAGGCCAAGGCGAAGAAGACGGCGCAGCGCTGACGCTTGGAGGTGAATAGAACGCCGGGCCGCCCGTCAGGGGGAGCAGAGGGTTTCACCTCGCCCCTTCCCCGGAGCCTCCCGTGTCCGCCTTCCGCCCCGCGCTGTGCGCCGCCTTCGCCGCCAGCCTGCTCTTGGCCGCGTCTCCCGCGGAGGCCCGCTTCGGCAAGAAGTCCCCGGACACCTCCGAGAACAAGAAGGACAAGGACGACGACCAGGGCTCCAGCAGGGGCTCCC
Source organism: Corallococcus interemptor (assembly GCF_003668875.1). Taxonomy (GTDB): domain Bacteria; phylum Myxococcota; class Myxococcia; order Myxococcales; family Myxococcaceae; genus Corallococcus; species Corallococcus interemptor. Next base: position 18,922 of record NZ_RAWM01000134.1, on the reverse strand, counting down.
GGGTCCACGCCGCCACGCCCGTCGTGCGCGAAACCCACTCCTACCGCCGCGAGCGGCCCTCGTACTCCGCGCACGTCCACGGCGACGCCGTCGTCGCGGCCGCGGAGCTGCTGACCGTGGCCGTGGAGGCCTCCAGCCCGGGGCCCGCCCTGGTCGTCCGCGAGCAGCGCGACGTGCAGCCGCTGGAGCTGCGCGTGGGCCTCAACGTGGGTGCCCTGGGCGGCGGCCTCGCCGGGGACGCGTTCCTGGGCATCGAGGGGGAGGCGCTGGGCATCGCCGTGCAGGGCACGCAGCTGGTGCTGCCCACCGACGACGGCACGCCCGGCACGGACGACCTGCGCCTGGCCACGATGCACCTCACCTGGGCGCCCGTGTCCACCGACCGCGTGCGCTGGCGGCTGGAGGGCGGCGTCTCCACCGCGCAGGCGCCGGACATCCTCTTCGTGGGCCCCAGCCTCGCCACGTCCCTGGAGGTCTGCGTGGCGGGCCCGCTGGACCTGGAGGCGCGCGTGCAGGGCACCGCCGGCACCTACCGGCAGCTGGACGCGAGCGCGGGCCTCGCGCTGCACCTGGGCGCCCTCATGGTGCGCGGTGGCGTACGCGGCCTCGTCCTGGACGACGCGGGCCGGGTGGACGGCGTGCGGCACGTGGACCGCTTCGTGGGCCCCTACGCGGGCGCCGGCTTCGCGTTCTGAAGCGCCCGGATGTCCGGGGGTGCACATGCGCCCTTCCGGACACCGTCCCCCGTCCCGGGGCCCCTGTTCCGCCTCGGGGTGATGCGGGTTGAATATTCCGGGCAAGCAGGCGTCCACACGCCGCGGCCCATCCCGTGGGCCCCTGAAGAGGAGAGGTCGCCGTGGGCTTCGTGAAGACCCTGAGTGCCGCGCTCGCTGTCGCCGTCCTGATGGGGTCCGCGCCCGCGGAGGCCCGCTTCGGCAAGCGCTCCCGGCCGAGCACGTCCGACGCGAAGGACTCCGACGACCGGGACGACGGCAGGAAGGAGCACCGCGCCACCCCGGTGGGCCGCGCGTCGGACGCGCCGGTGCGCTCCAGCGTGCGCGCCTCCGGCGCCGGCCTGGGCTGGTTCGACGTGCTCTTCATCAGCGGCCCGGCCAGCTACCACCGCCGCGCTCGCGCGGAAGTGCCCCGAGGCCAGCGCGCGCCCCGGCCCGCGCCGCTCGTGCACCTGAACCTGCAGGGCAACAGCTTCGGCGACGTGGGCGGCGCGCTGGACCTCTTCATGGCCCTGGACGGCCAGCGCTGGGGCATGGACGCGCGCGTGAGCGGCCTCTCGCTGGAGCCGGACGACGGCTCCAGTGACCGGGACCGGCTGACGCTGCTGGACGCGCACCTGACCCTCTCGCCGTGGTCCACCGAGCGCGGCCGCTTCCGCATGGAGGCCGGCATCGCCAGCGCGCACGCGCCGGACGCCATCTTCGTGGGCCCCAGCCTCGCCGCGTCGCTGGAGGCGTGCCTCGGCCCGTCGCCCTTCGACGTGGAGGCGCGCATCCAGGTGGTGCCCTTCCCGCACCGCCAGGTGGACATGCAGGCCGGCCTCGCGCTGCACCTGGGCGCCCTCAACCTGCGCGGCGGCTGGCGCACCCTGTTCCTGAGCGACGGCGGCCACCTGGACGGCGTGGTGCACTCGGACAGCTTCACCGGCCCCTACCTGGGCCTGGGCCTGTCGTTCTGAAGGGCCCGCGATCCTGAAGTAAAAACTCCCGGGGTCCCCTGCGTCCGCGCGCAGGCCCCGGGAGTCTTCGCGTCCGGGCTATTCCTCGGACGACGCCGCGTAGGACGCCGGAGCGCTCTCCGCCCCCGCGCCATTGGACGCGCCCGCGCGCTTCATGCGCCGCTTGGGCGGCGGAGCCAGCTTGGGCTCCATGCTGAAGACGCGCCCGTAAATCTCGGGCGTGTTGATGTTCACGATGACGCCGGGGTCCTTCACGTTCAGGCGGCGCGGGTTGATGGCCCTGAGCACCGCCTCCAGGTCGTCCCCTTCCGCCTCCAGGACCTTGCGCGCCGCGCCCCGGGACAGCACCACCGGCCAGCCCGTGGCGTTGTCGTACTCCGGCCGCAGGGACAGCTCGCCCTCGGTGCCGCCCCGCTCCATGTCCTTGAGCATGGACTTCACGGTGGTGACGCGCAGCGCCGGCATGTCCACCGGATGCAGCAGCATCACGTCCGCGTCCTCGGCCATGGCCGCCTCCAGCCCGGCCTTCACCGACGAGAGCAGGCTGCGCTCCCAGTTCGGGCTCGTCACCAACTCCAGGCTCGGGTGCTGATCGCGCACCAAGGCCTCGTCGCTGCCCACCACGCCCAACACCCCACACCCCGCCTTTCCGAAGGTGGACGCCAGCGACTGAAGGAAGCTCTTGCCCCCCTCATGTTCGATGAGCGCCTTGGGGTGGGACATCCGCCGGGCCTTGCCCGCCGCAAGGATGATCGCCACTGCCTTCATGACCCGCCTCCTCGCCCTCGACGGAAAGCCGGGGGCACCGCCAACAGGCTGTTGACCTCGCGGAGGGATTGCAGCCTGTCCGTCAGTGCGAGTCGTCAGACAGCCGCCAGTCACACGAGGAGGTGTTCGCTGCCGGCCCTTTGGGCAAGGGCGGATGTCCACCAGCGGTCAGGCGGACGGGCCCGGGGCCTTCCCCTCCCCCGCGCCGGATGGGCGGCAGGCGGGACTTCAGTGCAGCCAGCCGCTGGAGGCCGCCAGCCGCAGCGGGGCGACGGTCTCCACGGTCGTTTCTTCCGGCGTGGCCAGCGCCTTGACGGTCAGAATTTCAGCCAGCCGGGCCAGCGGACGGCGGCGGGCCACGCGGTGCAGCTCGTCCTCGGTCACCTCGCCCAACAGGTCGCCGCCCCGCCCCTCCACCACGGGCAGCACGTGCATGCCGTGGCGGTACATCTGCTGGAGCGCTCCCAGGACGGTGTCCTCCGGGAACAGGGTGATGGCGCGGGAGATGAGGTTCTGGAACTCAGGGCTGCGGCACATCGACACGTGAGGCCTCCGGTGCTCGGCGTTCGGGCGCCGTGTGCCGGAGGCCTTAGCAATCCGCTTGCCGACCTATTTCTTCGCCGCGGGCTTCACCGATTCGACCATCTTGCGGAAGCCCTTCTCCGCGCCGTTCACCGTCTTCTCCGGCCCGGTGAGCTTGTAGAAGATGGCGCCCTCCGGCCCCTCCACGATGGCGCCGCGCAGCTTGAAGTTCGGCTTGGGCGCGGAGGGCCCCATCATGGGGCCGCCGCCCGCGTACGTGCCCTTCACCTCCACCGTGGTGACGGGCAGCCCGTTCACCTTCTCCTGCTTCGTCTTCGCGTCCTTGTCCTCCAGGGGCTTGCCGTCGGGCTTCTGGAACTGCGCCACCCAGCGCTTCACGTTCGCGTCCACCGCGCCGCCCTGTCCCTGCCCGAAGTAGAAGACCGCCAGCTCCGCGTCTTCCGGGTCTCCCTTCGCGGCGGGCACCTTGTACGTCGCGGCGCGCATCGGACGCGGAGGCTGGGCGGCCCACTCCGCGGGCGCGCTCCACGTCAGCCCTCCAGCCTCCTCCGCGCTCGCGCCCATCGCCACGGTCATCGCCAACACAGCCAGCAGTCGGTTCATGGACGGCAGCGTATCCGCGTTCCTCCGCGCAGGCCCACCCCATAGGTGACTCGGCGCGTCAATCCCTCTCACTTTGTGACCGGGGACTGGCGTGCTACTCACTGCATCGTTTCCAGCAGTTCACCTTGGGCTGGAGGGGATTCCCACCATGAAGAAACAGTTGTTCCTCGGGGCCATGGCCCTGGGAGCCGTCGCCTGCACGCCGGAGATTGCGCAGGACGCTCCGAACCTGAACGTCGGCCTCGCGGAGTTCGACCCCTCGGCGTCTCCCGCCGTGGTGCCCTCTCCCAACGACCTGGCCATCGTCACCCTCGCCGATCAGACGAAGCGGGTGAACGCGCCCATCAACCCGACCGCGTCCCCGGCGGAGCAGGAGTTCACGCGCGACTACCTGAACACGCTGAACGGCTTCCCGACGTCCGCCATCGCGAGCACCAAGATCAAGGACCTGGATCCGCGCACGGTGAGCCCGCAGACGGTCATCTTCATCGACCTGTACAAGGGCACGCCGTTTGAGACGAAGAAGGTGACGCCGACCCTCGCGTACAACGAGGACACGGACCTGCTCAACATCATCCCCCCGGTGGACCTGAACACGGGCCTGCCGGCGTGGCCGAAGGGCAGCCGCTACGCGGTGGCGCTGGTCGGTGGTGAGAAGGGCCTGAAGACCAACTCGGGCCAGTCCATCATCGGGTCGGCCACGTGGGCGTTCATCAACTCCGACAAGTCGCTGGTCACCTGCGAGGACCTGACCTCGCCTGACTGCGCCCCGGCCACGGAGCTCATCCCCTCCACGGAGACGGATCCGGCCAGGCGCCTGGCGGACCAGACCGCCAAGTCGCTGCAGCTGGAGCAGATCCGCCGCGGCTACACGGACGTGTTCAACAAGGCGCTCAAGCCCCAGGGCTTCAGCCGTGAGGACATCGTCCTCATGTGGACCTTCAGCATCGTCAACCAGCCGGAGGCCACCATCAGCCTGGCCGCCACGCCCCGGCTGCCCGCGCCCATCATCCCCTTCCCCAACAACCTGATCCGGGACCCGGTCAAGAAGACCCTGATGTTCCCGGTCCCGACGACGCCGGGCCTGCAGCAGGACCTGTTCACCGGCCTGAACACGCTGGACGGCTTCTCCCCCACGGGCGCCATCGTCTCGGAGAACGGTGACGACCAGGGCGTGCTGGACGGCACCATGTACCGCGAGGCCGAGGACGGCCCGGCCCCCAAGCTGGATCCGGAGTCGCTGGCCGAGGGCGTGAAGTTCTTCAAGGTGACCAACCAGGACAAGGGCACCCAGCCGGACTGGACGACCTGCCTGGTGAACAACGCCGGTGACTGCGGCACCAGCGTGGGCGCCGAGGGCGCCGTCCCCGTGCCCCAGCAGCTGCAGATCGTCCCGAAGGCGCCGCTGGATGGTGCCACCGAGTACGGCGCCGTGATGACCACGGACCTGAAGGACGAGAAGGGCCGCAACGTGGCCCCGGCCACGGCCTTCGCGCTGCTGCGCCTGGCCAACCCGGTGTACGACGAAGTCGCCAAGAAGAGCCTCATCTCCTCCGTGCCGAAGGAGCTCGCGGAGCAGCTGGAGCCGCGGCGCAAGCTGCTCAAGGCCTACTTCGACAAGGTGGCGGCGCCGGTCGCCCAGGGCGGCCTGGGCATCCCGCGCTCGAAGATCGCCCTGGGTTGGAACTTCACCACCCAGAGCACCACGTCCATCCTGGAGCAGCTCTACACGCTGCCGGGTGGCGTGTACGGGACGCCCGCGGCGCCCGTGTCCGTCTTCCCCATCACGTCGCAGGTGAAGTCCGCCATGACCGGCGCCGGGCTCGCGTCCGACAAGGTCGGCGCGGTCTACGAGGTGCGCGCCAACACGCCGTGGCTGCTCACGGGCCCCTTCGGCACGCTCAACCCCACCGAGCCGCGCCCCACCCGCTACCCGTTCATGCTGTTCACGCCCGCGGGCGAGGCGCCCACGGGCGGCTGGCCGGTGCTGGTGTTCGGCCACGGCCTGACGAGCAACCGCACCGCGGTGCTCGGCGTGGCCAACAAGTTCACCGGCGCGGGCTACGCGGTGGTCGCGATGGACGCCGTCTACCACGGTGAGCGCAGCAGCTGCGTGGGCTCCGCCTCGGTGCTGGGCGCCCCGAGCGACGACGCCGCGTGCGCCGACCCGGCCACCCAGCGCTGCGAGACCAGCCCGGGCAGCCTGTCCTACGGCCGCTGCGTGGCGCGCACCGCGGGCGCCGGCGCCGCCTGCGACGCCGCGTCGCTGCCGCCGGGCGTGCCGAACGGCCAGGTCTACTGCGCCAACGTCGTCTCGCAGGGCCAGTGCATGGCCGACAACAAGTGCGAGGGCGGTGACTTCAGGCGCAACGCGCAGGGCGTCCCGGTCATCTCCGGCTGGAACTTCCTGAACCTGGGCAACCTGTTCACCACGCGCGACAACTTCCGCCACCACGTGGTGGACTTCAGCCAGTTCCTGCGCGTGCTGGCCAGCCCCGAGCTGTCCACGGCCGTGGGCGGTCTGAACGCGGCGCAGGTGGACTACGTGGGCCAGAGCCTCGGCGGCATCATGGGCACCATGTCCACCGCGGTGTCCTCGCGCGTGCGCCGCTCGGTGCTCAACGTGGCCGGTGGCAACCTGGCCGGCGTGCTGCTGACCGCGCCCGCCTTCCAGCCCCAGCGTGACGCGTTCCTGGGCTCGCTCGCCACGGCGGGCATCAAGCCGGGCATGCGGTCGTTCGACACGTTCATCAGCCTGGCGAACACCATCCTGGACCCGGCGGACGCGCGCAACTACGCGTACCTGCTGGACAACAACCCGGCTGCCGGCACGGACCCCGCCAAGCACCGCGCGTTCATCCAGTACATCGAAGGCGACCAGGTCATCCCGAACGCCAACACGCTGGCGCTGATCAACGCGGCCAACCGCAAGGACGCGCCGCGCACGGTGGCCTCCTACATGTTCGGCGAGGCCGCTATCGGCGCCATCCCGGCCGCCGGCCGTCACGCGTTCCTCAACAACCCGCAGATTCCGGAGGCCGTGCGCAACGCGGCCCAGGACCAGATTCTGGGCTTCCTGGCGACCGGCACCGTGGCGCAGTAACGGCACCCACTGAGAGAGGAATCACACACCCATGAAAAAGACACTCTCCCTCGTGGCGATCCTGGCGGCTGGTACCAGCCAGGCCGCGGGCTTCCAGATTGACACCCAGGGCGCTCGCGCCACCGGCGCGGGCGGCGCGGCCACGGCATGGCTGGAGGACTCGTCCTCCATCTATTACAACGTGGCCAACATGGTCGGCGTGAAGACGCTGGACATCACGCTGGGCGACACGGGCATCCTCCCCAGCATCACGTTCCAGCGGCCGGGCCAGGAGCAGGAAGGGCAGCGCACCACGCTGTCACCGCCTCCGCACCTGTTCGTGGTCTACAAGCCGTTCGAGAAGGCGGCGTTCGGCGTGGGCGTGTACACGCCCTTCGGCGCGCGCAGCCGCTGGGAAGAGGGCTTCAGCGGCCGCTTCCGCGGCTACGAGTCCTCGCTGGCGACGTACTACATCAACCCGTCGTTCGCGTATGAGCTGCACCCGCGCTTCCGCTTCGGCGCGGGTCTGGACATCGCGCGCGCCACCATCGAGCTGACGCGTGGCCTGGACTTCGTGAACAGCGAGGGCTCCATCCACCTGGGCGGCGCGGACTGGGGCTCCGGCTTCAACATCGGCGTGCAGGCCAAGCTGCTGGACAACCTGGACATGGGCCTGCACTACCGCAGCGCCATCGACATCTCGTTCAAGGGCAAGGCGGACTTCCAGAACATCCCGGTGGAGTTCCAGAGCCGGCTGACGGACCAGACCGCGACCGCGGACGTGGTCCTGCCGTCCACCGTGACGGCGGGCCTGGCGTACCGGCCGCTGCCGAACCTGCTGCTGGCGTTCGACGCGAGCTGGGTGGACTGGTCCACGTTCTCCGAGCTGGCCATCCGCTTCGAGAACCCGTCCATCGACAACCCGGTGCCCAAGCGCTGGCACGCCAAGTGGAAGTACGCGCTGGGCGCCGAGTACGGCGTGACGGACGCGCTGCAGGTTCGCGCGGGCTTCGTGTACGACCCGTCCCCGAGCCCCAACAGCACGCTGACGCCGGACCTGCCGGACGCGAACCGCATCAAGGCGACGTTGGGCGTGGGCTACCAGTTCCGGCCGTTCCGCGCGGACCTGGGCTACCAGTTCGTCGCGCTGGCGGACAAGGTGAGCACGGCCCCGGGCATCCCGGCGACGTACTCCGGCTCCGCGCACGTGTTCGGCCTGACGCTGGGCTTCAACCCCCAGTAACCGGCTGAGCACTTCCTGAAGTACCGGGGCGCCCGGTCCCTTCCGTTCATGGAAGGGCCGGGCGCTTTCGCTTACGGTGCAAAGCCGTGAGCCCTTCCAAGCCCGGCCGCAACGACCCGTGCCCCTGTGGCAGCGGGAAGAAGTACAAGGCCTGTCACGCCGCCGAGGACCGCGCGAAAGCCGCGCCGCCTCCCTCCACCGCCCCCGCCCACCCGCTGAAGCAGGACCTGGAGGCGGCCATGTCGCTTCTGGGCGACGCGGACGTGTCCCGCCTGTCTCAGACGCTGGAGCACCTGTCCGTGCTGCTCCAGGCCGCGGGACCCCAGCCGGGGCTGAGGTACGACGACAAGGCCTTCAGCGACCACGTGGGCAAGGCGCTCGCGGCGCTGGCCGCGCAGGAGGGCCTGGACGCGATGCAGGCGCGCAACAGCCTGCGCGTGGGCGTGGTGCGGGAGCTGGGCACGCGCGGCTTCCAGGAGAAGCTGGGCGCGGGCCTCCTGGCGCAGGCCGCGAAGGGTGGACGCACGCCGGAGGAGCGGCGGGCGCTGTGCGTGGGCGCGCTCTTGGCCACGGCGGCGAAGAAGACGGGCAAGGTGCGGCCGGAGGACAACCCCGTGCTGGACGTCGTCTTCGACGTGCAGTTCCGCGAGTGGAGCCAGAAGCACGCGGAGGTGGTGCGCAAGTACGAGTCCCTGGTCGCGCAGATGGAGCCGGAGTCCATGACGCCGGAGGCCTCGGAGGCCCTGCGCAAGGCGGAGGCCGGGGAGCTGGATGCGCTGGTGAAGCACGTGCAGGCGGACCCCGCGCTGGTGGAGCGCATCTCGCGCGAGGCGAAGGAGCGCGCGCAGCGGGTGGAGACGAAGCTGAGAGACCCCGCCACGCCGTCCGTCTTCTCCCCGGAGGAGGAGCTGTGGCTCACCGTCGTGCTGTGGGAGCCCTTGCGCGCGATGAAGTCCCAGCCCAAGGACCCGGAAGGCCGGCGGCAGGTCATCGCGGCGCTGCTGCGCGCGGTGAAGGGCGCGGTGGACGCGGACTTCCTCGAAGGGATGCTGGAGCGCATGCGCGCGGGCGCGAAGGACCCGGCGGCGGACGAGCCCACGCGCGAATGGCTCACCGACGCGGCCATCGCCTTCGAAGCAGAGCCCGCGCGCCTGGTGCTGGCGGCGCTGCTCACCGCGCGGCAGGAGGCGAAGGGGCGCAGCGCGGAGGAGATGGTGTCGCTCGCGGACTTGAAGGCCCTGCCCGCGTGGACGCCGGAGCAGCTGGAGCCCTACCGGCAGCTCCTGGAGAAGGAAGGCCGCGCGTCCGGCGCGGACCGCATCCGCCGCGCACAGGGCTGGCTGCGCGAGCACCCCGTGCAGCTGGACGCGGAGGCCTGACGTCTCAGACGAAGAGCGCCTTCGCGGTCTGCTGAAGGCGCTCCGTCCCCATGCGCATGAGCTGGCCCTTCAAGCCGGGCTGGGTGACGACGTGCCGCTCGAAGGCGGCGCGCTCCAGCCGCAGCACCACGCAGGGCGTCCTCGTGCGCACCGTCGCGGACACCGGCTTGTCCAGCAGCAGCGAGATTTCGCCGAACACGTCGCCCTCGCGCAGCTCCGGCAGCAGCACGATGCGGCCCCGCTGCTCCAGTGACAGCTGCACCTGGCCGCGCAAGAGCAGGTAGAAGGCGTCCCCCGGCTGGCCCTGCGTGAGGAGCACCTCTCCCGCGGGCACGGCGCGCAGGTCGAACTCGCGCGACATCGCCTGCTTCAGCGCGGGCGGAAGGTTGGTGAACAGGGGGCTGGTGCGCAGCAGGTTCTCCACCAGCCGGCGCTGGTAGAAGGCGTGCACGGCCGCGTCCACCTCCGGGTGCGCCGCGCTGACGCGGGCCAGGGACTGGCGCTTGAACTCCAGCAGCACGGAGCGCTCGCGCACCTCCACGCTGGCCAGCCTGGGCCCCTCCGACACCAGCGCCACCTCGCCGAAGAAGTCCCCCGGCCCCAGCGTGGCCACGACCTGGCGCGCGTTGCCCTCCCCCCGGCGCGCCACCTCCGCGCTTCCCTCCACCAGCGCGAACATGGAGTCGCCCGGCTGCCCCTCCTCCACCACGCGCTGACCGGGCCAGAAGGCGCGCACCTCCAGCGCCTCCACCAGGGCCACGAAGGCCTCCCGCCCCACGCTGGCCAGCACCGGCACGCCTGGGTCCTTGCCGTCGGGGACCCAGGCGAAGGTCGGCGCCAGTGCGCCGGGCGGCAGGGCGAAGCGCTCCGCCACGGTGTGCACCACATCGAAGCGGGTGCCCGGGACTCGCGCCATCACCAGGGCGGCCACCGCGCGCAGGAGCTCACCCGCGCGGGTCCAGGCGCGCGCCGCATTGAGATAGGCGCTGATGGCCGCGGCTTCGTGCTCCAGCGACTGGTACATCTCGGCCACGCGCAGGTGCGATACCGGGTCGTCAGGGTCCACGCGCAGCGCGGCCTCGTAGGCCTCCAGCGCCTCTCTCAGCTCACCGCGCGCGGCGAGGAGCTTCGCCCGGGACTTGAGGGATTGAGCGTGTGGGGAGTCCGCCATGCGCGCTTCTGTAACCCAGCCGCGCGGCGCACGCACCCGTTCGGTAGGGCGGACCGTTCACCCGCTCAAATCCCGCACCCGCTCCGCCAGGCTCTGCGTGAAGAGGCGGTAGATGCGCAGGGCGGCGGCCTCGTGCGTCTCCAGGAAGTATTGGAAGTCCGTCCGGGTGACGCGCAGGGCGCGCACCACCGTGTGCGCGCGCACGTGCGCGGACACCGGGCCATCCAGGATGAGGGAGATTTCCCCCAGGAACGCACCGGGCCCCAGCATGTTGAGCTGGCGCGCGTCCCGGCCCGGGCCGGTGGACACGCTCACCATGCCCTCCAGCAGCACCACCAGCCCCATGCCCTTGGCGCCCTTCTCCAGCACCGTCGTCCCCGCGGGCAACAGCATGGGCCGCGCCAGGCGGTAGAGGTCGCGCATGTCTTCCAATGACAGACCATCGAAGATGGGAATGGCTTTCAGATAGCCATAGCCATCCACCACCGGCGGCGCCTTCTCCGCCGCGGCCGCGCCCTCCGGCGCCGACGCGAGCCCCAGCTGCTGGAGCAGCCGCGCCTGCTCCGCCTGGAGCAGCAGCAGCCCCGCGCCCGACGCGTGCTTGATGCCATCCGCCAGCAGCACCAGCGCGCGCCACGTGGCGCCCTCCGCGTCCAGCAGCTCGCACATGCGCAGCACGGCTTCCGGCCGCTGCGCGTCGTCCACGGGCACCGCGCGCAGCATCTCCAGCTCCGCGTGCGCGTTGCCCAGCACCCGGAACACCCCCGCCGCCTCCATGGGCCGGTGCATGCGGCCCAACAGGTGCGCCAGCGACTCGCGCGCGCCCAGCGCCTGGTACAGCGACAGCGCCTGCTCCAGCGAACCGGCGCGCTCGAAGGCCGCCGCCGCGCGGGCCTGCTCGCCCACCCTCAGCCACGCCTCCGCCGCCAGCAGCGGCGCTCCCGCCTGTTCGTACAGGGGCGCCGCGCTCCGGTCATCTCCGTCCGCTTCCAGGAGCCTCGCCGCGCCCGCGAAGTCGCGTGCCTGCCGCAGCACCTCCACCAGGCGGTTGCGCGTGTCGGTGGGCACCGCCAGCGCCTCTTCCAGGACCCGCTCGCGCTGCGCCGCGCCCATCGCCTCGTAGGCCCGCACCGCGTCCTCCACCTCGCCCTTCAACACCCGCGCCCACATGCCTCGCGTGACGCTGGAGCCAGGGCCCACGGCCACGTCGCCCACGTTCGAATCGTCTGGAATCACGGCCCCGTCATTCCTCCCGGACGCCCCGGCGGACAGAGGATGTCCACGCCTGGGTCCGGGACCCTGATGGCGTAGCATCCTGAAACAGGGAAAGCCAGCCATCACGGGGAAGGACGGCAGGCCTTGGACAGACGCCGGACCGCGCGGAGGGGCCGCGCGAAACCCGGGAGGTTGGGGCTCGGGAAACCCCTTGCCGCACCGGCCGCTATGCATGCGCGGGCCGGGCGTTATCGTGGGGAGCCATGGGGTCTGCCCCGGAGCGCCGGATGCCAGAGCGACGAATCTCGGGGGGTTGGAAGGCGGCCGTGGTGGCCGGACTGCTGGGCCCGGCCGTGGCGTGGGCGCACGCGGGCCTGCCGGAGACGTCCAACGTCACGCTGCGGCGTGGCCACCCGGAGGACTTCTTCGTGGGGGCCACCTTCGGCGCGGTCATCTCGCGCGACAGCGGGCGGACGTGGCGCTGGGTGTGTCCGGATGCCATGGGGTATGGCGGCTGGCGCCCGGAGTCCTTCGTGTGGCGCGGGACGGGGGAGCTCCTGGCGGCCACGGGCAACGCGCTGCTGTCCTCGAAGGACGGCGCGTGTTCGTGGACGTCACACCCCGCGTTCAAGGACACGTGGGTGACGGGGCTCGCGGCGCACCCCACGGATGACGCGGTGTTGTACGTGGCCACGGGCCGCTCCACGTCGGTGACGAACGGGGTGTTCCGCTCGGACGACGGCGGCGGGACGTGGCGGGCGCTGGCGCTGCAGCGCGCGGGGGTCCTCTTCTCCGCGGTGCGCGTGTCCACCGCGGATCCGCGCACGCTCTACGTGTCCGCGTCGGACACGGCGCGCATGTACCTGTTCCGCAGCGGCGACGCGGGCGAGACATGGGAGGAATTGCCGCAGGCCTTCCCGGACCTGGTGCGCCCGTTCGACTTCGTGGTGACGGCGACGGACCCGGTGGATCCGCTCGGCGTCTGGGCGCGCGTGTCCGCGCAGGGCTACACGCACGTCCTGCACAGCACGGACGGGGGGCGCACCTTCAGCGCGCGCACGGGCGCGGGCATCGACGACGTCTTCGTCAACATGGACGTCTCCGCGGACGGGGGCACCGCGTGGGTGTCCACGTACAACTCCTTCTTCCGCAGCCAGGCGGGTGGGGCCTTCTCCAAGCTGGAGCTGCCCACCGGCAACGCGTGCGTGACGCGCGTGGGAGACGTCCTCTACGGCTGCGGCTCGCCATGGCTCCATGACTGGTCGCTGGCGCGCAGCACCGATGACGGCACCACCTGGGAGCCGCTCTTCAGCCTGGAGCAGATTCAAGGCAGCCATCAGTGCCCGGCGGGCACGCCCGTGCGAGAGCTGTGTCCGTCGCGCTGGCCCCAGCTCGCGGAGACGATTGGCGCGCCGCTCTATCCGGACGGCGTTCCGGACGCGGGCGTGCCGGATGCCGGCGCGCCGCCCTCCGACGCGGGCACTCCCGCGGATCCGAAGCCGAAGCCGTCCTCGGGCTGCGCCGCCGCGCCCGCGGGCACGCTCGTTCCCCTGTTCCTCCTTCCCCTGTGGCGTCGCGGCCGGCGGCGCGAGGACCCGAGACCATGAAGCTGAAGACGTTCCTGCCGTGGAGCACCGCCGCCGTCGCGCTGCTGGCCCTGAGTGGGTGCGACAAAGACGACGCCCCTCCCCAGGCCACGGCGTGCGGCGAGCCGCTGTACGCGGGCGGCGCCACGGACGAGGCGTGGCGCACGATGGAGGACGCGAAGAACCAGCCCCAGGACAGCTCGCGCGCGGTGACGCTCACGTCGCCCGAGCCCGGGCAGTCGTACTTCACGGATCAGGCCGCGCCGCTGTGGCGGTGGACGTCCCCGCTGCGCGCGTCGCTGGAGCATCCGGTGCCGCCAATGCGGGAAGCCCGCCCGCGTGAGTCGAAGCGGTCGGTGCTCGCGTGGCTGGGGAACCAGGTGCTGCCCACCGCCGAGGCCCACCTGCCGCCGTACACGGGCGACCTCTACTGGGTGAAGGTCTACGCCGCCGGGCGCGAGTGCCCCATCGCGCAGGTGTTGACGTCCGAGTTGCAGTGGCAGCTGGATGGCGGCTCCTGGCAGACGGTGAAGGACGCCGCGGGCAAGGAGCTGTCGGTGCAGGTGGTGAGCGCGTACCTGGTGCAGAACCGCATCACGGAGGGGCCCTACACGATGGGGTCCACCGTGCCGTTCACGATGGGGATGGCCAGGTGAGGCGCGCTGTCTGGCTTTGCGCGCTGGCGCTGGGCGCGTGCACGGAGACCGAGCCGCCGGAGCCGGGCCCGGACGTGCCCGAGCTGACGTACGCGGATCCGAACCCGTGGACGCGGGGCGGTACGACGGTGCCGCCTCCGGGGGCTTCCGGCAGGCTGCTGGTGACGAACAGCCTGGATGACTCGGTGAGCCTGCTGGAGATGGACGGGCTGGGCACACCGGGCTGGGGCGAGCTGGCGCGCGTGCCGGTGGGGCTCCATCCGGTGGAGCTGGAGGGGCCGCACCACACGGCGGTGTCGCCGGCGGGTGACTACTACTACGTGGGCATCTCCAACTACGTGCCGGGCGGTGGTTCGGGGCCACATGGCGCGCACGGGACGGGGACGGCGGATGGCTACTGCCTGAAGCTGAGCGCGAAGGACAACCGGCTGGTGGCGTCCACGCGTGTGGACCGCAACCCCGGGGACGTCATCGTCAGCGCGGACGGGCGCACGCTGTACCAGACGCACTTCGACCTGCTTCGCATCGCGGACGTGGCGCGCAAGGGCGGCACCGAGGAGGACATGGCCGCGCGCATGGTCATCCTCGACGCGGAGACGATGGCGGTGAAGGAGCGGGTGAGGGTGTGCCCCGCCCCGCACGCGGTGCGCCTGTCCGCGGACGAGCGCACGGCGTACGTGGCCTGCTGGTCGGACGAGGTCGCGGTGGTGGACCTGGAGGCCGAGGGCCGGCCGGTGACGCGCGTGAAGGTGGCGGCGGGCGCGGGCACGGCTGTGAACCCCCGGCATCAGCCGTACGCGCTGACGGTGTCGCCCACGACGGGGGACGTGTGGGTCAGCTCGCTGGCGAGCAAGCAGGTGCAGGTGCTGGAGCCCGGGACGCGCACGATGAACCCGGAGCGCACGGTGTACCTGCGCGGCGCGCCCATGTTCGGCGCGTTCACGCGGGACGGGCGCACGCTCTACATGCCCTATCAGCAGGAGGACGCGGTGGCGGTCATCGACGCGGCGACGTCCGCGGTGCTGCGCACGGTGCAGCTGTCGCAGGCGGGCTGTCTCAACGTGCACCAGCTCATGCTGACGCCGGACGAGCGCCACGGCCTGGCGGTCTGCGAAGGGGACCACATCGGCCCGGGCACGTTGCACGTGGTGGACCTGGGCGAGGGCACGGTGGTGTCCACGGTGAAGGTGGGCATCTTCCCGGACTCGGTGAGCCTGCTGCGGGGGACGCCGTGAGGGGCCTGCGAGGAGGCATGGCGGCGCTGCTCGTGGGCGTGCTCGCCGGGTGCCGTGAGGACGGGCCCCAGGACGCGGCGGACTACGGAGAGGCGCTGTTCCAGAGTTCGACGCTGTCGTCGAGCGAGTACAACTCCTTCTCCTGCGCGACGTGCCACGCGACGACGGCGCAGGCGCCGGCGGGACGCATCGACTCCGGGCACACGCTGTACAACGTGGCGGCGCGGCCTGACTGGTGGGGCGGCAGCGAGACGCGGCTGCTGGACGCGGTGAACGTCTGCTACGTGAACTTCATGCGTGGGGTGACGAAGCTGGGGCCGGACGAGCCGCGCTCCCGCGCGCTGTATGAGTACCTGTCGCGGATCAGCCCGGACGCGCAGGCGCCCGCGCTGCCGTTCACGGTGGTGAAGGACATCCAGGACGTGCCCCGGGGCGACGCCACGCGCGGCGAGGCGGTGTACCGGGCGGCGTGCCAGAACTGCCACGGCGCGACGCACACGGGTGAAGGCCGGTTGACGACCTTCGCGTCGGTGCTGCCGGAGGTGACGCGGACCTACGACGAGGCCTTCCCGGGCATCCCGCACGCGCAGGTCGTCATCGAGAAGGTCCGGCACGGGCCGTTCTTCGGCGTGGGAGGCACCATGCCGCTCTACGGCAAGGAGGCCCTGTCCGACGCGGACCTGGGCGCGCTGCTCACGTACCTGGGACTTTGATGCGGATCCGCTCGCTCTGAAGGAGTACTGCGCGCTGCACTACTACTCGGAACAGGAGCACGGGTACTTCCTCAGCTTCCTCTCCGACATCGGCGGAGATGGCCCGGATGGCCGCAAGTACTGCCTGGTTCCCCGGAAGCTCCATGAGTTGGAGCACCGGCGAGTCGTGCTGTTGGGGCCTGCCCACAACCATCCCCACAACCCGCGTCCTTCCGAGCGGGACATGGGCGCGTTGAGGCCCGCGGGCTGGTCTCCCCTGGGCACGTCCCGAGTCCTCGAACAGGAGACAGGGCGCATCTGGGACCGCGAGCTGTACATCTTCCACAAGGACAAGCTGGGGCACTGCATCGCCTACAGCTACAACTACGCGACCCCCGTCGTGTCCGCGCTGCGGGCGGGCCATTGGGTTCCCATCGGGAAGGCCGAAGGTGACTGGGGCGCGTTCAATGCCTTCGAGGGAAAGGACTGGCTGCCATGACGCTGCGTGGATTGCGTGCGCTCGGACTCGGGTTCCTGGGTGTTGGGCTGAGCGGGTGCGGTCTGCTCGGCTACCACAAGCTTCCCATGGCTCCGCGTGCGCCCGAAGCAGAGGCTGCCCGCGTCCACTTCCCGGAGTCCTTCGACAACGCCACCCATCTTCCGGGTCCCATGCTGGAGGCCCTGAGCCTGGCGCTGAATGACTTCCTTCCACCGGGCCGGAAGGTCCAGAGCAACGCACGCGACCCGCGCATCGCGGAGTGCCTGTCACGCCGCGACACCTACGAGACCCGCGTGCTCCGCTCCGAGGATGGACTGTTCTTCATCTCCTTCATCCCGGACCTGTCCCGCTGCGGTCTGGATGCGGAGATCCTGGATGGAGGCGCGGTCTACTGCGTGGATGGCCAGGGCCGCATCGTGGCCGTGCACTGAGCCCGTCCCCCCGGCCGTCACACGGGCAAGGAGGGAGGGGCCGTGCTTCCCGCCCCTGCCCGGGCACGCCGGGCCGCCCCACCTCTAAGAGATTCATGGCCTCGTCGGGTACACAGGAACGGGGCCCTTCCTCGGAGGGGCGGACGCCCATGACGGGCCGTGCCCCCGCGTCCCTGGCGGAGCTGCTGCACACCGACCGCGATGCCATCGTGGAGGACTGGGCCGCGCGGGTGGCCCCCCTCTTCGCCACCCTGCGCCTGTCACACGAACAGGTGGTTGACGCCCTGCCCTCCATCCTCACGGAGCTCCACGCCTCGCTCGTGGAGGCCGAGGCGAATCCCCGGGACACGCCTCCGCTCCACCACAGCGAGGCCGCGGGCGTCCATGGCCGTCAGCGCCTGCGCCTGGGCGTGAGCGTGTCCCTGCTCACGCGCGAATACGCCCTCCTGCGCGACTGCATCCTCGACCGGGCCGGACGCGCGGACCTGGACGTGCCGCTGGCGCAAGTGCGCGTGCTCTGCACCTGCATCGACAACGCGCTCGCCCAGGCCGCCATCCCGTTCGCGTTCGACAGCGCCGAGCGCCGCCACGCCGAGGCCGAGGAGCGCGAGCGCTTCTTCCAGCTGTCCCCGGACATGTTCAGCATCGCGGGCATGGACGGGTACTTCAAACGCGTGAACGCGTACTTCGTCCAGGTGCTCGGGTGGAGCGAGGCGGAGCTCTGCCAGCACCCGTTCATGGAGCTGGTCCACCCCGACGACCGGGAGTCCACCCAGGCGGAGATGCGCAAGCTGTCCCAGGGCATCCCCACCCTGCGCTTCGAGAACCGCTTCCGCACCCGCGACGGCCGCTACCGGTGGCTCGCGTGGACCTCGCGCCCGGTGCCCGAGCTGGGCCTCCTCTACGCCGCCGCGCGCGACATCACCGAACAGAAGACCGTGGCCCAGGAACGCGAACGCCTGCTGGAGGCCGTGCGCGACAGCGAGGCCCGCTTCCGCAACATGGCGGACCACGCGCCCGTCATGCTCTGGGTGACGGACGCGCAGGGCCTCACGACCTACATGAACCGGGGCTGGTATGCCTTCACCGGCCAGACGGAGGCCACGGGCCTGGGACTCGGCTGGTTCGACGCCATCCACCCCGACGACCTCTTGCGCACGCAGCGGACCTTCGGGGACGCCTTCGCCCTGCGCCAGAGCTTCCGCCTGGACTACCGGCTGCGCGGCGCGGACGGACACTACCGGTGGACCGTGGACACCGGCTCGCCCCGCTTCGACGCGGACGGGCACTTCCTGGGCTACATCGGCAGCGTCATCGACATCTCCGACCGCAAGCAGGCGGAGGTGGACCGCGAGGCCCTGCTCGCCCGCGAGAGCGCCGCGCGCCGCGAGGCCGAGGAGGCCAACCAGCTCAAGGACGAGTTCCTCGCCACCATCAGCCACGAGCTGCGCACGCCCCTCACCGCCATCCTCGGCTGGGTGCAGCTGTTGCGCACCGGCAACCTGTCCGAGCCCCGCCGTGAACGCGCCATGGAGACCATCGAGCGCAACGCGCGCTCGCAGGGACAGCTCATCGAGGACCTGCTCGACGTCAGCCGCATCGTGTCCGGCAAGCTCAAGCTGGACGTGGCGCCGGTGGACCTGTCCGCGGTGGTGCAGCAGGCGCTGGAGTCCGTGCGGCCCGCGGCGGACGCGCGCGGCATCGAGGTGCGCTCCACCGTGGACACCTCCAGCAGCGTGATGGGGGACCCGCACCGGCTCCAGCAGGTGGTGTGGAACCTGCTGTCCAACGCGGTGAAGTTCACGCCCCGGGGCGGCCACGTGCGGCTGGTGGTGGCGCGGCATGACTCCACCGTGGAGCTCACCGTGGAGGACACCGGCCAGGGCATCTCCGAGGCCTTCCTCCCCCACGTCTTCGAGCGCTTCCGCCAGGCCGACAGCGGCAGCACGCGCAAGACGGGCGGGCTGGGGCTGGGCCTGTCCATCGTGCGGCACATCGTGGAGATGCACGGCGGCACCGTCTCCGCCGCCAGCGACGGCGAGGGCCGGGGCGCCACCTTCACCGTGCGCCTGCCCCTGTCCGCCACGCAGCGGCCGGACCCCGCCCTGCCCCCGTCACCCAGGCCC
>NZ_RAWM01000133.1 GCF_003668875.1 Corallococcus interemptor | reverse complement strand
GGTGCTGGGGCTGGGGCGGCTGGTGGGGCTGACGGACCCGGCCGGCTACCTGGGGCTGGTGAAGGGCTTCTTCGCCCTGGTGGGCGCGGCGACGGCGTGGGCCACGTGGCGGCTGTCGCGCGCGTCCGGGGCCTCCACCCTGGCGGCCTCCGGCGGGGCCGCCCTGTTCGCCCTGGCGTCGGTGCCCCTGTACTTCGCCCCCCGGGCCATGAGCGAGAACGCCTCCGTGCTGCCGGTGGTGCTGGGCCTGTCCCTGGCCCTGCCGAAGGCGGCGTCCCGGCGGGCCCTGGTGGCCGGGGCGTCCCTGCTGGGGCTGGCGGTGCTGCTGCGGCTGCAGAACGGCGTCTTCTGCGTGGGCCTGCTGGCGGTGCTCCTGTGCCGGCGCCAGTGGCGGCAGGCGGGCGTGGCGCTGGCGGTGCTGTCCGGGTGGGCGCTGGCCTTCGGCCTGTTGGACAAGCTCACCTGGGGCCGGTGGTTCCACTCGGCCATCGTCTACCTGGACTTCAACGTGGTGCAGGGCAAGGCGGCCCAGTGGGGCACGGAGCCCTTCGGCTACTACCCGCGCATCCTGCGCACGGCGATGCCGGTGCTGACCGTCGTCACCCTGGCGCTCGCCGTGCTGGCGGTGCCCCGGGCGTGGGGGCTGTCCCTGCTGGCCGTGGCCTTCTTCGTCCTGCACGCGCTGCAGCCGCACAAGGAGCTGCGCTTCCTGGTGCCGGTGCTGCCCCTGTTCGCGGCGCTCGCGGGCGTGGGGCTGGACTCCGTCCTTCGGGTGCTGCGCGGCACTCCGGCGCGGGCCACCGCCACGCTGGCGGTGGTGGCGGGGGCGCTGGTGTCCGGCGCGGACGCGGGGGCGCTCACCTTCGGAGACGTGGGCCAGTACGAACGCGTGCGCCCCAAGGACAGCGCCTGGGACGACCAGGGCCCCGTCAACCGGCTGCTGGAGGCGGCGGGCCGGCGCGACGACGTGTGCGGCCTCAAGGTGGAGGCGGTGCACCTGGCGTGGACGGGGGGCTACAGCTACTTCCACCGGAAGGTGCCGCTGTATCCCCACACCGGCCCCGGCCGGGACTCCCGCCGGTTCAGCCACGTCATCACCCCGGCGGGCTTCGAGGGCGCGGGCACGCTGGTGGCCCGGGACGGCGCGCTTGCGCTGGTGAAACTGCCGGTGGCGGACTGCGCACCGGACCCCGGCTATTCATGGCGACTGCCCTGAGCGGGACAATTCGAGCCTGAAAGGCCCTTCCGGCCCCACCGGCGGGTTGGTAAGCCACGGCCATGCCCGAATCCGACTGCCTCTTCTGCAAGATTCGCGATGGCCTCATCCCGGCGAAGATCGTCTACCAGGACGAGAACTGCCTGGCCTTCGAGGACATCAACCCCCAGGCCCCCACCCACGTGCTGTTCATCCCGCGCAAGCACATCGCCACGGTGAACGACATCACGGTGGAGGACCGGGAGCTGGTGGGCAGCCTCTACATGGGCGCGGCGAAGGTCGCGCGCGAGCGGGGCTTCGCGGACACGGGCTACCGCGTGGTGATGAACACCCAGCGCGACGCGGGCCAGACGGTGTTCCACATCCACCTGCACCTGCTCGCGGGCCGCACCCTGCACTGGCCGCCGGGCTAGCCGGCATCCGAGCCGCTTCCCGCCGTCCGCCCCGCTGCGCATGCCACGCGCGCGGGGGCGCCGGGTGTTAGCGTTCCGGGACGCGTGGCCCGCCCCTCCTCCCGGGCGGGCCCGCCCGTCATGTTCAGTGCCCAGTCGTCGCCACAATCCCGCCGTGCCTACTCCCGCCTCGCCGTGCTGCTGGCCTTCGTGGCCGGCGCGGTCAACGCCATGGGGTTCGTGGCGCTGGGCGCGCATGCGTCCCACATGTCCGGAAACATGGCCACGCTGGGCGAGTCCCTGGCCCAGGGCCGCTGGGACGCGGCGCGGCTGCCCGCGCAGCTGATGGGGTTGTTCGTCGCCGGGGCCTTCTGCGCCACGGGCCTGCTGGATGCCTCGCGGCACCGCACGCGGGGCCGGCACGTGGCCGCGCTGCTGCTGGAGACGCTGGTGCTGGGCGGCGTGGGCGTGGGCATGGCGTCCATGCCGGGCACGCGCGCGCCGGTGCTGCTCTGGGGCCTCGCCTTCGCCATGGGGCTGCAGAACGCGCTCGTCACGCGGGTGTCCGGCGCGGTGGTGCGCACCACGCACGTGACGGGGCTGCTCACGGACATCGGCATCCAGCTGGTGCAGATGCTGGCGTGGGTGCGCGACGGGCTGCGCGGCGAAGGCGCGACGGGGCTGTGGCGCCGCGTGAAGGATCTGCCCTCCGCCGTGCAGTTCGAGCGCACCCGGCTGCACCTGGGCCTGGCGCTGGCGTTCCTCGCGGGCTCCGCGCTGGGGCCGGTGCTGTTCCTGCGCCACGGCGCCGTGACGCTGGTGCTGCCGTGCGCGGTGCTGGGCGTGCTGGCCGCGCTGGACGTGCGGCTGACCGTCAAGCCCGCGCCCTCCCCCGCCGCGCCGGGCCACTGACCGCGTGTCAGGGCGCCGAGGGCTCGACGCGGGGCTGCACAGGCAGCGACGGGGCTTCCGGGGGCGCGTCCGTGACGTTCGGGTCGGCCCCGGCGCGGCCCTGGGCGCGGGGGCGCAGGGCCTGGAGCACGCTGCTGCGCTCGTCCGTCCAGACGTACTCCGGCTCACCGCGCAGCACCAGCCGGCGCACGCGCGCCCGGCCCGCGTGGAAGGTGGAGCTGCCGAAGAACTCCTTGTCCGGGCTGAGCAGCATCCACGCGCTGGAGACCGCGTCGCCCTCGCTGTCCAGCGCGACGAGCGCCGCGGTCAGGCCGTGGGCGCGCGCGTGCGCCAGGCTGATGGGCACCAGGTCCAGGTGCTGGTTGCTGATGTGCAGCGCCAGCACGCCGTGCGGCGCCAGGTGCCGGAGATAGAGCGCCACCGCCTCCTGCGTCAGCAGGTGCACCGGGATGGCATCCGAGCTGAAGACGTCCAGCGCCAGCACGTCGAACTGGTTGGAGCCGTGCTCCAGCTCCTGCTCCAGGGAGATGCGCGCGTCGCCTTCCACGACCTCCACGTGCGCGGGCGTGTCCTTCAGCGTGCTGAAGAAGCCGCCCTTGCCCCGCGCCAGGTCGATGATGACGGGGTTGATTTCATAGAAGCGCACGTCGTCGCCGGCGGCCATGAGCGTGGCGCTGTTGCCCACGCCCAGCCCCAGCATGCCCACGCGCAGGTGGGTGGGCAGCCCCAGCGCCTGGCGCCAGCGGCGCTGCTCGGCGAGCGCGAGCCCCAGGCCGGTGTCCTTCGTGTAGTACGCCGTGGGGATGTTCCGGCGCTCCGGGCGGATGTACTGCCAGCCGTGGGTGATGGCGCCGTGGCGCAGGGCGTACTGGTGCTGCTTGGGGTCCTCCGGGGACAGCTCCAGCACACGCACCACGCCGAAGAAGTTGCGCGCGGCGAAGCGCACGCGCTCCAGGTCCGTGGCCACGAGCACCGGCAGGTGCACCGCCACGCCCACCAGCATCGCCCCGCGCAACAGGCGCTGCGTGCGCGCCGTTGGCGTCTCCTCTTTCGGCCCCCGCATCAGCCCCACGAAGGCGACCGCGCAGCACGCGGCCAGCGCCAGCGGGTGCTCCCAGTAGGTGTTGAAGAGCGCGGGCGCGACCAGGTTGACGAACACGCCGCCCAGCACGCCGCCCACGGACACCCAGAGGTAGAACGCGCTCAGGTAGCGCGGGGCCGGGCGGCGCAGGTACAGCTCGCCGTGGCACACCATGGCGCCCGTGAAGAGCGCGGACGCGTGGAAGAGCACCTGCCAGCCCAGGCCCAGCGCGGGGCCCTCCTTGTGCGCGTACGTCACCAGCACCACGGAGGCGATGAGCCCCACCGAGTACGGCGTGCGCGCGTAGAAGGACTCGCGGGAGAAGGCCAGGATGAAGGTGACCAGGTACACCGCCAGCGGCATCACCCACAGGAAGGGGCCCGCCGCCACGTCCTGCGACAGCTTGTTCGTCGTGGCCAGCAGCAGCACCGACGCGCACGTGCTCAGCGCCAGCCACGTCAGCGTGCGCCCCACGCCGGGGCGCGCGGGTGCCATGGAGGCGTCGGTTGGAGCTTCGGGCGGAGCTTCGGGCGGAGCTTCGGGGACGTTCGTGGCGGGGGCCCGGCGCAGCAGGTCCCTGGCGCAGGCGAGGACGCAGAGGACGAAGACGACGAAGCCCACGGCCCAGCCCCAGGCCTGCGCGCCGCGGCCCACCCAGGGCTCCACGAGGAACGGATAGCCCAGCAGCGCCAGCAGCGAGCCCGCGTTGGAGAGCGCGTAGAGCACGTACGGCGAGCGCTCCGGCCGCGCGCGGGCGAACCACGACTGGAGCAGCGGGCCGGTGGTGCTGAGCACGAAGAAGGGCAGGCCCAGCGTGGCGGCCAGCATCCCCATCAGCCGGAGCACGGGCAGGTGCTCGTCCACCGGGCGCCAGCCGTCTCCCGGCGCCAGCGGAGAGCCCGTCCACGAAGCCCGCGCCGCGAGCGCCCCCAGCGCCACCATCAGCAGGCCCAGGTGCACGAAGGCCTGCGCGCGCGGACGCAGCCGGGAGGCCACCGCGTGCGCGTACGCGTAGCCCGCGAGCAGCACCGCCTGGAAGAACAGCATGCACGCGGTCCACACCGCCGGAGTGCCGCCGTACCACGGCAGCGCGTAACGGCCCGCCAGCGGCTGGACGCCGAAGAGCAGGAAGGCGCTGGTGAAGATGGCGAGGGCGTAGCGCACCATGCGGCCTCGGGGGCGGGGGAAGACGCACGGCGTAGGGGTCCCGCGCTCTGGGTGTTTCCCGCCAGGGAGACAGTCTTGTCAACACGGGCACGTTCCGGAGCCCGGCGGGCGGGCAGGCAGGCTTCCGCCGGGGTGGGTAGCCCCTGGGGACAGCCGACCTAACTTCCGGGACGGGCAGGCGCGGACATCCTCGCGCCCGAGGGAGAAAACCATGAAGGGCTTCAAGCGCGCGGTGGGGTTGGGACTGCTGGTGGGCGGCGCCCTGGGAGGCTGGGGCTGCGGCAACGATGCGCCCAAGGAGACGCGGGGGTTCCAGGACCCGGTGCAGATGCAGCACCGCTCCACCAATGATCAGGCCGGCGACACGGCGCAGAACGACCTGGGCCACCCCGCCAACGAGGGCGGCGGCGGCCGGTCGTTCAACAGCGACAGCAAGGCCGCCATGGGTGGCGGCAGCACGGCCCCCAACGCGATGGAGGGTGACCTCTCGCGGAACTCCGGCCAGCGGACGGGCGGCAGCGCGGAGCTGGGCACGGGGCTCGCGGAGAGCTACCGGGGCGCGCCGTCCTCGGAGGGCATCGGTGGCTCCGGACGCGACGCGGGCACCGGAATGATGGACGCGGGCACCGCGATGGACGCAGGGACCGGAGCGATGGACGCGGGCACGGGGAAGATGGACGCGGGCATGCGCCGCTGAGTCTCCGGACCTTCCCGCAGGGCGTCCATCAATCCTGACGGGCCTTCACGCGCTTCAGCTGCTCGTGCAGGTCCCTCACCTGCTTGAGGGTCGGCGTCTCACTGCCGCCCTGGGCGAAGTCGTCCGCCATCTTGTCGAAGAGCGTGCACTGCATCTGCATGGGCTCGCAGCCGTGGTTGCGCTTGAGCCGCTGGTAGAGCGTCTTCGTCTGCCTCCATTCCTCCTCCAGCTCCGTGGCGGCGGGAGCCTCCTTCGCCGCGGGGCGGGGCGGGGCGGGGCGCTTGGTGGGGCGTACCGGCGCGGCCGCGGGCTTCTTCGCCGTGGAAGTGCCAGCGCCCGGCGCGGCGGCCGGGACATCCGGTGCGAGCAGGTCATCCGGCGCCAGCGCCAGGGCTGTATCCGGAGCGGTCTCGGGAGCGGCCTGCACGGGCTCGGCGGACGGCGGCGGGGGCGTCCCCGGTGCGGCGGGCGCCGTGGCCGTGTTCTGCGCCGGAGGCGTGTCCGGGACGGGCTCGGACTCGGCCTGCGTGGGAATCTGCGGCACCGGGGTGGCCGGCGCGGGCGTCGACGTCCGCGACTGTTCCAGGCCCACGGCCAAGCGCAGCTCGGGGATGAAGTAGAGCCCCGCGCCCACGATGGAAAGCGCCACGACCATCAGCAGCAGGAACACCAGCGCGGAGCGCAGCGCACTGGCCTTGCGGACCGGGGCCGGCTCACGCTTCGAGGCACGCGGCGCCGCCGCGGGCTCCGGCCGCACCGGCATGGCCTTGCGCCGGGTCGAATCGTCGCGCGTCGCGCGCGAGGTGGACGACTCGTCCGGGTCCGCGGGCGCGGGGGAACGGGAGACGGCGCGCATGCTCGACGCGGTGCTGGGGCGCTGAGGCGGCGTGCTCGGAGACGAACCGCGCACGGCGCGCCGGGAGCCCGTGCGGCCCCGGGACGGAGCGGTGGGGCCGGTGTCGGGCTCGCGCTTGCCGGTGGACGAGGACGTCTCCCGCAGCAGGGCCTCGTCCAGCATCACGCGGGCCTGGGGCTCCTCGCGGCGTGAGGCGCGCGGCATGGGGATGCGCGGGTGCGTGTCCGCGTCGCCGATGCGCGCGGCCGGGGCGTCGTCCGGATCCGCGGAGATGTACGGCACGTCGGAGTCCGGCTCCAGGGCGCGCGGATCCACCGAGACCAGGTCCTCCGACGGCCGCGTGTCCTGCATCGTCGGCCGGGGCACCGGGCCCGACTCGAGCGACTCGAGGTCGTGCGAGTCCTCGTCGGACTCGAAGGCGCGCGGGCCGGTGGACTGGATGGAGGCCACCTGGATGGTGGGCGCGGCGTGCGACGGCAGCGGCACTGACGCAGGTACCGGGCGGCTGCCATTGGACGGCGTGGTCACGCCAGGGCGCGAGGACGGCACGGAGGGCATCGCGGCCGTGGGACGCTGGCCCTCCGGAATGCGGACCTCCGCGGGACGTGCGGACTCAGCGGCCCGGGGCGCATCGTAGTTGCGCGACGGCTCCGAGGCGCGCACCGGCTCGAAGGCCGGCAGGGGCTCCGACGCGCGAACCGCGTCGGACACGGGCGCGGGACGGCTGCCATTCGACGGCGTGGTGACGCCCGGGCGCGACGACGCCAGGGACGGCATCGCGGCGGTGGGACGCTGGCCCTCCGGGATGCGCGGCTCCGCGGTGCGCAGCTCCGATGAACGCGCCCCGTCGGAGATGGGCTCCGGCCACGGATAGGGGCTCTCGGGAAGCTCCTCCTCGTCGAGGAACGGGCCGTCCGGCGGAGGCGGCGGCTCCATGAACGGCAGCTCCCCTGCCCCGCCGTCGAAGGATGGCATGGGAGGAGGCGCTACCGGCCGCGACGCATCCGCGGGCACGAAGGGCACAGGGCCATCCACGGCGGGAATCGCCGCCATGGGCGGAGGCGGAGGCGGCACACCCCGAGGCCCCACCGAATCCGAGAAGGGCAGCGAAGCCCCCCGCCCCGCGTCCGCGAACGACGGCCGCGACACCGGCACGTCCGGAACCGGGGGCGCGTCGCGCGCGGGCAGCTCCGGCTCCGCGTACGGCAGCGGCGGGGCACGCGGCGCGGTGGGCTCGTGCGCCTCGGAGGACGGCAGCGCGTCCGCACGGGGCGCGGTGGGCTCCCCCAACGGCGGGGCCTGCACGGCCGCATCCCCAACGCGATCCGACGGGAGCCGGATGGCCGGCAGGCCCTCGAGGATGGTGGGCCGCTCCATCGCGTCCTGGCGGACCTCCACCGTGGGCGACGGATCCGACGACGCGGGGCTGGGCCGCATCTTCGCGCGCGCCGCCTCCTCCAGCGCCTCCACCGGGAAGGCGGGACGGGTGGACTCGTCCACCACCACGCCCGGGCGCGTCTCACCGTCGTCGCGCGCGCCACCACCGTCCTCGCGGCTGCGGGGCGTGGGGTGGAACGACAGCGGCTCCACCGGACCATCCAGGCGGATGGTCTTGGGCGGCAGCGGGGCCGCCGGCATCGTCGGGCGCGGCGCGGGGGCGGCCAGCGACTCGTACGTGCCGCTGCCGCGCATGTCGCGAGACACCTCGCGCAGCGACGTCAGCAGGCGCCGCTCGGACTGGTAGTCCGCGGAGAACAGGTCGCGCATGAAGCGGCTGACGCTCTCCGGCCCCGCGCTGGTGTCGATCTCCATCAGGCACGCCTGCAGGCGCACCCGGAAGTCCTCCGCCGTCTGGAAGCGCTGCGTTGGCTCCACCGCCAGCGCCTTCGCCACCAGCTGTGACACCGCCGGCGGCGTCAGCGGCTCCACTTCATTGAGCGGCGCCACCTTCGGGTTCGCCACGGCGGACATCAACTCGCCGGGCGGCAGCGCGTCGAAGGGGTTCTTGCCGGAGATGAGCTCGTAGAGACACAGGCCCACCGCGTACAGGTCGCTGCGGCGGTCCACCGGCTGGTGCCGGGCCTGCTCGGGCGACATGTAGAGGAACTTGCCCAGGATGATGCTGGGGTTCGTCTTCGCCGCCGACAGCCGGCTCTTGGCCAGGCCGAAGTCGATGACCTTCACCTCCCCCTCGTAGGAGATGAGGATGTTCTGCGGCGAGATGTCCCGGTGGACGAGCTTCAGCTCCTTCTCTTCCTCGTCCCGCTTGCGGTGCGCGTACGCCAGCGCGTCCAGCACCCGGCCCATCACGTACAGCACGAAGGTCAGCGGCAGCGGCGTCTGCCGGTCGCGCACGCGCGCGGCCACCTTGCGCAGGTCCTTGCCGTCCACGTACTCGAGGGCCATGTAGGCCTCGCCCTCGTGCACGCCCATGTCCAGCACCTGCGCGATGGAGCCGTGCCCCAGCCGCACCAGCGTGCGCGCCTCACCGACGAAGCGGTCGACGAAGTCCTGGTCCTCCGCGAACTGCGGGAGGATCTTCTTGATGACGCACAGCTTCTCGAAGCCCTGCGCGCCCTCCAGGCGGGCGAGGTAGATCTCCCCCATGCCGCCGGTGGCCAGATGCGACAGGAGCGTGTACCGGCCGAAGGGCTGCGGCCGGAAGGGACGCAATCGGGCGGGCTGGGTCGAAGAGTTCATGCGGTGCGGGGGTCCACCACGGAAACCGCATTGAACCCCGGGCAGGCCCCCCGCTTCAACCCGTCAACCGGCCGCGCCGGCCGCCTCACCGGATACCGGGGTTGGTCAGCATGCCCATGTCCTCTTCAATCACCTCGAAAACCGCCACCTTGTCCCGGGGCGGCCGCACCACCCGCTCCCCCAGGGGCATGACGTCGAAGCGGGCCCCGGTGGCCGCCAGCAGCTTCCCCGTCATCAGCACCTGGCCGGGCGCCGCGGTGGAGGCCAGCCAGCCTGCCACCCCCATGCCCTCTCCCACGGCGCTGTACTCCGTGCGGGCCTCCGTGCCGATCATCCCCACCAGCGCCTTGGTGGAGTGCAGCGCGATTCTCAGGTCGCAGCGCTCGTCCTGGGGCCTGCGGGCCATGCCGCGCTCCCAGTCCGCGCGCAGGGCCAGCGCCGCCCGCACCGCGCGGACCGCGTCGTCGCCCTTGGCGTAGGGCACGCCGAAGAGCGCGCGCATGGACTCGCCCAGGAAGCCTTCGACGGTGGCCTCGAAGGAGAAGACGATGCCGCTCATGCGCGCGTGGAAGTCGTTGAGCAGCTGCGTGGCCCGCGCCGCGCCCAGCCGGCCAATGACGGCGCCGAAGTCCGCCAGCTCCGCGTGCAGCACGGTGAGGTTCTTCTCCTCCAGGCCGGGCAGCTTGCCGCCGGTGCGCTGGGCCTCGGCGGAGCGGCGCTCGGCCACCTCCGGCGAGTGGTAGCGCTCCAGGTTGCGCCGCATCCGGTCCGTGCTGGAGCCGTCGCGCACGGCGAAGCGCTGCACGCCGCTGGCCACCAGGTGCGCCACCGCGGTGCACGCGTCCAGCATCAGCTCCAGGCTGGTGTCGCCGCCGCCGGGCACGTTGACGTAGAGCACGCCCGCGAACGGAGGCTCGGTGCCAATGGGGATGCACAGCACCCGGTCCACGCCGTACATGATGACGCTCTCGCGTCCGGCGAAGCGGCGGTCGTCCTTCACGTCGCCCACCGCGATGGCGCGGCCCTGGCGGATGGCCTCGTCCACGATGGCGTCCGACACGGGCACTTCACCCTTGGCCAGCCGCCCCCGGTGGCGCACCGCCGCGGGCACCAGCGGCCCGGTGGCGTGCTTGAGCAGCACCACCGCCGTCGTGGCGTCCGTGCGCTCCAGCAGCCGGTCCATGGCGGACTCCAGGAACGCGGTCAGCGTGCGCGCGGTGGCCAGCGCCTCCGCGGCGTGCACCAGCAGCACCAGCGTCTCATAGGACACGCGAGGGCTGGCCACGGCGGAGCCCGAGGGCACGGGCGAAGGACCGGAGAACGCGTCGTCGAAAGGCAGCGGCCCCACGTTGTCGAGGAGGCGCAGCACGTCCGCGTCCTTGACGTTCTTGGCCAGCAGCACGGAGGGGCCCACGTCCGTACCGTGCCCGAAGCGCACGACGCCGCCCGCGCCCAGGTCCATCATCTCCGTGGCGGCGTTCTCCACCGTGTGCGGCTGGCGCACCGCCAGGGTGTTCTCCCCCAGCGTCACGGTGTCGCCCGCGTTCAGGTGCTTGCTGCCCTGCAGGGGCGAGCCGTTGACCCGGCTGCCGTTGCGGCTGCCCAGGTCCTCGATGCGCAGCACGTCACCTTCGACGTAGAGGCGCGCGTGCCGGCGCGACACCAGGTCGCCGCCCAGCACGATGTCGTTCTCGTCCGCACGGCCGAGGCTGGTCACGCCCTCCGGCAGGTCGTACGACGTGTCGAAGTAGCCGGGGCCGTTGATGATGATCTGCCACATCGGGCGCAAGACATTACACGACCTCCCAATCTTCCGAGAGTCCGAGACGTTTTCCCGTGGAAGACGGGCATCCAGGCGAGGCCCCGGCAGCCCTCCCGCGTCGCGTCATACCCGGGGCTCCCTCGGGATGCGCGAGGGAGCCTGGGGTCGGAGTTCACCTGGGGCGGTGGATGAAGAGGGAGTCACCCACGCGCAGTGTGTGGCAGGGGCCCCCCACCCCACCCGCCTTCGCGTCGCCGGGAGGCAGGTGGGGCGCGCGTGCTCAGGGGATGCCGCCGTCCGCGAGCTGCCCGTTCACCACCGACAGCGCGTCCAGGTCGAAGCCGCCGGACGTGCCGCCGTAGCTGTTGAACCCCGTGTCGGTGAGGCGCACGAAGCGCGCGCGTGACAGCCCCACGTCCGCCAGGTCGAAGGCGTCCCCGCCCGCCACCGTCGGGTCGGTGGGGGACACGCCGTTGCCGGGCGTCGTGAACACCGGATGCGTTCCGGCGCAGCCCGGGTAACCGCCGTCCTTGTCGGTGGCGTCACAGGGGAAGTCGAACCAGGTGACGCCGTCGTCGCTGACGGACACCCGGGCCGTCTCCGCGAAGATGTCTCCGCCCACCTTCTGGAACGCGTTCTCGAAGACGAGCAGGTCCACGCCGGGGCCATCCACCGCGAACAGGTCGGTGAACTCCAGCGTGACGGACCCGCCCTTCCCCAGCGACAGCACGTCCAGCGAGCCGGAGAACTGCCCCGCGCCCAACGGAGGCCCGAGCACGACGTCCGGGAGGCGGTCCTGCCCGAAGCCGGCCGAGTCACCGAACTGGTACGCCGTCACCCGGTCCGCGAACGGATCCACCGGACGCGAGCCCGCGTCAGTGCCGGCATCGGCTTCTGTCCCCGCGTCGACGTCCGTCCCGGCATCGGAGACGCCGGCATCCGCGAGGGTGCCGGCATCAACGATGTCGCCCGTGGGCATGGGGGCGGGTTCTGGGTCGCCCGAGCACGCGCCCAGGGTCAGCAGCGCGCCGAGCGCGAGCAGCGGGCGCAGGCTCACTGCCGCGCCTGCTGGATGCGCACGAGGCGGCGGCCGTTGACGTCCGTCACGCCCACGAGCAGGTCCGCCCCCAGCGACGACAGCAGGTCCACGTTCGTGCACGCGTCCGTGGCGTTGAGCACCGCCGCGCGCGTGCCCACGCTGATGGGCTGCCCGCCGCCCAGGCCGGGCGTGAGCGAGAAGCGCGACACGTCCGTGACGCCGAAGCCGGTGGCGCCGTAGGCGCCGCGCGCCACCGCCACGCCGTTGCCGAAGCCCGCGGCGGCGTTGAAGTCCGAGCCCACGTCCACCTTCGGCTCGTTCACGAGCACCACCGGCGTGCGCGAGGACAGCGCCTCCGCCAGCTTCGTGCTGGATACGGCATGGGCCACGTTCACGTAGGTGTCCACCGCCGCGTAGCCGAACACCGCGATGCCGTTCTCCGCGATGGCGGAGAAGCCGCTGGCGCCCACCTGCGCCGGGAAGTCCACCACCTTCGCGGCGGAGTAGGGCTTGGCGGAGGTCACCAGCGCGTAGACGCCCAGGTCGCCCGACACCGTGTCCAGGCCGCCGCCGTTGATGAAGAACGCGTCCGTGGTGCCCACGGCGGTGTAGTTGGACGGGGCGTCGAGATACGTCGTCGCTTCGCGCTTGGACGGATCCATCACCGCGACGGTGCCCGGCGCGGGGAAGCCGCTCTTCGTGTAGCCCGCGAGCAGGCGCGTGCCGTCATGAGCCAGGAAGTAGGACGGGAAGGCCTTGGTCGGGTCAGCGCGATCCGCGGGCGCGAGGACCGTGTCGATGGCCGTGTCCCCCAGCGTCACGTCCGGCCAGGTGCCCAGCGCGAAGACGTCACGGCCCGTGGCCGTCTGGCGCAGCGCGAAGAGCGAGTACGTGGGGCCGGGCGTAGACACCACCGCGAGCACCTCCGTGGACAGGGCCGCGGACTCCGCGACGGTGAAGCCCGCCTGGAGCTCGAGCGTGCCCAGCACCTGCTCGCGAGGCAGCGTCGCGCAGGCGACCGTGCCGCCGTCGGTCCCCGTGCCACCATCGGTGCCCGCGTCCGTCCCGGTGCCCGCGTCGGTCTGCGTGCCGGCGTCGGTGCCCGCGTCGTTCCCTTCGATGTCGACGGTGACCTGGGTGCACTTCTCCTCGACGCAGGCCCAGGCCTGGCCCTCCGGGGCCACGCCCTTGTCGCGGCAGTCGAAGACGTCCACGCACTCATCGCCGCAGCCGGTGCCGCCCAGCACCACCGCCAGCAGCGCGCCCATCAGCGCCGCTCGCTGGCCCTTCGTGCCCATCCGCTTCATGTCGGTCCGCATCGCGTCCTCGCTCCTGGCCTTCCCGCACGAAATGCGGAAGGCATGCCCCTGGCGGGAGGCTGGGCGGACGGAAGACGCTGGACCGCCGGGCGCGTGTCGCACCCGGGAGGCCTGTCTTCGCCGTCAGCTCCCCGCGGAGGTTCCGGTCTGTCGCCGGGCCCTCCGAAGGGAGGGACACCGGGTCGTCGCCAGGTCTTCGGACTCGCGGGAGCGGGGTTCGTGCGAACGCCGCTCCTGCTCACCGCTGCGGGGCAGTCCCGGATTCGCACCGGGTTCCCTGGAAGCCCCCACGCCCCATGGCGGGAGAGCATCGATGACGGGGCGGGACTATGGCGCCCCCGAGGCAAAGTCAATGCGCCGCGGGTTCACCGCGGCGCCCGGAGGACGCTTACCGCGCGTCACGGATGCGGACGAGCCGCGCGCCGTTCTTGTCCTGCACCTTCACGAGCAGGTCCGAACCCATGGGGATCATCGTCGAAACAAAGGTGCACTGGTTCGGGAAGACGAGGACAGGCTCGGGGGCTCCCACCGTGACGGTCGCGCCCGCGTTCGTCACCGTGAAGGCGAAGCGGGCAACATCCGTGAAGGCGAAGTCGGGCGGGGTGTCGCCGCCGCGCAGCACCGCGACGCCGTCGCCCATCGCGGAGACAGGGCCCAGGAAGCTGAACGCCTCGGGGGCATCCGCCACGGCGAATGGCGTCCCCGTGTCGAGCGCCTGTTCCATCACGGCCGGTGCCACCGCGTGGCCGTGGTAGCGATTGTCCGACGGGGCAAGGTAGCTGAGCATCGCGACGCCGTTGCTGGAGACGCTGATGGCGCCACCGCCGTTGTTGTTCTCGGGGAACGTGCCGACCTTGAAGGCGGTGAACGGAGCGGCGCCGGTCTTGAGCGCGTAGACGCTCCGCCCCTCGGACACGGTGCCCAGGCCATCGCTGACGGTGAGGAACAGGCCGGGGGCGGCGCCCGCGTACAGGATGTTGGGCGCGGGGAGATAGGTGGAGGCCTCCGCCGCGGCGAGGTCGTGGATCCCCACGGCTCCGGCTGCCGGAGCAATCCCGCCGCTGGGCCGCATGTAGCCGGTAAGCAGGTGCTGCCCATCCGTCACGAGGGCGCTGGCGATCCACCCCGGGGTCGTGCCCCGGTCCTCGGGAGCGAGCACGTCGAACAGCGGCGCAGCCCCCAGCTCCACCTGGGGCCAGGTCCCCAGCGAGTACACCACCGGCGCCTCGGAGGACTGCACCGAGCCCCCAACCACCGCGTAGAGCGAATACGTGGGGCCGGGCGTGACGACGATGTGGCCCGAGTTGGCCAGGCCAGACACCGGCGCGGACTCGTCCGCCACGTAGCCCGTCTGGAGCTGGAGGGTGCCCAGCTTCGGGTCATACGTGGCGCTCTCGCACGGGTCGGGGTTCGGCTCCGGCTCGGTCCCCGCGTCGGTCTCCGTGCCCGCGTCCGCTTCGGTCCCTGCGTCGGTGCTGGTGCCCGCGTCGGTCTGCGTACCCGCGTCGCCACCGGTGTTGTTGTTGATGGCGACCTGGGTGCACTTCTCCTCGACGCAGGCCCAGGCCTGACCCTCGGAGGCCGCTCCCTTGTCACGACAGTCGAAGGAGTCCACACACTCCTCGCCGCAGCCCGCGCTCCCCAGCATCACCGCCAGCAGCGTGCCCATCCACATCGTGTTGCTGCGCATCCGTGTCCTCGCTCCTTGCCCGTGGGCCTTGATGGCGCACGGGTATCGGTGGCGGCGAGGAAGAGACAGACACGCGGAGTCACCGCAAGCCAATTCACTCGCGGAAGGGACGCCGGCGACCCGGCTCAGGGCGCGCGTGGCGTGGGTTCCGCGCGGCGGTCGCGCATCAGCACGTAGCGCCGCGTGCTGCCGTCCACGACGACGGTGGACACCACGCGCCAGCCCTCCGCGCCCAGACGCTGGAGCTCCGCGAGGTCCTCGTCCGGGCCCTCGCGCTTGACGAAGGTGTACTCGTACGCCGTTGCCGGCGGAGGCGCGGGCGGCGGCGGCGCTTCCTTCTGCGGCGCGGCGCGCGTGCGGGACGTCTGGGCCCAGGCCGCCGAGGGCATGAGGGAGATGGCGGCCGCGCCAAGCAGGACACCTGGCAACACGACAAGTGAGGCGAGACGACGATTCATGGAAGCACATCCGGGGGAGGGACAGCGGGCATGTAATGCCGCCACCCCCACCCCGGAAGCCTCGCGCGGCCCGGACGCGCGGTATGAGCGCACGAAGCCGCCGGGACCGTCCGCTGGAGAACGGCCCCGGTGCTCGCGGCGCGACTACGGCAGCTGCACG
This sequence comes from Corallococcus interemptor, assembly GCF_003668875.1. GTDB lineage: Bacteria > Myxococcota > Myxococcia > Myxococcales > Myxococcaceae > Corallococcus > Corallococcus interemptor. The sequence continues at coordinate 10,158 of NZ_RAWM01000133.1, read as the reverse complement.
CCGTTCACGACGGCGACGGCATCCAGGTCGAAACCGCCGCTGGTGCCCGCGTAGCCGTTGGCGCCCGAATCGCGGATCCGCACGAAGCGGGCGCGGGTGAGGCCCACGCTCGCCAGGTCGAAGCCGTCCCCGCCCGCCACGGCCGGGTTGGTGGCCGGGATGCCATTGGAGGGATTCGAGTACACGGGCGTGACGCCCGCGCAGCCCGGGTAGTTGTTCGCCACGTCGGAGGACGCGCACGGGAACTCGTGCCAGGTGACGCCGTCGTCGCTGACGGCCACCACGCCCGTCTCCGCGAACGGCTTGCCGGTGGGCTTGAGGAACGCGTTCTCGAAGACGAGCAGGTCCACGCCCGGCCCATCCGTGACGGCGATGTCCGTGAACTCCAGCACGATGACGCCATTGCGCCCGAGCGACAGCACGTCCAGCGAGCCCGAGCTCGCGCCATCGCCTTGCGGCGCACCCAGCACGATGCCCGGCAGCTGGCTCTGACCAAACCCGGCGGCCGCGCCAGGAGTGAAGGACACGATGCGGTCCGCGAACGGATCACCCACCAGAGACCAGGCCTGGAGGGAGTCCTGCCAGTCCTCGCCGCCGCAAGCCACGGTGAGGAGCGCGGTGAAGCCCAACGCGCACGACTTCGGAAGAAGGGTCGTCTTCATGGGCGTGCTCACTGAGCCTGCTGGATGCGGACCAGGCGCGCGCCGTTCTTGTCATCCACGCCGACGAGCAGGTCCGCGCCGATGGCGGTCAGCCCGGTCACGCGCGTGCACTGGTCCGCGTACACGAGGACGGGCTGACGGGCACCGACGGACACGGTCGCGCCGGCGTTCGTCACGGTGAAGGCGAAGCGCGAGACGTCCGTGCCGGCGAAGTTGTAGGCGGGCGGGACGTAATCACCGCGGAGCACGGACACGCCATCGCCGTGGCCCGAGGCCGCGACGAAGTTGGAGCCCACGTCCAGCGCGGGCGCATCCGCCACGGCGAACGGCGTACCGGACGAGAGCGCCTGCGCGATGACCGCCGGGGCGACCGCGCGGCCCTCGTTGAGGAAGGTGTCATCGGAGAAGTAGCCGAGCATCGCGACGCCGTTGGTGGACACGGCGGTGAAGCCGCTGCCACCGGTCTCCGGCGGGAGCGTGCCCACCTTCAGCGAGGTGTACGGCGTGACGTCCGTCTTCAGTGCGTAGACGGCCAGGCCCGCGGACACGGTATCGAGCCCGCCGCCGTTGATGAGGAACGCGCCCGGCACGACGCCCGCGGAGAAGTTGCTCGGAGCGGAGACGTAGGCCGGAGAGGACGGAGCGGCGCTGTCATACACGCCCACGGAGCCCGGGAAACCGCCGCCGGACTTCGTGTAGCCGGTGAGGACGCGCTGGCCATCCGTCTCCAGGAAGGGGCTGAGGAAGAGCGAAGCGGAGGGGCCCCGGTCCGACGGAGCCGCCACGTCGAACAGCGGCGTCGTGCCCAGTGCAACCTGAGGCCACGTGCCCAGCGAGTACAGCGCATGCGGGCCGACGGAGTCCTTCGACACCACCGTGTAGAGCGAGTACGTGGGACCCGGCGTCACGCCCACCGGGCCCGCTTCCGAGGGCAGCGTCGCGGCCTCACCGGCCACGAAACCCGTCTGGAGCTGGAGCGTGCCCAGCTTCGGATCGTAGGCAGCGGTGTCGCACGGATCATTCGAGCCCGCATCGGGCTCCGTTCCGGCATCCGTGCCCGCGTCCGTACTGGTGCCTGCGTCGGTCGTCGTCCCCGCGTCGGTACTGGTGCCCGCATCGGTCGTCGTTCCCGCGTCGGTGCTCGTTCCCGCGTCGGTCTCCGCGCCCGCATCCGGCACGGGGACGGTCGTCAGCTCGCACTTGTTCTCGACGCAGGCATAACGCTGTCCCTCGGGGGGAGCGCCCTGGTCGCGGCAGTCGAAGGCATCCACGCACTCATCGCCGCAACCCGTGCTGGTCAGCGCCATCACGAGGGCCGTCAGTCCCCACGCGAAGCTCTTGAGACCCCGTCCCGTCATCATCCGCTCGGTCTTCATCCGCGACTCCCTTGCATCGCCCCCACGGGCGAGGTGAATCCAAGGGGCGTGGACGGAGAGCGGACCGCGAACGAGGGACACGTCAGGACACGACACGCCGCGCGAGCGGAAGACCTCCGTCACCTCCCCTCGGAGGCTCCGGTCTGGCCATGCCCGGAGGCATGGGTCGTGGCAGGTCTTCGGACTCACAGGCGCGGGTGGCCCTCATCGGGTCACCCACCTACTGGCCGTCGCTTCCCAGCCCATTCCAGAGCCAGTGCTTGCGAGGACGGCGTTCGTTCCTGCTCACCGCTGCGGGGCAGTCCCGGACTCACACCGGGTTCCCTTTAAACGCCACACCGTGCGGGTGCGGCGTACCAACGACGCGCGCTGGAGTATGGCGGACGGCAGGGCTTGTCAATGCGACGCTTCAAGGCACCGCGACGATGTCGATGGCATTGGAGATGCCGCGCCGGGAGTCCACCGGACACGCATCCAACGCGGGCCCCTTCGCTTGCGGAGTGGAGTTGCCGCGCCGCTCGACGAACTGGCCGTCGCGCACCTCCACCACGAACACGCGGCCCGCGTTCACGTCCGTGACGTACACGGCATTGCCCACCACCGCGAGCCGTCCGCCCACCGCGAGGTCGCAGCCGTTCTCCGGCCCGCCGGTGCAGCCCGGAGACAGCGCATACGACGCCACGGGCTTGTCATCCTTCACCAGCACCAGCCCCGTGGCCCGCACGGCCTTGGCGCGGTAGCCGCTCGCGGTGTCGAACACCGCTTCGCCCAGGCAGCTCACCACCAGCTGGTCGCCCACGGCCCGCACGTCGCCCGCGTTGAGACAGTCCTTCGCTCCCAGGTCGATGGCGTGCACCCCGCCATCCGCCGGGTCGATGCGCGCGAGCATCCCGGGCCCGTTGGGCAGGTAGTCATTCGCGGGGTTCAGGTTGGTGAGCGCCACGTAGACGCCCGCGTCCACGGCCACCGCCGCGTACGGAAGCGCCATCGTCGTCCCACCGTCGAAGGACTTGAGGTCCAGGCCGGTGAGCGGAACGGTGTCCACGAGCCGGGGCTTCTCCGGGTCGCTCACGCTGACGCGAGCCACCGCGTTGCCCTGCTTGAAGTCCGAGCCGGCCGTGCCGAAGAGCGGGATGTAGAACGTATCGCCGCGCTTCGCGATGGCCTGCGGGCTGGTGTTCGCGCCCAGGTTCACCTGCCCCACCGTGCGCAATCCCAATCCCCCACCCTGTGAAGCGCCCTCCCGCTTGAGCACCTGGAGCGTGTTGTTCACCGAGTCGAGGACATACACATACGGAGGGTCCACGAGGATGTCATTGGGCGAAGCCGCCACCGCGCCCAGCGAGTCCTCCTCCGCCACCGTCCCCAGCGCCCCCGCCGGAGCCTGCGACAGCACCGAGCGCGCCGCGTCCGCCACCAGCACCACGCCATCCCAGGCCGCCAGCGCCTGCACGCCCGAGCCGAACTGCCGCCGGGGCCCCATCCGGTCCGTCCCCGCCTGGATGCCGACGAGCTGCCCGTTGGTGTAGCAGGCCGTCACCACGTCATACATGCACCGGCCCGAGTGGCACGACTGCACGTCCGGACACACCGCGCCGCAAGCACCGCAGTTGAGCGGATCATTCGCGAGCACGACGCAGCTGTCCCCGCACCGCTCGGCACCGGCGGAGCAGCCCTCGCGGCACGAGCCGGACTCGCAGACCTGTCCGGAGGGGCACGCGGCGCCGCAAGCACCACAGTTCAGCGGGTCGCTCGCGAGCGCGACGCACGCGTCACCACAAACCTCCGTGCCCGGCTGGCAGCCACACACGCCCGCCTGACACGTCTCTCCCGAGCCGCAAGCGGTGCCACACGCGCCGCAGTTCGAAGGGTCGCCTTGGAGATCCACGCACTCGGCGCCGCAGACGTCCAGGCCGGAGGTGCACAGGACCTTCTCCTCCGGGCAGCCGGTGAGCAGCGCCGCCGACAGGGCCGACAGCAGCAGCGCGAGCCGCGCATCAGGGAGGGGACGCGACATGGGAGTCCTCGGAAGCAGAAGGGTCGAGCGCCACGGCGAGCGTCACGTAGACGGCGCGGCCGGGCAGCGGCATGCCGGTGAAGTCGGCGGTCCGCGCATCGAGCAGGTTCTTCACGTCGAACGACACGGTGAGGTCCGGCCGGTGCAGGAACGTGCTGGAGGCCCCCACGTTCACCCAGGTGCGCGAAGGCAGGGACAGGCGCGCTTCGCCCACGCGGTTGATCAACTGCGAGGACTGGATGAGGACCTCGGTGCGGCCATTGAGCCAGTCCGGCCCCACGCGCAGCCGGCCCACCCACTTGTGGCGAGGCCGGTACGGCAGCTCCTTGCCGAAGTAGCGAGGGTCGCCGTAGCGGTTCTGCGTGCGGGTCCACGCATAGCTGCTGGTGGCGGTGAGCCACGCGAGAGGCCGCGCCTCCAGCTCCACCTCCGCGCCCCACACGCGAGCGGCGGCGAAGTTGTAGGGCTTGGCCAGGTTCGGCGGATACAGCTCGTAGGCGATGAGGTTCTCGTACACCGCCGCGAAGCCGCCCGCGGTGACGCTCCAGACGTCGTCGCGCCAGAGGGCGGCGGCGTCCACGGAGAGGGCGCGCTCGGGCTTGAGCTCCGGGTTGGGTAGCAGCAGGCCCTGACGGATGTAGAGCTCCAGGAACGACGGCGCGCGGTGGGACTGGCCCGCGTTGGCGCGCACGCCGAAGCCACGGCCCAGGTCCACGCTCGCGCCCAGCTTGGGAGACAGGAGCGAGTAGTGCCCCACGCGCTCCACGCGCAGCGAGGGCACGAGCTTCAGGCGCTCGGAGAACAGGGACAGCTCGTCCATGGCCATGACGCTCGCGCGCCACCACGACGCGGCCTGACCGCCCAAGGCCTGCGTGACGGACTCCGACGAGCCGGTGAGCGTGACGGCGAGCGCGTTGGGCCCCAGCACCGCGCGGCCTTCCAGCTCCACCCCGCCCACGGTGTAGCGCTGCGCGCCGGAGTCCACGCCGGTGGAGCCACCGGTGACGTCCAGCCAGTCGCGGCGGAAGAAGCCGCGAGCACTGCCCTCGCCCGTGTCGCCGAAGGGCCGGGCCCAGCGCGCGCCCAGCGACAGACGCGTCTGGTCCTGACGGCGGGACACGGTGGGGTTCTGCACGGTGCCCGCGAGCGCGCGGTCCTCCAGCGACAGCTCCGCGAGCACGTCCACGCGTCCGCCACCGTCCAGGCCATGGCGGTACTTCAGGAGCGTGCCGCCGCCGCGAGCGTCATTGCGCGTGCGCACCTCCTGCGTGAGCGGGTTGTCATCCAGCGCGGGCAGCTCGTCCACGCGGTAGCTGAAGTCGCCCTGGGAACGGCCACCGTGCAGCAGCACCAGCGCCTGCCCATCGAGCACCGAGCCCGACGCGGCGACGTGGGCCATCACGGTGTCGAAGCTGCCGTAGGTGACCTCACCGCTGGAGAGCAGCCGTGACGAAGGCGCGCGGGTGACGAGGTTGACCGCGCCGCCCAGGCCGCCCGCGCCGTAGCGGGCACCGGCCGCGCCGCGAAGGATCTCCATGCGCTCCAGCAGCGCGACGGGGATGAGCGACAGGTCCGCGACGCCGCCCGCGCCATTGAGCGGGATGCCATCCACGAACACGAGCACGCCATTGGACGACGCGCCGCGAACGACCAGGCTCTTGCTCTGGCCATAGCCGCCGGAGTCCTGCACGACGAGGCTCGCGGATCCGCCCAGCAGCTCCGCGGTATCGCGGGCCTCGCCAGCGCGTTCGCGAGCGTCGATGACGGTGATGGCGCCGGTGGGGTCACGGCGCCGGGCGGAGTCGACGGGGGCTTCGGGGACTTCCTTGCCGATGACCTCCACGGTGGGGAGGACGAACTCGGGCAGAGGCGTTTCCTGCCCGGTCTGGGCCTGTGCCTGGAAGCTGATCACCCAGCCGAAGAAGGCCTGGGCGGGAAGCGAGCGTCGCATGCTCCGCCTTCCGCTCCCTCCGTCGAAGAGAGAAGGCCTGACGGCAGCACCGCTGCCGCACCCCTGGGCAGGTCTCCTGGCTGACGGACTCCAGACGTGGGCGCACGTTGCGCCCTTCTGGAAGGAACCCTCCACCTTCCCTTCGCCCGAGGCGAAAGTGGTGACAGCCGAGGCTTCCAGCCCTGGACCTCAGGGCAACCCGTTCACAGTGGCGGGACCGCGCCGGACTCGCACCGGCTTCCCTCTTGAAGGCCCGGCATGGGCACCCAAGGGCCGGGCCGTTCTAGGAGGTCACCCCAGGCCCGTCAAGGCGCGCCCCGTGTACCTCCCCCAATTGTCGCAGCAGTGCTGCGACAATCTCGGCCACCAGACTCCGCGCACCGCCGTCCTCTCTCGCTCTAGGATATTCTCAAACACTCGCAGTGGGCTCATTCTCCGCCGGGGGGCCAATGTCCACGTTCGATTCAACCAAGACTCAACTCACCGAACTTCTTTCCAAGGTGGTCACGGGCAAGCTGCAGCTGCCCGACTTCCAACGCGGGTGGGTCTGGGACGACGAGCACATCCGGTCATTGCTTGTCAGCATCGCGCGCTCGTTTCCGATCGGCGCGGTGATGTTGCTCGAGACCGGAGGAGAAACGCGCTTCCAGGTGCGCCCGGTTGAAGGTGTCGAGCTGCCCCCCAACTCCATGGGCCTCGCCGAGGAACTCATCCTGGACGGTCAGCAGCGCCTGACGTCGTTGACCCAAGTGCTGAAGTTCGGCAAGCCCGTCTCGACACGCGACGCGAAGAAGCGCGAACTTCATCTTCACTACTATTTCGACATCGAGAGGGCGCTCCAGGGAGCGGAGGCGCTCGCGGACGCCATTGTCGCAGTCGACGAGGAGCGCACGCTGCGCAGCGACTTCGGTCGCAAGATTGAACTCGACCTCAGCACGCGAGAGAAGGAAATCGAGGCATTCCACTTCCCGTGCAGCCAGATCGTGAACTCGGACGATTGGGAGCAGCTTCTCTCAGAGAAGGCCCCCGACAAGCTCGCCCGGTTCATGAAGTTCCGGCGACAGGTCGTCGAGCCGTTCCGCAGCTACATGCTGCCAGTCATCAAGCTGAAGAAGGAGACCTCGAAGGAGGCAGTCTGCTTGGTGTTCGAGAAGGTGAACACAGGGGGCGTTCCGCTTTCTGTCTTCGAGCTCGTCACGGCCACCTGGGCCGCCGATGGATTCAATCTCCGCGACGATTGGTTTGGAGCCCGGGGCAATCCTGGTGGCCGACAGGCTCGCCTGAGCAAGCGGCGCCTTCTGCGAGACCTGCAACCGACGGACTTCTTGCAGGGCGTGTCGCTCCTCTACTCGTCCGAGCGTCGCGCGCAGGATTTGGCAGCAGGACGCTCGGGCAAGGATGCAGCCAGCGTCACCGCCAAGCGTGAGCACATCCTTGAGATGCCGCTCGCGGCCTATCAGAAATGGGCCGAGCCACTGACCCAGGGGTTCGAAGAGGCCGAGCGCTTCCTGCGGAGCGAAGGTTTTCACCATCCGAAGTTCCTGCCGTACCGAACACAGCTTACGCCTCTGGCAGCGGTTCTGGCTCGCCTCGGTGAACGATGGCTTGAGCCCCAAATCCGAACGAAGCTCGCGCGGTGGTTCTGGTGCGGCGTCTTCGGTGAACTGTACGGCGGCGCGGTGGAGACGCGTATCGCTCTCGACGTCCAGCAACTCATGGCATGGATCGCGAGTTCCTCGGAACCGGAGCCAGCGACTGTCCAGGCCGCAGGCTTCAACCCGAATCGCCTCGATACCCTCCGCTCACGCACGAGCGCGGCCTACCGAGGTCTATATGTGCTGATTCAGCGTGAGGGCGCCTGCGACTTCTTCTGGAAGGCTCGCATGGTCGACCTTGACCTCGATGACGCCAAGCTCGACATCCATCACATCTTTCCGAAGAAGTGGTGCTTGGACAGAGGCATTTCTCCGCACGTCTTCAATGCAATCGTCAACAAGACGGCCATCTCGTACAAGGCGAATCGGATGATCGGCGGAAAGGCGCCGTCGCTGTACCTGAAGCAGATTCAGGACCATGCCCAGGTGCAGATCAAGGATGCCGCGATGGACGACATCTTGAAGAGCCACGCCGTCGATCCCGCCCTCCTTCGGGCGGACTCATTCGAGCCGTTCTATGCCGCCCGCAAGGCGGCGCTCCTCGGGCTCGTGGAACGGGCGATGGGTAAGGCTTCTAGCGAGGCGTCGCCCGTGACCGCAGACGATGGCGATGCCGACGATGAGGAGGATGGTGAAGCTGCGGCCTGAGTGGCGCAGCGGGGCGGCAGCCCCAAGGTCTTCGGCATGCGCCCGTCCCCCTGAACAGGGGGCCCCCGCTACGGACCAGGGCTTTCGGATGGAGTGCATGCCTGGGACGCCCTTGCCAGGCATCGGCGGGAATACGCCCTCTCTGCCCCTTTAACCTGCTGCTTCTCTCACCGCACAAGACACGCGCTGGAGCATCCGCGCCCATCTCCGCGCGTGGACGCCGCGCGCACCTCCGCACGGTGCGCTGAATCCACTTCAGAGGAGCACGCCGCTGGCACGCGGACTGCTCATGCCCCGACGCGACCTCAGGCGGTCGAGCCAGCGAGGTGCCCGGGCCGTGGTGGCGCGGGAGGAAGTCTGAAGGGGGAAGCGTGTCGATGCTGATGGCGGGGAAGCGGTTGGCGGTGTTCTCCATCCGCGAGGGCAAGGGCGGGAGCATCTGGGTGCGCGCGGGCAGCGCGTTCGTCAACAAGGACGGTTCGCTCAACGTCCTCCTGGACGTGCTGCCCCTGGACGGGAAGCTGCACGTGCGCGAGGCCGCGGAGAAGCGCGACTCGGCGGCCGGCAGCCGCTTCGGGGGCGGTGAGCCCTCGCTGGACGCGGGCGTGGGGGGCCACTCGTGAAGTGGGCCTGGGCGTGGGTGTTGGGCTGCATGCTGATGGGGCCCTGGCGCGCGGATGCCGCCAGCCCCCGCATGCAATACGTGGGGGTGGTCAACCTGAATGAAGCCACGGCGGCGGAGCTGGACCTGCTGCCGGGTGTCGGTGAGAAGGCGGCGCAGCGCATCCTCGAGCACCGCAAGAAGCGGCCCTTCGGTCGCGTCGAGGAGCTGGTCCGGGTCAAGGGCTTCGGAAAGAAGAAGTTCCTCAAGCTGAGGGCCCACCTGGCCCTCACCGGCCCCACGACCCTCAAGAAGGAGCAGGTCCCCGCCCCCCCGCCGCCGGGAAGGGAGGCAAGCGTCACGAACCCATGACAAATACAACCCTCGGTTGAGTCAGGCTCAGGAGGGCCGCCATTCCCGGGCTCCGGCATGCCCGGGGAAGGCGGCCTTCCACTGGCCCCAAGGCCTCCAGCCGGGCGGCCCCGTCCTCCCGCGGGCACCCCTTCCGGATTTTGCTGGAACGCCCAGGCCGACGCGCTAGGACACGGCCATCTATCTTTGGAACACCGAAAGACAGGGAGGCCGTAGGTGAGGGAGGATGCGCCCATGAAGGACACACAAGCCCCGGAGTCGATACCCGGCCCGGACGGCAGCAGGTCCCGGGGTTCGCAGCAGTCGCAGCAGCTGGGTGAGGTGCTGGAGTTCATGCGCCTCCTGTGGGCCGTGGACCATGGCCTGCAGTCCACGTCCAAGCGGATGGAGTCCACGCTGGGGCTCACCGGCCCGCAGCGGCTGGTCATCCGGCTCGTGGGCCGCTTCCCGGGCATCACCGCCGGCACGCTCGCCAACATCCTCCACGTGCACCCCAGCACGCTCACCGGCGTGCTCAAGCGCCTGGAGAAGCGCGGCCTGCTGGAGCGCAAGTCGGATCCGCTCGACGGCCGCAAGGCGCTCTTCGCGCTCACGGACTCCGGCCGCGCGCTGGACATCCCGTCCGAGGGCACCGTCGAGTCCGCCGTGCAGCGCGTGCTCGCCCGCCTGCCCCGCGACCGCATCGTCTTCACCCAGGAAGTGCTCAAGGCGCTCGCCGAGGAGCTGGGCGGCCTCTCCGCGCCCCTGGAGGACGCTCCGGCGGCCTCCCGCACCACCCCTCCCGCCGAAGGCTGAAGCGAAGCGCGCTCCCCTGCCCTCCCACCGTCCCCACCGGGCGGGGAGGGCAGGGGAGCGCGCTTCGCTTCAGCCTTCGGC
>NZ_RAWM01000132.1 GCF_003668875.1 Corallococcus interemptor | reverse complement strand
GCGGGGAGGCCACCGGAGGCGAGGTGACGGAGACGACCTCGGTGCCGCGCTCGGCGGCCTCCTGCGGGGCGGCCACCGGAGGCGGCTCCATCCGGGGCATGCTGCCGGAGCCACCGCGCACGGGCGGCCGGGAGATGTCCGACGGGGCCCGCATGTCGCTGCCGGAGCCCGTGCCCAGGTTGCGCGAGTGCGAGCCCGTGCCCGGCATCAGCGCCCGGGGGTTGGAGCCCGTCCCCGAGCCGGCGATGGACGACGGCGCGTACTCGGAGAGCCGGTCGCCCAGCGCCTCCTTGAAGAACTGCGCCACCGACGCGGGCGACGAGGACAGCCGGTGGTGCGCGATGACGGCTTCAATCTCCTCGCGCATCGCCGCCGCGGAGGGCGTGCGGCGCGCCGGGTCCTTCACCAGCGCGCGCAGGATGAGGTCCGACACGTCCTGCGGGATGTGGGGCCGCAGCTGCGAGGGCACCGGCGCGGGCTCGCGCACGATGGCCGCGAGCGTGGCCGCGTCGTGGTCGCGGCGGAACGGCAGCTGGCCGGTGAGCAGCTCGAAGAGCACCACGCCCAGCGCGAACACGTCGTTGCGCCAGTCCAGCGGGCGGCCGCTGGCGGCCTCCGGGGAGAGGTACGAAATCTTCCCCTTGATGACGCCCGCCTGCGTGTGCTCCTCGCCCTGCACCTTGGCGATGCCGAAGTCCGACAGCTTGATGGCGCCGTCCAGCGACACCAGCACGTTGTGGGGGCTGACGTCGCGGTGCACCACCGGGTGCGCCGTGCCGGACGGGTCCACGTAGCTGTGCGCGTAGTGCAGGCCCGCGGCGACCTCCGCCACGATGCGCAGCGCGTGCTCCAGGGGCAGCGCCATGCCCTTGCGGCGCAGCTCCGTGAGCAGGCGCTTCAGGTCCGGGCCGCGCACGTACTCCATCAGGATGTACGCCACGCCGTCCGTCACGCCCACGTCGAAGGTCTGGACGACGTTCGGGTGCGTGAGGCGCGCGTTGGCGCGGGCCTCCGCGAAGAGCATGTCGACGAACTCAGGATTCTCAGCGAACTGCGCGAGAATCTTCTTCATCACGACGAACTTCTCGAAGCCCTTCACGCCCTGCTGCTTGGCGAGGAAGACCTCCGCCATGCCGCCCTGCCCCAGCCGGCGGATGATCTGCAGCCGCGCGCCGCTGTTGTGCGTGTCCGTGGCGGACGTGCCCTTGGCGCCGGGGTCCTGGTTGGTGGAGCCGAAGAGGTACTGGCTGAGGGCGCGCTGCTCCAGCGCCTCGATGTCGTCCAGCGGCTTGTCGGTGAGCGGCGTGCGCGCGAGCAGCCCCTGGAACTGCGCCAGCGCCGGAGCCCGGGCGCTGCCGCCGCAGACGGGGCACACGCGCTCCATGGTGCCCTTGGCGCGCAGGACCTCCAGGTACTCGGAGGTCTGGATGCGCTGATGGGTGACCTGGCCGCAGTTGCGGCAGTCGCACGGCAGCCACAGCGTGGCCAGCTTCGCGGGCAGCGCCTTGGTGGACTTCGCCAGCACGGCGAGCAGCGGCGGCGGCACGCGGCAGAGCACCACCTGGGCGCCCTGCGACGCCACCTCCAGCACCTGTTCGATGCGCGGCAGCGCCTCCGGCTCCACCACGCTCACGTGGCAGCAGTCGAACGCGACGCGCCCCTCCAGGCCGGACGCCAGCCGGCGCACGTTGAGGTCGCCCTTGAGCGTGCTGGCCAGGGTGATGAAGGTGATGTCGTCCTGGACGATCTTCAGGTGCGACGACAGCTCGGACGGCTCGGACGGGATGCCCGAGCGCAGGTAGCGCAGCACCGCCGGGTCCACCGCGGAGAACTGCTGGCGGCGCGCGAAGTCGAAGAACTCCGTGGGCTCGTCCGCGAACTCCAGCGGCTGGGAGCACACGGGGCACTGGTGCGGCGGGGCCCCGCCCTGCTCCAGCACCTTGGCCTCCTCCACCAGGCGCACCAGCCGCAGCCGGTCCTCCTTGCAGAAGCGGCACGCGTAGGGCGCGAGCAGCGAGAGCACGCGCGCGACGCCCGCGAAGCCCTCCACCATGTTGAGCTGATCCACCACCACCGGCGGCGCGTTGACGACGTACAGCCCCGACACGCCCTGCGGCGGGTGGCCGGCGAACTCAATCCACCGGCGCACGCCGAAGGAGCTGATGCGCTCCACCAGGCCCAGGTCCACCACCACCAGGCCCTGGAGGCCCTTGGAGGCTGGCGAGAGCGGGAAGGTTTCGTCGATCACCCCGGCCACGCGCACGTGGGTCAGACTGCCCACGCGCAGGGAGGTGATGCTGGCATTGGAAGTTTGGCTCTCCACCCGCCTACCCTCGTTCCAGACTGAACAGCAGCGACTTGGGCTGAGCAGTCCGGCGACGAGCGTCGCCCAGGTCCACCCCGCAGGCGAACTGCGTGCGCTTTCCCGGCGTCACCCGCACCGCCACCGCGTCGCTGTGCTCCAGGATGCGCCGCAGACCCAGTCCCGCGCCACCACCCGAAGCATCCACCTGCGCCTTCTCACCCCACGCCTTGATCACCCGCACCAGCGGTGACACCGACAGGCGGCCGAAGCGGTCCGTCGCTTCCAGCCACGCCCGGCCGTCCGCCACCGCCCAGGACAGCAGGCAGCGATCCTCTTCCGCCACCGACTGCACCTGGCCACGCCGATGGGCGTACTTCGGCTCGCCGCTCCCGTCCACTGGCGCGTCAAGCAGGGCGTTCACGCCAATCTCATGGACGACATCCGCCACCCGGCTGGCCGCGCCCTTGGAGCCGCCGGCCTGGAGGACGGCCTCGGCCGCGCGCTCGCCCACGGCCGTGACCTCCGCCACGCTGCCCAGCCACGCGACGGACGTGGCGGCTTCCTTGGGGATCATGGGTTCGCCGCGCAACAGCGCGCTCAACAGGCGCGCCTCCCAGGCGGACGGCTGGCCGCCCTCACCGCGCGTGGCCAGCAGCAGCGCCGGGGGATGCTGCTCCAGGAGCGCGGCGTGGGCGGGGGTGAGCCGCCCGTCGAACAGCACCAGCTTCGGCGCCGCGTCGTCACCGCGCCCCAACAACAGGCCGTCCCGGGCCAGCACCCCGGAGGCCTTCTCCAGCGCCTCCGGCGTCAGCGTCGTGTCCGGCGTCAACTTCAGGGGGGCATCCTTCACGGCGGCGACGGTATCCAAACTGCGCTCTAATAATGGAGTCGAACTTCGGTGAAGACGCCCAGCGGCGGTGCGGGGAAGCCGTGGGATTCCTCGTACTTCGCGTTGAAGAGGTTGGTGCCCAGGAGGGACACCGCCACGCGCTCGTGGACGTTGAAGCCCACGCGCGCGGTCGCGGTGATGTAGCTGGGCAGCTTCACGCGGGTGGTGGTGCCGGCGTTCTCGTCCACCACGAAGCCCGGATCATACCGGGCGCCCACGAAGAGGCCGTAGAGCTCCACGAAGGCGAACTTGCCGATGTTGGTGCGGCCGCGCAGGTAGACGCGGTGGGTGGGTGCGTAGTCCAGCGGGTAGCCAGCCCCGCCGCCCACCGGCAGCGCCTGGGCGTCCAGGAACTGGTAGGCCACGTCGAAGGACGAGTTGAGGGACGGCACCTGCGCCGCGGCCTCCGCCTCGAAGCCCGCCACGCGCGCGTCGCCCAGGTTCTTGAATTGGGACGTGGAGCCGAAGAGCAGCTCCTGGTTGATGAAGTTGCGGGCGCGGTTGTAGAAGCCCGTGCCCGTCAGGCGCACCTTGCGGTCGAAGGGCCAGAAGTCCACCGCCGCCTCCACCGTGTCCAGCGTCTCCGCGCGCAGGGCCGGGTTGCCGAGCAGCGTCGCGGCGTACATCTGCTGGTTGATGGCCAGCTCCGCCAGCGTGGGCGCGCGGAAGGCGCGGCCGTAGTTGGTGCGCAGCGTGAGCAGCTCCGGGATGGCGTGGAACACGACGCTGGCGCGCGGGGAGATCTGATCCGTCTTCGCCTCCCAGACCTTGGAGGGGATTTGATAGTTGTCGTAGCGGGCGCCCGCGCCCACCACCAGCCGGTCCGTGATGCGGTACTCGGCGTCCACGAAGCCGCCCAGGATGGTCTGCTTCGTGTCGTCCAGGGTCAGGCCGGGCAGGACGTTCTGGTTGTTCACCTGGTCGGCCTTCACGTCGCCGCCGACGGTGACGGAGAGCTTGTCCAGGGAGAACAGCGCGCGCGCCTCGCCGCCCAGGCGGCTGCGCTTGCCCAGGGTGTCCTCCAGCGCGCCGGTGATTTCATTCTCCAGCGTCACGTTGCGGCGCTTGAAGAAGGTGTAGGCCTGGGCGAACACGCGCACGTTGTCCGTCACCTGCTGATCCAGCTGCAGGGCGGCGTTGAGGTTCTGGACGTGCTCGTTGTCCTGCGCGGTGTAGTGGCAGCGGCCGCAGTTGCCCACGGTGGAGATGTTCTGGCCACCGGGCCGGCCGATGTTGCCGTCCGTGAAGTCCGCGTCCAGCGCGAGGGGCCCCACGCGGACCTTGCCGTTCACCTGGTGGACCAGCGAGTCCTCGTTGGTGTCCGTCTGGCCCAGCTGCTGGTTGTTGAAGAGCTGCGGGCCGTCCGAGCCGAAGCCGTAGTAGCCGAGCAGCGCCTCCACCGGGCCGCCGCGGCCGGCGACGTTGGTCTGCAGGCGCCAGGTCTTGTCCTGGCCCGCGAGGATGCGCGCGTCGGCGCCCACGTTCTGGCCCTTGGCGATGAGGTCCGCGGGCTGGCGCTCGATGATGTTGATGACGCCGCTGAAGGCGTTGGAGCCGTAGAGCGACGAACCGGGGCCGCGGATGACCTCCACCTGCTTGAGGTTGGTCATCGGCGTCGTCTCATCCGCGTAGAACTGGCCCGTCCAGGGGTCCGTCAGCGGACGGCCGTCCTTGAGGAGCAGCAGGCGGTTGGACAGGTAGTTGGAGCCCAGGCCGCGCGCGCTCACCGCCGCCTTGCGCATGGAGCCCCGGCGGCACTCCATGCCGGGGAAGTACTGGATGGCCTCGCAGAGCGAGAACTGGCCGGTGCCCTCCAGCTCCTCCGCCGGGATCCAGGACACCGTGAGGGGCACGTCGGAGATGCGCTGGCTGCGCTTGGACGCCGTGGTGACGACGGCCTCGCTCAGCGCCAGGTTGATGTTCTTCTCCAGGTCGTCGCCCCCGCCCAGGTCCGGGCCGTCCAGGCCGGAGAGGCTGGAGGGCGGCGGCATGGCGCGGTCCGGCGCCGGCTCCGTGAAGGGCGCGCGGTCCGGGACGTTGCTGGCCGGGCGCTGCTGCGACGACGGCAGCACCGCGCTCGAGCCCAGGGCCGGCGCGGGCGGCGGGTTGGAGGGGATGTCCGTGGTCAGCGGCCCGTCATACGGCGACGGCGACCCGGGCGAGGCCACGGGCATCGGATCCGCCACGGACGGGCCGGGGCCGGCCATGGGCGCGGCGGGCGCGGGCGGCGGCTCGGTGGCGAGCACCGGCTCCTGCGGCGCGGGCTCCTCTCCCGGAATGGGCTCCGGCTCCACCGGCGGAGGCGGCGTCTTCGCGCCCCGGCGCGTCTTCGCCGTGCGCGCAGGCTTCGCGCCCGGCGTCGTCGCCTTGGCACCCGGCGTCGTGGCCGCGCGCTTGCGGGTGGCCTTGGTCCGCGTCTTCGCCGCGGGCTCCTGGGTCTCCTGTGCGCGAGC
Source organism: Corallococcus interemptor (assembly GCF_003668875.1). Classification (GTDB taxonomy): domain Bacteria; phylum Myxococcota; class Myxococcia; order Myxococcales; family Myxococcaceae; genus Corallococcus; species Corallococcus interemptor. The sequence goes on along the minus strand of NZ_RAWM01000132.1, from coordinate 20,095 downwards.
CGTCTCCACCGTGAACAGCGACAGCGCGCAAACCACCAGGGTGAGGCACGCGCGCGCGCCCAGCCGACCGGCAAACCCCTTCACCGCGTTGGTGCGCGGCCCACCGTACTCAGTCGAGTCCATCGTTCTCAATTCCACGAGGGGAAGCAGGGACGTCCGCGGTTCGTGCGCCAGGATCCAGAGCCGTTGCGACTGGCAATCGTCCACAGGGCCGAGTTTCAACCCCTGAACGGTGGCGTTCCGCTCGACTTCTCAAACTACCGCAATAACTCGCCTTAGGCCAAGTCATGGCTGTCGATACCGGTGAAACACGCGCGCGGCGATGGGAGCGCCGCGCGGGGCTCAGTCCACGCCGCAATCAGTCATCCGGTTGTTCAGCGGAAACGGCCAGGTCGTCCGCGAACGGCGGCAGCGCGGGACCCAGCGACTCGGACTGCACGAGCACCGGCGTCTCCACCCGCAGGTCGGGTGAGTCCGCGAGGACGGGCTGGCGGCGCGGGGGGCCCTGGGTGACGAGCTTGCGGAAGTCCTCGAACTCGCGGCCCTGGATGCGGGCGAAGGCGTCGAACGGGGCGACCGCACCCACGGAGGACAGGGCCTGGGACAACGCGTCCGCCCCGCCCTTCAGGTCCACCAGCACCGCGCCGGGAACCCGGGTGCTCCGGAAGAGGACCTTCATGTCCCTGGGGACGTGCGCCACCGGCACGAGCGCGGCCTCCGCGCCCCTGGCCTCCAGCATCTTCACCGCCGACTCCACGTTGGGCACCGGCACCAGCTTGAAGTGCTTCTGGGCGTCCAGGTCGCCGCCCAGCACGACGTGGGTGACGAACTTGGGGTCCGCGGGGCCCGCGCCCTTGACCAGCGCCATGCGCTTGCCGGCGAGGTCCTTCACGGTGCCCTTCTGGGTGGAGATGATGGCCCAGCGCTGCTGCGTCTCACCGGAGCGCGGCGCGTACGCCACGGGCTGGGCCTTCGCGCCCAGCTGCACCGCGGCCCAGCCGTCCACCACGGCGAAGTCGATCTGCCCCTCCCCCACCGCCTTGGAGAAGTCCTCGTAGCGGCCGAAGCTCTTGGCGCCCACGGGGCGGCCCAGGCTGGCCTCCAGCTTCTGGGCCAGGGCCTCCGCGTACTGGAAGCGCTCCTGGCCGTCCGACAGCGTGGTGGCCAGGAACACGCCCAGCGTGGCCTTCTTCGGCGCGGCGGAGGCGGTGAACGGGACAGCGGCAACGGCGAACAGCGCGGCGGCGAGCAGGAGGCTCCCCCGCGCGAAAAGGGATGGCGTCTTCACGGCGTCTCCTCCGCGACCCCGGTGGCCGGCGTGACGCCCTGCGCGTCACCCAGTCCATAGAGGCCCTGCAGGCGGTCCTTCCATTCCCGCACCTGGGCGGCGCGGGAGCCCGCGCCGGAAGCCAGGTAGCGGCGCCAGGCGTCCACGGCCTCGGCGGGTTCATGCCGGCGCTCCTGCGCGTCGATGCCCAGGTTGAGCGACGCGACGGGCACGGCGGTCTCCAGGCGCTTCCATGTCGCCAGCGCGGACGCGGTGTCCCCCTGGCGCCAGTCCACGCACGCCAGGTTGTGCTGCACCAGCGCGTCGTCGGGCGTCGCGGACAGCGCGGCCTTCAGCGCCTTCTCCGACGCCTTCATGTTGCCGGAGGCGTACGCGAGCGCCGCCTCGCGCCGCAGCAGCGCGCCGGTGAGGTTGCCCATCCACTTGGGCTGTCCGGGCATGGGCTTCTTCTGGGCCGTGGTGAGCAGCTTGCGCGAGGGCGCGACCTTGCCCTGGCGGTAGAGCACCCACGCGTCCGCGAGCGCGCGCGTGTTGGACCACGCCCACTCCGGCGCCGGCGTGAGGGCGCGCTTGATGCCCGCGGAGGCCTCCGCGAACCGCCCTTCCTCCGCGCGCGTGAGCGCCCGGGCGAAGGTGGCCAGCTTCGCCAGGTCCGCGCGCTTGCCGGTGCCCAGGCGGTCCACCGCGTCCAGGTCCCGGTTCGCCGCGGCGGCGTCGCCCGTCTCCAGCTTCGCCAGGGCGCGGCGCACCAGCACGCGGGGCAGGTTCGCCTCCGCCACCTTCGCCGCCGTCTTGGAGGGGCCCGCGTCCGTCAGCCGCTGCACGGCGGCGTCCACCTGGCCCAGCTCCACCTCCGCGAGCGCGGCGCCCGCGGACGCCTCCGCGCGCTGATCCGGCTCCTGCGTGGCCTCACCGGACCGGGTGAAGGCGGCGAGCGCGGCCTGCGCGTCGCCCGCGCCCAGCCGCGCGTAGCCCAGGAGCAGGTGCTCGCGCCAGGTCACGCCCGGCAGCGTCACCGCGCCCTCCATCACCTTGCGGGCCTCCGCGAACTGGTGGCTGTCCAGCAGCGCCGCGCCCAGGCGGCGGGCCATGGGGACGGAGCGGTCCAGGTCGTACGCGCGGCGCAGGTCGCGCACGGCGTCCTCCAGGCGCTGGGTGCCGGCGCGGTCGCGCGCGCGGTGGGCCAGCGCCCGGGCCAGCCACTGCTTCGCGCCGGGGTGGCCGGGCTCCACTTGAAGCGCGCTGCCGTAGTCCTCGATGGCCTGATCCCACTGGCCGGTGGCGAAGTGATCCGCGCCCAGCAGCATGTGTCCCAGCGCCTGGCGCGGGGCCATCTCCACCACGCGCCGGTGCACCTCCACCGCGCGCTGGTAGCGGCCGGCGCGGCGGTTGACGGAGCCCAGCGTGGCCCACAGCTCCAGGCTGCCGCCGCCCGACTTCACCGCGGACTCCAGGAACTGGATGGCCTCCTCGTGGCGCGCCTGCGCCTGGAGCGCCTTGCCCACGGCGATCTGCCCCATGAGCAGGCCCGGCTGCAGCTCCAGCACCTTGCGGAACTCGGCCTCCGCCTGCGCGGGCTGCTTCTGCGCGAGCCGCACGTCCCCCAGCAGCAGGTGCGCGGCGGGCGTGGAGCCCAGCTTCATCAGGGCGGTGGCCTGGATGTCCGCGCGAGGCACGTCGCCCGCGGCGAGGTACTGGCGCGCGAGGCGCTCCTTCGGCTCGGCGGCCTGCGGGAACTTCGTCACCAGCCGCTCCAGGAGCGCGCGGGACTCCGGCACCCGGCCCTCCATCTCCAGCACGGCGGCGAGGCCGATCTGCGCCGTCGCGGACTCGGCCCGGCCGGCCTGCGCCTTCTCGAACGAGGCGCGCGCGGCGGCCGCGTCCCGGCGGATGAGGTGCGCCTTGCCCAGCAGCTCATGGATCTGGAAGTCGTTGCCCGCGAGCTTCTCCGGGCGCAGCACCAGGTAGCGCTGCAGCCGCGTCACGGCCCGGTTCCCGTCCTGGGCGTAGAGGTAGTAGCTGGCCAGGTAGTAGTGGACGATGAGGTGGTCCGGCTGATCCGCGGCGGCCACCTGCTCCAGCACCGGCACGGCCTCCGCGAAGCGGCGCAGCTTGAAGTACGCGGTGCCCAGCGGGTACGCGAGCGACAGCTCCTGCGGGTTCTGCGCGAACACCGGCTGAAGGCGCGCCGCCGTGCGCTGGAAGTCCTGGAGCGCGTTGGCGGCGTTGCCCAGGCCCGCGGCGGCCGCGACGGACGCCGGGTCCTGCGTGAGCGCCTGCTCGAAGAGCTGGAGCGCCTTCTTGAACTTCTCCTCCGCCTCCTTCTTGTCGCCCTTGGCGAGGGCGGCGTTGGCGGACACGAGCGACTGGTCGCCCTGCTCCGTCATGCGCTGCGCCTCGGTGGCGGGCGGCGGGCGGAACTGGGCGAGCGCCGCCGGCGGGCCGGCCAGGGTGGCCAGCAGGGCGAGCGCGGTGGAGACGCGGCGCGGGGAGCGGATGAATGGGCGCATGCGGTTCGTCACGGCGAGGGGGCGGGGCTGAATTCGGCGACGATGACGGTGATGTCGTCGCGCTGGGGCTGACCGGCGCTGTACGCGCGCACGTCCGCGAGGAGCGCGTCGCGAAGGGCGTCGGCGGGGAGGTGGGCGTGGGCCTGGAGCGCGGCGGCCAGCCGCTGCGTGCCGTAGAGGCGGTTGGCGCCGTCGCGCGCCTCGGTGAGGCCGTCCGTGTACCAGACGATGATGTCACCGGGGCTCAGCTGCGCCTGGCGCGACGTGAACTGCGACGCGACGTTCGCGCCCAGCAGCGGACCGCGCGCCGGCAGCGACGCCATCTGCCGCGTGTTGCGGTTGTAGATGGCCGCCGCCGGGTGGGCGCCCGCCGCGTAGTCGATGCTGCCGCTGTACACGTCGATGACCGCCAGCGCGCTGGACATCTGGTGCTCGCCGCGGCCCACGTTGGCCAGCGTCACGTTGAGCGCGGTGATCAGCATCTGCGCGTGCACCTGCGACGGCTCGCGCAGCGTCATGGCGGAGGCGAAGCCGCTGGTGGCGCTGGTGGCGACCAGCGACGTGGACAGGCCGTGGCCCGTCACGTCACCAATGCCAATCACCACGCGCCGGTCATCCAGCGCGGCGCGGAACCACCAGTCGCCGCCGCACGCGTCCGCGGGCACCACCAGCCCGGCCAGCCGCAGGGGGCCCACCGTCACGGCCTCGCGGCCCGGGAGCAGCGTCTCCTGCACCGTGCGCGCGAGCGACACCTCGCGCTCCAGCTGCGCCTTGGCCCGCACGTCCTCCAGGAGGACCTTGATGCGCTCGGCCATGTGGTTGAACACCACGCCCAGCGTGGTCACCTCGCGGCCCGCGCCCGGCGCCGTGCCCGCGCGAGCGCCCAGGTCACCGGCGGCCAGCTGCATCACGCGGTGGGTGAGGACACCCAGCGGCTTGGTGATGCGGCGGCTCTGGAAGGCGGCCAGCACGCCGGCCAGTACGACGAAGCCCACGCCCAATCCAACGATGCGCAGCGTGTTGGCGCGCACCGCGGCGCGGTTGGTCTCCTCCAGCTCGTGCAGCTGCTTCTGCAGGTCCTCCAGCGAGTAGCTGATGACGACCACGCCCTTGCCGCCCTGCGAGCCGTAGTCCAGCGGCTCCTGGAACTCGAAGACAGGCTGGCCGTTGAAGAAGGCGCTGGCCCAGCGGCGCTCCGCGGTGCGGCCTCCGGAGGACTCGCCCAGCCTGGCGTTGGGGTCGCTGTCCGCCACCAGCTGCCCGTCCGCGTCGAACATCTGCACGCGCAGGATGTTGCGGTTGTCCGCGATGATGGAGCGCGCGACCTCCGTGAGGAACGCGTAGTTGTTGTCGCGCAGGCTGGTGGCGGAGGTGAGCGCCAGCGTGTGGCTCACCGTCTGGCCCAGTTCGCGCGCCTGGGACTGGAGCCGCTGCGTGAAGCGGTCCGACGTCGCGGTGAGCTGCGCCTCCGTCGTCTTCGCGGACAGCGCGGCCAACAGGCCCACGATGATGATGACCAGCGCGCCCGTGGTGAGCAGCAGCAGCTGATCCAGGCGCAGCCCGCGGATGGCGGCCACGTTGGGCAGCTCGCCGGCCTCCATGGGCGCGATGACCGTGCTCGTGGGCTCCGCGGCCGGCAGCCCCAGCGCTCCCGTCAGCCGGGTGGCCGTGTTCTCCCCGCGCAGGGCGGTGAGGTCCCGGGAGTGGGTGCCGGTGTACTCCGGAGGAGGCGGCGGGGTGCCAGGCGCCGCGTCGGACGCATCGGGTGATTCAGGCACGGGATCGAGGCGCGTGTTCGTACGGGACAAAGGCAGACCTGGGGGGAGCCCGCGTCGAAACGCGGTCGGGGCGGGGCGGACTGTATCGCACTTCCTGATTGACGCGAGGAGTCCACCTGTCGGGCTATTCCCCCCGGCCGCCCTCTCACCTGCTCCCCCAACGGCCGTGCGATCACCCCGGACCGGGAGCGTCTGCCCCCGTCCGGGAAGCAGCACGTCACGGGGTCATGGATGAGTTGCGCTCATTGCCGCGTCGCGCCACCCGGGGGCCGGAACGACGCCAGCGAACACCTGTCACATCAGGGTCCTTGAGTCGGGAGGCCGCGTTCGGAGTATAGGGGCGTCCCTTTCTTTCCCTTCGAGGTCCTCCGCCCGTGTCACGGCCCCGGTTGATCAAAGAAAACTCCGCGCCGCTCTCCCTGCCCCGAGAGCAGCTCATCCGCATCCATGACCTGATGGTGAAGGCGCGCGTCCTGGAGGAGCGCCTCATCCAGATGTACAAGCAGGGCCACGGCTACTTCTGGATCGGCGGTCCCGGTGAGGAGGCGTTCAACGTCCCCCTGGGCCTGCTGATGAAGGTCGGCGAGGGCCCGGCCTACGACTACCTGCACGCGCACTACCGCCAGTCCGCGACGCTGCTCGCCATGGGCGAGGAGCCCATCGGGGCGCTGCGGCAGATGAAGAACACGGCCACGGACCCCTACTCCGGCGGCCGCAACTTCGCGGGCCACTTCAGCCGGCGCTCGAAGAACATCGCGCCGGTCACCTCCCCCATCGAGGTGCAGTACGCCATCGCGCCGGGCACGGCCATGGCCCAGAAGCGCCACGGCGGCGACGGCATCAGCATCGTCACCGGCGGCGACGCGGGCACGGCCGAGGGCGATTTCGCCAGCTGCCTCATCTGGAGCAGCCGCCCGGCGAACCCGCTGCCCATCCTGATCATCGTCACGAACAACAAGTGGGGCATCAGCACCACGTCGGACGGCCAGCACGGCGAGACGAACATCGCGGACCGCGCCCGCGCCTTCAACATCCCGGCCAAGGTCATCAACGGCAATGATCCGGTGGAGTCCTACCAGGAGCTGCAGGCCGCGATGGACTACGTGCGCAAGGAGCGCAAGCCGTACTTCATCGAGGCGCGCGTGTCGCGTCTGTACGGCCACTCCTCCGCGTCCGGCGCCAACTTCGTGAACGAGGAGCAGGACTGCCTGCGCCTCTTCGAGGCGCGGCTGGAGCAGGAGGGCGTCCTCAGCCGCGAGCAGATGGACGAGGCGCGCAACCGTTACTCGGAGGAGCTGGCCGCCGCGGCGCGCACCGTGCGTGACGAGCCGCAGCCCTCTGGCGACTCCATCTGGGACCACATCTACGCGGAGAAGAAGTAACCATGGCGAACATGGCACAGGCCATCCGGATGGCCCTGCACTACGCGGAAGAGAACCTGGGCGTCACCGACATCTTCGGCGAGGACGTGGGCGCCCCGCTGGGCGGCGTCTTCACCTGCACGCAGGGCCTGAAGACGGCGTGGAACAGCCCCCTGGACGAGCGCGGCATCATTGGCGCGGCCATGGGCCTGGCGATGGCGGGCCACCGCCCCGTCGCGGAGATCCAGTTCTGCGACTACATCTACAACACCATCGACCTGCTCAAGCTGGCGGGCAACACGCACTGGTCCACGAACGGTGACTGGGCGGTGCCCATGGTGGTGCGCACGCCCGTGGGCAGCGGCATCCGCGGGTCGCTGTACCACTCGCATTCCTTCGACGCGACGATGACGCACATCCCCGGCTGGAAGGTCGTCATGCCCTCCACGCCGCTGGACGCGTACGGCCTGCTCATCTCCGCGTGCCAGGACCCCAACCCCGTCATGTTCCTGGAGCCCAAGGCGCTCCTGCGCGTGAAGGGCGAGGAGCGCATCCCGGGCGAGCCCGAGGACGACCGCGCGCTGTCGAAGATGATCGACGCGCCGCTGGGGGACCGCTCGCAGTGGAAGCCCCAGTGGCCCCTGGTGGAGGCGTTCGCCGTCCCCATTGGCAAGGGCAAGCTCGTGCGCGAGGGCACCCAGGCCACGGTCATCAGCTACGGCCGCACCATGCCCCTGTGCACCAAGGCCGCCGCGCAGCTGGCGGAAGAGGGACTGAGCGTGGAGGTCATCGACCTGCGCACGCTCTGGCCGTACGACTGGGAGATGATCAAGGCCTCCGTCCAGAAGACGGGCCGCGTGCTCTTCGTCAACGAGGACACGGAGGTCACGAACTTCGGCGAGCACCTGGTCCGGCGCACCGTGGAGGAGCTGTTCTACTCGCTGCTCGCGCCGCCCCGGCTGGTGGCCGGCAAGTTCGTCCCGGGCATCGGCCTGGCGGACGCGCTGGAGATGGCGTCCGTGCCGCAGCAGAACGACATCACCACCGCCCTGCGCTCGCTCTGCCGCGAGCAGCCGTAAGGCGTCCGCGTTCCGCCCACACCGTAGAAAGCCACGTGGGCCGCCGTTCCTCTTTGGAGGCCGGCGGCCCTGTCGTTAGAATCCCAACTTCCGTGTCCCAGCCCATCGTCCGCACCATGACCCCCGCCCCAGACGCCAACGCCTTCCGGATCCGCCGCGCGCGCCGCGGCGACGCAGAGGTCATGGCCCAGCTGCTGCGCGAGCTGGGCTACCCCCAGGGCACCGATCAGCAGACGGTGCACTGGGTCATCAGCCATCCGGAGATTGAAATCTTCGTCGCGGGGGATCCGCAGGACCGCGCGGTGGGCATGGTGTCCTTCTCCCACCGGCCGCAGCTGCGGCTGCGCGGGCGCGTGGCCACCGTGGACGAGCTCGTGGTGTCCGAGGGCTGGCGCCGCCGGGGCGTGGGCCGCGCGCTGCTCGCCCAGGTGGCGCAGCGGGGCAAGGTGCTGAGCGTGAAGCAGCTGCAGCTCATCGCGCCCATCAACGTCACGGAGGAGACGCGCGCCTTCTACCGGGCCTGCGGCTACGTGGAGGGCGACTCCGGGGTGTTCCGCCACGCGGAGTACGAACCCCAGAAGTAACGGCCGCGAGGGCCCGGCGTCCTGGCCGGGCCCCATCGCGCTCCTTTTTCAGCGCTTGAAGCTCGCGACGACGCGGCGCAGGCGCTCGTGGTCCTCTTCGCTCACGTCGGTGAAGCGCACGCCGATGGCCTCCGCCTCGTCGCGCACCCAGGCGACGATGCCGGTGAGGTGGAACTCCTCCCCATCCACCACCATGGCCAGGCGCACCTGGGCGCCTACGTCATAGGACTTGCGCGTGCGCAGGCACAGTCCGCCCGCGGACAGATTCAGGGAGTAGGCCCGCAGCGCTCGCGCCGCGTCCTCCATCTGCTCGAACCGCACCTCGAACCGCGCCGCCACGCGCTCCTCGGCGCGGCGGTTCATGTACGGGTCTGGCTCCACCGGCCCATCCAACTTCGTGTTCATGCGCACCCTGACCCCCTCGGTTCTCGGACCGGAAGTGTCGGCTGGTTTCCAGGCCCGGTTCAAGGGCCCCCGGACAACGGAACGGCTCGTGTAAGTCGCAGGCTACTTCGACGCCAGGAGTTTCCGGATGCACGCACGTCTCGTGTTGTTGGGTGGAGCCCTGATGCTGGGGCTGTGGGTGGCGGGATGCGATGACGGGGAGACTGTCCGCCCGCCAACGGATGGCGGAACTACCCTGGATTCCGGGACAGACGCCGGAGATTCCGGGGCCGTCGATGCTGGCGATGGCGGCGGCGGCGGGAGCTCCGGCTTCGCGTGCAACGTGCCGAAGCAGGAGGGCTGCGCGGCGGGCCAGAACTGTCTGTACACGGACCTGGCGGACGGCGGCACGGGCAGCCAGTGCTTCGCGGGCGCGTGCGACGTGGTCCGCCAGGACTGTCCCTCCGGACAGCGCTGCACCTATGTGGGACTGGACGCGGGGACGACCGAGCGCCAGTGCGTCGCGGCGGGCACCGCCACGGAGGGCGCGCCCTGCACCCTGGCGGAGTCGCCTCCGGGACAGACGTATGACTCGTGCGCGGCGGGCCTGTACTGCAAGGACGAATCCCAGGGCGACGGCGGCACCGCGTTCTTCTGCCGCAAGCTGTGCCACGCGACGTCCAACTGCACGTCCGGCGAATGCAACACCGTGCTGCGGCTGCCCGGCACGCGCGAGCTGCCGCTGGTGTGCGGCCCCGCGTCCGCGCGGTGTGACGCGTTCGCCCAGGACTGCGAGCGCCCGCTGGGCTGCTACCCGTCCTCCAGCGGCCCGGTGTGCGCGGCCCAGGGGACCCTGGCGGAAGGCGCCGCGTGCGACTTCAGCAACCAGTGCTCGCGCGGCAGCACCTGCGTGATGAACAACGGCAGCGGCACGTGCCGGACGCTGTGCCGCACGCCCTCGGGTTCGCCCGGGTGCGCGAATGGCGCGGCCTGCCGGCCCGTCATTGGCAACGGCGACGTGGGGGCCTGCGTCCCGTAGGGCAACGGATTGCCCACGGACGGAAGCGCGCGGGCCCTGGTGCGCCACCGCGCTGGCACGGCCGTGGGCCATGCGTTCCCTCGCGAAGGATGTTCACGACCCGGAAGGATTGGCTCGCGCCATGAATCCCCAGGTCGCCACGGGGGCACGTCGTGCACATTGTCTTGCGCCGGGAGGTCGTGGGCATGGGTCTGAGGAAGGCGCTGCGCTGGGGCTGTTTCGGAGCCCTGGGTGTGCTCGTGGGCTGTGGAGGCATGGACGACGGGCGCGCGCCGGACGAGTCCCCTGGACAGGGCCAGATGGACGCGGAGGTGACGGCGGCCGCGACCGCGGAATCACCGCCGGACGGCGTGGAGGCCGCGCCCACGCTGACGCTGCATGACACGCATCAGGTCCAGGCCACGCCGCCCGTGCGCCCCCCGCCCGCGAAGTTCCAGCCCGGCTTCCACCAGGCGCTGCGCCTGTCTGGCGGCGTGGGGAGCGTCACCACGTACCGGCTGAAGGTCCCGGTGGGGCGCGCGGGCAGCCGGGTGCGCGTCACCTTCCGTTCCGGGGACGGCAGCATGACGGTGCAGCGGGCCACAGTGGCGAAGGCCGGCGCCAATGGCGCGCTGGCGTCCGCGCCGGTGACGCTCACGTTCAGCGGCCAGGCCGGCTTCACCGCGAACGCGCGCACGCTGGTGACGTCGGATCCGGTCGACTTCCCGGTGGGCTTCCGCGACGAGCTGGCCCTCTCCTTCGAGGTGAAGGGCTCGGTGGCCCAGAGCATGATCGACGCCTTCCCGGACAGCTGGATGAGGTCCGGCGCCTACGCGACCACGCAGGGCGCGCTGGGGGGCCAGCAGTGGCAGAAGTCCCTGGCCGTCGCGACGGTGGACGTGGAGGGCGCGCCGGGGCGGGCGTTCGTGGCCATCGGGGACAGCATCACCGAGGGCTACATGGACACGTTCAACGACACGCGCGACGCGTGGCCGGCGCTGGTGGAGAAGCAGCTGGGCGTGCCGGTGGTGAACTCGGGCGTGTCCGGCCAGGGCTTCTGGGATGCGAACATCCAGCTGCCGCAGGAGGTGCTCGCGCTCCAGGGCGTCACGGACTGCATCGTGCTCCTGGGCACCAACGACCTGGGCGCCACCGACATGAACGTGGAGAAGCTGCAGCAGCGCATGACGCAGCTGCTGGATCAGCTCCAGCCCATGTGCCGGCTGTGGGTGAGCACGCTGTTGCCCAAGGAGAAGACGAACGAGGGCAGCTACGACGCGGTGAAGACCCAGCGCAAGGCGTTCAACGAGTGGGTGCGCAAGCTCACGCGCGCGGACGTCATCGACCTGGAGGCCGTGATGCGCCAGCCGGCCAACGCGGACCTCTTCAAGGACGGCCTGGAGGTGGACGGCATCCATCCGTCCGCGGAGGGACACCGTGTCATGGCGGACGAGGTGGTCCGGACCCTCAAGGCGAAGGGCGGCCTGTAGCGCCTGCCCGGCTGGAAAGCACACGGAGGGTTTGAATAGGTTCGGGAACGCCACGTCCTGGTGGTGTTCCCACCTTCCCCAATTCCCGGAGCCTTCCCTCCATGCGCGCCCTCCCCGCCGCCCTCGTCGTCGCCTGCCTCGCCCTGCCCTCGCTGGTCCACGCCTCCGCGCTGCGCTGTGACAACAAGCTCGTGTCGGAGGGCGCCTCGCAGACGGACGCGCTGGCCAAGTGCGGTCCGCCGGTCTCGAAGCAGGTGAAGTCGGAGACGGTGACGAACAAGGCCCGCGAGGGGGCCCGGGACGGGACGCGCTATGGGGACGTGTCCACGGAGGTCTCCGTCACCACGACCATCGAGGAGTGGACCTACAACTTCGGCCCCCACCGGCTGATGCAGGTGGCCATCTTCCGCGATGGCCGCCTGGTGGACGTGCGCAGCGGCTCCTACGGCTACTGAGCCAGCGGTCCCAGGTGCTGCTCCAGCAGCTGGCGCATGAACGCCGGCCGCTGGCGCAGCGTCTCCCGCAGTTCCTCCAGCTGCACGCGCCAGGCCTCCATGGAGGCCGGCTGGCTCCAGCGCGCCACCTGGCCGGGCATCTCCGGCTCCAGCTCCGCCACCGCCGCGTCCAGCAGCGCCGTCACGCGCTCCGAGGCGAAGGTGTGCTCGAGGTGCCAGACGAAGCGCTCGATGAAGCGGGCCTTGAACTCCGGCGACTGGAGCAGCCCCCTGAGCAGCAGCACGGACCACGCCTCCAGCTTCGGGTCGTTCAGCACGCGCCCCAGGCTGTCGAAGGCGGGGCCGGAGCGCAGGGCGAAGTCCAGGTCATACACGAGCCAGCGCCAGCGCCCGTCCTGCCCGTAGGGCGCGTCCGGCACGTACTTCTTCGTGCGCAGCCGCCAGAACTTCACGTTGTTCTCCGGCCAGTCCTCGTTGCCCAGGTACAGCTGCGCGACCTGGTAGTCGATGAAGTCCTCCACATCCATCTGCGTGCGCACCCAGGCGTAGTCCTCCGGCACCGAGAGGTCGTGCGTGCGCACGAAGTCGACGAGGTCCAGGTAGGGCTGCTCGTCGCCCTCCTCCCCCACGTCCAGCGCGCCGAAGAGCTCCAGGATGACGGCCTTCTTGCGATCCAGGCCGTAGTGGGACGCCAGGTAGTATTCGTCGTAGCGCTCGCGCAGCTCGTGCAGGCCCCAGTACTCGCCGTCGAGGAACACGAGCGCGGGACGGCACGGCTGGAGCGCGAGCCGCGTCTCCGCCAACAGCCGCTGCAGCACGCAGTCGCGCAGCTTCGTCACGCCCTGATCCTGCCCGGAGGTGCGCGCCAGGAGCCGCGTGAACTCCGTCACCGGCGAGCCGGGGAACAGCGGCCCCGCGAACGTCTTGGGGCCGTAGTCCTCCTTCGCGTACAGCCGCAGGCTCTTCTGCGGCAGCACCGCGCTGCCCGAGCCGTGGATGCGCACGCCCGCGTTCTGGGCAATCACACGCTCGCCGGAGGACTCGAACCACTCCACGTGGACGGGGCGCTCCCACTCCTTGCCGTCCATCATGTAGTTGGCCGACTCCGCATCCTCGGGCCGGGCCTCGGAGAGCAGGCCGGGGACGTAGATGCCCTTCGCCGGGTCGAAGAAGTTCTCCGCGTCCGTCACCAGCGACAGCACCGGCAGCGTGTACGGCGCCCGGCCGATGATGAACGTGCGCGTGAGCACCGGGCCCACCGGCTCCGTGCCCGCGTACTGCCGGAAGCGCACCACCGCGGCCTGGGCCGGCGCCTCCAGCGGCACCATCCACCGCGAGCCTTCCGTGGCGGTGGGCGCCGTCGTGGGGATGAAGGACCAGCGCACCTCGGGCGTGGAGCGCGCCAGGAGCGCGATGGGGCCGGTGTAGCGCCGCGACGCGGGCGTGGGCGTGGAGCCGTCCCGCGTGAAGTACGTCCTCAGGCCGGGCGCCGTGGGCAGCGCGAGCAGCGTCTCCGGCTGGTAGAGCCCGGGCCGCGCGTCGAACGCCAGGTGCTGGAAGTCGACGCGGGCCTGCGCCTCGAAGCCCCTCCGGTCGCGCGCCACCACCTCCAGCGCCAGCGCGCGCCGGCCCGGCCACCAGGGCAGGCTCCAGCGGCCCTGCTCCAGGTCGGCGTGGCCCAGGAAGCGCCCGTCCTCGAACACCTCCACGCGGACTTCGCCCGCGTCGCTCGACACCGAGCCGAACAGCCGGTGCGTGTCCGGCTCATGCCCTTCGATGGTGACGCGCGGCCCCGAGGGCGGAAGCTCCGCCACGGTCAGCCGCCGCTCGGGCTCGGGCCCGCAGGCGGACGCGGCAAGGACGAAGAAACCGAGGAGGACGGGCGCGAGGTGACGAAGACGCATGACGGTCTGCGTCCTGTACCAAACAATCTTTTGACCTCACATCGCCTTGTGACACGGCGCGCTGGGAGGCCGCGTCACTCACGCGGAGGGTGCGGTGGACTCCAACAGGCCGTGCTTCTGGAGGAGCGCGGCGAGCGCGGGCGGCGCGAGCATCCAGTCCTCGCGCGTGGGCACCCAGCGCACGGGCGCCCCGGCGGCGGCGAGCCTCGCGTTCACCTCCGCGATCATCGGGGCGAAGGTGGGCTGGGGCACGTCCCAGCTGCCCACGCCGGCCTGGATTTCCACGGCGCCGGGCTCCACGCGCACCGCGGGCTGGCCCTGCACCGGCTGGATGGCGAGACCCGGCAGGTACGGCTGCATGGCGGCGGACAGTCGCTCCAGCAGCGTGGGGTCCTCGAAGGGGTGGGCGCCCTCCAGGTCGAAGAAGGTGGGCAGCTGCGCCTGGAGCTCGTCGCGCAGCGGGTCCTCCTTGCTGTCGCGCCAGGCGTGCTCGGCCAGCACGCGCGCCTCATGGGGGATGCGGATCTCCCAGCGCTCCAGGAGCGCGAGCAGCTCCGCCACGCGCTCCACCTCCTCCCAGGGAGGCTCCACGCGCGTCACCCAGGACACCTCCGACAGCGTCTGGCCCCGGCGAAGCCCCCTCACCCGGTCCCCCTTGCGCAGCTGGAAGGGCGGCGCCTGGGTGAACTCCGGATCCGGATAGAGCGCGGTGTGCAAAAGCCCCGTGCCCTCTTCCGGGCGCACGCGCGCGAAGCCGTGCTTGGGGTTGATCTCCTCCACGACGAAGGTCTCCTGGGCCATGGTCCGTTCTCTAACCGGTGTTCCGCATGCCCGCAGCAATGCCGTTGAGCGCCAGCAGGAGCGGCCGGTCGCACCCGGTGTCCCCGTCCCGCTTGCGCTTGAGCAGCTCCACCTGGAGGAAGGACATGGGGTCCACGTAGGGGTTGCGCAGCGCGATGCCCCGCTGCAGCTGCGGGTTGTTGTCCAAGAGCTTCGCCTCCCCGGTGAGCAGCTTCACCGCGCGGCGCGTGCGCGAGTGCTCCTGCTGGATGCGCAGCCACAGGGGCCGCGTGGCCGAGGGGGCCAGCTTCGCGTACCGCGCCGCGATGGCCATGTCCGTCTTGGCCAGCACCATGGTCACGTTGTCGATGACGGCGCGGAAGAAGGGCCATTCCTTGTACATGCGCTGCAGGAGCGCCGCGCCCTCGGGGTTGGCCGCGTACGCCTCCAGCGCGCTGCCCACGCCGTACCAGGCCGGGAGGATGGCGCGCGTCTGCGTCCACGCGAAGCTCCAGGGGATGGCGCGCAGCGTGTCCAGCCCGCCCGCCTTGCGCTTGCTGGGGCGCGAGCCGATGGGCAGCGCGGAGATCTCCTCCACCGGCGTGCCCTTCATGAAGAACTCCACGAACTGGGGGTCGTCCCAGACGAGCGCGCGGTACGCCTTGCGGCCGGACTCCGCCAGCGCGTCGAAGGTGGCGCGGAAGGAGGACTCGTCCTCCGGGGACGGGCGCGGCTGCGCGTCCAGCGTGTGCAACAGCACGCCGCCCACCACCAGCTCCAGCGTGCGCTGGGTGAGCTCCGGGCGCGCGTACTTGTGGTCCATCGCCTCGCCCTGCTCCGTGGCCTTGTAGGCCCCGGCCACCGTGCCCGGCGGCAGCGCGAGGATGGCCGTCTGGGCGGGGCCACCGCCGCGCGCCACCGTCTCGCCCCGTCCGTGGAACAGGCGCAGGGGCACGTCGTGCTCGTCCGCCACCTGGGTGAGCGCCACCTGCGCGCGGTACAGCGCGGCGCTCGCGGCGAGCAGGCCCACCTCCTTGCCGGAGTCGCTGTAGCCGACCATCACCTCCTGCACCCCGCGGCCCTTCAGGTGCTGGCGGTACTCCGGATGCGCGAAGAGCTGGCGCAGCACGTCCGGCCCGCCGTCCAGCGCGCCCAGCTGCTCGAAGAGGGGCGCCACGTCCACGGTGGCGCACTGGAGCTTCGCGTCCCAGAGCCCCGCGTGCTTCAGGCACCTGAAGGCCGCGAGCACGTCCTCCGCGGTGGAGGCCATGGAGAGGATGAGCGTGCGGCACACGGACTCGCCGCCCTCGTCCTGGCCCTCGCGCAGCTTCGCCAGGACCTCCAGCAGCCGCTTGCCGCCCTCGGTGGGCTCGGGCCCGCCGTCGATGGACGCCGCCGCGCTCACCGCGTCCTCCGCGGGCGCGCGCACCTCCAATTCGCCAAGGCCCAGGCCCAGCGCCCGGACGCGCTCGGACATGCGGCGCACCTCGCGCAGGCCCGCGTGCTCCGCGCGCGCCGCGAAGAGCGAGCGCTCCAGCACCGCCAGGTCATCCCCCAGCGCCTCCGGTGAGCGGTAGGCCCCGGGCGGCAGCGTGGACTCGCGGCCCTGACGGCGCGCCAGCACGTGCTCCAGCGCCAGCGTCAGCCGCTCCTCCATGAAGCGCAGCTTGCGGCGCCACGGCTCGCCCAGCGTGCGCGGGCCCTGCTGCTTCGCCACGTCCGGCAGCGCCTTCGCGTCCTCGTCCAGCGAGCGCTCCAGCTCCTGGGTGGGCCGCGCGTGCCGCTCCGACTGCGACAGCATCCCGCCCAGCCGCTCCACGTCGCGCAAGAGCAGCCGCAGGCCCCGGGCGCGGTGCGCGCGCAGCGTGTCCGCGAACACCTCCGGCGTCACCAGCGGGTTGCCGTCCATGTCGCCGCCCACCCACGAGTGCACGCGCACGGGCGTGTCCAGCGCGCCCAGGGGCTCGCCGTAGGCGCGCTCGAAGGCCCAGTCCAGCGCCTCCGGCAGCCGGGCCACCGGCTCCGACAGCATCTCCTCCACGTACCAGTGGACGTTCTTCACCTCGTCGCCCACGGTGGGGCGCTCGCGGCGCAGCTCGTCCGTCTGCCACAGCGCGGTGATCTCCTCGCGCATGGCCGCGAGGTTCGCGACGGACTCGCGCGGGGTGAGCGAGCAGCGGTCCCGCTCCTCCAACAGCTGCGCCAGCCGGTAGAGCTTCTCCAGGAGCGTGCGCCGCACCGCCTGGGTCGGGTGCGCGGTGAAGGTCAGCGTCACCTTCAGCGTGCCCAGCGTCTCGCGCACCTTGTCGGCGCTCACGCCCGCGGCCTTCAGCGTCAGGAGCGTGGCCTCCAGCGAACCCTTCTGCGGCCGGGTGGCCGTGGGGCTCGCGTGGGCCCGCGCGCGGCGGATGCGGTGGTGCTGCTCGGCCAGGTTCACCAGCTGGAAGTAGACGGAGAAGGCGCGCAGCACCGGCTCCACCTGCTCCGACGGAAGGCGTCTCAACACCGCCGCCAGCTCCGCCGCCGCGGCGCGTCGTCCCGCCACCGGCCCGCGCCGGCGCTGGATGGCCAGGTGGCGCACCTCCTCCTCCTTGTCGAACAGGGCCTGCCCCTCCTGTTCCACCAACACCTCACCCAACAGCCGGCCCAAGAGCCGGACATCCCGCCGCAGCGGGGGATCCACAGGACGTGAACGCGCCATAACGGACCGGAACCGTAGTCCTTGGGCCCCCCGCCTCCCCTACCCATTCTTCAATTTTCGACCTCCAGCCGACGAATGACCCACTCCGTCCTTGCAGGAAAAATTTAACCTCCCCGTCTTCCCTTCAGGTCAAGGCTTCCATTAGAAAGTGGGCTCTCCCGGACCCTGCCGGGATGTCTGACCTGACCCGAAGGAGTGGCAATGCGGAAAAACCCGTCTTGGCTGGCCCTGGGCCTGCTCGCGTTCGCGCCGTCTGCGTTCGCGGAACGCGCCTGGTACGAAAAGCCGCAACCCGACGTCGCCGCACCGTCCGCCGCGAAGCGCAAGGCCGTTGTGCAGGACATCACGGATGACCTGCCCCACCGTCTGGGGGAGCAGCAGAAGGAGCTGAAGGCTCAGGCACTGAAGCAGCGCCTGGAGGGCCGCGGGCAGCCCGGCCGCGTGCAGAAGCTGGCCAACGGCAAGTTCGTGGAGCTGGAGCTGCAGCGCACGGACCGCATCTTCGTCATCCTGGTGGAGTACGGCACGCAGATCCACCCGGTGTTCGGCAACCCGGCCACCAACCCGGGCGGCAACATCCCCGGCCCGCTGCACAACGAAATTCCGGCCCCTGACCGCTCGGTGGACAACACCACCATCTGGCAGCCGGACTACAACCGCGAGCACTTCGAAAAGCTCTACTTCGACACCACGCCCGGCGCGGACTCGGTGGCGAACTTCTACAAGGCCGCGTCCTCCGGGCGCTACACCGTGTCCGGCACGGTGTCCGAGTGGGTGAAGGTCCCCTACAACGCCGCCCGCTACGGCAACAACCTGTGCGGCAGCTCCAGCTGCTCCAACTCCGTGTGGCCGCTGATCAGCGACGCCATCAAGGCGTGGACCAACGCGCAGCTGGCCTCCGGCAAGACGCCCGCGGAGGTGAAGGCGTACCTGGACACGTTCGACACGTGGGACCGGTACGACTACGACGGCGACGGCAACTTCGACGAGCCGGACGGCTACATCGACCACTTCCAGATCGTCCACGCCGGCATGGGTGAGGAAGTGGGCGGCGGCGCGCAGGGCCCCAACGCCGTGTGGAGCCACCGCTGGTTCGCGTACAGCACGGGCCTGGGCCCGGATGGCGCCGGCCCCGCGTACAACCAGAACGGCGGCGCGCGCTTCGGCACGGGCATCGACAAGTGGGTGGGTGACTACACCATCCAGCCGGAGAACGGCGGCCTGGGTGTGTTCGCGCACGAGTACGGCCACGACCTGGGCCTGCCGGACCACTACGACACGACGAACGCGGCGGACAACGGGACGGGCTTCTGGACCATCATGTCGTCCGGCTCGTACCTGAACGACGGCACCAAGGACATCGGCAGCCGTCCGGGTGACTTCTTCGCCTGGGACAAGCTGCAGCTGGGCTGGCTGGACTACGCCTCCACGGCGGCGGGCCTGTACTCGTACCACAACCTGGGTCCGGCGGAGTTCACGTCCGCCAACGCGAAGCAGGCGCTGGTCGTGAAGCTGCCCGGCAAGCCGGTGGTGCAGCCCACCACGGCGCCGTACGAGGGCCAGGGCATGTGGCAGGGCGGCCAGGGCAACAACCTGGACCGCGTGCTGGAGAAGACGGTGAAGCTGCCGAACAGGAAGCCCATCACCTTCTCCTTCCAGACCTGGTTCGACATCGAGGAGGACTGGGACTACGCCTACGTCGCCCTCTCCGTGGAGGGTGGCCCGTTCGTGAACCTGCCCAGCCCGGTCAGCCGCACCACGAACCCGTGGGGCAACAACCTGGGCAACGGCATCACCGGCACGTCCGGCGGTTGGGTGCCCCTGGAGTTCGACCTGTCCGCTCACGCGGGCAAGACCGTCACGCTGAAGATCCGCTACAAGACGGACGGGGCGGAGTTCGGCCGCGGCTTCCTGGTGGACTTCGTGCAGCTGTGGGCGAAGAACACCTACGTCTTCGGTGACGACGGCGAGTGGGGCCACAAGTGGTGGGACAAGTCGACGTTCTTCGTGACGGACGGCACCAACACCCTCTACGACAACTACTACATCGCCGAGTGGCGCCAGTTCCGCGGCTACGACGAGGGTCTGGCCACGGGTCCCTACAACTACGGCTTCAGCGCGGATGGCCTGGGGGACTGGGCGGAGCGCTACTCGTACAACCCCGGCCTGCTCGTCACCTACTGGGACACGTCGCAGTCGAACAACAACGTGTCGCAGCACCCGGGTGAGGGCCGCATCCTGCCCATCGACTCGCGCCCGCAGCCCCTGCAGCGCAGCGACGGCCGCTACTGGTCCGGCCGCGTGCAGACGCACGACGCGACGTTCGGCCTGGAGCCCAGCTTCCCGCTGTCGCTCAAGCCCAACGGCTTCCCGCGCAACGAGTACCCCTCGCAGCCCGCGGTGCCGGTGTTCAACGACACCAACACCTTCTGGTACGCCACGCAGCCGTACGGCGGCGTGAAGGTCCCGAAGACGGGCACCATCATCGAGGTGCTGTCGACGGACCCGGCCCAGACCGTGATGGAAGTCCAGGTGCGTCCGGTCGACTGAGCGGTTGACCGGCTTCACCGCTGAGCCGTGAAGGAGGGCCGGTCCCGCTTCGTGCGCGGGGCCGGCCTTTCGCGTTCGTGGGCCGCCCGGGCCCGGGCGTTGAAGGAATCCGGACACCCGGCGCGCGGCCGTGCATGACGGCCGCGCGGAGGGCGCTACGGTGCCCGCCATGGCCGAGTGCCCCGTGGGCGGTCCCTCCTCCCCCTCCCCTCC
>NZ_RAWM01000131.1 GCF_003668875.1 Corallococcus interemptor | reverse complement strand
CGCCCTGCCCTCAGACCCAAGAGCAACTGCCGTGCCGTCGCCCAACCCAGCGTTTTTCGAGGGAAGAAAGGCCGGAGTCCTTTCTGGGAAATGGAAACGACTGACTTTTTTTCAGCCCGGGCCCAGGCAGTTCCGCCCTCTTTCCTGCCCTCCGGTGCCACGCCCACCCCCGCGCGCGTCAGGCGTGGGACGAAGCGGTCCGACGCTGGGACAGCGCGGCACCGTCCACACAGGGGTGGATGTGCGAGGACCGGGCAGGATTCAGGAGCGGAGGGACCCTGACGCGGGGCCGCCCGGGAAGGAGGGGGCCATCCAGGCGTCAGGGGGGACCTTCACCGGACGGCGCCTGCCCTCGAGGGCGGCGCGCATCCGTCACGACACGACAGCGGCTACTTGGACGGCGGCACCAGCGCGAGGATGAGCTCGCCGCCCACGTGCTTGCCGGCCTTCTGGTACACGGCGCCCTGGCGTCCCAGCTCCACCTCCACGGAGGACTGGTTCGGGATGATGACGCGCAACGTGGCGCTGCCGTCCTTCATGCCCAGGAGCTGGAGCGACGCGTTCGTCCCGTTGGGGAGCTTCACTTCCGTGGGCTTCTGGGCGCCCACCTCCACCGTGTCCAGGGACATGCGCTTGAAGGACGTGAAGCTGAAGTTCTGCTTCTGGAACGCCTCCTTCATCTTGTTGAGCTCCGGCGGGTCCACCACCGTGCCCTTGTTGGAGGCCAGCACCACCTCCACCTGCACCTTCACCTTCTGCTCCTGGGCGGAGGCCACCGCCGGCCCCAGCACCAGGCCCACGGCGAACAGCAGTGCCAGCACCGCCCACGTCGGCTTCGTCATAGCGCTCCTCCGGTGGGCCGGGGCGGGACGGACGGAGCCGGCGACGGCTGCCCTTCCTCGTCCTGCGGCTCCGTGCTCGATTCGTCGGGGTTCGTCACGCCCGGCTTCTTCTGCCCGGCGGCGTCCTTCGCGGGCTCGGGGGCCTGCTCCTGCTCGTCCACCATCCAGATGATGGAGCCGCCGCCCTCCGTCTCCATCACCACCGGGGCCACGCGGGCGCCCTGGTAGGACTGGATGGACTTCACCGTCATGCGCTCGGCGGCGTAGCCCTCCGGCGCGTTGTCGCGCAGCACCAGCGGCAGCGCCACCAGCAGCACCACCGCGGCGGTGGCCAGCGACGAAATCATCGCGGTGCGCTGGTAGAGGAACATCTCCGACAGGGCCAGCCGCATCCGTTCAATGAGGGGCGGCTTCTCCGGCGTCACCCGGGCCATGACCTTCTGGGCGAAGTCCTTGAAGTCGACGTCGTCCACCGCCATGTCCAGGCCAACCCGGAGCAACCCGGACTCCGCGCGCAGGTCCGCCGCGCGGCCCGTGCAATCCCGGCAGGCGGCGAGGTGCCGCTCCACGTTGACGCGCTCCCCAGGAGCGAGTTCACCGTCGATGTAGGGAGACAGGAGCGGTACGAAACGCTCACACGCGGGATTTCCGGCCATACTCTTCACCCTGCGGGCTGGTGGGAATTCGTCGGTGGGGACGCGACGGGACCCTCGGATATTCGAGGAGGCCTTTCTGGCATCCTCATTCGTTGCCCACCCCGCTCTTGGCTTCGTCCAGCTCCAGGTAATCCCCCAGGATTTTCTGCACCTTGGCGCGCGCGTGGAAGAGCCGGCTCATCACCGTGCCCTTGGGGATGTCCAGCGTGCGGGCGAGGTCCTCGTAGGACATGCCTTCAATCTCGCGCAGCAGGAGGATGGCGCGGTGCTTCTCCGGCACCGTGGCCAGGGCCTCTTGAATCTTCTCCGCCAGCTCCTTGCGCAGGGCGCTCTTCTGGGGGTTCGTCCCCAGGCGGCTGCCCAGCGCGCCGATGCGGGCCTCGGAGAGGTCCACGTCCTGCGTCTCGTCGAACTCCACGGGCTCGCCGCCGCCGCGGCGCTTGCGCAGCACGTCGATGCAGATGTTCGACGTGATGCGGTAGAGCCACGTGTAGAAGGACGCGTCGCCCTTGAAGTGGTCCAGGTACTTGTAGACCTTGACGAACGCCTCCTGGGAGACGTCCATCGCCTCCTCCTTGTCCTTCAGCATTCCGAGCGCGACGGCATACACCTTGCGCTGGTAACGCTCGACGAGGAGCTTGAAGGCGCGCTGGTCCCCGCTGCGGACGCGCTTGACGAGTGTGAGGTCGTCGGTGGCCAAGTGCGCGGCACCGTAGCACAGGCCGCGCCAACCCCAACGTTTTCGACGCGCCCCGTCGCTCCTAGAGGGAGCTGACGAGCGCGATGGCGGCCAGCGCCAGGCCCACCATGGCCAGGACCGCCCCGAAGACCATGCGGTCCCACTGGGCCTGGGTGAGGGAGGAGTCCTCCGTGTCCTCTCCCGCCCGGAAGGAGTGGAGCACGTTCCAGAACATCCGCCCGCCCAGCCGCCGGTCCGTGCGGTCGCGGTCGCGGGGGTCGTCGTTCTGCAGGCCCTGCCCGTGGGCGTCCCGGCGCACGAAGGGGCCCGGCAGGGGCTGGTAGAGGCCGGGGGTGAGCGGGGCGGCCTGCTCGGAGTGGCGCACGTCGGGCGGGGGCTCCAGCCGGACGGCGTCCGCGCGCTCGCGGGCCTCCTCCGGGGAGGGCGCGTCCATCACCCACATCCCGGCCTCCACACCGTTCTGTCCGGTGTGCGCGTCCTGGAGCCCGGCGAAGCCCTGATCCTTGAGGGCCTGCGCGAAGGCGGCCTGGCCCTCGGGCGTGGGGGGAAAACGGGCGGCGGCCTCCGCGTAGGCGGCGAAGAAGGTCCACAGGCGGGCCACCCGGTCCGACGAGGGCAGCGACGCGGGCCGCACCTGCGCGGCCAGCAGCGCCCCGTCCGACGCGAAGCGCTTGCCCAGCGCGAGCTGGCCTTCGAGGTTCCGCAGGTCGGAGGGGATGAGCGACTCCACGTCCAGCACCGGCCCGCGCGCCTCGCCCGCGCCCAGGTAGGGGCTGGCGGTGGTGGGGGCGGAGCCGGGCGTGCGGAAGCCGTCGCCGGCCTTGCGCCGGGGCGCCGGGGTGGCCGTGCCGGAGGACTCGAAGCCCGTGCCGGCGTCCGCGCGGGGTGCCCGTCCCGTGCCGCCGCCCCGCTCCGTGCGCGGGGGGAGCGGGCCCCGGTTGGGGACGCCCACGCGGGTCGAGCGTGCGCCCACGTCCCGGGGCTCGGCGTCCGCGCCCTCCGCGCCGTCCTCCGGAAGCGCGCCGGTCTCCAGGCCCTCGCCGCCGGGCTCCAGGCCTTCGCCGCCGGGAAGCCCCTGCGGCTCTCCAGGATCCAACGGCGCGCCGCCGTCCGCCTCCGGGGGCAGCCCCACGGGCGGAGCGCCGATGCGGGTGCGGTCCCCGGGCGAGGTGGTGGGGGTGGAGGTCTCCATCCCGTCATCGCGGAACGGAGACGCCGGCGACGGCCCCGTGGGCGCCGAGGGTCCACCGCCGGAGCGGGGACCACCGGAGCCGGGAGGACCGCCCACGCGGGGGCCGCGGATGTCGCCGACGTTTCCCATCACGGGGGATTCTCTCACATTGAGAACCCCGAGTTGCATGGGGGGCTACTCGCCCTCGTGCTCCACCTCCACGGGGGTCGTCATCCCGTTGGCATCCAGACGGACGCGGTACACGGCGTTGAGGCCGTCGCCGTCCGTGTCCGCGCGGGCGAAGCAGGACACCTCCGGCTCACCCACGGGGTTCTCCTCCACGCGCACCTCGTACTGGAGGTGCACGGCGGGGCCGGGGTCGAAGCCGATGCGGTGGAAGTCCTCGTGGTCCTTCGGGAAGGGCACGGCCTCACCGCGCTGGGGCACGGGCACGGGATAGGGCGCGATGGTCACGTAGTCCCCGTGCTCGTCGCGGAAGCCCTGCACCGCGTCGCACAGCGCCAGCACCTGGACGCGGGCCTCGCTGGCCACCTGCTCCGGTGGGGCGACGCCACGGCCCCGCATCTCCGACAGCCGGGTGATGAACAGGGCGGTGGCGGCCACCGCCGCGAACACGGTGATGGCGATGCCCATGCGCACGCCCTTGTTTCGCGGACGCGCGGGCTGCCCAGGCTCCGGAGCCATCAGGCCCACTCCCTCGGGTTGCGCAGCACCTCCACCAGCCGGGCCTCCGGCGTGCCGGGCTCCGGGTGGTGGTCGTAGCGCCAGCGCACGCGCGGGGGCAGCGACATGAGGATGGACTCCGTGCGCCCCTGCGTCTCCAGGCCGAAGATGGTGCCCCGGTCGTAGACGAGGTTGAACTCCACGTAGCGGCCCCGGCGCACCTCCTGCCAGAAGCGCTGCGCCTCCGTCACCGGCGTGTCCTTGTGCTTCTTCGCGATGGGCAGGTACGCGGGGATGAAGCTGTTGCCGCACGCCTGCACGAAGGCGAACTCGCGCTCCAGGTCGCCGCCCATGTTCTCGAAGAAGAGGCCGCCCACGCCGCGCGCCTCACCGCGGTGGCGCAGGTGGAAGTACTGGTCGCACGCGGCCTTGAAGCGCGGGTAGTACGAGGGGTCGTGCGCGTCGCACGCGGCCTTGTGCACGCGGTGGAAGTGCGCCGCGTCCTCTTCGTCCAGGTAGTACGGCGTCAGGTCCGCGCCGCCGCCGAACCACGCGCGGCTGCCCTGCTGGATGAAGCGGTAGTTGGCGTGCACGGTGGGCACGTGCGGGCTTCTGGGGTGCAGCACCAGCGACAGTCCGCCGGCCCAGAAGGTGCGGCCCTCGCCCTGGAGCTTCTTCGCGAAGGCCTCTTCCAGCTCGCCGTGGACGATGGAGGTGTTGACGCCCGCCTTCTCCAGGACGGCGCCCTCCTCCAGCACGCGGCTGCGGCCACCGCCGCCGCCCGGGCGGCTCCACGCGTCCTCGCGGAAGCGGCCCTTGCCGTCCAGTTCCTCCAGCGCTCCGCAGATGTCGTCCTGGAGCTTCTGGATGAAGGCGGCCATGCGCCCCTTCAAGCCCTCCACGTCCACCGTCGCCGTCATGCCCGTTGTCTCCCTGTCTCGGGTTGAACGGGCGGACACACTACTAGGGGCCCTGGGCGGACGGGGCCTCGAAGTCCACCGGGGGCGTGGATGGCGCCAGGTTGCCTGCCGCGTCGAAGGCCTCGATGCGCGCGCGGTAGCTGCGTCCGTCCTCCAGCGAGAACGCGCCACCGCACGCCTCATGGCCCAGATAAGCCGTGTTGCCCTGGACGGGCAGCAGGTACTGCTGGGGGCTCACGCCCAGCCGGCGCGGGGACAGCTTCACCACCAGGAAGGCGGGGCTCTCCTCGCGCAGGGACAGGTTGAGCTTCACGAACCGCGCGATGCCCTGGGGAGAACGGCGCACGAAGCCCTCCGACACGGCGGGGCGCTTCACCCACTTGGGGGCCTTCGCGTCCGGCCCCTTGCCGCTCAGCCACGAGGGCTGCGCGCCCACCTGGCCATTGAGGAGCGCGACGTTGGGGAGCACCTCCTGCAGGTTCAGGAAGTAGCGCTTGTCGGGCCGCATCGGCTCCGCGAGCTTGAGGATGATGGTCGCGCGGCCCAGCGAACTCTCCCAGCCCTTGGTGACCTTGAGCTTCACCTCATGGTCGGTGGAGACCAGCTTGAGCGGCTTGCCCACCAGCGCCAGCACCGGCGACTTCGCGGTGCCCACGCCTTCCAGCAGCAGGCGCATGTTGGTGGGGACGATGCCGCCGGGCGCGGGATACAGCTGCACCCCGTCCCCGGTGCACTGGGCGGAGGCGTTGGCGGCGGACAGCAGGGCGGCGGCGAACACGAGGGCTCGGAACACGATGCCGCGCAGTGTGCGCCGGGAACGCCGCGAGGGAAAGTCCTGGAGGACCCGCCCCTTCAGTGCCGGGGGCCTTCGTCCTCGTCCAGGACGATGGTGCCGAAGCGCGCCTCGTAGCGCTGCACGTTGTCCTGGAGGGCCTTCAAGAGCCGCTTCGCGTGGCGCGGGCTGGTGATGATGCGCGAGCGGACGCGGGCCAGGGGCTGCTGCGGCTGGACGTAGAGGAAGTCCAACACGAACTCCGCGTCCGTGTGGTTCACCAGGACCAGGTTGCTGTACTGGCCATTGGACACCTCTTCGGTCATCTGCACCTGGAGCTGCACTTCAGGGGGCTTCGTCGGAGTGTCGGCCATGAGTCAGGCGGCATAGCGCCTGGGGCCCGCCGTGGCCAGTGTCCTCCCTGTGAGCACGCGCTGGCGGGACATCGACGGAGAGTCCACGGCGCCCTTCGCCCTGGGGCACGGTCAGGACGCCTGCCTGCTGCTCCATGGCTTCACCGGCAGCCCGTGGGAGGTGCGGCCCCTGGGCGAGGCCCTGGCCGCGCGAGGCATGCGCGTGGTGGCGCCCAGGCTTCCGGGCCACGGCACCACGCCGGAGGCGATGCTGGGCGTGGGCTTCCGCGACTGGCAGGCCTGCGCGGACCAGGCGCTGGCGTCGCTGTCCGGGTACCGCCGCGTGTTCGTCGCGGGACTGTCCATGGGCGCGCTCCTGGCGCTGCGGCTGGCCGCGCACCAACCGGAGGCCGTGCACGCCCTCGCGCTGGTGGCGCCCGCGGTGCGCTTCAAGGGCGCGCGCATGGCGCTGGTGCGCCAGCTGTGCCGCACGCCGCTCCTGGAGTGGACGACGCCGTGGGTGGACAAGGGCGGCACGGACATCTCCGACCCCGCGGCGCTGGCCCAGGCGCCGGTGCTGCCGGCGTTCCCGGTGGCCCGGCTGCGCGACCTGTGCAGGCTGCAGGACCTGGCGCTGGCGGACGCGCCCCGGGTGCGCTGTCCGGTGCTGGTGGCCACCGCGAACCAGGACCACGTGGTGGACCCGGAGGGCGGGCGCTATCTCGCGCGGCGGATGAAGGCGTGTCCCTCGGTGCGGCACGTGGCCTATCCAGAGGGCTTCCACATCATCCCGCGCGACGTGTGCGGGGCGCGGCTCGCGCGGGAAGTCGGGGACTTCTTCCAGCCGTGGGATGCGGAGGAGGACTTCAGGAGCGCACCGGATTGGGCGGGGCAAGACGCGCCACCGCTGTGAGCAGCTCTACGGCATCCAGCGGCTTGGTGACGAAGGCGCTGAAGCCGGCGCGCAGGGCCCGGTCGCGGTCCTCGCGGCGCGCGGCGGCGGTGACGGCGAGCGCGGGCACGCCGCCTCCGGACTCCCAGGGCAGCGCGCGCAGCCGGTACAGCAGCGAATAGCCGTCCTCGCCAGCCAGGGCCACGTCCGTCACCAGCACCGTGGGCGGGGAGCGGCGCACTTCATCCATGGCGTCGGTGACGTTGGTGGCGGTGAGCACGTGCGCGCCCACGCGGGTGAGCAGCACGGACATCCACTCGCGCGCGTCCGGCTGGCCGTCCACCACCAGCACGCGCTGGCCCTCCAGCTCCGGGAAGCGCGGCAGCGTCAGGCCCTCCACGGAGCGCGGCTCGCGCGAGGAGCCCGCGACCGCGCCCACGCGTGAGCGCGGCAGCACGACGGTGAACGTGGCGCCCTTGCCTGGCCCGTCGCTGGCGGCCGACACGGTGCCGCCGTGCAGCTCCACCAGGTGCCGCACGATGGACAGGCCCAGGCCCAGGCCTCCGTGCTGGCGGCTCACGCTGGTGTCCGCCTGCTGGAAGCGCTGGAAGAGGAAGGGCAGGAAGCTGGCCGGGATGCCCTCGCCGTCGTCGCGCACCACCAGCTCCGCGCCCTCGCCGCGCGTGCGCGCGGACACCGTCACGTGGCCACCGGCCGGGGTGAACTTGATGGCGTTGGAGAGCAGGTTCCACACCACCTGCTGCAGCCGGTCCGGGTCGCCGAACAGCGGCACGCCGTCCGCGTCCACGGAGACCTTGAGCGTCACCTCGCGCGCGAGCGCCGTGGGCCGCACCGCATCCAGCGCCGCCTCCACCACGCAGCCCAACTCCAGCGGCACCGGCTCCAGGCGCAGGCGGCCGTTGGCGATGCGGCTGATGTCGAGCAGGTCCTCGATGAGCTGCCGTTGCGCGCGGGCGTTGCGCTCGATGGCCTCCACCGCGCGCTGGCGCTTGTCTTCACCCAACAGGCCCTGCCGCAGCATCTGCGACCAGCCGAGGATGGACGTGAGCGGCGTGCGCAGCTCATGGGACACCGTGGCGAGGAACGCGTCCTTGGCGCGGCTGGCGGCCTCCGCGGCGCCGCGGGCCTCGCGCTCCTCGTCGTACAGCCGCGCCCGGTCCAGCGCCTGCGCGCACAGGCGGCCCACCGTCAGCAGGAAGGCGCGCTCCTGGGCGTCGAAGCCGCGCGCGTCGCCGAAGCCCAGCCCCAGCGCGCCGAACACGCGCCCACCGCTCACCAGCGGCACGGACGCCCACGCCTCCAGGGGCCGCTCGCGCGATAACCAGGCGAGCCTCGGGTAGCGCGCCATGCACTCCGTCCATGAGCTCAATGCGCAGGGCTCGCGCGTGCGCGTCACGTCCGTGAGGGGACAGGTGGCGGAGACCTCGAAGCGCTGCCAGCCCTCCAGCTCGCCGGGAGAGAAGCCGTGCGCGGCGGCGCGCTCGAAGACGTCCAGGGCCGCGCTGGCGGGCACCACCACCAGGCCGGTGAGGGCCCCCATGGCGAGCGCCCCTTCGCGCGCGGCCACCTCCACCACCTGCGCGGGGGTGAGCGCTTCGGAGAGCGCGGCGGTCATCGCTTGAAGGCGCTCGGTGCGCCAGGCGGCGGCGGTCCACGCGGCGCGGCGGGTGCGCACGAGCTCCGTCACGTCCACCGCGAAGGCGAGCACGCCCTCCACCGCCCCCCTCGCGTCGCGGCGTGGCAGCAGCGAGAGATTGAAGAAGAGTTCTTCATCGGCGGGGCGCGCGCGGGCAGAGGCCTCGCGCAGGTGCAGGGCCTCTCCGGTGGTGAAGACGCGGTCCCAGGCGTCGTGCCAGCCGGGGCCTTCCAGTTGGGGACAGGCCTCGCGCAGCGGGATGCCCACCTGGCCGCGCGTGTCGAGCAGCGTCAGACGCGTCGCGGTGCTGAACTCGATGAGGTGGCCAGGGCCGCGGTAGAGGCCGAAGAAGGCAGGCAGCTGCTGAAGCAGCTCATGCAGCGGCGAGGGCACACCGCCGGACGCCGCGACCCATCCGGCCTGGGCTTCATTCATGTGTGTGGCCCCCCCTACCCCGGCGCGGAAGACAAGGCCTCCGGCGGGAAGAGACGGACATCAAACACCGGGACGTGCCGGGACGCACGAAAAGCAAGTGGGACAACCTGACAGGTGTCATGGGCTGAGCGCTCCCTGGCGCTGCTGGCGTCCAGTAGCGGGCATCCCTCCGGGTGGGACGAGGAAACGCTCCCGGACGCCGGGCATCGGCTATGTCGGATGCCCGGCATGCCCTCCTCTCCTCCTGATTCGCGGCCCCTCGTCGAACTGCGCGCCGTCACCAAGTCCTACGCGGAGGGCGACTCCGTGCGCGAGGTGCTCTCCGGCGCGACGCTCGCCCTGCACCGGGGCGAGTTCGTGGTGCTGCTGGGCCGCAGCGGCTCCGGCAAGTCCACGCTGCTCAACCTCATCAGCGGCATCGACCAGGCGACGCACGGCGAAATCCTGGTGGAGGGCCGCGACCTGGGGCGCATGCCGGAGCGGGACCGCACGCTGCTGCGCCGCGAGCGCATCGGCTTCATCTTCCAGGCCTTCAACCTGCTGCCCACGTTGACGGTGGAGGAGAACGTGCGGCTGCCGCTGGAGCTGCTGGGCCGCTCGGCCGCGGAGGCCGGCGCGCGGGCGCGGGAACTCTTGGGACGCGTGGGGTTGGGTGCTCGCGCGAGCAGCTTCCCGGACCGCCTCTCCGGTGGCGAGCAACAGCGCGTGGCGGTGGCGCGCGCGCTGGCCCACGCGCCGCCGCTGCTGCTGGCGGACGAGCCCACGGGCAACCTGGACGAGGAGACGGGCGGCCAGGTGTTGGACCTGCTGGAAGGGCTCACCCGGCAGGGCCACGCGTGCGCGCTCATCGTCACGCACGAGCCCGCGATGGCGGAGCGCGCGGACCGCGTGCTGACCATGGAGAACGGACGGCTGGTGGAGCGCCCCGGCGGCGCGAGCGGCCGGAGGACGCCATGAGGGGGCTGCTCGCGCGCTCCAGCCTGCGGCACCTGGGCGGGCACCCGTGGCTCACGGCGCTGTCGCTGCTGGGCATCGCGATGGGCGTGGCGGTGGTGGTGTCCATCGACCTGGCCAGCGGCAGCGCGCTGCGCGCCTTCGAGCAGTCCACGGACGTCGTCGCGGGCCGCGCCACGCATCAAATCACCGGCGGCACGTCCGGCCTGCCGGAGGGCGTCTACACGGCGCTGAAGCTGCGGCCGGACGCACCGGACGCGGCGCCCGTGGTGCAGGGCTATGTGCAGGTGGAGGCCGGCAACCACCGCACGCTCACGCTGCTGGGGTTGGACCCTTTCGCGGAGGCCCCCTTCCGGGACTTCTCCACCGGAGGCGCGGTGGGCGACGTGGGCACGCTGCTCACCCGGCCCGGCACGGTGGTGATGGGCGCGAAGACGGCGCGGAGCCTGGGCGTGAAGGCCGGGGACACGCTGCCGGTGACGGTGACGGGGCTTCGCCGGGAGCTGCGCGTGTCGGCCCTGCTGACGCCCTCGCAGGAGACGACGGAGCGCGCGCTGGAGTCGCTGCTCCTCGCGGACATCTCCACCGCGCAGGAGGTGCTGGGCATGGAGGGCCGGCTGACGCGCGTGGACCTGCGCTTGAAGGGCGGAGAGGCGCAGGCCGCGTCGCTCAAGGCCGCATTGCCGCCGGGCGCCGAACTGGTCCAGACGTCCGGGCGCGCGGGCACGGTGGAGCAGATGACGCGCGCGTTCCGCACCAACCTCACCGCGCTGTCGCTGCTGGCGCTCGTGGTGGGGATGTTCCTCATCTACAACACGATGACGTTCTCCGTGGTGCAGCGGCGCGGGATGCTGGGCCGGCTGCGCGCGGTGGGCGTGACGCGCGGCGAACTGTTCGCGGTGGTGCTGGGCGAGGCCCTGATGCTGGGCATCGTGGGCACCGCGGCGGGGCTGCTGCTGGGCATCCTGATGGCCAGCGGCCTGGTGGGCCTCATCACCCGCACCATCAATGACCTGTACTTCGTGGTGAACGTGCGGCGCCTGTCCCTGGAGCCATTCACGCTGATCAAGGGCCTGAGCCTGGGCCTGGGCGCGACGGTGCTGGCCGCGCTGGTGCCCGCGTGGGAGGCGGCGCGGGCGGCACCGGTGACGGCGCTGCGGCGCTCCACGGTGGAGGACGTGTCGCGCAACCGCGCGCCCAGGCTGGCGGTGCTCGGGGTCGTCATCCTGGCCATCTCGGCGGCGGTGCTCGCGTGGCCGACCCAGGCGCTCTTGCCCGCGTACACGGGGCTCTTCGGCGTGCTGCTGGGCAGCGCGCTGCTGGTGCCCTGGGTGACGGAGAAGCTGACGAGGGCGGCGGCGAGGCCCCTGGGCGCGATGTTCGGCCCATTGGGACGCATGGCCGCGCGCGGCGTGACGGCGAGCCTGTCGCGCACGGCGGTCGCGCTGGCGGCGCTGATGGTCGCGGTGGCGACGACGGTGGGCGTGGGCCTGATGGTGTCCAGCTTCCGGGGCACGGTGGCCGCGTGGCTGGAGTCCGCGTTGCAGGCGGACGTGTTCGTGTCGCCGCCGTCGCTGGTGGCTCGGCGCGGGGACTCCTCGTTGGTGCCGGGGCTCGCGGAGAAGCTGCGGTCCACGCCGGGCGTCGAGGCGAGCGGATCCATCCGGGTCATCCACGTGCGCATCAACGAAGTGGACACGGACCTGCTGGCGGTGGACTTCGCGAAGGGCCATGAGCGGACGTACCGCTTCAAGGAGGGACGCGCGGAGGACGTGTGGCGGCAGCTGGACGCGTCCACGGACGCGCTCATCGTGTCGGAGCCCTTCGCGTTCCACCGGAACGTGCACGCGGGCGACACGCTGCGCGTCGCCACCGACAAGGGACCGCACGACTTCCGCGTGGCGGGCGTGTACTTCGACTACGGCTCGGACGTGGGGACGGTGCTGATGCCGCGCGCCACGTATGAGCACTGGTACGAGGACCGGGGCGTGTCCGGCCTGTCCCTCTTCGCCGCGCCCGGCCAGGACGTGGACGAACTGGTGGCCCGCGTGCGCGACCGCGCGGGCGGTGAGCAGGCGCTGAACGTGCGCGCGAACCGGGCGCTGCGGCAGGCGTCGATGGAGGTGTTCGACCGGACCTTCACCATCACGCAGGTGCTGCGCCTGTTGGCCATTGGCGTCGCGTTCGTGGGCGTGCTGAGCGCGCTGATGTCGCTGCAGCTGGAGCGGGCGCGCGAGTTCGCGGTGCTGCGCGCGACGGGGCTCACGCCGGGACAGCTGTGGGGCATGGTGTCTTTGCAGACGGGCCTGCTGGGATTGCTGGCGGGGTTGTTCTCCATCCCGCTGGGGCTGGCGTTGGCCTACGTGCTGGTGCACGTCATCAACCAGCGCTCGTTCGGGTGGACGTTGCAGCTGGTGGTGGCGCCCGGCGTGGTGGGACAGGCATTGGTGCTGGCCATGGTGGCGGCGGCGCTCGCGGGGCTTTACCCGGCGTGGCGCATGGCGCGCGCGAACCCGGCCATGGCGCTGCGGGAGGAGTGAGGCATGGGGCGGGGACTCGTCATCGGGGTGGTGTTGGTGCTCGCCGCGCTGGGCGTGGCGGTGGGCGTGGTGCTGCGCGAGACGGAAGGCCCGGGCTCCACGAACGCGAGCGGCATGACGGTCGCGTCCGCGATGGGTGGGAAGGGCGGCACGGAGGGCTTCGCGCGCGCGATGGAGCCCCGGCCCCTCCACTTCCCGGAGGACCACGGCCCCCACCCCGACTTCCGCACCGAGTGGTGGTACTGGACGGGAAATCTAGAGACGCAGGACGGCCGCGCGTTCGGCTACCAGTTCACGCTGTTCCGCAGCGCGCTGTCGCCGGAGCAGCCCCAGCGCGAGTCCGGCTGGGGCACGCGGCAGGTGTTCATGGGGCACTTCACCCTGACGGACGTGAGCGCCGGGAAGTTCCACGTCAACGAGCGCTTCAGCCGCGCGGCGCAGGGACTCGCGGGCGCGGACGGTGCGCCCTTCCATGTCTGGCTTCAGGACTGGGACGTGCGGAGCGAAGGCACGGGTGGTGGAACATGGCCCATGCACCTGCGCGCGCAGGGTGATGGCGTGACGCTGGAGCTGACGCTGGACGAGGGCAAGCCGCCGGTGCTCCAGGGCGACAAGGGCTTGAGCCAGAAGGGCGCGGAGCGGGGCAACGCGTCCTACTACTACTCGATGCCGCGCATGCCTTCGCGGGGCACGGTGTCGGTGGACGGGCAGACGGTGCAGGTGAAGGGCGACAGCTGGATGGACCGCGAGTGGAGCACCAGCGCGCTGAGCGGGGACCAGGTGGGCTGGGACTGGTTCGCGCTCCAGCTCTCCGACGGCAGCGACTTGATGCTCTACCAGCTGCGCAAGAAGGACGGGACGAAGGACGCGTTCAGCGCGGGCACGTACATCCCCGCGACGGGCGAGGCCGTGCACCTGACCGCTGACGACATGCGGCTGGAGCGGCGGGGCACGTGGAAGAGCCCGCGTGGGGGTGAGTACCCGGCGGGCTGGCGCGTGCAGGTTCCCAAGGTGTCGCTGGAGCTGACGGTGACGCCGAAGCTGCCGGACCAGGAGCTGCCGGTGCTGGTGCGCTACTGGGAGGGCGCGGTGTCCGTGGACGGCACGCGCGAGGGCCGGCCCGTGCAGGGGCGCGGCTACCTGGAGATGACCGGGTACGCGGACACGCCCCGGGACGAGCAGACGGTCCGCAGCCGCACGCAGTGACAACGTCAGCAGACGTTAGACGCAGGTCTGCACTCTGCAGTTATTGCCGAAGCATGCAGCGGGGCCCCCTCAAGACTCAGAACAAAGCTGAAGCGGCCCAGCCAATGCATCAACACGTCACATTTCGACGGGGCACCAGACACACTCACAAATCCCGCCAAAACGCGAAAGGAGTCAGACAAGACCCTCCCTGAACACGCATTCACTTCAAAGTTGCCTTTAAGACAATTTAGCCTCCAGGCCTCATGACTGGAGCCCCCAAAGCCCACCCCGCCAATGCGGCGGCCGAATCAAGCTCACCAAGCCCCACCCTACCAGCCAATCAGCCAGTCCCGCCCGCACAGCCGAACCAACTTTCGACGCCTGCTGATCCAACAGCCCTCAACGCCTGGCCCATAACCATAAGCAAGATTACACACACACAGCCATGGCTCTCGTTTGCATGGGAAATAACGAACAAGAACACACTGGCAAGACACATCGCATACATAGCAGCCGGATACCATCTACACATTGAAAACATACTCAAAAGACTTGAAAAACTCGAAAACACCACGCCACACACCAAAGCCATTGCCGCCGCAATCAAAGCCCTAGCCCCACCTCAGAACGACCAGCAACGATTCCATCGAGATGGATGGCTATTTCAGCTAATCGCATGGCTTGCAGCATTAGCCAAAGCATCGCCCACTGACATTCTTCGAGCCCCACAGATCAGAAAAGCCGACCACGGACTCGACGGAATTGTAATCCACACTCAGACAACAGCACTATCGCCAGCAGGCGTGCGGATCTGTGAACAAAAAGCAACAGACAATCCGCGAAACAAAATCTCCCAGCAGGTGTGGCCGGAAATCGACAAGCACGAGCAAAACGACCGAGACCACGAAATTGTAGCCGAACTAACCACAATATTCCAACGCATAAATCCACACTCGGCACAGTCGCTGGCGGAAAAAATACTTTGGCAGGATCAAAAATCCTACTCAGTGGCCGTAACAACGAAGAACGCTGCACCCTCAGAACACAGCACACTCTTCGTAGGATTTGATGCACATGCCAAGGGCACCAATGAGCGTCGCCACGGAGAAACACTAGCCCTCGACAATCTGCGTGGCTGGATGGACGACTTGGCCAGCCTTGTCATCTCAGAATTGCATGCGATGGGAAAATAAAATGTACGACGCCATCACTGAAAAACTGATCCAATCAGCACGGCCACTCACAGATCTCGACCTATCCAATCTCCCCAAGCAGCTAACAGCAGCCTTCACCGCCATCACCGAACTCCGGCTACGCATTGCAAACCAGCCTTTAGATCAAGACGACAAAGACCTCGGAGACA
Source organism: Corallococcus interemptor (assembly GCF_003668875.1). Classification (GTDB taxonomy): domain Bacteria; phylum Myxococcota; class Myxococcia; order Myxococcales; family Myxococcaceae; genus Corallococcus; species Corallococcus interemptor. The sequence continues at coordinate 11,484 of NZ_RAWM01000131.1, read as the reverse complement.
ACATAAATTGGCTGCGCCATCTCGCAAACACATATGAATCTATCTCATGCCTGCTTGAAACAGGCTCATCAGAACAAAAATCCTGTGCATTCATTTCAGCAACAGCCCACCACCTAGTCCACCAAGCATCTGGAATCACGAACCCTGCCGCGAAAAGTTCGCCACAAGCAGCAGATGGCCACCTTCAAACAAACGCCATCTCATCGGCGCTGGCGGCGCTCTTGCTGTTCCACATTGCAGCGGCAGTTCCTGATGCCCATGAAGTCGCCAGGGCAATTAGAAAGAACTATGTCGCAGGAGACACAATTGCCGATGCCCTCATACGGTCTATCCTCCTGCTCGCCGAAGGGCGCCCAAGCGAAGCATCAACATTGCCGCTTCCGGCATTTGCCATCTCCGATGAGCCATCCTTACAAGACGCGACGAATGCACTCTGGGAGCAACTCTTCTTAGGGGTTAGACAGTTTTCCGACGAAATACTCCGAGTCAATGCGCCCCCTCACTCGGAAGACTATTTTCTCAAAGTACAACAGCTTTCGTCAGAGCAAATTCTCCCCCCTGGGACCAACGCTCTATCAACGCAACCTACCTTCAACCCTGTCGATCTACAGCCGAATATCTATACCACCCTAAGCGGGCCCCACCACCTCGCGACACTACTGATTCACTCAAGCAAGAATCTGCGACTGCTCGCAACAACAAACACACCCACGCCAAGCGGGACAGATCCAATCGGCTGGAGCAACTATTTGTCTGGAGCTGCCAAAAGCCGCCCATTTTTGTGGCCAAATCACGTCGACGCCATCAAGAGGGGCTTCCTGGCCAACGGCACGTCGTCGGCAATCAGTTTTCCCACTGGAGCTGGCAAATCAACACTGGTACAGCTCAAAATAGCAGCAACACTCTTGTCTCAACGAGACGTCTTACTACTAGCTCCGACCCATTCGCTTATCGAGCAATTTCGAACTGACTTGGCGGCAGCCTTTGGAGAAGTACTGAGTAATTCTCTCAGAACGGATCAAGTCAGCACAGACGAGAATGATCGCGTTTCCCAGATTACGATCTGCACTCCAGAGTCGTGCCTAGCACAAATCAGCACAGGCACCTCAAAACTCGACCATGTCGGCCTCATAATACTAGATGAATGCCATATTCTCCACCCCACACAAGGAATCAACGATCGCCGAAGTCTAGATGCGATGCTGTGCCTGCTTAATCTGTTCAAATTGGCGAACAAATCAGACTACGTCCTGATTTCTGCCATGATGGAAAATGCGTCCGAACTGGCTGCATGGATTCAAGAACGTACGGGTCGGCCAGCCATAGCGCTCGATCTAGCATGGCGCCCGACGCGGCAAGCTCGTGGATGCGTCGTCTATAGCAAGAGCGACATATCCGCTCTCCATACAACGATTGGCGAATACAGGAGCAAATCAACAACCAAAGGTCCGCCGGCGGCATTGCAGCGAGCACTATTGGCACGACCGTATGGACTATTCTGCCTTCGCCACTCTTGGACAGCCGCGGCAGACGACTACGCCCTAAAACCCTTGCTAGACTCCAACGTACAACTCAAGGCGTCCGGCCTTCCAAGCAACCCTCGGCAATGGCACCTAACGGCCAATCGGAACCAGGTGGCCGCGAAGATAGCAACAGGCTTCTCGAAGACGAACATAAAGACAATGGTTTTGATTCAAATACCAGACCACACGAAGTCACTCGGCGAATTCGCCGCTGGCATCCTTGGAGCCAGCAAGCCGTCCCTACAAGAAGGCGAGCAAAAACTGCTCGACATGGCAGCATCGGAACTGGGCGACCAAGCGCATGTCGATGGGTTGATATCTGCCGATGTGGCGATACATCACGGACTATTGCTTCCAGTTGAACGTAAACTGAGCGAGCGCTACTTCTCGCGTCCCAATGGAGCAACAGTACTGGTTGTTTCGCCAACTCTTTCGATGGGAATCAACCTGCCTGCTGAGGCTGTCATCATAGCGGGTGACGACAGGTACGAAGCAGATCAGAGCACCATGCGGCCGTTAACAGCCCATGAACTTCTCAATGCAGCAGGGCGTGCAGGTCGAGCAACTACCGGTTCTCATGGGATAGCCTTGGTTGTCCCAGGCACGGTTGTCTACACCGACAAGGCCAAGAACGAAATCACACAACACTGGCTAGAAATGCAGAAAAACATATTTTCAAAGAGTGATCAATGCCTCACCATAGCGGACCCTATCGAACAGTGGCTGGACGCAATACAGCAATACACAGTCGACACCAAGCTCACTGCTGATGCCGACTATTTCCTGAATCGTCTGCCCGCAGACCCTGATTCGGCAGCTAGCCACATCAACAATTCACTCTCTGCGTTCAAGGCTCGCAGTGCCGGCACGTCAAAGCAGTATGCCGCCAAAGTGGCGTCCCTAATTACCATCCGCACAAGCCGGGTGCCGCAAGGCCCAGCAAATTGGCAACTCGACCTATCATACGCAACCGGGCTGTCTTTTGATTTAATCAACCAGCTCGCCGCTGACATCTCGAACCTTCAAGACAACTGGCCAAGTACGCCAATTGATTGGACGAACTGGTGGATTCACTGGCTACAAGTTGACTCGGGCAGAACTGAAGCTCTTCTCGGAACCGACACCTCACTTCGGGTACTCCCCAAGCTGACAAAGGGAGTCGATAACCCCAACTCTCTTCCTCCAATTTGCCTCCTCAAAAATGCTCTAGACCTTTGGATGAGTGGCGAGCCGCTGAATAAAATTGAGCTTCAACTAGGCACACCTATCAACAAGCTTGGTTACTGCACCACTGCGCGCGAACTTGTTCTACGAGTGATCCCAACCATCTCTTACGGTTTGGCAATAGTTGCCAGGATTCGACGGGTGCAAATCCAAGATCAGGCAATTCCTGAACTCGACTCAGCACTGGATTCGGCGGCAGCGTGCCTCAGAGATGGATTCCGCGCCCCAGAGCAGCGTGCGCTGCAATTCCTAACAAAGGAAGAGTCACGCATATCCACCCATAAGCTGCATCAAAATATAAACAGCCTACTTTCCGCAGCGCCCCCTGCCGAAACCTACAAGGAGACGATACGCAGAGTGTCGATCGCCTATAGAGCTTGGGCTTCATTGGCTTGAGGCTTCGACACAGGCTTCCTTTATCCCGTAGTCGTCGCAGTCACGTGCCTGTCCTCTTCACAAAGGCGACTACGAACTGGATTCGGTACGCGGACACGCCCCGCGACGACCAGACGGTCCGCAGCCGCACGCAGTGATTCAGCCCCGCGCGGTCCGGTTCACCTGGAGGTTGTAGGCCTCCTTCAGGTACGGGCGCAGCACGTAGAACGTCTCGTGGCTGGGGTTGAGCACGCTCAGCCAGAACATCCGCGCGTGGACCGGGTGCGGCAGGAGCACGTCCGGAGCGGTGAAGTCGATGTGCGGGTCGAGTTCCGGGAACAGCTTCTGGAAGCTCTCCTTGCTTACGCCCAGGTTCAGCCGGAACACGCCGTCGCGGTCCAGCTTCGAGTGGTGGTCGTGCTCGGTGTCCCGCGTGATGATGGTGGCGAAGGGGTGCTGCCGCTCGTCTCCGGCGAAGAAGAAGAGATCCGGTGTGCTGGCGTCCATGTGCACGTCCCTGAACGCGTCCCGGATGTACGCCGCCAGTGCTTCCAGGCTGATGGCTCCCGTCATGACGTCCTCCCCCGAGTCGTACCGGAGTCGCTCTACCCCGCGCACGAACAGCCGGTCATGCTCCCATCCCACTCTTTCGGGGGGAGTCAGGCAATGCCATTCTCGAACCTGTCCGTGGTTGCCTCACGCCTGTTGCTGGGCATGACCCTCGTGCTCGGGCCGGGCGTCACGGCATGCGGCGGTGACGACGGCCTCGATTGCCAAGTGGGAGAAGCGCAGTATCAGACGGACCTGTACTTCGGCCGGAACCGGGTGGGCAACGAGCCCGTCAGCGAGGCCGAGTTCCAGGCCTTCGTGGACACGGCCGTCACGCCCCGCTTCCAGGACGGGCTGACCGTGTACGACGCCAACGGGCAATACCAGTTGGAGAGCGGAGAACTCATCCACGAGCAGACCAAGGTCATGGTGCTGCTGCACGACGGCAGCAAGGCGCGCTCGGCGGACGTCGACACCATCCGCGAGGAGTACAAGCGCCAGTTCGACCAGGAGTCGGTGCTGCGAATCGACTCCCAGCCGTGCGTCGCGTTCTAGGCCGCGAGGCGCTCTTTGAACGCCGCGGCGCCACCGCGCTCCAGCCATGCGTCGAACGTGAGCAGGCCCGGTGCCAGCCGCCGCAGCGCCGGGATGTCCGCGCTCTCGGACACGGAGCCATCATCGAACAGCTTCACGAGCTTGCGCAGCATCGGGCTTGCCTCCAGGACCTCCGGCGCAAACCGCGCGTAGGTGATGGACGTCCCGGTGGCCCGGCCAATCTTCTGCGCGAGCACGTTGCCGGTGAGCGAATCGGCCGCCAGGTCCAACGTGGTCCCCACGTGGGTGCGCGGGTCCGCGAACACGCGCGCGACGAGCACGCCGATGTCCTCCCCCGCGATGAACTGCATGGGCTGGTCCGGCGGGGCGAAGAACTGGAGCCTCCCCTGTGACGGGCCGAAACCCGGCATCAGCAGCAGCTCCATGAAGGTCCCCGGCCGCACGATGGTCGCGCGAAGGCCGCTCGCCCGGACGTGCTCCTCGATGCGCCACTTGCTCTCGAAGTGGCCGACGTCGGTGCCGGCCCGCAACCCCAGCACCGACGTGTAGACGAAGTGCTCCACGCCCGCCGCCTTCGCTGCGTCCGCGATGGACGTGCCGAAGCGGACCTCGTCGTCGTCCGTGAGGCCGTAGTGCGCCTGTGGCGAGGCGGGCTGGATGCTGAAGACGCCGTACGCCCCCGCGACCGCACGGTCGAGCGACGCGCGGTCCCCCATGTCCCCGCGCACCAGCTCCGCGCCCGCCGCCTCGAGCTCCCGGGCCCTGGCGCTCGCCGGGTCCCGCACGAGCGCCCGGACCCTCCAGCCGTCCTTCAACAAGGCCCGCGCCGTCCCGCCTCCCTGCACGCCTGTTGCTCCCAGCACCACCACGGTCTCGCTCTTCGTCGCCATCAGGTCCTGCCTTTCGCTTGCTAAGCGGAGGATTGCTCCGGTTGAATACGGAGCTATCCTCCGTTTTTCAAGTGGCGACGAAACAGCCCAGGAAGAAGCAGGAAGAGGACGCGACGGGCGGAGCCTTGCGCGCGGATGCGCGGCGCAACCGGGAGCGGCTGCTCGCGGCGGCGCATGCCGTGTTCTCCGAGCGCGGCGCGGACGCGTCGCTCGGCGACGTGGCGAAGCGTGCGGAGGTCGGCATCGGCACGCTCTACCGTCACTTCGAGTCACGCGAAGCGCTGCTCGCCGCGACGTGCGATGAGCGGCTGCTGCTGCTCGCTCGGGAGAGCCGCGAACGCTCGGAGTCACTGCCCACGCTCGAGGCGCTGCGCGTCTTCCTCGCGGAGCTCGTGCACTGCGGGGGCATGTACAAGGGGCTCGCGGCGTCGCTGGGAATCGTCCTCAAGAACCACACCGTGGGCTGTGACGCGACGACCGCCGAGGGTGAGCGCCTGTTGAAGGCCGCGCAGCGCGAGGGCGAGGTGCGAAGCGACGTCCTCCTCGACGACGTGGTGTGCATGGCGATGGCCATCTCCCTCGCCGCCGCGGAGAACGGCTCGGACCCCAAGCGCATCCCCCGCCTCACCGGGATGTTCTTCGACGGGCTGCGCTCCCGCCCTGAGCCTCGCGGCGCGCGGCAGCGCTGACGCCAGCGGTCCTCACGGCTACGAGGTCCCGGCTCCACCTGCACGACGCACGGAGCCTCGGCCTGCACTTCGGGTACGAACTTGTCTTCCAGGATGAGAAGGAGGGAGAGCCCGGCAGGGCCCCCTGCCGGCGGCGCATCGCGGAAACCTGTCCGGCTGTCCTACAGGTTTGAGCCACCTCGGCCAGGGCCGGTCGGCCGTCCCAGGTTCGGAAACCTGTCCGACTGTCCGACAGGTTCGTGCCACCGCGAGCCGCAGGCTGCCGGTCCATCCGGACCGCCGTGAAACCTGTCCGACTGTCGGACAGGTTTTTGATGACCGCCGCCGGGGGGGGAGGTGGCCGGTTCATCCGAACCGCGAAGCCGTTCCGGCCGTCAGGCCGGTGGGGCCGTGTCGGACCAGCGGTGTACAGCTTGGATGCCCGGGGGCTTAGATTGCGGCCCCATGAACGTCCTCGTCACCGGGGCCACCGGCCTCATCGGCAATGCCATCGTGCAGCGGCTCGTGAAGCAGGGCGCCTCCGTCCGCGCGCTCGTGCGGGACCTGGCGCGGGCCTCGAAGCTGCTCCCCTCCTCCGTGCGGCTCATCCAGGGTGACGTCACGTCCCCGGGCACCCTGCCCGCCGCGATGGAGGACGTGGAGCTCGTCTTCCACGCCGCGGGCATGCCGGAGCAGTGGCATCGGGACGACTCCATCTTCGACCGCGTGAACCGCCAGGGCAGCGTGAACGTCCTGTCCGCCGCGCATGCCGCGAGGGTGCGCCGCGTGGTCTACACGTCCACCATGGATGTCTTCGCGGCACCTCGCGGCGGCGAGCTGACCGAAGCGAACATCGACCCGCACCCCAAGCCCACCGTCTACGAACGCTCCAAGCAGGACGCCGAGCGCGCCGTGGAGGCCATCCGCCAGCAGGGCCTGGACGTCGTCTTCGTCAACCCGTCCGCCGTCTACGGCGCCAGCCCCGTGCACGTGGGCCTCAACTCCTTCTTCATCCAGCTGCTCAACAAGAAGGCCCCGCTGCTGCCGCCCGGCGGCATGTCCGTGGTCCACGTGGATGGCTGCACCGACGTGCACCTCGCCGCCGCCGAGCGCGGCGTCAACGGCGAGCGCTACCTCGTCTCCGACCAGTACGTCAGCAACGCGGACCTCGCGCTCGCCATCCACCAGGCCGCCGGAGCCGCCGGCAAGCCGCCCCCGGTCGCGCCCGTCTTCCTCATCGAAGCCATGGCCCGCGTGTCCGCGCCGCTCGCGCGCGTATTCCCCTTCACGCCGCTCGTCGCGCCCGGCCAGCTGTCCTTCATGCGCTGGGAGGCCCGCGTGAACGCGGCCAAGGCCCAGCGCGAATTGGCCTTCCGCCCCACCCCGCTTTCGGACGGCGTGGCCCGCACCGTGGCGTTCCTGCGCGAACAGGGGCTCGTGCCCCGCGCCTGAAAAGAACATGGGGGTCCGCCCCACAGGGATGACGGACCCCCACGCATTTCGCCGACTGCCTACCGCGACTACTCCTTTTCCGGCTCCGTCATTCCCGAGCCGCCCATGCCCGTCCGCGCCTCCCGCGCGGTTGACTGTGATTGCGGCCGGGGCGCCAGGGGGGCGCCCTCATGGACCGGAATCTGGAGACGTCCTCCGGGGCAGGGAACCGGGTAGGCCTTGCCTCACCTGGCCAGGGCTTTTGTTCGATGGGCAGGCGGCCACCGCGCTTCCACCCGCCCGCCTGCCCTCCGGCCCGGGACACGGGCTTTCGCGCCCCCTGTTCGACATGGGGTGTCGACACACGGCGTAAGGACCACCTTTCAACGCACGCGCGTCCTTCACGGGTCCGACCCCCGTGAAGGACGCATGGGCCCCGTAACCCTCACCACGGAGTGACACCATGGCATTGCTATCCAACCTGCTGGGCGCGCTGGGCGCGTCGCAACGCGGCGTCTTCAGGGGCAGTGGCTGGAACCGCGGGCGCAGCGCCTACGGCCGCCGTCCCATCGGCTACGGCTACCGGGGACGCCAGTCCTCCGGCGCGGGCGGCTCGTTGGGCCGGATGATTCTCGCGGGCCTGGGCGCCTACGGCCTGCGCCGCTACTTCAACAACCGCTCGCGGGTCACGGGTTACTGAAGCGGGCCGCCATGCGCGGTGGCGCCGGGAAGTACCGTGGACTTCCCCCGGCAAGGCGCCCCGCCATGACACCCCCACGCAGGCACGGGAGCGTTCCACGGACTGCTCCCGGTGCCTGACATCCCGCACGCGCGGTGGGTGCGCGCGCCTCCGCTTGGAGTAGGGTCCCGCTTCGTGTCCGGCCACTGGCCGATGAACGAGGCGTGAGCACGCATGGCGAAGGCGAAATACGTCCTGGCCCTGGACCAGGGCACCACGGGGACCCACGTCTCCATCCTCGACACCCGGTTGCAGGTGGTGGGCCGCTCCTACAAGGAGCTTCCCCAGCACTTCCCCAAGCCGTCGTGGGTGGAGCACGACCTGATCGACATCTGGAACACCAGCGAGTGGTGCATCGCGCGCGCCCTCAAGGACGCGGGCCTCACCGGCAAGGACATCGCCGTGGTGGGCATCACCAACCAGCGCGAGACCACGGGCCTCTGGGACCGTGAAACGGCCGAGCCCCTGGCCCGCGCCATCGTCTGGCAGGACCGCCGCACCTCCGACATCTGCCAGCGGCTCAAGGCCCAGGGTGTCGAGCCCCGCGTGCGCGAGGTGACGGGCCTGGTGCTGGACCCCTACTTCTCCGGCACCAAGCTCACCTGGTTCTTCCAGCACCTCAAGGGCGCGAAGAAGCGCGCCGAGCGCGGCGACGTGTGCTTCGGCACCATGGACTCGTGGCTCGTCTTCAAGCTCACCGGCGGCGCCGCCCACGTCACGGACGTGTCCAACGCCAGCCGCACGCTGCTCATGGACCTGCGCACGCTCAACTGGGACGACGAGCTGTGTTCGCTGCTGGGCGTGCCGCGCGCGTGTCTGCCTGAGATTCGCGGCAACGCGGAGGTGTACGGCACCACGCGCGGCATGCGCAGCCTGCCGGACGGCATCCTCGTCGCGGGCATGGCCGGAGACCAGCAGGCCGCCCTCTTCGGCCAGGCATGCTTCGAGCCCGGTGAATCCAAGTGCACCTACGGCACCGGCGCCTTCCTGCTCATGAACACCGGCACGCAGCCGGTGCGCTCCACCGCGGGGCTGCTCACCACCGTGGCGTGGAAGCTGGGCAACACCACGCACTACGCGCTGGAGGGCAGCTCCTTCATCGCCGGCGCCGCCGTGCAGTGGCTGCGCGACGGCCTCAAGGTCATCAAGAAGGCCCCGGACGTGGAGGCGCTGGCCGCCAGCGTGAAGGACTCCGGCGACGTCGTCTTCGTCCCGGCGCTCGCGGGCCTGGGCGCGCCGCACTGGCGTCCGGAGGCGCGCGGCCTGTTCGCCGGCATCGACCGCTCCACCACCGTGGCGCACCTGGCGCGCGCGACGCTGGAGGGCGTGGCCCTCCAAATCCACGACCTGGCGGAGGCCATGCGCCGCGACAGCGGGCGGGACATCCCCGTCTTCAAGGCGGACGGCGGCGCCGCGGCCAACAACCTGCTCATGCAGTACCAGGCGGACCTGCTGGGCGTGCCCGTGGTCCGCCCGCGCAACCTGGAGACCACGTCGCTGGGCGCGGCCTTCCTGGGCGGCCTGGGCGCGGGCGTGTGGACCAGCCCGGACGCCATCCGCCGCGCGTGGAAGGCGGACCGCACCTTCAAGCCGAAGATGAAGCCCGAGGTGCGCGCGCGCCACCTGGAAAAGTGGAAGCAGGCGGTTTCGCGCGCGTGAAATGAGACAAAGCGCCCCGGCGGCTTGAACGCGCCGGGGCTTCCATCGGGCGGGGGAGCGGGTAGAACGGCCACCATGGCCTACGACCGCACGTTGCTCTCCCCGGATGCGCTCCAGACCTTCCTCACCCAGCACCCCGCCTGGAAGCACGAGGGCGGGATGATCCGCCGCACCTACGATGCGCCCTCGTTCCTGGAGGGCATCGCCTTCGTGGAGCGCGTGGCGAAGGCCGCCGAGGCCGCGGACCACCACCCGGACATCGACATCCGGTGGCGCAAGGTGACGCTGGCGCTGGTGACGCATGACGCGGGGGGCCTCACGTCGCGCGACACCTCCCTGGCGGCGGAGGCGGACCGCCTCTTTGGCCAAGGGGCTTCTGTCCGGTGATTCACGGCGTGCGCGGGACCCTGGCGGCGCTGGCCTTCGCGGCGTGTTTCACCGCGCTCCCGGCCCTGGCCCAGGACGACCTCCCCACGGAGCCCCGTCCGGAACGTCTGTATTTCAACTCCGGCGCGCTCCTGGGGTCGGCGCGGGTGGTGGGCCTGGGCGGCGCCTACGTGGGCATCGCCGAAGGCGCCGCGGGCGTGTCCAGCAACACGGCCGCGCTGGCGCAGCGCAGCCCGTCGCTGGAGCGCGACTGGGACCTGGGCGTCACCCTGTCCTGGCTGGACCTGCCCTTCACCGGCACCAAGCGCCGGGACGTGGACAACGACGGCCTGGCGGATGAGTCCGTGGACAGCCGCCAGCTCTTGGGCGCGCTGATGTTGCAATACAAGCGCTTCGGCATCGGCTTTCTCTGGCGCAACAGCCGCACGGGCTACTGCATCACCCTGGGCTGCCGGGGCGAGGGCGAGAAGCTGCGCGTGTCCCTCACCCAGTCCGTGCTCGCGGGCTCCGTCGCCTTTGGCCAGGACGACTTCATCCTGTCGCTGGGCATCTTCTCCGCGCAGGCCAGCTTCAGCGAGCTGGGGGACCAGTCCTGGCGCTACGGCGACACCGGCGTGGCGGTGGACATGCTCTACCGCCCGCACGGGCGGTCCTACCGCATTGGCGTGGCGATCCGCCCGGAGGTGGTGGCGGGCTGGCGCCGCGACGAGGGCCAGAGTCCCTTCATCGCGGGGCGCCAGGTGTACGCGGCCGTGGTGTCGCCCGCGGTGCTGTCCCTGGGCGCCAGCTGGCGTCTGGGCGAGGGCGCGCACCGCTACAACCGGCTGTCCCCCGCCGCCCGGCGGCAACTCCAGGTGGACGGAGACGCACTGCCGGTGCCGGAGGAGGAGCCCCGCGACGCGCTGGCCGGCCGGTGGCTCATCACCGCGCAGGTGGACCTCATCTCCAGCGTGAGCAACGCGGTGGCGGCGCGCTCGCTGGCCAACATCACGGAGCCGCAGCAGATCGTCGGGGACACCGCCATGTTCCAGCCGCGCCTGGGCGCGGAGTGGGACACCTTCCCGGGCCTGCTGCGCCTGCGCGCGGGCACCTGGCTGGAGCCCTCGCCCTACCCGGACAGGAATCCCCGGCCGCACCTCACCGGCGGCTTCGAGCTGTTCGTGCTGCGCTACTGGGAGGACTGGTCCATCACCGCGTCGTTCGACCTGGCGAGCCGTTACTCCAACTGGGGCGTCTCCATCGGCTTCTGGCGGTAGTGTCTGGCCTTGGGCGCAGGGTGGGTAAACGCGAGGACCTGCATGGGTGTTCGCGTCCCCATCCGCGCCACCCCCACGCCCTCTGACAGCGGCCAGCCGAGCAACCTTCCGCGTCGCATTTGCCGGGGTGGGATGGCATGCGAACCCTGCCGTACACGGAGGGGATTCCATGTATCTGGGGCGGGGGTGGCGCCGGGCTGTCGTGGGTGCGACGGTGCTGGGATTCGC
>NZ_RAWM01000130.1 GCF_003668875.1 Corallococcus interemptor | reverse complement strand
CCGCCACGCCGCCCCCGGCCGCCGCGGTTCCGGACGCGGGCGTCGTCGCGCCGGCCCCCGCGCCGGCGGCTCCCGCCACGCCCGCGGCCTCGCCGGGGCGCATCACCCAGCGCTACTGGCTGGTGACGGAGCAGACGACGCCGGGCATGACGGACTTCGACATCGACGTGTACGTGAACTCGCGCTGGCTGCGTCGTTTGCGCAACAACGAGGACCAGGTGGTGATGGACATCACCAGCCAGTTGCGTCCCGGCGCGAACGCGGTGACGCTGATTGCCCGCAAGCAGAGCACGGGCAGCCGCCGCAGCACGTCCTCCGGGAACGTCTTCAAGGTGATCATCGGCGAGGGCAACGAGGGCGGTGGCAACGTGATGATTGACACGCCCCTCATCCGCTTCCAGAAGACGGCTGCGGACGCGCAGGACGCGACCGAGGAGTTCACCCTCACCACCCGCTAGGGTGCGCGGGAAGGGAGACAACGGTGTTCACCATCGACGAGCGCTACCGGGGCCTTCCCGCGAATCGCGACCAGGTGCTCGCGCTGCACCTGTCCCTCAACACGCCGCACGTGGCCATTCCCGGCAAGCAGGCCGGGCCCGCGCAGGCCTTCGTGGTGGGGCTGCGGGGCGGGCAGGGCGCGGGCGTCTTCGTGTACCTGTACCTCGTGGAGGCGGGTGACTGCGCGGTGTACGTGTCCGGCCGGCGCATCCAGTCCGCGGACGAGCTGCGCGAGGACGAGGACGACGCGCTCGCGTTCGTGGAGTCGCTGGGCTTCATGATGGACAACGCGAACTGGCGCGCCGCGGCCCCCGCGCAGCAGGACGAGTGGCTGAAGACGCTGCCCGTGTTCTTCCGGGAGCCCACGCTCGTGCCCGCCGTGAAGGCCCGCGCCGAAGAGAAGCGCAACGTCGCCACCACCCTGGGCCGTTTCCTGGCCGCGTTCTGACCCTCCACCCCGGATTGGCACCCATGTCCCGCATCACTTCCTCCTGCTTCCTCGCGTTCGCGCTCGCGTCGGCGGGCTGCGCGCACGTCCCCACGGAGAATGAGCGCCGGAGCTCGGAGATCCACTACGACCTGGGCGTGCAGGCCCAGCAGCACGGCCACGTGCAGGACGCGCTCGCGGAGTACCAGAAGGCGCTGGATCAGAACCCGGACAACCCGGAGGCGCACAACGCGATGGCGCTCCTGCTGCACCTGTCCTTCCGGCGGCTGGACGAGGCGTCGTCCCACTACGAGAAGGCGCTGAAGCTGCGGCCGACCTTCTCCGACGCGCGCACCAACCTGGGCAACCTGCGCCTGGACCAGGGACGCTACGACGAGGCCATCAAGCTCTACGAACAGTCGCTCAACGACATGCAGTACCGCTACGGCTTCTCCGCGCAGGGGAACCTGGGCTGGGCGCTGTACAAGAAGGGCGACACGGTGAACGCGGTGCAGAACATCAAGGCCGCCATCACCACCAACCCGGAGTTCTGCCTGGGCTACAAGAATCTGGGCATCATCTACGACGAGACGGGCAAGACGGAGGACGCGTGCCGGCAGTTCGGCAACTACCGTGAGAAGTGCCCGGACGTGGCGGACGCCTACCGCCGTGAAGGCGTGTGTCAGGCGAAGCTCGGGCGGGCGGACGAGGCGAAGAAGGCGTTCGCGGCCTGCGAGGCCAAGGCCCAGCCCAACGAGCAGGACCTCAAGGACGACTGCCGCTCACTGCTGGACCACCTCTAGCCGCGGGGCCCCGAAAAGACCGTGGACCACGTCGACTTCGGCAAATACCTCAGCCAGCAGCGCGAGTTGCGCGGCCTGTCGCGCGAGGACGTCTCCCGGGAGACGAAGATACCCCCCAGCCTCGTCGCGGCGCTGGAGGCGGGGCAGGTGGAGCGGCTGCCCGAGCGCGTGTTCGTGCTGAACTACATCCGCGCGTACGCGCAGGTCATCGGCCTGTCGCCGGAGGAAGCGGCGCTGCGCTACGAGGAGGTGGACCGGGCGGTGCCCGCGCCATCGCCGGCGCAGCTCGAGAAGGCGCGGCGCAAGCGGGCGTACCTCATCCTGGCCGTGCTGCTGGCGGTCGTGCTCCTGGGCGCGGGCCTGTTCCTGGTGCTGTCCGGGAAGCTTCCGCCCCCCGCCGCGCGTTGAAGAGGGATCATGGAGCGGTACGCCGACGACGCGTTCGTGCTGTCCACGGTCGACTACGGTGAGTCCGACCGGATGGTGACGCTGCTCACGCGTGAGCACGGCAAGCTGACCGCGTTCGCCGCGGGGGCGCGCAAGAGCAAGCGGCGCTTCGCGGGGGCGCTGGAGCCGTTCATGCGGCTGCGCGTGCAGCTCGTGGAGACGCGCGGCAGCACGGTGCGGTTGGACTCGGCGGACATCGTCGCGGGCTTCTATGGCGCGCGCGAGGACCTGTCGCTCATCGCCCGGGCGCTCTACGCGGTGGAGCTGTGCCGCGAGCTCACGCGCGACCATGAGCCGCACCCGGAGCTGTTCGAGCTGGTGGAGGGCTACCTGCACCGGCTGGACGCGAAGGAGGCCGGCCCCACGTCGCTGCTCGCGTTCGAGCTGGCGGCGCTGGCCCAGGCGGGACTGATGCCGCGCTTCGACTCCTGCTCGCTCTGCGGCGGCCTGCCCGGCGAGCGGCCCCGGTTCGATCAGGGCCATGGGGGCGCGGTGTGCGAGCCGTGTGGCGGACGCGCACGGGACTCGGTGGCGGTGCCGGTGGCGCTGCTGTCGGGCCTGCGCTCGCTCCAGGAAGGGGCGCGCACGCCGCTGCCCGCGGACCTGCGTGCCCGGGCTCGCGGGCTGCTCAACGTCTTCATCGCGCACCACCTGGGCCGCAAGCTCAAGAGCGTGGAGTTCATGGCGCAGGTGGGCCTGGACTGACGGGCAGCGCGCGGTCCTCAGGGGGAGGTCGTCATGCATGAAGCCGGACCGCTGGACGTGGTGTGTGTCGGCGAGACGCTGGTGGACTTCCTCCCCGTGGCGGGTGGCGCCACGCGCGTGCGCGACGTGGAGGCCTGGAAGCCATCGCCCGGGGGCTCACCGGCCAACGTCTCCGTGGGGCTTTCTCGGCTGGGCCTGCGCTCGGCGATGGTGGGCGTGGTGGGCTCCGACGAGTTCGGCCACTTCCTGCGCGACCGGCTGGCGGCGGACGGCGTGGACGTGAGCCGCCTGCGCCAGGTGGACCACGCGCGCACGGGGCTGTTGTTCGTCTCGCTGGACGCGCACGGCGAGCGCAGCTTCACGTACTTCCGGACGCGTTCGGCGGAGTTCCTGCTGGATGGCTCGGACGTGGACGCTGGCTTCGTGCGGCGGGCGAAGGCGCTGCACTGCGGCTCCAACTCGCTGCTCCTGCCGGAGGCGCGCGAGGCCATGGTGCGCATGCTCACCCTGGCCCGCGAGGCCGGAATGCTGGTGAGTTGTGATCCGAACCTGCGGCTGCACATGTGGACGCAGCCGGAGGAGTTGCGCGTCCTGCTGGGCCGCATGCTCCCGCTGTGCACGGTGGTGAAGCTGTCCGAGGAGGAGATCCACTTCGCGACCGGCGAGCACTCGCCCGAGGCGGCCCTGCACGTCCTGGCCGCGAAGGGCGTGCGGCTGCCGGTGGTGACGCTGGGCCTTCGCGGGGCGGTGTTCCTCTGGCAGGGCGAGGTCCTCTCTGTTCCCGCGCCCCAGGTGACGGTGGTGGACACGACGGGCGCCGGGGACGGCTTCGTGTCCGCGATGTTGAGCGGGCTGGTGCGCTGGTTTGGCGCCGCGCGCTCGCTGGAGGCGGCGACGCGCGAGGATTTGTTGGCGCTGATGACCTTCGCGGCGGGCGTGGGCGCGCGGGTGGTGACGCGGCTGGGCGCGGTGGCGGCGCTGCCCATGGCTTCCGAGGTCGAAGGGCTGTTGCCCGCGCGACGCATCGCGCGCTGACGGGTCAGGCCCACGTGCTTCGCTGCGTCCTGCGTGGCCCAGCAGCTCCATCCAGGAGGGACCGATGAGTGACACCCGAGAGACGTCTTCTTCCGCTCCGGCGCGGGTCCGGGGTCTGGAGCAGATCGACCGGCTGTCGGTGCCCCTGCCGCACGGCACCGAGGTCACGACGCGCGTGGAGCGCGTGGCCTCCGGGGGCCGCCGCATCCCCCAGGGCGTGGTGGGCCGGGTGGTGCGCGCGCATGACGGCGGCTTCGACGTGCAGATCGTCGGCGTGGGCGAGGTCTGGTTCGCGCGCGATGAGCTGGTGCCCCGGCGCACGGGACAGGTGCAGTTCGCCCAGCGGCGCGAGGCGGCCTGGAGCGCGCTGCGTCCGTGCGTGGTGCTGGAGACGCGCGTGGGCAGTCATGCCTGGGGGCTCGCCGATGAGCGCTCCGACGTGGACGTGCGCGGCGTGTTCGCGCTGCCCCTGCCGTGGACGCTGGGCCTGGCCCAGCCGCCGCAGGACCTGGTGAGCGCGGACGGCAGCACCACGTACTGGGAGGTCCGCAAGACGGTGGAGCAGGCGCTGCGCGCGGATCCGAACACGCTGGAGACCCTCTTCGTCCCCGGCGCGACGGCGGGGGACGAGCTGGGCACGTGGGTGCTGGAGGCGCGCGAGGCCTTCGTCTCCAAGGCCATCTTCGGCAGCTTCGGGCGCTATGCGATGAGCCAGCTCGACAAGCTCACCCGCAGCCAGCGGCTGGCGGAGCACCGCGATCTGCTCCTCGAGTGGCTGTGCGAGGAGCCCACGCCGGACCTGGACGAGGTGGCCCGCCGCCTGGCCGCGGTGTCGCCTCGCGCCGCGCCCACGCGGGAGGACGCGGTGCTCGCGGCGAAGACGTACGTCAAGCAGCTCTACCGCTCGCTCTGGGACCAGGGGCTGCTCGCGGCGAATGACTTCGCGGCGCTCTCGGCGTACGCGCGCGGTGGTGGTCAGCGCCCTCCGTCAGCCCGGGAGCTGCGGCCGAAGAACGCCTACAACCTGCTGCGGCTGGTGGCGCTGGCGACAGGCTGGCTGCGCGACGGCGTGCCGACCTTCGAGGCGACGGGGGCGTTGAAGGCGCGGCTGCTCGACATCAAGGGCGGGCAGGTGCCACTGGAGGACGTGCTGCGCGACGCCGAGGCGATGGCGCCCGCGCTGGAGGCCGCGCACCGGGAGAGCCGGTTGCCGGAGCATCCGGACTACGCCCGCGCGGACCGGCTGCTGCGGCGCGTGGGAGAGGAAGTGGCGCGGCGCTGGGTGTCGAAGACGCCGGGACCGCTGGGCCGTGACGCGCCGGAGGCTCCGGCGCTGGAAGGAGGGACGGAATGAAGGGCAAGGTGACGGAGCATCAGGAACGGATGGCGGACCGCGTGCTGGACGCCGAGTCCCTCAAGCGCGAGCACCTGGTCGTCTCGCTGTCCGGCGCGCATGCGTACGGCTTCCCGTCGCATGACAGCGACCTGGACCTCAAGTGCATCCACATCGCGCCCACCGCCGCGCTCCTCGGACTCCAGCCCCGGCACGTGACGGCGGAGCGGATGGAGGTGCTGGAGGGCGTGGAGGTGGACTACTCGTCCAACGAGCTGCAGCCGGTGCTGCTGGGCATCCTCCAGGGCAATGGCAACTACATCGAGCGGGTGCTGGGCGCCATCACCGTGCGCGCCCTGCCGGAGCTGGAGTCGCTGCGGCCGTTGGTGCGGGCCACGCTGTCGCGGCGCATCCACCGGCACTACCGCGGCTTCGCGTACGGGCAGCTGCGCGAGTGGGAGAAGAGCGGCTTCAAGTCCGTGAAGAAGCTGCTGTACGTGCTGCGCACCACGCTCACCGGGACGCATGCGCTGCGCACGGGCGAAGTGGAGACGGACGTCACCGTCCTCCTGGAGCCGTATGGCTTTGGTCAGGCCCGCGCGCTGGTGGAGCGCAAGCGGAACGGGGAGCACATCGAGCTGGACGACGCGCTCGGCGAGCAGTGGCGGCGGGAGGTGACGCGCGCCTTCGAGGTGCTCGACGCGGCGGATGAGGCCTCCGTGTTGCCTCTGGAGCCACAACCGGAGGCCGTGGCCGCGCTGGAGGGCTGGATGCTCGACGTGCGGCGCCGGCGGTTTGGTGCCTAATCCGCTTTCACCGGGCTCCGGATGGCGGGGAGGGCGCCTGGCTGGAAAGACAAGCATCGACCTGGGAGGGCGTGGCGGGTAACATCCGCCCCGCCATGAGCATGCAGGGTGGCGCCGGAGACGATCCCGACCGGGGGCGGCGCATCGGAAAGTACGAGATTCTCACTCGACTCTCGATGGGAGGGATGGCGGAGCTGTTCCTCGCCTTCACTTCCGGCCCGGGTGGCTTCCGCAAGTTCGTGGCGGTGAAGCAGATCCTCCCGGACATCAAGAAGGACGACCAGTTCGTCAAGATGTTCCTCGACGAGGCGCGCATCACCGCGGCCTTCTCGCACGCGAACATCGGACAGGTGTTCGACCTGGGCGAGGAGGACGGCGAGCTGTACCTCGCCATGGAGTTCCTGCCCGGCCAGAACCTGGAGCAGGTGGTGAAGATGGCGGAGCGGCGCAAGTACGCGCTGCCGCTGGGCTTCACCGCGCGCGTGATGCGCGACACGTGCCTGGGCCTGCACTACGCCCACCACTTCATGGATCCGTCGGGCCGCCCCGTGGCGGTGGTGCACCGCGACGTGTCCCCGAAGAACGTGATGATCACCTACGACGGCGTCGTGAAGGTGATCGACTTCGGCATCGCCAAGGCGCGCGGCAAGCTGGGCCGCACCCAGGTGGGCACCGTGAAGGGGACCAGCGGCTACATGTCCCCGGAGCAGGTGCGCAACAAGGACCTGGATGGCCGCAGCGACCAGTTCTCCGCGGGCGTGATGCTCCATGAGCTGCTGGCCGGACAGCGCCTGTTCAACGCCCCGGGCGAGGCCGCCGTGATGATGCAGATCGTGGACGGGGACATCCCCGCGCCGCGCTCGCTCAACGCGGCCGTGCCGGAGGCCCTGGAAGCGGTGGTGCTCAAGGCGCTGCAGCGCGACGCCACCCAGCGCTTCGGCACGTGCCGGGAGATGGCGCGCGCCATCGAGGCCACGCTGGGCTCCGAGGTCTTCGACGAAGACCAGATGACCGCCGTCATGGGCGAGCTCTTCGAGGAGAAGCGCCAGAAGACGCGCACGCTCCTGGAGCTGGCCAGCCGCGCCGAGGATGCCCGCGTCAGCGAGGCCGCCGGCGCGCTCCAGGTGGAGGAAGGGACGGATCAGTCCGCCTCCGCGGCCACCGCGCAGGTGAAGTCTCCGCACGCGGACGTCGCGGCATCCTTCAAGCCCACGCCTGTCCGCCGCACCGCGACCGAGTCCGCGGCGACCGCCCCACGCGCGACCCCGCGTCCCGCCACGGACGCCGCCGAAGCCCGTGCCTCGCGCCTGAACACGCCGGCGGTGACGCCGCGAGCCCAGCGGCCCTCGGGCTCGGACGCGGCGCCCGCGCCCCGGGTGGTGCGTCCTCCCGCGGACGCCGTGCGGCCCTCGCGAGCCCGTCCCACCGCCCGACCCGAGCCCGCCGAGGCCCAGGCCCAGGCGCAGGACGGCGAGCTGCTGAATCCCCCCAGCGAGCTCCAGACGCAGCGTTTCCGGACCCGTCCGGTGCGAGGCACCGCGCGCCCCGCGAGGCAGGCGGAGGAGGACGTCGCCGAGGCGCCGCCGCCCCCCAAGGCCGCGCCCGCGCGCGAGGGCTCCGGCTGGGGCATGCGGCTCCTGCTGCTGCTCCTCCTGGGCGGCGTGGGCTACCTGGCGACGCTCGAACCCGTGCGCCGCGTGTTCATGCCCGCGTATGAGTCCGCGAAGCAGTGGGTGAAGGCGGAGCTGGATCCGCCGCCGCCCGAGGATCCCGCCGCGAACGGGCAGTGGCCGCCGAAGCCCTCCGGGCCTCCGCCGGGCTTCGCCCAGAAGTCCCCCGAGCCCGAGAAGGCCCCGGAGCCCGAGCCGCCCACGCCTGAACCGGTGGTGGAGGCCACGCCGGTCGACACGAAGAAGGCGCCCGCGGGCAAGGGCGGCCGCAAGCCGAAGCCCGGCACCGTGACCGCCGCCTCGACGGACGCGCCCGCGGTGGCGAAGGCCGAGCCGCGCCCGGCGAAGAAGCCCGAGCCCTCGGAGCGGGCCCCGGAGCCCGTCACGACCGTCACCCAGGAAGAGAACCCCGAGGTGCTCGACACCTCCACCACGCACGGCGCGGCGAAGGCGGGCCTGGGTTGGCTGACGCTCTACACGGTGCCGAGGAACGCGGCGGTCTTTGACGGTGCCACGCAGCTGGGCACGTCTCCCCTGACGAAGTTCCCGCTGCCCGTGGGCACCTACCGTCTGCGCGTGGTGGACCCGCAGGACCCCGGCGGAACGAGCAAGCTGTTGTCCGCTCCCATCCGTCCCGGCGAGGTGACGAAGCTGCAGATTCGACTGGCCGACCTCCCGGCCTACGCGGACTGACTGCCGTCCTTGACGCTCCTGGACCCCCTCACTAGGGTCCGCCGCGTTCCGCCTTCGCCTTCGACGCACTGCGAGAAGGACTCGCCAACATGTATTTCCAGGACCTCATCCTCACGCTCCAGAAGCACTGGGCCGACCAGGGATGCATCGTCACCCAGTCGTACGACACGGAAGTCGGCGCGGGCACGATGGCCCCGTACACGTTCCTGCGCGCGCTCGGTCCCGAGCCCTGGAATGTCGCCTACGTGCAGCCCTCGCGGCGCCCCGCCGACGGCCGGTTCGGTGAGAACCCGAACCGCCTGTTCCAGCACCACCAGTTCCAGGTCATCCTCAAGCCCGCGCCCAAGAACGTCCAGGAGCTGTACCTGGAGTCGCTGCGGAAGGTGGGGCTGGATCCCCTGGAGCACGACATCCGCTTCGTCGAGGACGACTGGGAGTCCCCCACGCTGGGCGCCTGGGGCCTGGGCTGGGAGGTGTGGTGCGACGGGATGGAGGTGACGCAGTTCACCTACTTCCAGCAGTGCGGCGGCTTCGATTGCCGCCCCGTGTCCGCGGAGCTGACGTACGGGCTCGAGCGCCTGATGATGAACCTGCAGAACGTGGAGAACGTCTACGACATCGAGTGGGTCAAGGGCGTGAAGTACCGCGAGGTGTTCCACGCGAACGAAGTGGAGATGAGCAAGTACGCCCTCCACGAGTCCGATCCGCAGATGCTCTTCTCGATGTTCGACGCGTACGAGAAGGAGTGCAAGCGGCTCATCGAGCGCCACCTGCCCATCCCCGCGTATGACTACGCGCTGAAGTGCTCGCACACGTTCAACCTGCTGGACGCGCGCGGCGCCATCTCCGTCACCGAGCGCGCCAACTTCATCAAGCGCGTGCGTGACAACGCGCGCCTGTGCGCGGAGGGCTACCTGCAGATGCGCGAGCGGCTGGGCTACCCGCTGACGAAGACGCCGTGGACCGTGGGCGAGCAGCCGCCGGTGCTGGAGGGCAAGCCCGCCAGCGACTACTGGAAGACGGTGCAGCTCAACAAGCCGGTGGAGAAGAAGGAGAAGGCGGAGGTGTCCCGTGGCGCGTGATCTGCTCCTGGAGGTCGGTGCCGAGGAGATCCCGGCGTCGTTCATCATCCCCGCGATGGAGGACCTGAAGCGCGTGCTCACCGAGCGCATGGCCGACGCCCGCCTGAAGCACGGCGAGGTGCGCACGTTCGGCACGCCGCGCCGGCTGGCCGTCCTGGTCCGCGACGTGGCGGACGCGGGCGAGGACATCACGAAGGAGGTGCTGGGCCCCAGCGCCAAGGCCGCCTTCGACGCGCAGGGCAAGCCCACCAAGGCCGCGGAGAAGTTCGCCGAAAGCCTCAAGCTGTCCGTGGACGCGCTCGGGCGCACCACCACGGCCAAGGGCGAGTACCTCTCCGCGCGCGTGGAGGAGAAGGGCCGTCCGGCGGAGGCCATCCTCCAGGACGCGGCGCACGCGGCGGTGCACGGCATCAGCTTCAAGAAGTCCATGCGCTGGGGTGACGTGGACACGGCCTTCGCGCGCCCGGTGCAGTGGCTGGTGGCGCTCCTGGGCGACACGGAGCTGCCGGTGGTGCTGGGCGACGTGAAGGCGGGCCGCACGACCTACGGCCACCGCTTCCTCGCGCCGGGCGCCATCACACTGAAGGCGCCCTCGGACTACGAGGCCGCGCTGGAGAAGGCGCACGTGGTGGCGGACGTCGCGAAGCGCCGCGCGGAGCTGCTGCGCAAGGTGAACGCCGCCGCCGCTTCGGCGGGCGCCCGGCTGCTGGAGGACGAGGGCCTGGTGGACCAGGTGACGAACCTGGTGGAGCTGCCGAGCCCCGTGGTGGGCAGCTTCGAGGAGCGCCACCTGGACCTGCCGCCGGAGGTCCTGGTGCAGGAGATGAAGAGCCACCAGCGCTACTTCTCCCTGACGGACGCGAAGGGGAAGCTCCTGCCGCGCTTCATCGCCGTGTCCAACACGCCGGTGCGCGACGAGCAGCTGTCCCTGCGCGGCTACCAGCGCGTGCTGGCGGCGCGGCTCGCGGACGGGCGCTTCTTCTTCGACGAGGACCGCCGCACGCCGCTGGCGGACCGCGTGGAGAAGCTGGGCCGCGTGGTGTGGCAGGGCCAGCTGGGCACGTACCTGGAGAAGGTGGAGCGCTTCCGCGCGCTGGCGGGCTGGCTGGCCCAGGCCACCGGCAGGGCAGGGGAGGCGGCCACGGTGGAGCGCGCCGCCACGCTGTCCAAGGCGGACCTCGTCACCGGCATGGTGGGCGAGTTCCCGGAGCTCCAGGGCGTGATGGGCCGCGAGTACGCGAAGGCGGGCGGCGAGCCCGACGCCGTGGCGCTGGCCATCTTCGAGCACTACCTGCCCCGTGGCGCCGAGGACGCGCTGCCGTCCCAGGACGCGGGCGCGCTCATCGGCCTCGCGGACCGGCTGGACTCGCTGTGCGGCATCTTCGCCATTGGCAAGGCGCCGTCCGGCGCGGCGGATCCGTTCGCGCTGCGCCGCGCGTGCCTGTCCATCATCCGCATCGTGCTGGGGCGGGGCTACCGCTTCAGCCTGTCCGCCGCGGTGGATGAGGCGCTGCGCCTGCTGGCCCCCAAGCTGGCCAACGTGAAGCGCAAGCCGGGGGAAGCGGCCCCGCGCGAGCAGGTGCTGGAGTTCTTCCGCGGCCGCCTCAAGGCGCTGTGGGGCGAGCAGCACCGCACCGACGTCGTGGAGGCGGTGCTGGCCGTGGGCTTCGACGACCTGGTGGCGGCGAAGAAGCGCCTGGAGGCCCTGAGCGTGCTCGTGGGCCACTCGGACTTCCAGCCGCTGGCGGCGGCGTTCAAGCGCGTGGTCAACATCGTGGAGAAGCAGGGCAAGGACGTGTCCGGCGGGCAGACCAACCCGCAGCGCTTCACGGACGAGCCGGAAAAGAACCTCCACACCGCCTTCACCCAGGCGCGCGACAAGGTGGGCGAGCGCGTGCGCGCGGACGACTTCGCCGGCGCGCTGAAGGAGATCACCGGCCTGAAGCCCGCCGTGGACACCTTCTTCGACAAGGTGATGGTGATGGCCGAGGACAAGGACCTGCGGGAAAACCGCATCCGGTTCCTCACGGAGATTGGCGCCCTGTTCAACCAGGTGGCGGACTTTTCCAAGATCCAGGCCGAGGCCTGATGCTTCACCCCCGGAGCGTGCCCGCCCCCCCTCCAGGGGAGCGGAGCACGCCTTCCGGGCGGGGGCGGATGTCGGCGGGAGGGCGGCCGGGAATAGCGACAGCCCTATTCAGTTGCCCGGGGCAGGGCCGCGTTCCTACACTCCGCCCCCCTCTGATGCGCCTCCACTTCCTGACTCCCGCGCTGCTGCTCCTCGGGGCGTGTTCGATTGAATCCGAACCGAACCCGCCTCCGTCCACCCGCTTCGTGTACCCCAGCGGGGTGGCGTTCTGGCGCCCTCCGTCGGCGGGGGGCCCGGCGGCGAGCAACGGCTACCTGTTCGTCGCGAACGCCAACTTCGACAACTGCTACGACTCCGGTTCAGTGGTCGCGCTGAACCTGAACACGCTGAGCACGCAGGTGGACGGGCAGACGGTCACGCTGCCCCACCTGGGCAGCGCGCTCCCGGACAACTCGCTCGCCTTCGAGGACCTGGCGTCCGCGGACGAGTCCCTGGTGCAGATCCGCAGCTTCGCGGGCGAGCTGGGCATGTGGGTGAACCCGGCCACCGGGTTGCCGCGCCTGTTCGTGCCCTCGCGCGCGGAGGGCAACAACCTGCACTCGGTGGACGTCAGCCTGGAGTCCAACGGCGCGCCCGTGCTCACCTGCGTGCAGGGCGGCGTGGACTGCCGCAACGGCGCGCTGTCGCTCACGGACGACATCCCGGCGTCCCTCAGTGACGAGGGCCGCGCGGGCCTGCCTCGCGCTCCGTCGCCCATTGGCGTGACGGTGGATGAGGCGAGCGGCAACCTGTACGTGACGCACTCGGAGGCGGCGGACTCGCCCGCGAAGTCCAGCAGCAACTTCGAGAACTACCTGGCCACGGTGAAGCTGGACAACCCCACGCGCGACACGCTGGGGTTCATCCCCCTGTCGCCCGCGGGCTACGCCTACGGCGGCTCGGACTCCGTGACGGTGGGCGCGGGCTACCTCTACGTGACGGGCCGCAACTTCGTGGCCGGCGTCAGCGGCACGGTGGGCGGCAACTTCGTGCTGCGGCTGGTGGACAAGAACAACCCCAGCACGCTCCTGGAGCCCTCGCTGCAGTCGGTGTTCTTCATCCGCGAGGCGCGCGCGGCGCGCGTGGTGCCCCGGCCGGTGACGGCGGAGGAGCTGGCGGCGCGTCCGAACTTCGTGCGCGAGCGGCTCTACATGCTGGCGCGCGGCCCGGACACGCTGCTCACCATCGACTTCGAGTACGACGCTGTGCCGGGCGGCGCCGCCACCCAGCCCTTCTTCCGCGTCGTCTCCGCGGTGCCCATGCCCGACGGCGTGAGCGACATGCAGCTCATCTCCCGCACGCCGGGGACTCCCGCCGCGAACTCCAACATCCTCGCGGTGACGAGCACCGGCGACAGCGCGCTGTCCCTCTACGACGAGGCCATTGGCCAGGTCGTGGCGCAGGTGCCGCTCGTCAACGACCAGAACCAGACCAGCAACCCCTCGCAGGCCTTCGGGCTGACGGTGGACAACCCGGCCGGCATCAACGCGGCGCGGCTGTTCGTCACCAACTTCGGTGACGGCCAGGTGTCCATCGTGGACATCCCCGACCTCGCGCGTCCCCAGGACGCGAGGGTGGTGGCGAAATTGGGAACGCAGCAGCAGCGCGATCCGAACCAGGGCACCAGCGTGTGCCAGGAGAACTGACCTTGAAGCGCGGCTTCCTTGCTGCCCTGTTGCTGAGCGGCGCGAGCTTCGCGCTCGCCTGCTCCGACACCACCTCCACGGCGGGAGCGGCCGGCCTGTCCGGCACGTACGACGTGGTGCTCGCCAACCAGCTCGTCTTCGTCACCTCCCAGGACCGGGATGAGCTGCGCGTGCTGGATTTGACGCGCTCACCGCGCGAGTTCATCCCCGCGCCCAACCCGCTGGAGCCGCTGGCCATCCCCGTCATCGCGCGGCCCGACTCGCTCACCCGCGACGTGGGCTACGACGCCAGCGGCAACGACGTGTCCGGCCCGTACATCTACGCGCGCAGCTCCGGGGGCCGCGACATCTCCGTGGTGGCCTCGGCGCGCGAGCGCCTCACCGAGGTGACGCGCCTGTCCACCGGGCAGCTCATCACCGCCTTCGCCGCGCACGCCCCGGTGGCGGAGGGCGCGCCGAGCGTCCTGTACTACGCGCTCCAGACCCGCCCGGAGGCCGCCGAGCAGCTGTGCGGCCCCTTCGGTGGCGGGGTGGTGATGCGCCAGGACCTGCCCGGACCGGACGGCTTCGACGCGGCCGCGCTGCCGCCCGCGCTGCCCGTCTTCTGCCTCAAGCCCGCGGACACGGTGATGTCCATGATCACGCTGCCCGCGCGGGCCGACGTGACGGACTCGCTGGTGGTGGCCATCCGCAACGTGTCCGGCACCAGCCGGCTGGTGCGCGTCACCGCGGACGGGGCCTCCGTGGAGATCCCCTACAAGCGCCCCCGGCCGCGGCCCTTCACGGTGCCCGACTACACGGACCTGGTGGACATCCCGGCGCGGCTGCTCGTCACGCACCCCAGCTACAAGGTGTCGGAAACGGTCACCGAGCCCGCGGGCCGCTACGTGTTCGCGGTGCTGGATGAGCTGACGTGCAACACGCTGGACTGCGAGGGCGTCATCGCGCTCGACAACGGGCCGGATCCGGCCGCGCCGTCCGCGGCGCCGGTGCTCGCCCGGGACGTCACCGGCGCGCCCATGCTGACCCTGCGGCCTCCGGGCGGCCTGCCCACGGGCCTCACGCTGCGCACGGGCCTGGAGGTCCGCGAGTTCCTGTCGGACGGCGTGGCGTACCTCACCTCCGTTCCGCTGCTGGGCATCGTGCCGTCCTCCAGCGGGGACATCACCCTGTTCCGCGCGGACGAGCGGCGCCAGTTCAACCTGGACCGCAGCTCCCCCACGACGCCGCTGGACGCGTCGGTGACCGCGGAGCTGCGCGACAGCAGCGAGGCGGCGCGCTCGGACCAGTTCCCGGGCATCATCGCGTCGGAGCCGGGCTGCCCCCAGGTGGAGGCCACCAACGCCACGGCGTTCCTCTGCAACGGGACGGTGCCTGGCGGGGCCTACCGCTTCGTGTACCAGGGCGTGCTGCCCGGGCTGGTGGGCCTGTCGCGCGACCTGACCCAGGAGGATCCGCCGCTGCTCGTGGAGACGACCCTGGCGACGGCCCGCGGGGTGGTGCCCGGAGACTCCATCGTGCTCGCGAACAACGCGGGCGCCTGCCCGGCGGTCATCCCGGTCCTGCGCCTGGAGGACCAGGGCAATGGCCTCACGCGCATCTACCCGGACCTGTCCGACCCGGAGCTCGTCACCGCCATCGAGCCCTGCGCCTCGTACCCGCTCTTCACCGTGCGCGCCGGCCCCAACGTGAAGCCCTACGTGCTGTACGCGGGCGACGAGAACGCGGACGGCTATGTGCAGCGGCTGGACGTGAACGAGCCGTACACGGCCGCGACCTTCCTGGACTACTACTACCACCCGGACGGCTTCGACCTGGGCCTGGACCCGCCGCGGTCGCCCACGAAATACGTGCCCGGGCCGTTGACGCTCACCCTGACGCCGACGCTCGGCACGCAGAGCCGGCTGGTGCCGGGGGACCGCTATCTGGTCGTCCTCCAGCCGCGCTTCCGCCGCTTCAACTTCCGGGTGGACACCAGCTCGACGAGCAACCTGGCGGTCTACACCCTGCCTGCTTCGGTGGTGGCCACGGAGGTGGATGGCTCCAGCCTGGCCTTCCTCGCGTATCCCTCCGCGGACGGCGTGCTCCAGGTGGCCCTGGAGCAGATCACCGACAACGTGCCCAACCTCACGTACCTCCGGGCCTTCCAGTAACTGGGCGCGCCCGGCCGGCTCTGTTATCGTCCCCCAGGTCCAGCATTTCCCGAGCCAAGAACGATGATCGATCAGAACTCCCGTCCCGCACGCAAGGTCGGCATCGCCGAGCACCTGTGGGAGACGTACGAAGAGATGGCCCAGCAGATGGGGTCGGATCGCGACGCGCTCATCAATCAGGCGCTGTTCATGTTCGCGCGTCTCAACGGCTTCATCGACGTGAAGACGAAGGGCGAGCCCGCCGTGGCGGCGGTGCCGTCCCCCGCGCCCGCCGCGCGTGCGGCCGCCGCAGCGCCCCCGGCCGCCGCGGCCAAGGGCGGTCCGCCAGTGCTGGCCCCCGCGCCGGCCGCGCGTCCCGCCGCTCGCAACGCCCCCGAGGAGCGCCCGTCCTCCAACGGCCTGGACAATGATCCGGTGCGCCGCGAGGTCGCCGAGCGCGTCCTGGAGACGGCCGCGGAGCTGGAGCGGCTCATCAAGGGCAAGAACGAGCCGCCCCCGCCCTCCGCGGACGACATGATCGAGGACGAGGAGGAGCCCCTGCCCGAGCAGGAGGAGCCGCCGCTCGACGACATGCAGGACGAACCTCCGGAAGAGGCCGAGGAGGAAGAGGCCATGGAGGAGCCGGACGAGGAGGAGGGCGCCGCGCTCTACCTCGTCACGGAGTCCGGCGAGCAGGAGAAGATCGTCAAGGACCGCTACGTCATCGGACGCGGCAAGCACTGCGACTTCGTCATCAACTCCGGCAAGGTGTCCCGCGAGCACGCCGTCATCGCCCGCGACGGCGGCGACTTCTACATCGAGGACCTCGGCTCCTCGAACGGGACCTGGTTCAACAAGCAGCGCATCAAGCGCCGCAAGGTTGAAGACGGGGACGAGTACTTCATCTGCAGCGAGAAGATCCGCCTCGTCATCCACTGACGCCGGGATGACGCAGGGCCCCACGGTGCAATGGCCTTGTTCAGGAATTGACGGGCTTGGGGCCTCCATTGTTTGATGGGGGTCGCCTGCTCCCCATGGGAGCAGGTGCCGAATGACACCTGTTCAGCTCGCGCTGTGGACGATTCTGGGAGTGGCCCTGGTGATCTCGGTGGTGACCGACGTGCTGCGCCGGCTCATCCCGAACGCCGTGACCTATCCGCTCATCGTGCTGGGGCTCGGGGTGCGTGGCGTGTCCGAAGGGGTGGGCGGGCTGGAGTCGGGGCTGGTGAGCGGGGTGCTGGCGGGCGCGGGACTCGCGCTCTTGCTGGTGCCGGGTGCGCTGCGCGGGCGCATGGGGTGGGGTGACGTCAAGCTGATGGCGGGCGTGGGCTGCGTGCTGGGCTTTCCCACGGTGCTGTCGGCGGCGGCCTTCATCTCGCTGGTGGGCGCGCTTCAGGCCATCGTCACGCTGCTGTGGCAGGGGGCCGTCTGGGACACGCTGGCGGCGGTGGCCCGTCGCTGGGCGGTGCGGATGAAATGGATGCGCGAGGAAACCTCTCCCGCTCCCGTGCGACACATCCCCTACGGCGTCTCCATCGCGCTCGGGACTTTCTGGGCCATGTGGTGGCAGCAACAACATCTGGGATAGCGCGCTTCGTCGTCCGGGCGCGCGCACGCAAGAAGGGGATTCACACGATGTCCACTCGCTTCACGCAAGCCCTGGCGCTCGGCGCCCTCGTCACCCTGGTGGCCAGTGCCCCCGCGCAGGCCCAGGAGGGCAGCTCCGTCAGCCTGGGCGTGGGTACCCAGAAGGTGCTCACCATTCCCGGCCTCAGCCGCGTCGCGCTGGGTGATCCGTCCATCGCCGAGGTGAAGACGCTGGGCACCGGCCAGCTGCTCGTCACCGGCAACCAGGAGGGCAAGACGACGCTGCTCGTCTGGAAGTCCTCCGGTCAGCGCATCAGCTACCTGGTGACGGTCCGCAAGCAGGACCCCAACGAGGTCATCTCCGAGATCAAGCGCCTGCTGGGCGAAATCGAAGGCGTCTCCGTGCGCATGGTGGGCGACCGCATCTACCTGGACGGTCAGGCCTACACCACGCAGGACGCGGACCGCATCGAGCAGGTGGTGAGCCTGTACCCGAACGTGAAGTCGTTCGTGAAGATCGCCCCCAACGCCAAGAAGCTGGTGGCGCAGAACCTGAACGCGGCCTTCCAGAAGGCGGGCCTGAAGAACGTGCAGGCCAACGTGGTGGGCGCGACCATCTTCCTGGAGGGCTCCGTGGAGAGCCAGCAGGACCTCCAGAAGGCGGAGCTGATCACCAAGGCCATCGGTGAGAAGGTGGAGAACCTGCTCGTCGTCGGCATCAAGCGGATGATCCTCTCCGAGGTCCAGTTCGTCGAAATCCGCCGCAACAGCCGCGACCGCTACGGCATCAAGTACCCCACGGACATCACCGGTTCGCTGACCGCCAACGTCGCGCTGAACAAGGCGCTGCTGCCGGGCGGCGACGCCGTCTCCACCCTCATCATGGGCGCGAACGGCGGGTCCGACCTGAGCATTGGCTTCCAGGCCAACGACGGCTACGGCCGCCTGCTGGCGCAGCCCAAGCTGGTGTGCGCCAGCGGTGAGAAGGCGGAGTTCCTGGCCGGCGGCGAGGTGCCCATCCCCCTCATCACCAACACGCAGTTCACGGTGGAGTACAAGCCCTACGGCGTCATCCTGAACATCCGCCCCACCGCGGACCGCAACGGCAACATCCAGACGGAGGTGGAGGCGGAGGCCTCTGAAATCGACACCTCCGTGTCCGTGTCCTTCGGTGGTTCGTCCGCCATCCCGGGCTTCCGCACCCGCAAGGTCAAGACGAACGTCACCGTGCGCCACGGTGAGACCATCGTGCTGTCCGGCGTGTTCAGCCACGACGAGCAGAAGGCCGTCGCGAAGCTGCCGGGCCTGGGTCACATCCCCATCGTGGGCGAGCTGTTCAAGAACCGCGCGTTCGACTCCACCAAGCGCGAGCTGGTGATCTTCGTCACCCCGCGCATCGTGAACCCGGACTCGGACAAGGTCCGCAGCATCATCGAGGACGTGAAGACCCGCTACAAGCAGGCCCGCTCCGAGGTGAACTTCAACATCTTCGACTGACGGCCTTCCGCGCCGTCGCGTCTCATCCGGGCCGGCTCCGTCCCCGCTTCAGAGGGGAGGGTGCCGGCCCGTTCGTTTCCGGGCAGCAGGCGGGCGAGCGTCGCAGGAGTCTTTGAGGTCGTAGGAGGGCTTGGTAGCATCCCGCCTCATGTTTCTCATCACGCTGACGGAGAAGGGTGGCGGGTCGGAGCAGCGGGAGTACCCCAAGAACGAGATCACGATCGGCCGGATTGCCGGCAACGACATCGTGCTCGCCAAGGGGAACGTCTCCAAGACCCACTCCCGCATCGTCGAAAAGGACGGCCGCTTCATCATCGTGGACATGAAGTCCACGAACGGCACCTTCGTGAACGGCAAGAAGATCGCCGGGCCCATGGTGCTCAAGCCGACCGACCAGGTCTCCATCGGCGACTACATCCTCAACGTGGAGCCGCTGCCGGACGAGCCCGTGGACGAGGGCTACGACGAGGAGCAGGGCGAGGAGGCCTACGAGGAGGAAGAGGCCTACGAGGAGGAGGAGCCCTACGAGGAGGAGGAGGCGCCCGCGCCCGCCGCCGCCGCTCCCAGCCGCATGCCGGCGTCCATGGCCGCGGCCATGGCCAAGAACAAGCGCAAGGTGGACCCCCGGCTGGAGCGCTACTCGCGGCTCCAGAAGGAGATCCACGACCGGCTCATCGAGTACCTGGACCTGCGTCGCATGGACATGGACCGGCTCGGGGACGAGGAGCTCTGGCGCCGCACCGAAAAGGCCATCCGGGACATCATCGACCAGATGGAGGCGGACCAGGAGCTTCCCGGGGACGTGGACCGGGAGGAGCTGCTCACCGACGTCATCAACGAGGCGCTGGGCCTGGGGCCCCTGGAGGCGTTCCTCGCGTCGGAAGAGATCAGCGAGATCATGGTGAACCACGCCAACCAGATCTACATCGAGCGCAAGGGCAAGCTGACCCTGTCGGAGAAGACGTTCTCCTCCAACCAGGCGGTGCTCGGCGTCATCGAGCGCATCGTGGCGCCCATTGGCCGCCGCATCGACGAGTCCAGCCCGCTGGTGGACGCGCGCCTCAAGGACGGCAGCCGCGTGAACGCCATCATCCCGCCGCTGGCGCTCAAGGGCCCCTGCATCACCATCCGCAAGTTCAAGAAGGACGCGCTGAAGATCCAGGACCTGATCAAATACAAGACGGTCACCGCGCAGATGGCGGAGTTCCTGGAGATGTGCGTGACGGCCCGGCGCAACATCGTCATCTCCGGCGGCACGGGCTCCGGGAAGACGACGACGCTGAACATCATCAGCTCCTTCATCCCGGAGGGTGAGCGCATCATCACGGTGGAGGACGCGGCGGAGCTTCAGCTGCCGCAGGACCACTGGGTGCAGCTGGAGAGCCGCCCGCCCAACCTGGAAGGCAAGGGCGCCATCACCATCCGCGAGCTGGTGAAGAACTGCCTGCGCATGCGGCCGGACCGCATCGTGGTGGGCGAGTGCCGCTCCGGTGAGACGCTGGACATGCTCCAGGCCATGAACACCGGCCACGACGGTTCGCTCACCACGCTGCACGCGAACACGCCGCGCGACGCGATTGCCCGGCTGGAGACGATGGTGCTCATGTCCGGCATGGAGCTGCCGGTGAAGGCCATCCGCGAGCAGATCGCCAGCGCCGTGCACCTCATCGTGCAGCAGACGCGCTTCTCCGACGGCTCCCGCAAGATCTGCTTCATCACCGAGGTGTCCGGCATGGAGGTCGACATCGTGACCCTGCAGGACATCTTCTATTACAAGCAGGATGGCTTCACGGAGGACCACAAGGTGCGAGGACGCTACGTGGCTTCGGGCTTCGTCCCGAAGTTCTACGACGAGCTCCAGCGCAAGGGCATCCCCGTGAACATGAGTATCTTCCGCGAGGACTGACGCGCCCATGGCAACCCTGGTCGTCCGTCACCCTGACGGCACTGAGCACGAGCACGAGATCGCCGGCGAGCTGAAGATTGGCCGCCAGCAGGGCAATGACCTGGTCCTCACGGAAGGAGGGGTGTCGCGGCAGCACGCGCGCATCTACGTGGAGGGCGGCACGGTCTACGTCGAGGACGGGGGCAGCCAGAACGGCACCTTCGTGGACGGCGAGCGCATCGAGGGGCCCACGGCGCTCATGCCGGGCTCGCAGGTGCTGTTGGGCGACTACGAGCTGAAGCTCAAGGGCGGTGGCCGGAGCACCAGCGGCCGCCGCGCGAAGACGCCTCCGCCCGGAGACCCCGCGACGCTGTCGGACGCGCCCGTGAAGGGCACGCGCGCCATGCCCAGCATCCGCGCCAAGGCCACCCAGAACGGCGCCGCGAAGCCGGAGGGCGCGCTGGCGAAGCGGCCCTCGCGTCCCCAGCCCGCGGGCGGGGCGGCTGCGGCCGCCGCAGGCTCCGGTCCGGTGCTCAAGGGCATGACGGGGCCGTGGGCGGGCAAGTCCTATCCCATCCAGGGCACGCTGCTGGTGGGCCGTGCGCCTCCGGCGGCGGTCGTCCTGGATGACGACTCCGTGAGCCGCAAGCACGCGGAGGTGAAGCGCGAAGGCAGCGCCATCCTCGCGCGCGACCTGGGCAGCGCCAACGGCACCCTGCTCAACGGAGAGATCCTGGGCGAGGAGTTCGTCGAGCTGCAGGCCGGGGACGTCCTCCAGTTCGGCGTGGTGGAGATGACCTTCGAGCCCTCCGACACGCCCGCGCGGCGTCCGGGAACGGGCGCGGTGCCGCCCCGTCGCGGCAGCCGTGGCGAGCCCGCCGCGGACAGCAAGCGCAAGCTGCTGGTGGTCGCGGGCGGCGTGGTGGCGCTGCTGGCGGTGGCGGCGGTGGTGAAGTCGTCCGTGGGGCCCGCGCAGAACGCCCAGAAGTCCGGGCCGGCCGCGCCGTTGGATCCCGCGCAGCAGGTGCAGGAGCTGCTCAGCGAGTGCCGCTCCTACGCCTCCAACGAGCTGGGCGCCCCGGACTGGGGCCGCGCCGAGGCCGCGTGCGAGCAGGCGTTGGATCAGGACCCCATCAACGTCGAGGCGAACACCCTCGTGCGGCGCATCAAGTTGGAGAAGGAAGCCTTCGACAACTTCGAGGCCGCGAAGAAGGCCATCGAGCTCAACCGCGAGAAGCAGGCGCTGGAGCTGCTGCGCAAGATTCCGAAGGAGAGCGAGTACTTCCGCCGCGCCCGCTCCAAGGCGCGTGAGACGGCCGAGCAGTTCGTGGAGCGCGCGAAGGACGACTGCAAGCGCTACCTGAACAACTCGCAGTGGGGCGCCGCGGTGCCGCGCTGCCAGGAGTACATGGAAGTCTGGTGCCAGAAGCAGAGCAAGGAGGACCTGGAGCCGCCCATCGGCCAGACGCTGCGCCTCGAGGGCGGCCTGCGCAAGAACGAGTGGCGCCCCAAGGACGCCATGTTCGTGAAGTTCCTCGTGGCCCGCACGCGCCTGGACCGCGGCGCCGCGCCGTGGACCTGCCCCGTGTCCGACATCCTGCAGGTGGAGGGTGGGGGCGTGGATCAGGCCAGCGAGGTGAAGGCCATGTTCAACAAGCGCTACACGCACAAGCTCATCCAGGCGGCGATGTTCGACTACTGGACCGGCCGCGGCAGCGAGTCCATGGCGACGCTGCAGAAGCTGCGCGCGAAGGTGGACCAGGCGGAGTTCCACTCGCTGGCGGACGAGCTCATCCGCGACGTGTCCAACGTGGATCAGCTCTTCAAGACGGGCGAGAGCTCGCTCACCAACGAGGACCCGGAGCGCGCGGTGGCGCCGTTCAGGGAGGCGCTGGCGACGGACAAGCGCATCATGGCGGAGCTCGCGGAGTCGCACCTGTCCTTCTACCGGAAGAACATCTTCCAGGACATGGCGGTCGCCTCCTACCTGCGCGGCAAGCACTTCGCGGACCGCGAGGACCGCCGCCGCGGCTGCCGCATCTGGAAGCTGGGCTTCGAGTTCTACAAGGGCAACACGGACCTGAACCGCGTGGTTGCCTTCTGCTCCACGCAGGCGCAGAACGCGTTGAACAACGTGGGCAGCTGCTCGGACATCCAGGCGGTGGAGGACTACGCCGTGCCGGGTGACGGCATCGCGGAGCAGGTGACGGCGAAGAAGGCCGAGCTGAAGTGCCGCTGAGCGGCCTTCCGGTGCGGGGCTTCATGGACAGGGGCCGGGAGGCGCGCTAGGGACGGGGGATGGCCGACACCAGCCCCCCGCGCTCCGAGCGCCGCCTGGCGCTCTTCGACGCCTCTGGCTTCATCTTCCGCGCCTACCACGCCATCCCCCCGCTCACGACGAGCAAGGGAGTGCCCACCAACGCGGTGCTGGGCTTCACCCGCATGGTGCTCAAGGCCCTGCAGGAGTTGAAGCCCACGCACGTGGCGCTGGCGTTCGACAAGTCCGGCCGCGTGGAGCGTCAGAAGATCGACCCCACGTACAAGGCGAACCGCAAGGCGCCGCCGGAGGACCTGACGCCCCAGTTCCCGCTCATCCGCAAGGTGGGGGACGTGCTGAACCTGCCCTCGCTGGACGCGGAGGGCTGGGAGGCGGACGACGTCATCGGCACCCTGGCGATGCAGGCCAAGGCCGAGGGCTACCAGGTCCTGGTCGTCACCAGCGACAAGGACTTCATGCAGATCGTCGACGAGGACATCACCCTCTTCGACCCCGCGAAGAACAAGCGCATCGGCATCGCGGACGTGCAGGAGAAGATGGGCATCCTGCCCAGGCAGGTGCGCGACTTCCTGGCCCTGGTGGGCGACGCGGTGGACAACGTCGCCAAGGTGCCCGGCGTGGGCGACAAGACGGCGGTGGAGCTGCTCCACCAGTTCGGTGACGTGGAGACGCTGCTCGCGCGCGTGGAAGAGGTGAAGAAGCCGAAGATCCGCGCGGCGCTGGAGTCCCACCGCGAGAGCCTGACGCGCGCCAAGCAGCTCGTGACGTTCAATACGGCATTGCCCCTGGGCGTGAAGCTGGAGGACCTCATCCGCCGCGCTCCGGACGCCACGCGCGCGCGCGACCTGTTCACGGAGCTGGAGTTCTTCGCGCTGCTGCGCGACCTGCCCGCGGAGGAGCCCGCGGCCCGTCCGGACGTGGCGCCGCTGTCCACCACCACCACGCTGGTCACCACCGAGGCGGAGCTGAAGACGCTGGCGGACGCGGCGAAGGCGGCCGGGAGCCTCACGCTGGTGCCCGCCTATGAGGGCATGCCCTTCGCGGCGCCGCTGGTGGGCCTGGGCGTGGCGCTGCCGGATGGCTCCACGCGCTACGTGCCGCTCAGGCACCAGCAACTGGGCGCCACGCAGGTGCCGGTGGCGGCCTTCAGCGCGGCCCTGAAGGACGTGCTCGCGGACGCGGCGGTGAAGAAGGGCGGCCACGACCTCAAGGCGCTCACGCTGGTGCTGGCCAACGAAGGCCTGACGCTGGAAGGCGCGCACGACGACGTGGAGCTGTTGAGCTACCTGCTCAACCCGTCGCGCCGGGAGCACGCGCTGGAGGACCTGGCGCGGGAGCGGCTGCGCTCGGAGCTGCCCGCGCTGCCCGCGTCCGTGGGCGGCAAGAAGGGCCGGCCGCTGGCGGACCACGGGCCGGAGGAGGTGGCCGCGGCGTACGCGGTGCGCGCGGACGCGGCGCGCAGGCTGGCGCCGGAGCTGTGGAAGGAGCTGGAGCTGGGCGGGCTGGCGGAGCTGGCGCGCACGCTGGAGCTGCCGATCCTGCCCGTGCTCGCGCGCATGGAGCGCGAGGGCGTGAAGCTGGACGTGGCGGAGCTGGCCCGCACGTCCGAGCGCGTGGACGTGGAGGTGAAGGCGAAGGAGGCCGAGTGCCACCAGGCCGCGGGCCACGTCTTCAACCTGGGCTCCAACCCGCAGCTGGCGCAGGTGCTCTACGAAGAGCAGAAGCTGCCCATCCTCAAGCGCGGCAAGACGGGCCCCTCCACGGATCAGGAGGTGCTGGAGAAGCTGGCGGAGGAGCACAACAGCGTGCTCGCGCGGGCGCTGATCGAGTACCGCGGCCTGTCCAAGCTCAAGAGCACCTACCTGGACACGCTGCCCACGCTGGTGGCGAAGGACGGGCGCATCCATACGACGTACCACCAGGCGGCCACCGCCACGGGCCGGCTGTCCTCGTCCGACCCGAACCTGCAGAACATCCCCATCCGCACGGAAGTGGGCCGCGAAATCCGCCGCGCCTTCGTGGCGGACGCGGGGCACCAGCTGGTGAGCGCGGACTACTCGCAGATTGAGCTGCGGCTCCTGGCGCACATCGCGGAGGACCCGGTGCTCATCGAGGCCTTCCGCAACGATGAGGACATCCACAGCCGCACGGCGGCCGAAATCTTCGGCGTAGACCCCAAGGACGTGGACCGCGAGCAGCGCCGCGTGGCGAAGACGGTGAACTTCGGCATCGCGTACGGCCTGTCCGCGCACGGCCTGTCCACGCGCCTGGGCATCTCCCAGGAGAACGCGCGCGACGTCATCGAGCGGTACTTCACCCGGTACGCGGGCATCCGCCAGTACCTGGAGGACACCGTGGAGAAGGCGCGCAAGGTGGGCTACGTGGAGACGCTCTACGGCCGCCGCCGCCTGATGGGCGACCTGCTCTCCAAGAACCGCGCGGTGGCCCAGGCCGCCGAGCGCGCCGCCATCAACATGCCCATCCAGGGCACCGCCGCGGACCTGATGAAGAAGGCCATGCTGGCGGTGGACGCCGCGCTGCGCGAGCAGAAGCTGAAGACGCGCGTGCTGCTCCAGGTGCACGACGAACTGCTCTTCGAGGCGCCGGACGCGGAGGTGGACGCGGTGAAGGCCCTGGCCGTGAAGAGCATGGCCTCCGTCGCCGAGCTGAAGGTGCCGCTCAAGGTGGAAGTGGGCGCTGGGAAGAGCTGGGCGGACGCGCACTGAAGCGCAGCACCGCACGAAAAAATGCGGGAGAGCGCCCACCCCCGTAGGCGCCCTCCCGCTGCCCCATCCCCAATCCCGCCGACAAAATATGCCGATCCGTCCGACCGGCGGAGCGCGCGGACCCCCATCCACGCGTTCCGGCGTTCGACCGTGTGCGGCTCACCGCTCCCCCGAGCAGGAACTCGCACCCTCAAGGCGCGGTCACGGACCCCCATCCATGACAGCGCACCCTCCCGCCAGCCCCCGGACCCTTCCTCGTTGAGGAGTGTCAAGCCGGACGGATCGGCAAACCGTTACAACCAAATCCTGGCGCCTCCTGCGCGCCGTTCAGTGCATCGCGGACCGCTCGTCGCGGCGGCCCATGGGGGCCCGGCGCGCGTGGGACGGCCGCTCGAAGTACTCCACCACCAGGCCGCCGAAGGGCACCCGAGGCCCATCCGCCTTCGGGTCCGCCATCCGCTGGAGCAGCGCCACCGCGCTGTCCACGGCCTCGTCGAGCGCGCGGTTGATCCGCTGGCGCTCCGCGTCCCCACCGCCCAGCACCTCCAGGGCGTCCACCAGGCACCGCCGCAGCAGTGCGAACTCGTCGTGCAGGGCCCGCGCGCCACGCTCCGGCGCCAGGCGCAGCACCGCGCGGGTGCGGCTCCACGGGCTGGACTCGACGCCTTCCAGCGTCAGTCCCAGTTCCCGGACGAAGGGCTCCACCAGTCCGTCCAGCAGGCTGGGGCCCGGAACGCCCTGGCCCTCGTGCGCCGCCAGCCGCATCCGCCGCCACAGCGCCGCGATGCGCTCCGGCTGCTTGCTGAAGACCCGGGCCGCCCCGGCCTTCTTCCGTCCCCGCTCCGCCGCCATGTCCGTTGTCGTCCGCATCGCGAACGAAGACTTAGCAAGGGCTTTGCCAACGCCTGAGGGTTGCTGGTTCCCAATGAATCCGCCCACTTGGGCAGTGGGGTTGCCCTGAAGGGAGGGCGGAGGACGTAAATCCTACGGGGCGGATGTTGAAAGGCCGGGAGGAGGGGAAGTTCCTTCCCTGCCTGGGCACGGCGCGCCCCTCAGTGGAGCGTCGGCTTGGGCGGGCGGCCGGACGGGGCCTCGTCGTCGAGCTCGAACTCGCCGCTGGGCGCCTCCGGCTCCTCGCCCGCCTCCACGTCCTCCGGCCGGCCCGCGCCAGACTCCAGCGCCTCCGGTGCGCCCTCCAGGGCCTCCGGCTGGCTGGGCGTGGACGGATTGGGCGGGGCCACGGGCGTGGTGGCGCCGGGCCACTCCGGCCAGGGG
>NZ_RAWM01000012.1 GCF_003668875.1 Corallococcus interemptor | reverse complement strand
GGTACACCCAGGCGGGCCCCAGCCCCTCGAAGTGCACGCGGTAGTAGTCCCGCTGGTACGGGGTGTCCGTCCACCACTCGCCCCCCAGCCGCTCCGGCCCCGCCATGGCCGTCACCCGGTGCCGCCGCCCCGCGAGCCGCGCCGCCAGCATCTCCCCGGACGCCGCCACCTCCGCGTCCAGCCGGGCCGGCCGGGCCAACAGCCGCGACGGCCGCTCCCGGGCCGCCCCCGTCTCGCGCCAGACAGTGACAGGCGCTCCGGGGCCATGGCCTTCCGGCGCCAGCGGGCCGGACGGGGACAACAGGCCCCGCCGCGTCTCCGGTGGATGGAAGGCCTTGGGCGTGTGCGCCGCCTCCGGCCGGTGCACCGGCTCCAGGGACGCGGCGAACAGCGCCTCCTCGCCCAGCGTCGTCGCCAGCCGCGACAGCACGCCCTCCAGGGCCGCGTCCCCCTCCGGCGCGTCCCCCAGCGCCAGCTGCTGGCCCAGGTCCTCGTCGTGCGCGTCCACCCGCACGGCGACCTCCGCCACCGGCCGCTCCAGCCGCAGCTCCCCCAGCCGGTGCCGCGCCAGGTCCAGGAGCAGCTTCGCGCGCGCCGTGGGCCGCGCCAGGAGCAGCGGCACCTGCGCCTCGCCGGTGGGGTCCAGGCGCAGCACGAAGGTGAGCCGCACCGCCGCCCGCTGCCGCCCGGAGAGCCGCGCGCCCAGTCTGTCCAGCAGCGTCTTGAGCGCGAACTGCACGGGCTCGAAGGTGTCCGCGGGCGCGTCCAGCACCACCCGGTCCTCCAGCACCTCCTCCAGCGGATCCGGCGTGAAGGGCGTGTCGTCCACGCCCCGGCACCGCGCGTGGGCCCGGGCCGCGCTCGCGCCTCCGCGCGCCGTCACCGCTCCGGCCGGCAGCGCCGCCACCTCCCCCAGCGTGGACAGCCCCAGGACGGAGAAGGCCTTCGCCGAGCCGTCCTCCAGCGCGCTCAGGGGCAGCGGCGCCAGCGCGCGCGCGCCCTGCCCCTCCGCCACCACCTCCACGCGCCGGGAGCCATGCCGCGCCAGCACCCGCGAGGTGAACGCCTCCGACGCCACCGTCACGTGCGCCCGGTAGCCCTGCTCACCGCAGACCTCCAGCACGCGCGCGCCCAGCTCCGGCTCGCCCCCCACCAGGTGCGCCGCGCTCGCGTCGAACCACAGCCCGTCCGGCGCGTCGCACTGGAAGCCCGGGCACAGGCCGAGCAGCGACTCCCCCAGGGACGCCAGCGCCTGGGCCTCGTCCTTCGGCCGGTACGGGAAGTGCCGCAGCCCGGGCTCCAGCGCGGTGGCCGCCGTCAGCGTCATCCCCGGCCGCACGCCGGCCTTCAGCGCGCGCGTGGAGGCGAAGGCCACCCGGCGCTGGCCGCGCACCTCCTCCACCAGCACCAGCGGCTGGCCCGACAGCTCGGGCGACTCGATGACCTTGCGCTGCACCGGGAAGCGCGTGACGTGCAGGTAGCCCCTCCGCATGCCTCACCCTCCTTCAGCGTCCGTCCTGAGACTGGGACTGGGACAGCGCGCTCCCCAGGGAGGGCATGGGCGCGTCACGGCCGGGACGCTGGCCCAGGATGCCCAGGCCGTTGCGCACGCGGTCTCCCGGGTCCCGGTAGAAGCCCGGCCCCGCGTCCCCCGGCGCTTCCGCGTCCGCGTCCAGCAGCCGCGCCCCGGCATCCAGCCCCACCTCCGGGTACAGCTCACTCCAGGGGCTCACGACGCGCGTTCCCACGCCTCCGCCCCGGCTGCGCTCCAGCTCCACGGACCAGCCCTGGACGCCCCGGGCCTCCAGCCGCAGCCGCGCCAGCCCGTCCGCGGGCGCCTCTGGCGACGTCAGGAGCAGCACCAGCGTCCCGCCCCGCGCCGCCGCGTCCGCGAGCTTGCGCGCCTCCGTCAGCGCCAGCCGCTCCGGCCGCCCCGGCACGCCCACGCCGAGCGTCAGGTCCACCACCACCGCCGTGAACGTCCCGCTGCGCGCCAGCTGCACGGCGGCCCACACCCGCTGCGCGAAGAGCTGGGGCCGCACGACGAGCAGCCGCTCCAGGTCCACGCCCAGCGCCGCCGCGGCGGGGGGATAGAGCTCCTTCGGCCCATCCACCCACGCGCACAGCCGCAGCTCCCGGTGCGCGGACGCCACCGCGCGCAGCGCCAGGCTGGTGCGCCCGGACGCCGCCTCGCCGCACAGCTCCACGGAGGTCCCCAGGGGCAGGCCGCCCTGGGGCAACAGCGCGTCCACCGCGTCCACGCCCGTGCGCAGCACCGACAGCGCGCGCCGCGGCGCCGCCTGCAGCTGGCGGATCCGTTCGCGCAGCTCCTCCACCACCGCCAACCCCGACCGCTCGACCGCCGCGCCCATCTGGCCTCCTCGCAGCGCGCACTCGCGCGCATGGGGCCAGTATCCGAAGCCGTCTGACACCCGAGCAGGCGGCATTCCGAGCGGACCGGACCTGTCGCGTCGGGTGCTTCACTCGACGGACAAGGGCGGATCCGCGCCCTTCTTTTTTTTCGCACCGGACATGACAGGTCACGAAAAAGGGCCCCGCGTGCTTCGCGGGGCCCTTCGTGGACGGCGTGCGCGGATCAGCTCCGGGCTACCCGGCGCACAGCACCTTCACCTCCACCTTCGTGTCGCCCACGCGCCGCAGGCACGGCCCCAGGAAGAAGATGCGCGCGGAGCGGTCGCCGCTGGGCGGCTCGTAGCGGAAGTCGCCATTGGCCGCGGTGCACGTCTGCACGGAGCCGTCCGAGCGCGTGACGTACACCACCGCGAGCCGCGGATCCGGCAGGTTCACCACGGCCACGCTCTGCGCCACCGTGGCCAGCTCCGCGATGTCCAGCAGCGTCTGCTGGTAGCTGGGCTTGCAGATGGAGTCCAGGTTCGCCCGCGTCGCGTCGAACGACTTCGCCATGTCGCTCTGCCGGTAGCCGGGCCCATAGGACGTCGGGCAGTCGACGTTGCGCACGTACGTGACGCCGCCCTCCGTCGTCGTCGTCACCTCCGCGCGCTTGTCCGTCAGCGCCACCGGGCCGATGGTCGCCCACAGCACCTCGCGCGACGCGCCCCGGCTGTCCTTGAGGCCCTGGAAGGCCTGGTAGTACTCCGACACCGGGGTCAGCTTGTCCCCCTGCTCGGTGCACGAATCCACCGCCCGGTCCTGCCCCAGGTACACCGGCGGCGGGCGCTGCGTGGAGCTGCAGTCCTCCTCGTCGGACACCACCACCACCAGCAGGCGGGCGTCGTCGCGCAGGAAGCCTCCGTTGCCTCCCTCCTCCGGGGGCTGGGTGGCCAGGGGCGAGGCGACCGCCAGCCGCACCGCCTCGAAGGGCGCCTCCTGCCCGCTGCCGCTCGTCCCCTGATCCACCAGGCGCTGGAACTTGGGCAGCAGGTCTGGATCCGAGCTCTCGATGAAGCGCTCGCCGGTGGGCTGCTTCGCTTCGTCCTTCACCGGCTGCAGCCGGCCTTCCTGATCCGGGAAGGCGCGGATGATGTCCGTCCCGTCCGCCACCCGCTGGCGCTGGTACACGGAGGTGGTGATGACCCCCACGCGGAAGTCCTGGATCACACCGCTGCCCTGCTTCAGCGCGGCGACGAAGGCGGGCAACTCCGTGGCGATGCCCTGCTGCTCCTCCGTCATGGAGCCGGAGTTGTCGATGACGAAGAGGATGTCCGTCTTCTGGGGGGCCACCACCGGAGGCGTCGCCTCGCAGCTGTCCGGGACCGTGGATCCGTCGTCATCCACGGGAGAGTGGCAACCGACCGCCAGGAGCGCGGACAGCGACAGCAGGTGGGCGCAGGTGTGGAGCTTCACATCGGCCTCCAGTGCGGGGGCGCGCGCTCGCGCACCGCATCAAGCGTGAGAGGGGGGCAAGCATGCCCCACCCCTTCGCCGGACGCGAGACTTCTGGGCCGTTAAAGGAGGAGCGTCGTACAGAAAACGAGGCACGGAAATAACGCACATCGCGTTTGCCATGTCCGGTTTGGTTGTTACGTTGGTTCATCCGCCGCAGAAAACAACCGGATGGTTCACCGGCCCGGCCGCTTGCTGACCGGGTTCAAGCAAGGAAGAGGCCGAACTCCCATGTCTGACGAGAAGAAGAAGGGCACCGCGGCCAGCGCCATGCCCACCGCGATGGCCCCTCCGGGGCTCATCAACAAGGAAGACATCCCGCAGGTGCTGCCCATCCTGCCGCTGCGCAACAGTGTCTTCTTCCCCGGCGGCGTGCTGCCCCTGGCCGTCGGCCGCCAGAAGACGATCGCGCTGATCAAGGACGCCGTCCGTGACGACCAGGTCATCGGCGTCGTGACGCAGCGCCGCGCCGAGGAAGAGGATCCGGGCGCGTCCGACCTGTACACGATGGGCACCGTCGCCCGCATCGTGAAGCTCCTGAAGATGGGCGAGGACAACTACTCGCTCGT
The DNA here is from genome assembly GCF_003668875.1 of Corallococcus interemptor. GTDB lineage: Bacteria > Myxococcota > Myxococcia > Myxococcales > Myxococcaceae > Corallococcus > Corallococcus interemptor. The sequence continues at coordinate 107,112 of NZ_RAWM01000012.1, read as the reverse complement.
GGTCCAGGGCCTCGCGCGCTTCCGCGTGATGGAGCTGGTCCAGGAAGCCCCCTACCTCAAGGCCCGCGTCGACGCGGTGGAGGACAAGACCTCCTCCGAGAACGTCGAAGTGGAGGCCCTGGGCATCAACCTGAAGAAGCTGGCGCGCGAGGTCATCGAGCTGATGCCCGAGCTGCCGGCCGCCGCCACGGAGCTGGTGGAGAGCATCACGCATCCGGGCCACCTGGCGGACCTCATCGCCGCCAACGTGGACGTGCCCATCGAGGAGAAGCAGGCCGTGCTGGAGACGGTCGACCTCAAGGCGCGCATGAAGCTCGTCCTGGAGCTGCTCAACCGCAAGCGCGAGATCCTCAAGCTCTCCAACAAGATCGACTCCGCCGTGAAGGGCGAGATGTCGAAGACCCAGCGCGAGTACTACCTGCGCCAGCAGCTCAAGGCGATCAAGGAAGAGCTCGGCGAGATGGGCGAGGAAGAGGAAGAACTCGACGAGCTGCAGGAGCGCCTGAAGAAGGCCGCCCTGCCTCCGGAAGTGGAGAAGGTCGCCCAGAAGGAGCTCAACCGCCTGAAGACGATCCCGGCGGCCTCCAGCGAGTACACCGTCGCGCGCACCTACCTGGACTGGATCGCGGACCTGCCGTGGTCCAAGGTGTCCGAGGACAACCTCGACATCGAGAACGCGCGCCAGCAGCTGGACAAGGATCACTTCGGCATCAAGAAGGTGAAGAAGCGCATCCTGGAGTACCTGGCCGTCCGCAAGCTGAAGAACGACATGCGCGGGCCCATCCTGTGCCTCGTCGGTCCCCCGGGCGTCGGCAAGACGTCGCTGGGCCAGAGCGTGGCCAAGGCCACCGGCCGCAAGTTCGTGCGCCTGTCGCTGGGCGGCGTGCGTGACGAGGCCGAAATCCGTGGCCACCGCCGCACGTACGTGGGCGCGCTGCCGGGCCGCTTCATCCAGAGCATGAAGAAGGCCGGGACGAAGAACCCGGTCATGATGCTGGACGAAATCGACAAGCTGGGCGCGGACTTCCGCGGCGACCCGAGCGCGGCGCTGCTGGAGGTGCTGGACCCGGAGCAGAACAGCACGTTCAGCGACCACTACCTGGACGTGGCGTTCGACCTGTCGAAGGTCATGTTCGTCGCCACGGCGAACCAGCTGGATCCCATCCCCGGTCCCTTGCGTGACCGCATGGAGATCATCGAGCTGACGGGCTACACGTTCGAGGAGAAGCAGGCCATCGCCCGCATCCACCTCGTGCCGAAGCAGCTCAAGGAGCACGGCCTCAACGGGGACCACATCGAGGTGCAGGACGAGGCGCTGCTCATCCTGACCACGTCGTACACCCGCGAGGCGGGCGTGCGTAACCTGGAGCGCCGCATCGCGGACATCTGCCGCGCGGTGGCGGTGGAGGTGGCCGGCGGCAAGCTGGACAAGCAGACCATCGGCGCCGAGCGCGTGAAGGAGATCCTCGGGCCCGAGACGTTCTACTCGGAGGTCGCGGAGCGCACGGAGGTTCCCGGTGTCGCGACGGGCCTCGCGTGGACCGCGGCGGGTGGCGACCTGCTCTTCATCGAAGCGACCAAGATGGCGGGCAAGGGCGGCATGACGCTCACCGGCCAGCTGGGCGACGTGATGAAGGAGTCCGCCACGGCGGCGCTGAGCTACCTGCGCAGCAAGGCGGAGTCGCTCGGCATCAACCCGAACTTCCTCGAGAAGACGGACATCCACCTGCACTTCCCCGCGGGCTCCATCCCCAAGGATGGTCCTTCGGCCGGCGTCACCATCCTGACCGCGCTCACCAGCCTGCTGACGGGCATCCGGGTGCGGCACGACACGGCGATGACGGGCGAGGCCACGCTGCGTGGCCTGGTGCTGCCGGTGGGCGGCATCAAGGAGAAGGTCCTGGCGGCGCACCGCGCGGGCATCAAGCGGGTCATCCTGCCCGAGCGTTGCCGCAAGGACCTGATCGACGTGCCGGAGCAGGCGAAGAACGAGCTGGAGTTCATCTTCGCCACGAAGATGGACGAGGTCCTCAGCGCCGCGCTGGAGACGTCTCCGTTCAAGGAGGGCGCCGCCATCCCGGCGACCACCACGGACACGCCCCCGGCGGAAGTCCGGGCGTAAGGTCCCTGAGTTGAAGCAGTGACGCGGGCAGGTTCCCTTCACCGGGGACCTGCCCGTCGTCTTTGCGGGGTCAGTGCGCGTGCAGGATGAGCGGCAGCGTGGCGGGCCCGCGCACCACCAGCGTGCGGTGCCACGTCATGGGCTCCGGGCCAGCCTGCAGGTGGCTGAAGGAATCCAGCAGCGCCTCCAGGGCCAGGCGGCCCTCCATGCGCGCCAGCTGCGCGCCCAGGCAGAAGTGGATGCCGTGGCCGAAGGGCAGGTTCTGCGGACCGGGGCGGGACAGGTTGAAGCGGTCGCCGTCCGGGAAGTGCGTGTCGTCATGCGCGGCGGAGCCCAGGAGCACCAGCACCGGGGCGCCCTTGGGCAGGTGCACCCCACCCAGCTCCACCGCCTCCGTGGTGAGGCGCGGCGCGGCCTGGGCGGGCGGCTCGTAGCGCAGCACCTCCTCGATGAAGGCGGGGATGCGCGAGCGGTCCGCGCGCAGCTGGGTCCAGAGCTCCGGATGATCCCTCAGCACGACGAGGGACGCGCCCAACAGGTGCACCACCGTCTCGATGCCGCCCACCAGGAGGAGCGCCATGAAGGCGATGAGCTCGTCCTTCGACAGGGCCTCCCCTTCCACGCGGGCCTGTTGCAGCTCGCTGACCAGGTCCGTGCCGGGCGCGCGGGCGCGGGCCTCCAGCACCTCGCCGAAGGAGTGGCGCAGCTCCGCCACCGCGTCGCGGGCCCGCTGCTTGCGGTCCTCCTCCTCCGGCCGGACGGTGGTGACGCCGCCGGTGATCAGGTCCGCCCACTGCTTCAGGCGCGTGGCGCGCGACGGGTCCAGGCCCAAGAGTTCGCTGATGACCGCGGCGGGGATGCGCAGCGCGTACGGCGGCATCAGGTCCACGGGCACGCCCCGGGGCAGGTCCGCCACCGCCTGCCGGCAGAGGTCGCGCACGCGGGGCTCCAGCCGGGCCATGGCCGTGGCGCCGAAGGCCTTCTGCACCAGGACACGCAGGCGGGCGTGATGCGGCGGGTCCATGGTGAGCATGGACTCGGAGAAGGGGTTGCCGCCCAGCCACGGCGGGTTGGTGGCCACGCGGAAGCCCTGCGAGGAGAAGCGCTGCGGGTCCTTGAGGACGCGCAGGACGTCCTCGTGGCGCGACACGGCCCACATGCCACCGGGCTCCACCTGACACACGGGGGCCTCGCGGCGCATGCGGGCGTAGGTGGGATAGGGGTTGGCCTTCACTTCCGGCGACAGGAGGTTGAAGCGCTCGCTCATGGCAGGCAATACGCAAGCAGCGAACGTCTCTGGCACTCAAGACGAAGGAGCGGACGGAATGAAATACGCCAACCTGGGACACACGGGCCTGCGGGTCTCCCGCATCTGCCTGGGCTGCATGAGCTACGGCACCCCGAAGTGGCGCCCGTGGGTGCTGGACGAAGAGGCGGCTCAACCCTTCTTCCGCCGCGCGGTGGAGCTGGGCGTCACCTTCTTCGACACCGCGAACATGTACTCGGACGGCGTCAGCGAGGAGGTGACGGGCCGCGCGCTGCGCAAGTACGCGAAGATGGACGAGGTGGTGCTGGCCACGAAGGTCTACTTCCCCATGGGCAGCGGCCAGAACGAGCGCGGCCTGTCACGCAAGGCCATCACCCAGGCCTGCGAGGCGAGCCTCAAGCGGCTGGGCGTGGACACCATCGACCTGTACCAGATCCACCGGATGGACCCGAACACGCCCATCGAGGAGACGCTGTCCGCGCTGGATCAGCTCGTGCGACAGGGCAAGGTGCGCTACCTGGGCGCGAGCTCCGCGTACGCATGGCAGTTCATGCGCGCGCTGAGCGTGTCCGAGCGCAACGGCTGGGCGCGCTTCGTGTCCATGCAGAACCACTACAACCTCGTCTACCGCGAGGAGGAGCGGGAGATGATCCCCCTCTGCGAGGCGGAGGGCGTGGGCGTCATCCCCTGGTCGCCGCTGGCGCGCGGGCTGCTGGCGGGTTCGCGCAAGTCACTGGACGACAAGGAGTCCACGACGCGCGCGGGCTCCGACACGCTGTCGCCGGTGCTCTACAACCAGCCCGGGGACTGGGACGTGGTGGAGGCGGTGAAGCAGGTGGCGGAAGGACGCAAGGCCCCGCCCGCGCAGGTGTCGCTGGCGTGGCTGTTGTCCAAGCCCGCCGTCACCGCGCCCATCATCGGCGCGACGAAGCCCGAGCACCTGGAGGACGCGGTGAAGGCCGTGACCCTCAAGCTCACGCCCGAGGAGGTGAAGGCGCTGGAGGCCCCCTACAAGCCGCACGCGGTGCGCGGCCTGTAGGCCGGTGCCAGCAGGTGGACGCGTCCTCAGCGCTCCTTCACGAGCGCGTCCACCTTCTTCTCCAGCGGCTGCACGTCCTCGAAGAACGAGTCCATGGAGCGCGCCGGCGCCACGCGCAGCACCGGCGGCAGGAGCGAGCGGGGGAACTCCAGCGACTCGCTGAAGGGCTCGTTGCCCAGGAGCTCCGACACGTTGGTCAGCGTCAGCACGCCCAGCGACGCGATGACGAGCCCGCGCACCAGCCGCGCCGAGCGCCAGCGCGTCACGTAGCGCAGGTGCCAGTACAACCCCCACCCCACCAGCCCCAGCACGGCCAGCGTCCGCACGAAGCCCAGCCACGCGCCCAGCGAGAAGCTGAAGCTCAACAGCGCGAACAGCGGCGGCGCCACCGCGAAGCCCAACAGCAGCAGCGCGCCGATGGTGGCGTGCACCCGGAAGTGGAAGCTGCGCCGCGCGATGCGGCTCGCCAGCGACCAGCCTCCAGCCCACAGGAGCGCAAGGCCCAGCGGCAGCACGCTGGACAACAGCAGGTCGCCCCAGTCCGTCTTCCCGAACTGGGTCACCCGCTCCGAGATGAACGACACGGCCACCAGCGCCTGCATCGCCAGCGCGAAGGCGCGGGGACGTTCGAAGAGGCGCTCGCGCGGTGAGGCCGGGGCCTCGTTGACGACGGTGTCCTCCACCATGAACGAGCGCGGCCGGAAGCGAAGCACCGTGTCCCCCACGGACACGCGCGTGTCCGGGGTGAGCACCAGCTCCTTCAGTCGCGCCCACGGCTCCACGCTGAAGGTGCCGTTCACGCTGCCCACGTCGTGCAGCACCACCGCGCCGTCCTCGCGCCGCTCCAGGCGCAGGTGCTCGGCGGAGACCTTGGGGTCGTCCAGGATGATGTCGTTGGCGTAGCCGCGCCCTACCGAAACCGGCAGCTTGTCCAGCCGGTGGCGTGACTGGACGGCGTCCCCTTCCAGCACCTCCAGGAAGATCACTTCGTCCACGACAGGCCCTCCAGGTAGCGGCGCGCCAGCTTGCGCGCGTTCTCCGCGGAGAAGCCGCCCAGCGTGAGGCTGGTGTCCACGCCGTGCGTCGTCGCGTTCAGCGTGGCCGCGCGCAGCACCAGGTCGTAGAGGCCCGGGAAGCGGCGGTAGGCGCGCAGGCAGATGGCGGCGCGCACCGTGAGGCCGTTCACGTCCACGAACTCCGACTTGCAGCGGAAGTTGGTGACGTCCTCGCGCGTGGCGGCCACCGCGTCCGGGTCCTGCGAGAAGAGCGTGCTGTAGAGCGCGGAGAAGCGCATCGCGCCCAGCTTCTGGCTCTCCACGTGCTGGTGCAGGTAGGCCACCACGCCCGTGCGGTGGCTGGAGGACAGGAAGATGTCCTCCTCGGAGGAGCACTGGTAGCTCGTCACCGTGTAGGGCGTCTCCGGATCATGCGGCGTGTCGCCCCAGCACTTGAGGAACGGGCTCCAGCGGCCGGGGACGCGGTAGGCGCCCAGCGCCTGCTTCGGCAGGTCCGTGGCCATCAGCCGGTCGGTGATGCGCTGCTGGTTGGCCATCAGCTGATCCTTCACGGACGTCATCAGCGCGGCGGAGTCCGGCGGAGCGCCCTGCTCCAGCGCCTTGTCCAGCAGCGTCCGCGCGCGGGCCACCGGCACCAGGAAGCCCACCTGGTTGCCCATGGTGGCCACGTTGACGCCCACGACGCCGCCCTCGCCGCTGAGCGTGGGCCCGCCGCTCATGCCGGGGTTGATGGCGCCGGTGAAGTGCACGCGCTCGTAGAGGGCGTCGCGCACCAGGCCGTTGTAGGTGCCCTCCACGATGGTGGTGCCCAGGTCGCGCGGGTTTCCCATGGCGAACAGGCGCGTGCCCTGCGGCGGTTCGTGCTCCTCCAGCTTGAAGAAGTCGCTGACGGGCGAGTCCACCTGGATGACGGCCAGGTCGCTGGCCACGTCCACCGCGAGCAGGCGCACCGGCACCGTCGCGTCGCCCCGGTCCAGCTCCGCCGTGTAGTCCTCCGGGTGGAGCACCAGGTCGGAGACGACGTGGTAGTTCGTGAGGGCGTGGCCCTTCGCGCTCACGAAGAACGCGGAGCCGATGGAGGACTTCGTGCCGGAGCGGCGCTCGATGATGCGCACCTGCGCGACGCGGCCCTGGATGCGGCGGAACAGCTCATGCGTGGCCGGAGGCAGTGATGCCACCGGCAGGGGCGGCACCACCGCGTCCGCGACGCCCGCGTCCGGCGCGGGAAGGACCGGCGGCGCCGGGGACGCCGCGGCCTCCGGAGGGGCCACGGGCCCCTGCGCGAGCACGGCGGCAAGGAGAAGGGAGTACATGGGCGGCAGGCACCGTATCCCACCGCGAGCCCCACCGGGGGACGCTGTCGCCCCCTCTTGAGAGGGCTCAAGAAGCGGCCGGGCCCTCCCCCTGCCGGCGGCGGCGCCAGGCCGCGTACGACACCAGCAGGGCGCCCGCCAGGGTGCCCGCCAGCGCCCCCGCGAGCCGCCGCGACAGCACGCCCGCCACCGGGGCCTCCATGCGGAAGGTCTCCAGCGACGCGCGCACCCGGGGCGCCATGGCGTCCCAGCGGTCGGCCGGCGCGCTGACCGTCACCACGGCGTGGCGGCCTTCCGAGGCCAGCCCCGCCACCAGCACCGTGCGCACCTGTCCGGCCTCACGCAGCGTGCCCAGCACCTCCACCCGGGGCACGGGCCCGCCCACGCGGTCCACCCGCTCCGGCGTCAGCGCTACGCCCAGTTCCCGCTGGAAGTGCTGCATCACGGCCGTGGAGAACGCGTCGCGCTCCGAAGGGGTCGCGGAGAAGCCCCCGTCCACGACGGCGATGAGGAACGTGGCCGCGTCCGGCCCCTCCCCGTCCGCCAGGGCCGCGGACAGGGCGCGCGTGCGCACGCCGTCCCCGGACACCGCGCCCGCCTGCGATCCGGCGTAGCGCTCCCAGCGCGTCATCCGGAAGGTGTCCGGAGGACGGAAGCTGTAGCCGTCCCGGCGCAGCTCCGTGCCGAGCGCGCCGGACAGCGACAACCACACACCGGTGAGGACGGGCAGGAGCACGGGCTTGCGAGGATAACCCCGAAGCCCGCGCCACGCCCGCTCCCCTGCCCCGCCGCCAGCTACCCAATCTTTTTCTTCACGTCGTCCACCGGCGTCGTGTGCGTGACGATGCGGGACTGGAGCTCGCGCGCCACGTTGGTGATCAGCGGCTTGCGCATCATCGTCATGTGCGTGCCCGGCATGTCCACGACCTCCACGCCGCCGGTGACGAGGTCCTCCCAGCCGGTGTGCTCACGCGTGTCCGGACGCTGGCTGGCGCGCAGCAGCACGAGCTTCCCGTCGAGCGGCTTCGCGTCGTACTGCGTGAAGGCGCGCGAGGTGGACTCGAACACCCGGTACAGGTTGCGCACGCGCTCCACGCCCACGTCGGCGATCTGCGTGTCGCCCTGGCTGCCCACTTCGTAGAAGTAGTTCACGCGCTCCGCCTGCGTCATCTTCGAGATGCGCTCGCGCAGCTCCATCGGGTCGCGGCCCGTGGTGGCCGCCAGCATCATGGTGAGCTCGGAGGTGAGCATGTCCTCCAGGACCTGCTCCGGCGTCTTGTCCGGCACCATGTGCTGCACGGTGTACGCGTCGATGCTCGCCAGCAGCGCCACCTCTTCGCCCATGGCGCGCAGCTGCCGCGCCATCTCGAAGGCGATGATGCCGCCCAGCGACCAGCCCGCCAGGTGGTAGGGCCCGTGCGGCTGCACCTCGCGCACGGACGCCAGGTACAGCGCGGCCATCTCCGCCACGGTGCCCAGGGGCTCCTCGCCCTCGGTGCCCCGGGCCTGCAGGCCGTAGCACGGCTGATCCGCGTCCAGCTCGCGCGCCAGGTCCACGTAGCAGAGGACGCCGCCGCCCGCCGGGTGGATGGCGAAGAGCGGAGGCTTCGTCCCCTCCGGCTTCAGCGCCACCAGCGGCGACCAGGCGCGTGAATCCGCCTCCAGCAACGCGGCCAGCTGCTCCACCGTCGACGCCTGGAACAGCGACGCCAGGGGCAGGTTCTTGCCAGTGAGCTGCTGGATGCGGCCCATCAGCTGCACCGCCAGCATGGAGTGGCCGCCCAGGTCGAAGAAGTCGTCGCGGATGCCAATGGGCGACATCCCCAGCGTCTCCTCCCAGACGCGCACCAGCTGCAGCTGCAGCGGCGTGCGCGCCACCACCAGCGTGGAGGCCTCCGCGCGCGTCGTGTCCGGAGCGGGCAGCGCGCGGCGGTCCACCTTGCCGTTGGACGTGAGCGGCAGCGACTCCATTGGCACGAAGGCGGACGGCACCATGTACTCCGGCAGCGTGCGCCGCAGCTGCTCGCGCAGCTCCTGGGGGCCCGCCACCGTCTGGCCCGGCGCGCCCACCAGGTACGCCACCAGGCGCTTGTCGCCCGGCACGTCCTCGCGCACCAGCACCACGGCCTCGCGCACGCTCGGGTGCGACAGCAGGCCCGCTTCGATTTCGCCCAGCTCGATGCGGAAGCCGCGCACCTTCACCTGGAAGTCCGCACGGCCCAGGTACTCCAGCGTGCCGTCGGGACGCCACCGCGCCAGGTCGCCGGAGCGGTAGAGCCGCGCCCCGGGCCGCGTGCTGAACGGATCCGGGATGAAGCGCTGCGCGGTCAGCTCCGGACGGCCCAGGTAGCCGCGGCCCAGGCCGTCGCCGCCCACGTACATCTCACCCGTGACGCCCGGAGGCACCGGCTGTCCGTGCGCATCCAGCACGTACACCTGGAGGTCCGGAATCGCGACGCCCACCTCGCTGCCGCGCCCGCCCTCCGCGTCCGCCGCCTTGAGTGCGCGGTAGGTCACGTGGACGGTCGTCTCGGTGATGCCGTACATGTTGACGAGCACCGGCGCGTTGTCCGCGTGGCGCGCGTACCACGGCCTCAGGCTGCCGAACTCCAGCGCCTCGCCGCCGAAGACGACGGTGCGCAGGGACAGGCCCTCGTGGTCGCCCGTGCGCTCCTCGTGCTGGATCAGCTGACGGAACGCGGACGGCGTCTGGTTGAGCACCGTGACGCCCTCGCGCTTGAGCAGCGCGTGGAAGTCCGCGGGCGTGCGGCTGACTTCATACGGCACCACCACCAGCTTGCCGCCGTACAGGAGCGCGCCCCACATCTCCCAGACGGAGAAGTCGAACGCGTACGAGTGGAACAGCGTCCACACGTCCTTCGTGCCGAAGTCGAACCAGTGCTTCGTGCCGTCGAAGAGGCGGACCACCTGGGCGTGCTCAATCTGCGCGCCCTTGGGCCTGCCCGTGGAGCCGGACGTGTAGATGACGTACGCCAGGTGATGCGGCGCCACGCCACTGACCGGCGTCGTCGTGGGCGCGGAGGCCCACTGCGACGCATCGGCATCCAGGCACAGGCGCTTCGCCGCGCCGGACGGCACCACGTCCAGCAGGTGCTGCTGGGTGAGCACCACCGGCACGCGCGCGTCCTCCACCATGAACTCCAGGCGCTCGCGCGGGTACGCCGGATCCATGGGCAGGTACGCGCCGCCGGCCTTGAGGATGGCCAGCAGGCCCACCATCAGCTCCAGCGAACGCTCCACCGCGAGGCCCACCAGGACCTCCGGCCCCACGCCCAGCGTGCGCAGGTGGTGCGCCAGCTGGTTCGCCCGCGCGTCCAGCTCGCGGTACGTGATGCGCTGCTCGGCGTAGGTGACCGCGATGGCGTCCGGGGTGCGCGCCGCCTGACGCTCGAAGAGCGTCTGCAGGCATGCCTCCACAGCGAAGCGCTCTTGGGTGTTCCAGCCCGCCACCACCTGCTTGCGGTCGCCTTCCGTGAGCAGCGGCAGCTGGTGCAGCCGCGCGTCAGGGTTCGCCCCGATGCCCTCCAGCAGCACGCCCAGGTGACGGGCCAGCCGCTCGGCGGTGCTCGCGTCGAACAGGTCGGTGTTGAACTCGAGCCCGCCCTCGATGCCGTTCGCCGTCTCCGTGAGGCCCAGCGACAGGTCGAACTTCGCGGTGCGGTGCTCCACCTCCACGCCTTCCAGGACGAGGCCGGTCAGGTTGAACGACCCCTCCGGCGCGTTCTGCAGCGTCATGGACACCTGGAACAGCGGCGTGCGGCTGGTGTCGCGCGTGGGCGCCAGCTCCTCCACCAGCTTCTCGAACGGGACTTCCTGGTGCGCGTACGCGCCCAGCGTCGTCTCACGCACGCGGCCCAAGAGCTCGCGGAAGGTCGGATCGCCGTCCAGCTTCGTGCGCAGGACCAGCGTGTTGACGAAGAAGCCGATGAGGCCCTCCGTCTCCGCGCGCTGGCGGCCCGCGATGGGCGTACCCACGCTGATGTCATCCTGGCCGGAGTAGCGAGACAGCAGCGTCTGCCACGCGGCCAGCAGGACCATGAAGGGCGTGGTGCCCTCCTTCAGCGCCAGGGCCTTCAGCGTCTCCGTCAGCTCCCGGCCGACCTTCACCGGGACGCTGGAGCCGTGCGACGTCTGCACCGCCGGACGCGGACGGTCCGTGGGCAGCTCCAGCGCGGAGGGCGCGCCGGTCAGCTGCTGCTTCCAGTAGCCGAGCTGCTTCTCCAGCACCTCGCCCTGGAGCCAGCCGCGCTGCCAGCCCGCGTAGTCCGCGTACTGCACCGGCAGCTGCGGCAGGGACGGCGTGCCGCCGTTGGAGAAGGCCTCGTAGGACGCGGCCATCTCCCGCACCAGCACGCCCATCGACCAGCCGTCGGACACGATGTGGTGCATGACGAGCAGGAGGATGTGCTCCTTCTCATCCAGCTTGAGCAGCTTCACGCGCAAGAGCGGGCCGGTGGCCAGCTGGAACGGGTGCACCGCTTCTTCATCCGCGAGCCGGCGGGCCTCGTCATGGCGCTCGGGGTCCGGGATGTCGGAGAGGTCCACCACCGGGAGCGGCAGCGACACCGCCGGGTGGATGACCTGCGTGGCCTGGCCGTTGTCCAGGTGGAACGACGTGCGCAGCGATTCGTGGCGGCGCACCAGCTCCGTGAAGCTCTGCTCCAGCGCCGTCACGTCCAGCGAGCCCTTCAGGCGAAGGACCATGGGCACGTTGTAGGCCGGGCTGTTCGCGTCCAGCTGGTGCAGGAACCACAGGCGCTGCTGCGCGAACGACAGCGGCAGGCGGCCTTCGCGAGGCAGCGGCACGATGGCGGGCGCCTGGGTGCCCGCGCCGGCCTGGAGCGCCTGGTCGATGAGGACGGACAGCTTCTGCACCGTGGGCGCGTTGAAGACGTCCCGCAGCTGCAGGTCGATCCGGAAGATGCTCCGGACGCGCGACAGCACCTGCGTGGCCAGCAGCGAGTGCCCACCCAGCTCGAAGAAGTCGTCCGTCGCGCCCACGCGGTCCACGTTGAGCAGCTCGCCCCACGCACCGGCGAGCAGCTGCTCCGTCGGGGTGCGCGGCGCGATGAACGCTTCGTCCTGCGCGCGCTCGTCGCTGGGGACGGGCAGCGCCTTGCGGTCCACCTTGCCGTTGGAGGTGACAGGCAGCGCCTCCATCACCACGAAGGCGGACGGCACCATGTACTCCGGCAGCGTGCGCTCCAGGTGCTCGCGCAGGCCCTTGCGATCCAGGGACTCCACGTCACCCGCGACGTAGGCGACGAGCCGCTTGTCGCCGGCCACGTCCTCGCGGACGACGACGACGGACTCGCGGACACCGTAGGCGCCCATGAGGGCGGACTCGATCTCCCCCAGCTCGATGCGGTAGCCGCGCACCTTCACCTGGTGGTCGACGCGGCCCAGGTATTCCAGCGTGCCGTCGGCGCGCCAGCGGGCCAGGTCGCCGGAGCGGTACAGCCGCGCGCCGGCGTCGGTGCTGAACGCATCCGGGACGAACTTCTCCGCCGTGAGCTCCGGGCGGCCCAGGTAGCCGCGGCCCACCTGCACGCCGCCGATGTACAGCTCACCCGGCACGCCCACCGGCACGGGCTGCAGCTGCGCATCCAGCACGTACATCCGCGTGTTGGGCAGCGGCTTGCCGATGCGCACCGCGCCGGAGGCGGAATCCTCCGGAGCCACGACGTGCACCGAGCAGCCCACCACCGTCTCCGTGGGGCCGTACTCGTTGATGAGCCGCGTGGCCGGCGCGTGCTTGCGCCAGAACGCCAGCTCTTCGGAGAACAGCGCCTCGCCGCCGATGACGAAGGCGCCCGTGCGCCCCGCCGCCGCGTCCGCGCCCAGCAGGTCGGACAACAGACGCAGGTGGCTGGGCGTCAGCTTCACCAGGCTGAAGCCCGTGCCTTCGCGCAGCACGTCCGCCAGGCCTTCCACGCCCCGGGCCTCGGACACCATCACCACGCCCCGGCCCGCGACCAGCGGCGCGATCATGCTGGTGACCGTGAGGTCGAACGCGAGCGACGAGTGCACCGGCGCGCCCGCGCCCGTGTCCAGCCCGTACGCGGACAAGCACCACGTCAGGTAGTTGGACACGCCGCGGTGTTCGATGGCCACGCCCTTGGGCTTGCCCGTCGAACCGGACGTGTAGATGACGTACGCCAGGTTGCCGGCCGTCACCGCCGTCACGGGCGCGTCCTCGCGCTCGCGGGAGATGGTGCGCTTCCAGTCGCCATCCAGGCTGATCAGCTGCTGGGTGGTGACGGGCAGCTCATCCGCCAGCGAGTCCTGCGTGAGCACCACCGGAACCTGCGTGTCCTCCAGCATGAAGGACAGGCGATCCAGCGGGTACTTCGGGTCGAGCGGCACGTACGCGCCGCCGGCCTTGAGCACGCCCATCACGGCGATGACCATCTCCAGCGAGCGCTCCAGGCACAGGGCGACCTTCACCTCGGGGCCCACGCCCAGCCGGCGCAGGTGGTGCGCCAGCTGGTTGGCCTTCGCGTCCAGCTGCCGGTACGTGAGCGTCTCACCCTCGAAGGTCGCGGCGATGGCGTCCGGAGTGCGGGCCACCTGCGCCTCGAAGCGCTGGTGGATGCAGGCGTCGCGCGGGAAGTCGGCCCGCGTGTCGTTCCACGTCTCCAGCAACTGCTTGCGCTCGCCGTCCGTGAGCAGCGGCAGGCGCTGCACGGGCACGTCCGGCTGGGATGCAACGCCTTCCAGCAGGACGCGCAGGTGCTCCAGCATCCGGGTGGCGGTGCCGGCGTCGAACAGGTCGGAGTTGTACTCCATGGCTCCGCGCAGCTCGCCGTCCACCTCCGACAGGGTCATGTTCAGGTCGAACTGCGCGGTGGCGTGCTCCAGCGGGACGGCGCGCAGCGTGAGGCCCTTGACCTCCAGCTCCGGCACCGGCGCGTTCTGGAACGACAGCAGCACCTGGAACAGCGGCGTGCGGCTGGTGTCGCGCGTGGGCGCCAGCTCCTCCACCAGCTTCTCGAACGGCACTTCCTGGTGCGCGTACGCGCCCAGCGTCGTCTCCTTCACCTGGGCCAGCAGCGCGCGGAAGGACGGGTTGCCCTCCAGCTTCGTGCGCAGGACCAGCGTGTTGACGAAGAAGCCGATGAGGCCTTCCGTCTCCGTGCGGCCACGGCCCGCGATGGGCGTGCCCACGCTCACGTCGTCCTGACCGGAGTAGCGCGCGAGCAGCACCTGCCACGCGGCCAGGAGCACCATGAAGGGCGTGGCGCCCTCCTTCAGGGCCAGGGCCTTCAGCGTGTCCGTCACCGGCTTGCCCACGCGCAGGTTCACGCTGGCGCCCCGGTACGTCTGCACGGCCGGACGCGGGCGGTCCGTGGGCAGCTCCAGCGCGGCGGGCGCGCCGGTCAGCTGCTGCTTCCAGTACGCCATCTGCTGGGCCAGCACGTCACCCTGCAGCCAGCCGCGCTGCCAGCCCGCGTAGTCCGCGTACTGCACCGGCAGCTCCGGCAGGGACGGCGCGCGGCCGGAGGCGAAGGCCTCGTAGAGGGCCGCCATCTCCCGCACCAGCACGCCCATGGACCAGCCGTCGGAGACGATGTGGTGCATCGTCGCGAGCAGCACGTGCCGCTGGGCCTCCAGCTTGAGCAGCTTCACGCGCAACAGCGGGCCGTTCGCCAGGTGGAACGGACGCTGCGCTTCTTGGTTGGCCTGCCGCTGGGCCTCCGCCTCGCGGACGGCCTCGGGCTGAGCGGACAGGTCCACCACCGGCAGCGACACCGTCGCCGCCGGGTGGACGACCTGCGCGGGCTGGCCGTCACGCATGGGGAACGTGGTGCGCAGCGATTCGTGGCGGCGCACCAGCTCCGTGAACGCGCGCTCCAGCGCGGACACGTCCAGCGTCCCTTCCAGCCGCACCGGCAGCGGCAGGTTGTAGAAGGCGCTGTCCGGCTCCAGCTGGTTGAGGAACCACAGGCGCTGCTGGGCGAACGACAGCGGCATCCGCTCCGCGCGCGGCAGGGCCACGAGCGGCGGTGCCTTGACTCCCCTGCCCTGCGCCACCAGCGCGTCCACGCGCCGGGCCAGGTCCGTCACCGTGGGCGCCTCGAAGAGCGTGCGCAGCGGCAGCTCCACGTCGAAGGCCTCGCGGATGCGCGACGCCAGCCGCGTGGCCATGAGCGAGTGGCCACCCATCTCGAAGAAGTGGTCCTCCACGCCCACGCGCTCCACGTTGAGCAGCTGCGCGAAGAGGGCCGCCAGCAGTTCTTCCGTCGGCGTGCGCGCGGCCACGAAGGTGCGCGTGCGAGCCACCTCGCCCGTCGGTGCGGGCAGGGCCTTGCGGTCGATCTTGCCGGCGGGCGTCAGCGGCAGTGCCTCCAGCACCACGAAGGCGGAGGGCACCATGTACTCCGGCACCTCGCTCTTCAGGTGGCGGCGCAGCTCCACCGCGTCCAGCGTGCCCGCGGCCTGGGGCACGACGTACGCCACCAGGCGCTTGTCGCCCGGAGCATCCTCGCGCACCACCACCGCCGCCTCACGCACCTCCGCGTGGTGCAGCAGCACGGATTCGACTTCGCCCAGCTCGATGCGGAAGCCGCGCACCTTCACCTGGGAGTCGATGCGGCCCAGGTACTCCACCTCGCCCGAGGACGTCCACCGCACGCGGTCACCCGTGCGGTAGAGCCGCGCGCCGGGTTCCTCGCTGAACGGGTTGGGGATGAACCGCTCCGCCGTCAGGTCCGGCCGGCCCTGGTAGCCACGCGCCAGGCCCGCGCCCGCCACGTACAGCTCGCCCGGGACGCCCGCCGGCTGCGGCCGGAGCGCGTCATCCAGCACGTACACCTGCACGTTCGCCCACGGGCGGCCAATGGTCAGCCGCTCCGGGTTCGCGCCGCCTTCGGTCAGCGTCGCGCAGACGGTGGCCTCCGTGGGGCCGTAGGCGTTGATCATCAAGCGCCCTTCGCCCCACTTGCGCGCCAGCTCCACGCTCAGCGCCTCGCCGGCGGAGATGACGGTGCGCAGGCCCTCCAGCCCTTCCGTGCCCAGCTGCGCCAGCACCGACGGGGTCAGGGTGACGGCGGTGATGCGCTGCTCCTGGAGTAGCGTGCGCAGCGGTTCGTCCGGCAGCAGCCGGTCGCGCGGCGCGAGCACCAGCGTGGCTCCGGCCACGAGCGTGCCGAACACCTCGCACACGCTCGCGTCGAAGCTGGACGCCGCGTACTGCAGCACGCGGCTGCCCGGCGCGTAGCGGTGCGCGCGGCCCGCCTGCAGGGCCGTGTTCACCAGGCCCTGGTGCTGGAGCAGCGTGCCCTTGGGACGGCCCGTGGAGCCGGACGTGTAGATGACGTACGCCAGGTTGGCGGAGGTCAGGGTCACGGACGGCGCCGTGGTGGGCAGGGCCTGGAGGACGTCGCGGACGTCATCCAGGTGCAGCCCGACGCGGTCCTCCGCGTGGAGGCCCGGCATGGGCTCGCCGCGCGTCACGAGCACCGTGGCGCCGCTGTCCTCCAGCATGTAGTCGAGCCGGTCGATGGGGTACGCCGGGTCGAGCGGCACGAACGCGCCGCCGGCCTTGAGCACGCCCAGCATGCCGACCACCAGGTCCAGCGAGCGGTCCAGGCAGAGCGCCACGCGCACTTCCGGCGCGACGCCCATCGTGCGCAGGTGGTGCGCCAGCTGGTTCGCCTTCGCGTCCAGCTGCGCGAACGTGAGCGACGTGTCCTCGTAGACGAGCGCCACGGCGTCCGGCGTGGCGCGGGCATGCGCCTCGAGGAACGACTGGATGCAGGCCTCGCGCGGGAAGTCCACGCGGGTGTCGTTCCACACGACCAGTTCCTGCCGCGCCTCGTCCTCCGTCATCAGGGGCAGCGCCATCACGCGCTGATCCAGGTCCGTGGCGATGCCTTCCAGCATCATCACGAAGTGCTGCACCAGCCGCTCGGCGGTGACGCGGGAGTACAGGTCGGAGTTGTACGCGAGCCGGCCCAGGAAGCCCTCGGACGCGTCCGCCAGCGACAGGGACATGTCGAACTTCGCCGTGCGCGCTTCCGCTTCGAACGTCTTCAGGGTGAGGCCGGCCACGGACACCTGGCCGGACAGCTCCTCCGCCTGGAGCACGAACATGGCCTGGAAGAGCGGCGAGCGGCTGGTGTCGCGCACCGGGTGCAGCTCCTCCACCAGCTTCTCGAAGGGCACCTCCTGGTGGACGTGCGCGGACAGCACCGTGTCACGCACCTGGGTCAGCAGGTCGCGGAAGGACGGGTTGCCGTCCAGCTTCGCGCGCAGCACCAGCGTGTTGACGAAGAAGCCGATGATGCCCTCCGTGGACGAGTGCCCGCGGCCCGCGGCCGGCGAGCCCACGCTCACGTCGTCCTGGCCCGCGTGGCGCGCCAGGAGCACCTGCCATGCCGCCAGCAGGAACATGAACGGCGTCACGCCCTTCTCGCGGCACAGCGCCTTGATCCGCTGCGACAGCGCCTGCGGCACCTGCACCGCCACGCCGCCGCCCGAGTACGTCATCACCGCCGGGCGCGGGAAGTCCGTGGGCAGCTCCAGCGCGGAGGGCGCGCCGGACAGCTGCTGCCGCCAGTACTCCACGTGCTTGCCCATCACGTCGCTGCGCAGCCAGTCGCGCTGCCAGCCGGCGTAATCCGCGTACTGCACCGGCAGCTCCGGCAGGGGCGACGGCTTGTCCTCGCGGAAGGCCGCGTAGATGGCGGCGATCTCCCGGACGAGCAGGCTCATGGACCAGCCGTCCGTGATGATGTGGTGCAGCGACAGGAGCAGCACGTGCTCCGTCTGGGACATGCGCAGGATGAGGGCGCGCATGAGCGGGCCCGTGTCCAGCTTGAAGCCGCGGTTGGTCTCCGCGTCGGCCAGGCGCTTCGCCTCGGCCTCGCGCTCCGCCTCCGGCAGGCCGCTCAGGTCCACGACGTTGAGCGAAGCCGGCGCGGGCGCGTGGATGCGCTGCACGGGCTGGTCGCCTTCCGCGTGGAAGGTGGTGCGCAGCGATTCGTGGCGGCGCACCAGCTCCGTGAAGGTCCGCTCCAGCACGCCCAGGTCCAGCTCACCCTCCAGACGGACGGGCAGCACGATGTTGTAGAACGCGCTGTCCGGCTCCATCTGGTCCAGGAACCACAGGCGCTGCTGGGCCAGCCCCAGCGGCAGCGAGCCCTCGCGCGGCAGCGGCACGATGGGCGGCGCCTGGAGTCCCTGCTCCGAACGCACGGACTGGTCCACGCGCTGGGCCAGGTCCGCGATGGTGGGCGCTTCGAAGAGCGCGCGCAGCGGCAGCTCCACGCCGAACGCCTCGCGGATGCGCGAGGCGACCTGCGTGGCCAGCAGCGAGTGCCCGCCCAGGTCGAAGAAGTTGTCGCGCACCCCTACCCGCTTCACGTCCAGGATCTCCGTCCAGACCGTGGCGAGCATCTCCTCCGTCGGCGTGCGCGGCGCGGCGAACTCCGCCTCGCTGCGCTCCGTGCGCGAGTCGGACGGCGCGGGCAGCGCCTTGCGGTCCACCTTGCCGGCGGGCGTCATGGGCAGCGCCTCCAGCACCACGAAGGCGGACGGCACCATGTACTCCGGCACCTCGCCCTTCAGGTGACGGCGCAGCTCCGCGACGTCCAGCTCCGTGTCCTCCTGCGCGACGACGTAGGCCACCAGGCGCTTGTCGCCCGGCACGTCCTCGCGCACCACCACCGCCGCCTCACGGATGTCCGTGTGGTGCAGCAGCACGGATTCGACCTCGCCCAGCTCGATGCGGAAGCCGCGCACCTTCACCTGGAAGTCGATGCGGCCCAGGTACTCCAGCTCGCCGTTCGCAAGCCACCGCACGCGGTCACCCGTGCGGTACAGGCGCGCGCCCGGCTCCTGGCTGAACGGATGCGGCACGAACTTCTCCGCCGTCAGGTCCGCCCGGCCCTGGTAGCCGCGCGCCAGCGCCACGCCGCCGATGTACAGCTCACCGGCCACGCCCACGGGCACCGGACGCCGAGACGCGTCCAGGACGTAGACCTGCGCGTTCGCCCACGGCCTGCCAATGGTGATGCGCTCCGGGTTCACGCCGCCTTCGGTCAGCGTCGCGCAGACCGTGGCCTCCGTGGGGCCGTAGGCGTTGATCATCAGGCGCCCGGCGCCCCACTTGCGCGCCAGCTCCACGCTCAGCGCTTCACCGGCGGACACGACGCTGCGCAGGCCCTCCAGCCCTTCCGTGCTCAGCTGCGAGAGCACCGACGGCGTCAGGGTGGCGGTGGTGATGCCCTGCTCCTTCAGCAGCGTGCGCAGGGGCTCGTCCGGCATCAGCCGGTCGCGCGGCGCGAGCACAAGCGTGGCGCCCGCGGCCAGGGTGCTGAAGATCTCCCAGACGCTGGCATCGAAGCTGGACGCCGCGTACTGCAACACGCGGCTGCCCGGTCCCACCTGCTTCGCCGCGGCTGCGCGCAGGGCCGTGTTCACCAGGCCCTGGTGCTGGAGCAGCGTGCCCTTGGGACGGCCCGTGGAGCCGGACGTGTAGATGACGTACGCCAGGTTGTGCGCGGACGTGCCCGAGCGCGGGGCCTCTTCCGGCATCCGCTCGATGGCGTCCACGTCCATGTCCAGCTGGATGGTCAGGCGGCCGTCGGTGGGCAGCGAGTCCATCAGCGACTCCTGCGTCACCAGCACCGGCGCGCCCGAGTCCGACAGCATGTAGTCGAGCCGTTCCACGGGGTACGACGGATCCAACGGGATGAACGCGCCGCCGGCCTTGAGGATGCCGAGCATGCCCACCACGAGCTCCAGCGAGCGCTCCAGGCAGAGCGCCACGCGCACTTCGCGTCCGACGTACCGGCGGCGCAGGTGGTGCGCCAGCTGGTTCGCCTTCACGTCCAGCTCCGCGTACGTGAGCGACTGGTCCTCGTACACGAGCGCCACCGCGTCCGGCGTGGCCTCCGCGTGCGCTTCGATGAGCGAGTGGATGGTCGCCTCGCGCGGCAGCTCCGCGCGGACGCTGTTCCAGCCCACCAGCACCTGGTGCCGCTCCTCGGCGGACAGCAGGGGCAGCTCGCCCACGGGCGCCTCGGGCTTCGCGACGATGCCGGAGAGCAGCACGTGCAGGCGCGCCATCATCCGCTCAGCGGTCGCGCGGGCGAACAGGTCGGAGTTGTACTCCAGGCGGCCCACGAAGCCGTCCGCCGCGTCCAGCATGGACAGGGCCAGGTCGAACTTCGCGGTGCGCGCCTCCGCCTCGTAGGCGCTCAGGGTGAGGCCCGGCACGGACAGCTTCGCCGCCAGCTCCTGGTGCAGCACGAACCACACCTGGAAGAGCGGAGAGCGGCTGGTGTCGCGCACCGGCTGCAGCTCCTCCACCAGCTTCTCGAAGGGCACTTCCTGGTGCGCGTGCGCGCCCAGCACCGACTCCCGCACCCGCGCGAGCACCTGGCGGAACGAGGGGTCCCCTTCCAGCCGCGTGCGCAGCACGAGCGTGTTGATGAAGAAGCCGATGAGGCCTTCGGTCTCCATGCGGCCACGGCCGGCCACGGGCGAACCCACCGTGACGTCGTCCTGGCCCGCGTGGCGCGCCAGCAGCACCTGCCACGCGGTGAGCAGCAGCATGTACGGCGTGACGCCTTCCTTCAGCGCCAGCGCGCGCAGCGCATCCGACAGCTCGCGCGGCAGCGTGAAGGGCAGCGTCTCACCGCGGTACGTCTGGACCGCCGGGCGCGGGAAGTCCGTGGGCAGCTCCAGCGCGGAGGGCGCGCCGGACAGCTGCTGCTTCCAGTAACCGACCTGCTTCTTCAGCACGTCGCCCTGGAGCCAGCCGCGCTGCCAGCCCGAGTAGTCCGCGTACTGCACCGGCAGCTCCGGAAGCGGCGACGGCTTGCCCTGGCGGAAGGACTCGTAGAGCGCGGCCACTTCGCGCACGAGCACGCCGCGCGACCAGCCGTCGGACACGATGTGGTGCACCGTGAGCAGCAGCATGTGGCGCACGTCGGAGATGCGCACCAGCGTGGCGCGCAGCAGCGGGCCCGTGGCCAGGTTGAACGGCCTGCCGGCGTCTTCATCCGCCAGACGCTGAGCCTTGGCTTCACGCTCGGCCTCCGGCAGGTGCGTGAGGTCCACGAGCGGCAGCGGCACGGGGGCCGCCGGGTGGACGACCTGCACCGGGTTGCCACCCTCCGCGCGGAAGGTGGTGCGCAGGACTTCGTGCCGGCGCACCAGCTCCGTGAAGGCCTGCTCCAGCGGAGCGACCTCCAGCGTGCCGTCCAGCATCACCGGCGCGGCGATGTTGTAGAACGCGCTGTCCGGCTCCAGCTGGTCCAGGAACCACAGGCGCTGCTGCGCGAACGACAGCGGCAGCGTCTGCTCGCGAGACAGCGGCACGATGGCCGGCGCCTCCAGGCCGAAGCCCTGGCGGACGGCCTCGTCCACGCGGGCCGACAGCGTCTCCACCGTCGTCGCCTCGAAGAGCGCGCGCAGGGGCAGCTCCACGCGGAACGCACTCCGGATGCGGGAGATCATCTGCGTCGCCAGCAGCGAGTGGCCGCCGAGCGCGAAGAAGTCGTCCTTCACACCCACGCGCTCCACGCCGAGCAGCTTGGACCACAGGCCCGCGATCAGCTCCTCGGTGGGAGTGCGCGGGGCCACGTGGGCGCGGCCGGCTTCGGTCTCCTTCTCCGGCGCGGGCAGCGCGCGGCGGTCCACCTTGCCGTTGGGCGTGAGGGGCAGCGCGTCCAGCATGACGAACGCGGACGGGACCATGTAGTCCGGCAGCCGCGACTTCAGGCCCTGGCGCAGCGCCCCGGCCTCCAGCGTGTGGCCGGGCACCGCGACGACGTAGGCCACCAGGCGCTTGTCGCCCGGCACGTCCTCGCGCGCCAGCACGACGACCTCCGCCACGCCGGGCAGGCCGCTCATCGCGGCTTCAATCTCCGGCAGCTCGATGCGGAAGCCGCGCACCTTCACCTGGAAGTCGACGCGGCCCAGGAACTCCAGCGCGCCGTCCGGCAGGTACCGGACGCGGTCGCCCGTGCGGTACACGCGCGCGCCCGGCTCCGCGTGGAACGGATCCGCGAGGAAGCGCTCCATCGTCAGGTCCGGCCGGCCCAGGTAGCCACGGGCCACGCCCGCGCCGCCGATGAAGAGCTCACCGGGCACGCCCACGGGGACGGGCTGCAGCGCCGCGTCCAGCACGTACATGCGCGCGTTGGGCAGCGGACGGCCCAGCGGCACGGAGGCCGTGGCCGACAGCTGCGTGCCGCGCTCCACCTTCCACGTCAGCACACCGACCGTCGTCTCCGTGGGGCCGTAGTGGTTGAAGACCTCCAGGCCGGGCACCAGCGCGTGCACGCGCGCCACGAGCGCCGGATCGGACGCTTCGCCACCCAGCACCAGCCGCTTGCGAGGCAGGACGCGCTCGGGCGACGGCGACGACAGGAGCGCCGTCAGGTGCGAGGGGACGATCTTCAGGCAGTCCACCGCGTGGCGCTGGAAGTAGTCGCCCAGCGCGGCCGGGTCGGACGCGCGGTCGCGGGAGATGAGGTGCAGCGTGCCGCCGCCGCTCAGCGTCGGGAAGACGGCGGTGTGGCCCAGGTCCGCGGCCAGCGTGGACACGGACGCGAAGCTCGCCGCGGGCGGCAGCTCCAGCCGGAGCGTCACGCCCTCCACGTAGTGGTTGAGCTGACGGTGCTCGATGGCCACGCCCTTGGGCCGGCCCGTGGAGCCGGACGTGAAGATGACGTAGGCCAGCGAGCTCGCGTCGCCTGGCCGCGCCGGGTTGTCCTCACGCTCGCGAGCAAGCATCGCGGCGTCGGAGTCCAGGCACACGTGTCCCTGGACCGCGTCCGCCACGTTCGCGGCGAGCGAGGCCTGGGTCACGACGAGCGAAGCCGACGCGTCCTCCAGCACCGTGCGCAGGCGCTCCGGCGGATGCGACGGATCAAGCGGCACGTACGCGCCGCCGGCCTTGAGGATGCCCAGCATGCCGACGATGGCGTCCGGGGTGCGCTCGGTGAGCAGGCCCACGCGAGCATCCGGGCCCACGCCGCGCGCGCGCAGCCAGTGCGCCAGCTGGTTGGCCCGGCGGTTCAGCTCGCCGTAGGTGAGCTGGCCGTCGTCGCAGACCACCGCCACTGCGTCCGGCGTGCGGGCCGCGTGGAGGGCGAAGCGCTCATGCACGCAGGTGTCGCTCGCGGGCGTTGCGTTCGTGGCGTTCCACTCCACCAGCAGCTTCTGGCGCTCCACGTCCGGCAGCAGCCGCGCGTGCTCGTGGCGTGCGTGCGGGTTGGCGGCCATCGCTTCGAGGGCGCGGAAGTAGTAGCCCGCCAGCGCCTCCGTCTGGTCCGCGTCACGCTGCGTGCCGTTGGTGCGCAGCACGAGCATCAGCGCGCCGGTGTCCGGGCGCTGGAGGAACAGCGTGCTGAGGGGAAGCTCCATCCACGCGGTGGACGGGGTCTCTTCCAGCAGGCGCACGCCTTCGAGCTGCGACAGGCCTCCGGCCACGTGGAAGTGGACGAAGTTGAAGATGGTCTCGAACAGCCGCTGGCCACCCAGCTGCTGCTGCAACCGGCCCATGGGGTAGCGGCGGTGCGGCCAGATGTCGCCGTCCGCCTTGGACACCTGGCGCACCAGGTCCAGCCACGAGCCGTCCTCCAGCGTCACCGGGAACGGGATGCTGTTGAGGAACAGGCCCACCATGCGCTCACTGTCGGCCGTCTCCGGACGGCCGTTGGAGACCACGCCCGTCACCACCGAGCGCTGTCCCTCCATGAGCGCGCGCACGCGCAGGTGCGCCGCCAGCAGCACGGTCTTCAGCGGCACGTTGGCCGCCTGCGCCACGCGCTGCAGGCCTTCCTGGAGCGCGGCGGGCACGTCCACCTGCCGCATGCTCAGCACCGGCTCCTGGCCCGCGGGCAGCGGCGCGCGGGGGGCCGGACGGTCCACTTCCGCGAGGCGCGACTTCCAGAACCGCTCGCCCTCACCGGAGGTGAGCGACTGGTGCTCCAGCGCGACGAACTGGCGGTAGGTGACGGCCAGCGGCGCCGCCTCCGGGGCCGGCGTGCCGCGCAGCAGGTTCACGTAGCCGCGGAACAGCTCCGACAGCAGCGTCGCGAGGCTCCAACCATCCAGGATGGCGTGGTGGAAGATGAGCGAGAACTGGAGCGTCTTCTCCGTGCGCCGGTAGATCGCGAAGCGCAGCAGCGGCGCGCGGCTCCAGTCGAACGGACGGCAGCGGTCCGCTTCCACGAGCCTGCGCAGCAGCGCGTCCTGCTCGGCGGCGGGCACGTGGCGCACGTCGTGGAGCTCCAGCGGCACCTGGGCCTCGCGGTGCACGAACTGCAACGGCTGCTCGTAACCGGTGAGGTCGAACGACGTGCGCAGGATGGCGTGGCGGCGGGCCAGCTCGGCCAGCAGCTGGCGCATCTTCGCCTCATCCAGCGCCATCTCCAGGTGGTAGCTGGTGGCGTCGTGGTACATGCCGGACGCTTGGTCCAGCTCGCTCTGGAAGAGCATGCCGGCCTGGAGCACGGCCACCGGGTACGCGTCCTCCACGTCGGAGGGCAGGCGCGCGCGGTCCGCGTCGGACAGCAGGCTGAACGGCTCCGAGCCCGGGACGGCCTGCGCCGCCGCCTTCGACGGCGCCGCGTGCACCAGGTTCCCCAGCGCGCGGATGGTGGGCTGGCGCAGCAGCTCCACCATGGGCAGATCCAGCCCGCGCTCACGCAGCTTCGCGATGAGCTGGATGCTGCGGATGGAGTCACCGCCCAGGTCGTAGAAGCTGTCGTCGATACCGACGCGCTCCACGCCCAGCACCTCAGCCCAGACCTCGCACAGCGCGGTCTCCTCCATGGTGCGAGGAGCGGCGTACTCCGTGGACATCTGCGGACGCTCGCTGCCGGGCACGGGCAGCGCGCGGCGGTCCACCTTGCCGTTGGGCGTGAGGGGCAGCGCGTCCAGCGCCATGAGTGCCGTGGGCACCATGTACGCGGGAAGCTTGTCGTGGAGGAACGAACGCATCGTGTCCACGCCCAGCGGCTCCGCGCCCTCCTCCGTGACGACGTAGGCCACCAGGGCCTTCTCGCCCGCGACCTCCTGCACGGCGACGGTGACGTCGAGCACGGACGGGTGTCCGCGCAGCGCCGTTTCAATCTCTCCCGGCTCGATGCGGAAGCCGCGCACCTTCACCTGCTGGTCGATGCGGCCCAGGAACTCCAGCGAGCCATCCGCGCGGAAGCGGACCTGGTCGCCGGTGCGGTACAGGCGCGCGCCCGGCACGGTGCTGAAGGGATCCGGGATGAACTTCTCCGCCGTCAACTCCGGCTGGTTCAGGTAGCCGTGCGCCAGGCCGTCGCCGCCCGCGAACAGCTCGCCGGGGGCGCCCAGGGGCACAGGCTCCAGGGACGCGTTGAGGACGTGCACGCGCGTGCCGTTGATGGGCCGGCCGATGGGCACGGAGATGCCCAGCGCGCTTGCGTTCTCCACCGGGTAGCACGCGGTGAACGTCGTGTTCTCCGTGGGGCCGTAGCCGTTGATGACGCGGCAGCCCGGCAGCTGCTCCATCACGCGCAGCACGTGCGCGGGGGACAGCACGTCACCACCCGCCAGCAGCTGGCGCACGGGACGCAGGCCGTCCAGGTTGCCGTCCACCATCTGGTGGAAGAGGCCGGCGGTGAGCCACAGCGTGCTCACGCCCTCGCGTGCGATGACCTGGCCCAGTTCGTCCAGGGTGGGCGCGCGCGGCGGGAACACGGCGAGCTTCGCGCCGTTGAGCATCGCGCCCCACAGCTCGAAGGTGGACGCGTCGAACGCGAGCGGCGCCAGCTGGAGGAAGACCTCCTTGGACGACAGGCTCACCCACTCCGGTCCGCACACCAGGCGCACGACGGCGCGATGGGGCACGGACACGCCCTTGGGCCGGCCCGTGGAGCCGGAGGTGTAGAGGACGTACAGCTCGTCCTCGCCGCTCGGCGCGGTGTCGAGGTTGGTGTCCGGACGCTTCGCGAGCGCGGCCGCGTCGTCATCCAGGCAGATCACCTGGAGCCACTGCGCGGGCAGCTCGTCCGCGATGGCGGAGACGCTGACCAGCGCGGACAGGCCCGCGTCCTCGATGAGCATCGAAATGCGCTCGGTGGGGAAGCTTGGGTCGAGCGGCACGTACGCGCCGCCCGCCTTGGCGATGCCCAGCACCGCGACGACGAGATCCAGCGAACGCTCCAGGGACACGCCCACGCGCTTGCCGGGCCTGACGCCCAGGGCACGCAGGTGGTGCGCGAGCTGGTTGGCGCGCGCGTTGAGCTGCGCGGCGGTCAGCGTCTCACCCTCGAAGCTCACGGCGACCGCGTCCGGGGCGCGGGCGGCCTGCGCCTCGAAGACGCGCGACACGGGCTGACCGTGCGGGTACGTCCTCGGGCGGTCGTTCCACGCGGCCAGCGTGCCGCGCTCATCCGGCGTGAGCAGCGGCAGCATGCCGATGCGGCGCTCCGGGTCGTCCACGACGGCGCGCAGCAACGACTCGAAGTGGGCGAACAGGCGCTCCACCGACGCGCGGTCGAGCACGTCCGTGTTGTGCTCCACCGTGACGGTGAGCCCGCCCTGCCACGGGAAGACGACGACGAGCAGGTCCCACTTGGCGGTGCCGTTCGTCTCCGCGTCCAGGAGGCTCAGCTCCAGGCCCGGGAGCTGGAGCGGCGGCAGCGGCGCGTTCTCCAGCACGAACTTCACGTTGAAGAGCTGACCACCCGGCTCACGCGGCGGCTTGAGCGCCTGCACCAGCGTGCCGAAGGGCAGGTCCTGGTGCTCGTAGGCGTCCAGGGTCCCCTTGCGCACGCGCTCCAGCAGCGCGCGGAAGGACAGGTCGCCCGACACCTGCGTGCGCAGGACGAGCTGGTTGGTGAAGAAGCCGACCAGCGACTCCAGCTCCTCACGGGCGCGGTTCGCGATGTCCGTGCCCACGACGATGTCGTCCTGACCCGTGCGGCGGTGCAGGAGCGCGTCGAACGCGGCGAGCAGCACCATGAACAGCGTGGCGCCCTCCCCTCGTCCCAGCGCCTCGATGCGGGACGTGAGCTCCGGAGACAGGTGGAAGCGGCGGCTGTCACCGTGGAAGCGGTCGCCCGCGGGGCGCGGCGCGTCCGTGCGCAGCGCGATGCGGGGCGCTCCGGCCAGCTGCTTCTTCCACCAGGAGATCTGCTGCTCCAGCACGTCGCCGCTCAGCCAGTTGCGATGCCAGAGCGTGTAGTCCGCGTACTGCACGGGCAACGCGGGCAGCGGCGAGGCCTCTCCGCGCGAGAACGCGGTGTAGAGCGCCTGGAGTTCGTGCATGAACACGCCCACGGCCCAGCCATCCACCACGATGTGGTGCATGGCGAGGCACAGCACGTGCTCACGCGCGCTCAGCTTCAGGAGCTGGGCGCGCAGGAGCGGGCCCTGCACCAGATCGAACGGCCGGGCGGCCTCCGCGTTCAGGTGCTTGCGGGCCTCGGCCTCCGCCTGGTCGGCGGGCAGCGAGGACAGGTCCACCACCGGCAGCACGAACGGCTTCGCCGGCAGGACGACCTGCACGGGAGCACCGGACGCGTCCTGCTGGAAGACGGTGCGCAGCGCCTCGTGGCGCCGGACGATCTCCTCCAGGCCGCGGCGGAGCACTTCGACGTCCAGGTCGCCGCTCAGGCGGGCCGCGCTGGGCACGTTGTAGATGGGCGTGCCCGGCGTGAGCTGCTCGAAGAGCCAGAGGCGCTCCTGGTCGAACGACAGCGGCAGCGAGCCCTCGCGCGACGCGGGCTTGAGCGGCGGCGTCTTGAACTTCCGCTCGGCGCCGGTGGCCTCGTCCACGCGGGCGGCCAGGGCGGCCACCGTGGGGGACTCGAAGAGCGCGCGCAGGGGCAGCTCCACCTGGAACTCGCCGCGCAGGCGCGACACCAGCTGCGTGGCCATCAGCGAGTGGCCACCCAGTTCGAAGAATGAATCCTCCGCGCCCACGCGCTCCACGGTGAGCACGCGCGCGAAGAGGGCCGCCACGCGGGCCTCCGTCGTCGTGCGCGGAGCCACGTAGGCGTCCGGACGCGTGAGCGCGCCCGTGGGGGCCGGCAGGGCCTTGCGGTCCACCTTGCCGGCGGGCGTCATCGGCAGCGCGTCCAGCACGACGAAGGCCGACGGCACCATGTACTCCGGCACGCCGTCCTTCAGGTGCTTGCGCAGCGAGGCCGCGTCCACCGTCCGGCCCGGCTGCGACACGACGTAGCCGACCAGCCGCTTGTCGCCCGGGACATCCTCGCGCACCACGACCACCGCCTCACGCACGTCCGCGTGGCGCAGCAGCACGGCCTCGATTTCACCCAGCTCGATGCGGAAGCCGCGCACCTTCACCTGGTGGTCGATGCGGCCCAGGTATTCGATCTCGCCATCCGCCAGCCAGCGCACGCGGTCGCCGGTGCGGTACAGCCGCGCGCCGGGCTCGTCGCTGAACGGGTTGGGGACGAACTTCTCCGCCGTCATGTCCGGCCGGCCCTGGTAGCCGCGCGCGAGGCCTTCACCGGCGACGTACAGCTCACCGGCCACGCCCACGGGCACCGGGTGGTGCAGGGCATCCAGCACGTACACGCGCACGTTCGCCAGCGGCTTGCCGATGGTCAGGCGATCCGCGCGGACTCCGCCGTGCGTGAGGGTCGCGCAGACCGTGGTCTCGGTGGGGCCGTACGCGTTGATCAGCGTCCTCCCCAGCCCCCACTTGCGCGCCATCTCCACGCTCAGCGCCTCACCGGCGGAGACGATGGTGGACAGGCCCTCCAGCCCGTCCGTGCTCAATTGCGCGAGCACCGACGGCGTCAGCGTCACGGTGCTGATGCGCTGCGACTGGAGCAGCGTGCGCAGCGGCTCATCCGGCAGCAGCCGGTCGCGCGCCGCGAGCACCAGCGTGGCCCCCGACACGAGCGTGCTGAACACCTCCCACACGCTGGCGTCGAAGCTGGACGCCGCGTACTGCAACACGCGGCGGCCCGTGCCCAGGCCCTTCGCCGCGGCGGCCTGCCGGGCGGTGTTGTTGAGGCCCCGGTGCGGCAGCAGCGTGCCCTTGGGGCGGCCCGTGGAGCCGGACGTGTAGATGACGTACGCCAGGGTGTCGGCGTTGGCGCGGGAGGCCGGAGCGGACTCCGGCAGCGACCGGAGGTGCGCCGCCTCCACGTCCATG
This sequence comes from Corallococcus interemptor, assembly GCF_003668875.1. Lineage (GTDB taxonomy): Bacteria > Myxococcota > Myxococcia > Myxococcales > Myxococcaceae > Corallococcus > Corallococcus interemptor. The sequence continues at coordinate 78,202 of NZ_RAWM01000012.1, read as the reverse complement.
CGCACGACGCGCAGGCCGTCGGTGGGCAACTGCTGGCTCAGCGAGTCCTGCGTCACCAGCACGGGCGCGCCGCTGTCCTCCAGCATGAAGGACAGGCGCTCACGCGGGTAGGACGGATCCAGCGGCACGAAGGCGCCACCGGCCTTCTGGATGCCGAGCATCGCCACGGCCAGGTCCAGCGAACGCTCCACGCAGAGCGCCACGCGCACCTCGGGCCCGACGCCCAGCGTGCGCAGGTGGTGCGCCAGCTGGTTCGCCCGCGCGTCCAGCTGCGCGTACGTGAGCGAGGCGTCCTCGAACACCAGCGCCTGCGAGTCCGGCGCGCGACGCACCTGGGCCTCGAAGAGCACCGGGAACGTCACGTCGCCCGTGACCTCGCCATGCGTGTCGTTCCACGCCACCAGCACCTGGTGACGCTCCTGCGGCCCCATCAGCGCCAGCTCGGACAGCTTCGCCGAGGGACGCATCGCCACGGACTCCAGCAGCACGCGCAGGTGCTCCGTCATCCGCCGCGCCGTCGAGGCGGCGAAGAGGTCCGTGTTGTACTCCAGCGTTCCTTCCAGCCCGCCCGCCGTCTCCGTCAGCGACAGCGTGAGGTCGAACTTCGCCGACTTCGACTCCACGTCGTACGGCGACAGCTCCACGCCCGACAGCTTCAGGTGCGGCAGCACGTCCTGCTGCAGCGCGAACATCACCTGGAACAGCGGCGCATGGCTCAGGCTGCGCTGCGGCTGCAGCTCCTCCACCAGCTTCTCGAACGGCACGTCCTGGTGCGCGTACGCGCCCAGCGTCGTCTCACGCACCTGCTTGAGGATCTGCTGGAAGCTCGGGTTACCGGCCAGCTTCGTGCGCAGCACCAGCGTGTTGACGAAGAAGCCGATGAGGCCTTCCGTCTCCGCCTGCGTCCGGCCCGCGATGGGCGAACCCACGCTCACGTCGTCCTGGCCGCTGTAACGGGACAGCAGCACCTGGAACGCGGCCAGGAGCAACTGGTACGGCGTGACGCCTTCCTGCTTCGCCAGCGCGTTGAGCGTGCGGCTCAGGTCCGCGCCCAGCTTCACCGGCACCGTGGCGCCCCGGTACGTCTGCACCGCGGGACGCGCGAAGTCCGTCGGCAGCTCCAGGACGGCAGGCGCTCCGGCCAGCTGCTGCTTCCAGTAGCCGACCTGCTTCTCCAGCACCCCGCCCAGCAGCCACTCCCGCTGCCACTGCGCGAAGTCCGCGTACTGCACCGCCAGCTCCGGCAGCGGGGACTTCTGGTCGAGGACCTGGGCCTCGTAGAGCGCGGCAACCTCGCGCACGAGGACACCCAGCGACCAACCGTCGGAGACGATGTGGTGCATCGTTACCAGCAGCACGTGCTTCGCCTCGCCCAGCTTCAGCAGCTTCGCGCGGAAGAGCGGGCCCGTGCCCAGATCGAACGGGCGCGCGGCTTCTTCCTCCGCCTGCCGCCGCGCTTCCGAGTCCTGTGCACCGGAGAGGTCCACCACCGGCAGCTCGAAGGCCTTCGCCGGGTGGATGACCTGCACGGCCTGACCGTTCTCCTCGCGGAAGGTCGTGCGCAGCGACTCATGCCGGCGGACGATCTCTTCCAGGGCCCGCCGCATGGCTTCCACATGCAGCGTGCCCTCCAGCTTCACGCCGCCCGCCACGTTGTAGAAGGCGCTGCCCTGCTCCAGCTGGTCCAGGAACCACAGACGCTGCTGCGCGAACGACAGCGGCTCCGTGACGCTCCGGGGCCGAGCCACGATCGCCGGGGCGTTGGACGTGGCACGGGCCGTGTCCACGAACGCCGCGAGCGAAGCCACTGTGCTCAGTTCGAAGAGCGAACGCAGCGGCACTTCGGCGCCAAAGGTCGCGCGCAGCCGGGAGACCAGCTGCATCGCCAGCAGCGAGTGTCCACCCAGCTCGAAGAACGAATCCTCCGCGCCCACGCGCTCCACGCGCAGCAGCTGCGCGAAGAGCGTGGCCACCTGCTCCTCCGTCGCCGTGCGCGGCGCCACGTACTGGCCCTGCGACGACTGGGCCTCCGGCACCGGCAGCGCCTTGCGGTCCACCTTGCCATTCGGATTGAGCGGCAGCGCGTTCAGCACCACGAACGCCGACGGCACCATGAACTCCGGCAGCCGCGCCTTCAGGCCCTTGCGCAGCTCCGCCACGTCCAGCGACGCGCCCGCGACGTACGCCACCAGGCGCTTGTCGCCGGGCACGTCCTCGCGCACCACCACCACGGACTCGCGCACACCGGGCTGCTTGGACAGCACCGACTCCACTTCGCCCAGCTCGATGCGGAAGCCACGCACCTTCACCTGGAAGTCGATGCGCCCCAGGTACTCCAGCTCGCCGTTCGGCAACCACCGGACGCGGTCGCCCGTGCGGTACATCCGCGCGCCGGGCTCGTCGCTGAAGGGATTGGGGAGGTACTTCTCCGCCGTCAGCGACGGCTTGGCCAGGTAGCCTCGCGAGAGGCCCGCGCCCGCGATGTACAGCTCGCCCGGCACGCCCTGCGGCACCGGACGCAGCCACGCGTCCAGCACGTACCCTCGCGAGCCCGTCAGCAGACGGCCCACCGTCGGCTCCCGCGTCGCGCCCTTCTCCACGCGCAGGTACGTCGAATACGTCGTGTCTTCCGTCGGGCCGTAGAAGTTGTAGACGGCCTCCACGTTCTTCAGTCCGTACGCCGCCTGCGCCAGCCGGTTCAGCAGCGGCTCGCCCGCGAGGTTCACCGTCCGCACGGTCTCCGGCACGCCCCCGCTGCGCAGCAGCTCCGCCATCGCGGAGGGCACCGTGTTCACCAGCGTCACGCGGCCCGCGTCCTTCATCGTCGGCAACGCCAGCGCGTTCTCCGCGACGATGACCGAGCCACCGACGCTCAGCGGCGCGAAGACTTCGAACACCGAGATGTCGAAGTTCAGCGACGTCGAGGCCAACATGCCCGACAGCTGCTGCGGCGTGAAGAACGTCGTCGCCCAGCGCAGGAAGGCCACCACGCTGCGCTGCTCGATGGCCACGCCCTTCGGACGGCCCGTGGAGCCCGACGTGTAGAGCACGTACGCCAGGTTCCCCAGGCTCGTGCGCGCATCGACGGGCGACACAGGATTCTTGGAGATGGTCTCCCAATCCGTATCCAGGCACACGTTGCGCGCCGAGTGCGCAGGCAGCGTGCCCAGCAGCTTCTGCTGCGTCAGCACCACGGGCGCCTGCGCGTCCTCCAGCATCCAGCCCAGGCGATCCCGCGGGTACGCCGGATCCAGCGGCACGTACGCGCCACCGGCCTTCAGCACGCCCAGCAGCGCCACGACCATGCGCGCCGAACGCTGCAGGCTCACGCCCACCAGCGTGTCCGGCCCGATGCCCAGGCCACGCAGGTGGTGCGCCAGCTGGTTCGCCTGCGCCTCCAGCTGCGCGTACGTCAGCACCTGCCCGTCGAAGTAGACGGCCGGCGCGTCCGGCGTACGAGCCGCCTGCGCCTCGAAGAGCGCCTGCATCGTCCCGCTCACCGGAGCCGGCAGGTCCGTCCCCGAGATGTCCTTGAGCAGCGACTGCTTCTCCTGCGCGCTCATCAGCGCCAGGTCGAACACCTTCGCCATGGGCCGCACCGCCACGGACTCCAGCAGCACCCGCAGGTGCTCCGTCATCCGCTGCGCGGTCAGCGCCGTGAACAGGTCGGTGTTGTACTCCAGCGTTCCTTCCAGCCCGTTCGCCGTCTCCGTCAGGAAGAGCGTGAGGTCGAACTTCGCCGACTTCGACTCCACGTCGTACGGCGACAGCTCCATGCCCGACAGCTTCAGGTGCGGCAGCACGTCCTGCTGCAGCGCGAACATCACCTGGAACAGCGGCGAGTGGCTGAGGCTGCGCTGCGGCTGCAGCTCCTCCACCAGCTTCTCGAACGGCACGTCCTGGTGCGCGTACGCGCCGAGCGTCGTCTCACGCACCTGCTTGAGCACCTGCTGGAAGGTCGGGTTGCCCGAGAGCTTCGTGCGCAGCACCAGCGTGTTGACGAAGAAGCCGATGAGGCCTTCCGTCTCCGCCTGCGTCCGGCCCGCGATGGGCGAACCGACCGAGATGTCGTCCTGGCCCGAGTAGCGAGCCAGCAGCACCTGGATCGCGGCCAGGAGCAGCTGGTACGGCGTGACGCCTTCCTGCTTCGCCAGCGCGTTGAGGGTGCGGCTCAGGTCCGCGCCCAGCTTCACCGGCACCGTGGCGCCGCGATACGTCTGCACCGCCGGGCGCGCGAAGTCCGTCTGAAGCTCCAGCAACGCCGGAGCCCCGGAGAGCTGCTGCTTCCAGTAGCCGACCTGCTTCTCCAGCGCTCCGCCCAGCAGCCATTCCCGCTGCCACTGCGCGAAGTCCGCGTACTGCACCGGCAGCTCCGGCAACGGCATGGCGCGGCCCTGCGTGTGCGCCTCGTAGAGCGCGGCCATCTCACGCACGAGGACACCCAGCGACCAACCGTCGGAGACGATGTGGTGCATCGTCACCAGCAGCACGTGCTTCGCCTCGCCCAGCTTGAGCAACTGCGCGCGGAAGAGCGGGCCCGTGCCCAGATCGAACGGGCGCAGGGCCTCCTCGTTGACGCGGCGCTGGGTCTCCGTCTCGCCCGCGGCCGTCAGGTCCACCACGGGCAGGGCCATCCGGCCCGCGGCCTGGATGATCTGCACCGCCTCGCCGTTCTCCTCACGGAACGTCGTGCGCAGGGACTCGTGCCGAGCGACGATCTCCTGGAGCGTCAGGCGCAGGGCCTCCACGTCCAGCGCGCCCTCCAGGCGCACCGCGCCCGGGATGTTGTAGAGCGCGCTGCCCTGCTCCAGCCGGTCCAGGAACCACAGGCGCTGCTGCGCGAACGACAGCGGCAGCGAGCCCTCACGAGCCACCCGCTTCAACGGAGGCAGGTTCGCGCCTTCCGCCTGCTGCTTCTTCCCGTCAACGAACGTCGAGAGCGAAGCCACCGTGCTCAGCTCGAAGAGCGAACGCAGCGGGACCTCGACACCGAAGGCGGCGCGCAGGCGGGAGACCAACTGCATCGCCAGCAGCGAGTGGCCGCCCAGCTCGAAGAACGAATCCTCCGCACCGACACGCTCCACGCGCAGCAGCTGCGCGAAGAGCGTGGCCACCTGCTCCTCCGTCGCCGTGCGCGGCGCCACGTACTGGCGCTGCGAAGACTGGCCTTCCGGCACCGGCAGCGCCTTGCGGTCCACCTTCCCGTTGGGCGTCAGCGGCAGCGCGCCCAGCACCACGAACGCCGACGGCACCATGTACTCCGGCAGCCGCGACTTCAGCCCCTTGCGCAGCTCCGCCGTGTCCAGCGACGCGCCAGCCACGTACGCCACCAGGCGCTTGTCGCCGGGCACGTCCTCGCGCACCACCACCACGGACTCGCGCACGCCGGGCTGGGACGCCAGCGCCGACTCCACCTCGCCCAGCTCGATGCGGAAGCCACGCACCTTCACCTGGAAGTCGATGCGGCCCAGGTATTCCAGCTCACCCGTCGCCAGCCACCGCACGCGGTCGCCCGTGCGGTACATCCGAGCACCCGGCTGCGCCGAGAACGGGTTCGGCACGAAGCGCTCCGCCGTCAGCGACGGCTTCGCCAGGTAGCCGCGAGCGAGGCCCGCGCCCGCCAGGTACAGCTCGCCCGGCACGCCCTGCGGCACCGGCCGCAGCCACGCGTCCAGCACGTACGCGCGCGAGCCCGTCAGCGGGCGGCCAATCGTCGGCTCCCGCGCGGCGCCCTTCTCCACGCGCGTGTACGTCGAATAGGTCGTGTCTTCCGTCGGGCCGTAGAGGTTGTAGACGCCCTCGACGTTCTTCAGCGCATAGAGGGGCTGCGCCAGCCGGTTCAGCAACGGCTCACCGGCGAGGTTCACCGTGCGCACCGAATCCGGCACGCCCTGGCTGCGCACCAACTCCGCCATCGCGGAGGGCACCGTGTTCACCAGCGTCACGCGGCCCGCGTCCTTCAGCGTCGGCAACGCGAGCGCGTTCTCCGCGACGATGACGGCACCACCGCTGACCAGCGGCGCGAAGACCTCGAACACGGACAGGTCGAAGTTCAGCGACGTCGCCGCCAGCACGCCCGCCAGCTGCTGCTTCGTGAACGCAGCCGTGGCCCAGTGCAGGAAGGCCACCACGCTGCGCTGTTCAATCGCCACGCCCTTCGGACGGCCCGTGGAGCCCGACGTGTACAGCACATACGCCAGGTTCCCCACGCCCGTGCCCGCCACGACAGGCGTGGCCGGCTGACGCGCGATGACGGACCCGTCCGTGTCCACGCACACGGTCTTCGCCGAGTGCTCCGGCAACACGCCCAGCAGCTTCTGCTGCGTCAGCAGCACCGGGGCCTGCGCGTCCTCCAGCATCCAACCCAGGCGCTCACGCGGGTACGCCGGATCCAGCGGCACGTAAGCGCCACCGGCCTTCAGCACGCCCAGCAGCGCCACGACCATGCGCGCGGAACGCTCCAGGCTCACGCCCACCAGCGTGTCCGGCCCGATGCCCAGGCCACGCAGGTGGTGCGCCAGCTGGTTCGCCTGCGCGTCCAGCTGCGCGTACGTCAGCACCTCCCCATCGAAGTGCACCGCGGGCGCGTCCGGCGTGCGCGAAGCCTGCGCCTCGAAGAGCGCCTGCATCGTCCCGCTCACCGGGGCCGGCAGGTCCGTCCCCGAGATGTCCTTGAGCAGCGACTGCTGCTCCTGCGCGCCCATCAGCGGGAGCTCGGACAGCTTCCCGCCCGGGTTCGCGATCAGCGACTCCAGCAGCACCCGCAGGTGCTCCGTCATCCGGCGCGCGGTCGCCGCCGCGAACAGGTCGGTGTTGTACTCCAGCGTCCCTTCCAGCCCGCCCGCCGTCTCCGTCAGGTAGAGCGTCAGGTCGAACTTCGCCGTCTTGGACTCCACGTCGTACGGCGACAGCTCCACGCCCGGCAGGCGGAAGTGCGGCAGCACGTCCTGCTGCAACACGAACATCACCTGGAACAGCGGCGAGTGGCTGAGGCTGCGCTGCGGCTGCACCTCCTCCACCAGCTTCTCGAAGGGCACGTCCTGGTGCGCGTACGCACCCAGCGTCGTCTCCTTCACCTGGGCCAGCAGCGCGCGGAAGCTCGGGTTGCCGTCCAGCTTCGTGCGCAGCACCAGCGTGTTGACGAAGAAGCCGATGAGGCCCTCCGTCTCCGCGCGCGTGCGGCCGGTGATGGGCGAACCCACGCTCACGTCGTCCTGACCGCTGTAGCGCGACAGCAGCACCTGGAACGCCGCCAGCAGCAGCATGTACGGCGTGGCGCCTTCCTGCTTCGCCAGCGCGCCCAGCGCCTTGCTCAGCTCCGCGCCCAGCTTCACGGGCACCGTCGCGCCCCGGTACGTCTGCGCCGCCGGACGCGCGAAGTCCGTCGGCAGCTCCAGCAGCGCGGGCGCTCCGGCCAGGCGCTGCTTCCAGTAGCCGACCTGTTTCTCCAACACGCCGCCCAGCAGCCACTCCCGCTGCCACTGCGCGAAGTCCGCGTACTGCACGCGCAGCTGCGGCAGCGGCGAGCCCCGGCCCGCGCGGAACGCGTCGTAGAGCGCGGCCACTTCGCGCACGAGCACGCCCATGGACCAGCCGTCGGAGACGATGTGGTGCATCGTCACCAGCAGCACGTGCTTCGCGTCACCCAGCTTGAGCAAACGCGCGCGCACCAGCGGACCCGTGCCCAGGTCGAACGGGCGCACGGCCTCTTCATCCACGCACCGCCGCGCCTCGGCCTCGCGCTGCGTCTCCGGGAAGCCCGTCAGGTCCACCACCGGCAGCTCGAAGGCCTTCGCCGGGTGGATGAGCTGCACCGCCTCGCCGTTCTCCTCGCGGAACGTCGTGCGCAGCGACTCGTGCCGGCGGACGACCTCCTCCAGGCTCTTCCGCAGCGACTCCGCATCCAGCGCGCCGTCCAGCCGCACCGCGCCCGGGATGCTGTAGAGCGCGCTGCCCTGCTCCAGCCGGTCCAGGAACCACAGGCGCTGCTGCGCGAACGACAGCGGCTGCGTCGCTCCACGCGGCCGGGGCGCGAGCACCGCCGCCTTCGGCTCCTGCTTCGCGGCCGTGATGCGCTTCGCCAGCTCCACCAGGCTCGGGCCCTGGAGCAGCAGCTCCATGGGCAGCGCGATCCCCAGCCCCTTCTCCACCGCGTGCGCCAGCTCCACCGCGCTCAGCGAATCCAGGCCGTAGCGCGTGATGGGCTCACGCACGTCCACCGTCTTCGCCGGGACCTTCAGCTGCTCCGCCACGCGCTCCACCAGCCACGTCAGCGCGGCCCGGGCGGCCTCCGGCACGTCCTCACGCACCGGCGCTGAGTCAGGCTCCGGGGACTCGTCCGCGGCTTCCGCCTCCTCGAACCCCGGCTCGCGCCACACCAGCACCGTGCGCAGCTCGTCCGCGATAAACTGCGCCTTGCTCGCGTGCCGCTGGATCTTCCCGCTGGAGGTCTTCGGGATGCTGCCGGGCTCGATCAGCGCCACGGCGTGCACCTGGACCTCGTGGCGCTCGGCGACGCGCTGGCGGATCTCCTTCACCGCGGCTTCCGCCATGTCCACCTGCTTGCGCAGGTTGCCCGCCTTGCGCAGGTCGACCTCCTGCACGATGACCAGGCGCTCCTCGCCCGCGACCTCCAGCGACACCGCCGCCACGCTGCCGGCGCGCAGCGCGGGGTGGCTCTCCTCCACCGTCTGCTCGATGTCCTGCGGGTAGTGGTTGCGGCCGCGGATGATGATCAGGTCCTTGGCCCGGCCGGTGACGTACAGCTCGCCGTCCCGCAGGAAGCCCAGGTCTCCCGTGCGCAGGAACGGGCCTTCGTCCGTGCCCTTCACGCGCGCCTGGAACACCTCCGCCGTCGCCTCCGGCTTGTTCCAGTAGCCCAGCGCCACGCTGGGGCCGCGCACCCAGATCTCACCCACGCCGCCCGGCGCGCACGCCTCGCGCGTCTGGGGATCCACGATGACCACGGGGTGCCCCGGCCGCTCCTCGCCGCAGCCCACCAGCAGGCGCGCCTCCGGCCTGGACGGGTCCACCGGCACCGCCCGGCGCTGCTCCAGGGCCGGCGCATCCAGCGCGTACCGCACCGGCGCGGCGTCCACGCGCCCGCCCGACACCAGCAGCGTCGCCTCCGCCAGGCCGTAGCACGGGAAGAAGAACTCACGCTTGAAGCCTTGCGGCCCGAAGGCCTGCTCGAAGCGATCCAGCGTCGCCGGGCGCACGGGCTCCGCGCCGGTGAACGCCACCTTCCACGAGCTCAGGTCAAACGACTGCCGCTCCTCCGCCGGGATGCGCCGCACGCACAGGTCGAACGCGAAGTTCGGCCCGCCGCTGATGGTGGCCTTGTAGCGGGTGATGGCCTCCAGCCACACGCGCGGGTTCTTCAGCATCGTCAGCGGCGACATCAGCGCCGCGTGGAACGTCGCGTACAGCGGCGTGAGGATGCCGCCGATGAGGCCCATGTCGTGGTACGGCGGCAGCCAGATGACGGCGGAGCTGCTGGGGCCCAGCTCGAACGCGTCCGTGATCAGCGCCAGGTTGTGCGCCAGGTTGCCGTGGCTCAGCATCACGCCCTTGGGCGAGCCCGTGGACCCGGACGTGTACTGGAGGAACGCCAGCGTGGACGCGTCCACCTCGGGAGGCGTCCACTCCGCCTCCCCACCCGCCGGAATCTCGTCCGTCCCCACCCAGTGCAGCGAGCGCAAGTCCGGCGCCTGCTCGAAGACGAACTCCGTCATGGACAGGATGCCGGACGTGGTGAGCACCACCGTCGCGTTCGCGTCCTGGATGATCGCGCGCAGGCGCGGCAGCGTGCGCTCCAGCCGCATCGGATCCGGCGGATACGCCGGCACCGCGACGAGCCCCGCGTAGAGGCACCCGAAGAAGCCCGCCACGTACTCCAGGCCCGGCGGGTACAGCAGCATCACGCGCTCGCCCGGCTTCGCCACCTTGCGCAGCGCCACCGCGATGCGCCGCGCCCGAGCATCCAATCCCGCGTAGCTCAGCGTTCCGTCTTCCTGCCCCGCGTCATCCAGGAAGGTGTACAGCGGCTGTTCGGACCGCGATTGGGCCCGGGTCCGCAAGATTTCGACGAGGGTGGAATTCGAGGGCGTCAGCTCAGGAGAACGCGACAAGGAAGGACCCATCTGGAAGGCCGGAGCACATGACACGGGCTTCAGTGGGCCGACTTCCTGTGCGGAACGCACCCACAACGTGCGTGGCACAGGCGCCCTTGAAATGTGTCCGGGGGAACAGAACTGGATACGAGAATACCACCAGGACCCGGTTCTACCGAACTTGAACAATTTGCTCGAATCGCTCAAATTCGCCTGTCAGCTCAGCTTCCTGGTCTTCAGCACGCGCCCTGTCCTGCCTTGACTCCGCGACTTCCACGCTCGGAATCGCCTGGAGCTTGAGCAGGGCGTGGGTGCCTCCCCGATCGCCCGAACTCCCATGACCGCTCCCCTGTATCGCCTCGCGGACGCCACCCTCGTTGAACCGCTCGTCCAGGACTTCCAGGCCTGGTGGATGACGGTGGCCCCCATGCCCGCGAGCCTGCATCTGCAGGCCTACCTGCTGCCGCTCATCAAGGCCTACCTGCAGACGCCGGACTTCCACGCGAAGGCGGCGAAGGACCCGGAGCTCAGCGGCAGCTCGTTCGTGGGCATCGCGCCGGAGCGCGCGGAAGAGGTGCGGGCGCTCATGCAGCGGATGACGGCCGCGCAGGAGGACAACATCAAGCTGGCGGAGGCGTTCGACGAGTTCCAGACGCAGCTGCTGGCGGAGGCCAAGGGCCAGTCCCTGGAGCCGCTGTACGCGCGCCTTCCGGAGCCGCTCAAGGGCGTGGTGGAGCTGGTCTACGACTACGTGAACCGCCCCTCCATGCGCGTGCACGAGGGCCTGCTGTACCGCGGCCGCCACTACAAGTCGGACCTCCAGTCCATGCGGCTCCGCCGGCTGAAGGCGGACGCGGAGCGCGACTCGCTGCTCACCACGCCGCGCCTGATGGAGGCGGGGCAGCTGGACTGGAAGGTGCCCTTCCACGACGAGCGCCTGGACAAGCTGTTCAGCCTGGACCTGCAGCCCCAGCCGCTGGAGTGGATCCGCGACGTGCTGGGCGACGCGGTGAAGTCCGACGCGGACCTGATGCCGCTGCTCACGGAGGCGCCGCAGACGCTCCCCGAGACGTGGAACGGGCCGGGCGTGCGCATCCGCTACGTGGGCCACGCGTGCGTGCTGGTGGAGTGGAAGGGCACGTCCATCCTCATCGACGCGGTGGTGCCGGTGCGCCCGGAGAAGGTGGCGGTCCCGCTGGAGCGCATGTCCTTCGCGGACCTGCCCCGCCGCATCGACTACGTGGTCATCACCCACAGCCACCCGGACCACCTGGACATCGAGACGCTGCTGCGGCTGCGCCACCGCATTGGCACGCTGATGGTGCCTCGCTCGAGCGGCGCCCTGGCGGGTGACTACTCGCCCCGGCTGTTGGGCAAGGCGCTCGGCTTCAAGAACGTGCTGGAGCCCTACTTCTACGAGTCCCTGCCCATCCCGGACGGGGAGATCATCGCCGCGCCGTTCATGGGCGAGCACGGCGACGTGGCCCACGCCAAGACGGCGTGGATCATCCGCACGGGCGAGGAGCGGCTGTTCTTCGCGGCCGACTCCATGTGCGTGGACGAGACGACGTACCGCGACCTGCGCAGCACGGTGGGCGACCTGCACACGGTCTTCATGAACACGGAGATCGTCGGCGCGCCGCACACGTGGATGCTGGAGGGCTTCTTCCCCAAGAAGCGCGACCGCAAGCTGGAGAAGAACCGCCGCTGCCGCGGCAGCAACTCCACCGAAGGCCTGCGCCTCCTGGAGCTCGTGGGCGCGAAGCGGCTCTTCAACTACGCCATGGGCCTGGAGCCCTGGATGGAGCACATCATCGGGCCCGCCGCCACGCCGGAGACGCCCCGCATGAAGGAGTCCGATCTGCTCCTCACCACCGCCCGCGAGCGCGGCCTCCAGGCCGAACGACTCCAGGGCGCGCGCGAGGTCCACCTGAAGAGCTAGAAGCCGGTATGCTCCGGAACATGCGGAATCCCCGGAAAGAAACCCTCGCGTTCATCGCGGTGACGCTGGCGGTGAGCTGGACGATGGGCGTCCTGTTCATCATGGGCGGCGAGACGCGCGAGGACGTGTGGCTGATGCGCTGGATGATGTGCGTGCCCGGCATCGCCGGCCTCGGGTGTTCGTGGTTCTTCCGTCGCGAAGCGCCGTCCGCGGTGGGCTTCGCGTTCCCCGGCTGGAAGTGGTGGTTCCTGGGGCTGGCGCTGCCGCTGGCGTACGGCGCCGTCATCACGCCGCTGGCCTACGCGATCCGGTTCGCCACCGGGGACGCGTCCTTCATCACGTACCAGCCGGAGCTGCTCAAGGGCCCGTTCGGAGTGACGGGCCTGGCGACGGTGCCGGTGATGATCCTCCTGTTCTGGGCCATGACGGTGACGTGGTGGCTGGCCGCCGCGTCCGTGCGCTGGCGCTGGGTGGAGAAGCTGGGCGCGAAGCTGCCCGAGCGCTGGCGCTGGCTGCGCTACGGCCTGGCGGCGCTGGTGTGGGCGCCCGTCGTGGGCTTCGGCGTCCCCAGCGAGCTGGGTGAGGAGGTGGGCTGGCGCGGGACGCTGGTGCGCTGGTGGATGCACCGGCCGGCGCTGGCCGCGGCCATCACCATGCCGGTGTGGGCCGCGTTCCACCTGCCCCTCATCTTCTCCAAGGCGCAGCGCGGGCACGTGGGGCAGAACGTGACGTTCCTGCTGTCCATCGCCGTGGCCGCGGTGGTGTTCGCGCAGCTGTACATGGCGTCGCGCTCCATCTGGCCGCCCGCCCTCTTCCACATCAGCTGGAACCTCATCAACCCGCAGCTCTTCGGCAGCGTCTACAACGGCCGGCCGGGGCTCTTCGGCGGTCAGGTCTGGGTCTTCAACGGCGAGGGCGTCTTCGGCCTCTTGCTCCACGGGCTGGTGGCCGTGTGGCTCTTCCGCCACTGGCGCCGGAGCGCCCGGAGCGCGGAGAACGCGGTGATTCCGGAGTCGTCCGCCTCGCCTGCTTGAGAGGCCTTGCGGCCCGGCGAGCGGCGGCTTTTCCGCATGTGACATCCCGGGTGGGGTCCAGTTACTCTGCCGCGCGAGATGACTCCTGCCGTCCGGGCCGACATGGAAGCACGTGCCGACCGCGCCCTGCGGCGGGGGGAGCTGGCGGAGGCGTTCGAGCTCTTCGAGCACCTCCTCGCCGCCTTCCCGAGCGAGCAGGCCCTGGCCCTCAAGGTCGCCCACCTGCGTGACAGCCTCCAGCCGGAGGAGCTGCAGCACCTGAAGAACCGCGTGCGCGAGCCCCAGCACCTCCCGCTGGGCCCCGCCTCCCCCATGCAGGAGGGCGAGCGCCTCTTCACGCTGGGTGACTACGTGGGCGCCGCCGCCGCGTACCGCCGGGCCCTGCAGGAGCGCCCCGGCAACCAGCTGGTGCTGGAGCGGCTGGAGGAGCTGTACCGGATGGCCCGCGAGATGCCCGTGCAGTCCCCCACGGACCGCGCCCTTCCCGCGAAGAAGGAGGACCGGCTCCAGGCCCTCCTGGACCGGCTGGCCTCCCGGCGTCGCCTCAAGCGCGACTGAGGGGCGGCCCCCTGAGTCCTTGCGAGCGCGGATCCGACGTCACAGCTGATTGATGCGTTGCACCCCCCTGGGGTGGCACCTACAATCCGCACCGACGTTGCTGTCATAGTGTCGCCCGTTCCCACTGACACCCGCGTCCCACTTTCCTCGCTCCTATGGCTCGACCTCTTCGACTCGGCGTCCTCACCGGCGGTGGTGATTGCCCGGGACTCAACGCGCTCATCCGGGGCCTCGTGCGACGGGGCGTGCACGAGTTCGGCCATTCGTTCGTGGGCATCGAGAACGGCTACATGGGCCTGGTGGAGCCGGAGCTCGTCCGCCCGCTCGGTGTGGAGGACACGCGCGGCATCCTGCCCAAGGGCGGCACCATCCTGGGCACGTCCAACAAGGCCAACCCGTTCAGCTACGCGGTGCGTGAGGGCGACGGCTGGGTGGAGAAGGACGTGTCGGATCAGGTCGTGCGCCGCTGCGAGGAGTTGCGGCTGGACGGGCTGGTGGCCATTGGCGGGGACGGCACGCTTTCCATCGCGCACCAGCTGGCCGGCAAGGGCCTGAAGGTCGTCGGTTGCCCGAAGACCATCGACAACGACCTGTCCGGGACGGACCAGACCTTCGGGTTCGACACCGCGCGGCTCATCGTCACGGAGGCTTTGGACCGGCTGCACTCCACCGCGGAGGCGCATGACCGCGTGATGGTGGTGGAGATCATGGGCCGCCACGCGGGCTTCCTCACGCTGGAGAGCGGCATCGCCGGCGGCGCGGACCTCATCCTCATCCCGGAGATTCCGTACCGGGTGGAGTCCCTGCTGGAGACGCTGAAGCGCCGGGCCACGCGGCGGCGCAGCTTCTCCATCATCGCCATCTCCGAAGGCGCGTATCCGGAGGGCGGCGCGCTGTCCGTGCTGGCGGAGGCCGCGGACATCCCGGGGCGCGGCGTGGTGCGGCTGGGCGGCTCCGGCAAGGTGTGCGCGGACCTGCTGGCGCGGCACATCGACGCGGAGATCCGCGTGACGGTGCTGGGCCACCTGCAGCGCGGCGGCAGCCCCAGCGCGGCGGACCGGGTGCTGGCCACGCGCTACGGCTGCAAGGTGCTGGACCTGGTGCGGGACGGCCAGTGGGGCCACATGGTGGCGCTGAGGAACAACGACGTCGTCGCCGTGCCGCTGAGTGAGTCTCGCAAGGAGCGCCGCGTGGACGTCCAGGGAGACCTGGTGCGCTTCGCGCGGAGCATGGGCATCGGGTTCGGGGACTGAGGGGAGAGCGCGCACCGCACGCCATGACGCTCGTCGGCCGCCATATCGGTCGCTATCGCATCCTGGAGGAGCTGGGCTCCGGGGGCATGAGCGTCGTGTACAAGGGCCTGGACACGGCCCTGGACCGCGAGGTCGCGGTGAAGGTGCTGCACCCGCACCTGGCCGGCAAGGACGAGTCGCGCCGCCGCCTGGCGCGCGAGGCCCGCGCGGTGGCGAAGCTGCACCACCCCAACATCCTGGAGGTCTTCGACTTCTCCTCCGCGGAGGCGCACGACGCCTTCATCGTCACGGAGTACATCCGCGGCCGGACGCTCAAGACGTACCTGGATGAAGGCCCGCTGGAGCCGCCGGAGCTGGCGGCGATGATCATCCACGAGCTGGCGGCGGCGCTGGCGCACGCGCACGAGGCGGGCGTCATCCACCGCGACCTGAAGCCGGAGAACGTCATGGTGCGCGAGGACGGGGTCCTCAAGCTCATGGACTTCGGCATCGCGCGGCTTTTGGACATCGAGGACCGGATGACGGTGACGGGCGCGCTGGTGGGCTCGCCCGCGCACATGTCGCCGGAGATCATCGAGGGCATGGAGGCCGGCCCCGAGGCGGACGTCTTCAGCCTGGGGATCATGTTCTACGCGCTGATGACGGGCCGGCTGCCGTTCACCGCGTCCAACACCACCGCGACGCTCAAGCGCATCCTGGACGGGGCCTACGAGGACCCCCGCCGCCGCGTGCCCACGCTGTCGGACGAGCTGGCGGAGATCTGCGCCACGTGCCTCCAGCGCGACCCGGCGCGGCGCTACCCCAACGCGGGCAAGCTGCGCGACGCGCTGGCGGACGCGCTCGCGGGGCTGGGCTTCTCCCGCGTGGGTGAAGAGCTGATCTCGTTCTTCGCGGATCCGCCGTCGTACCAGCGGCTCGCGCGCCAGCGCATCGTGGCGGCGCTGCTGGAGCGAGGGGAGCGGCAGCTCGCGGAGAAGCGGACGCCGCGCGCGCTGGCGTGCCTCAACCACGTGCTCGCGCTGGACGCGACGAACGAGCGCGCCCTGGGGCTGCTCAAGAGCATCCAGCGTCAGCAGCGGCGGCGCACCTGGCGCAAGCGCGGCATCCGCGCGGGCATTGGGGCGGGCGTGGCGCTGGCCCTGGGGCTGGGTGGCTGGCAGGTGTACCGGATGAACGCGCACGCGCCCGAGACGCCGACAGTGGAAGCGACGGCTCCGCGTGTGCAGGACCCCGGCACGAAGCCCGCGCAGGTTCCGGACAGTCCTCCCAAGGTCTCCCCTCCTCCCGCTGACACCACCACTCCGGTCCCGGTCGAGGCCGCTCCCACGGGCCCGCGTCCCGCCGGCGCGCAAGGCATGGGCGGCACCGGGACGTCCACGCCGGTCCGGGAGACCGACACGCCTCCGCGTCCGGAGCGCACGCCGTCGCGGCCGCCCCTGGTGGTCGCCAGCGTGGAGCCGCAGGACGACGCCAGGCACGCCCGCACCGGCAAGGTCCCCGTGTCCATCCTCGTGCGTCCGTACGGCTCCATCCGCGTGGATGACGGGCCCGCAGGCACGCAGCAGCTCTCGCAGCACGACGTGCACCTGACCCCGGGCCCGCACACCATCACCGTCTCCTGCGGCTACTGCGAGGACGCCACGGAGACCATCGACGTGAGGCCGGACCGGGAGAACGTCTTCCGCCTGCGCGCGCTCTTGAAGGCCTCGCAGCTCTCCATGGACTACCAGCCGCAGGACGCCACCGTGCGCGTGGGCGACGTGGAGCGCACCGCGCACGACAGCCTCCAGCACCCCTTCGACATCCGCTCCCCGCGCGGCCCCGCCAGCTTCCAGCACCGCGTGGAGGTGGAGATCTCCTCCCCCGGCTACAAGACGGAGAAGCGCGTCGTGCTGCTGGAGCCCGGCAAGCCCACCACCCTGCGCGGGAGCCTGGCGCCCGAATGAGCCGCGGTCCGCTGCTACTCGCCTGTCTCCTGCTGGCCCTGCTGGGCCCCGCGTCCGCGCGCGCCCAGACGGGCATTGGCGCGGATCCGGAGGTCGCGGCCCTGCGCTCGTCGTTCGAGTACGGCAAGTACGCGGAGGTGCTGGAGCGCGCCGGTCAGCGCATCGACCGGGGCGACCTGCCGGAAGAGGACCTGGTGGAGTTGCACAAGCTCGCGGGCCTGTCCGCCTTCAACCTCAACAAGACGGACGACGCCGAGCGCCACCTGCGCGCCGTGCTCCGGTTGGACCCGGACTTCAGCCTGGACCCCTTCGTCGTCCCGCCCCCGGCCGTCGCCTACTTCGAGGACCTGAAGAACCAGATGTCCGGCGAGCGCGACTTCCTCCGCCAGGAGCAGCGCCTGCGCCTGGAGCGAGAGAAGGCCGAACAGGAGCGCCGTGAACAGGAGCGCGTCGCGCTGGAGACGCAGCGCCGCCGCGCGGAGGAACTGGCCCGTCAGGTCACCGTGCGCACCGTGGAGAAGCGCAACTTCCTGGTCAACTTCGTCCCCTTCGGGGCCGGCCAGTTCCAGCAGGGCCGCAACGGCATGGGCATCGCCTTCGCCGCCACCGAGGGCGTGATGGCCATCACCAGCATCATCGCGTTCTTCGCGTACGACTCTCTCTTCGAGGAGCGCTTCATCAACCTGGACAACGTGCTGGACGAGGACGGCCGCGCGTCCATCCCGGTGCGCTTCATCCCCACGGACCGCGCCCGGCAGGCGGACACCTGGCAGTTCCTCCGGCTCGCGTCCGCGACCGGCTTCTACACCGTCTACGCCCTGGGCGTGGTGGACGCCGTCTACCACCACGAGGACCAGGTGGTGACCAGCACCACCGTCGAGTCCCGCCCCGAACCGAAGCCCTCTCCCTCCGTCTCCCAGGCCGCGTCGCCACGCATGCGGCTGTACTCCACCCGCGGTGGACTGGGCGCCGGCTTCTCCCTCACGTTCTAGTCACCCGAAGAGCCCGACCCCGCCCATGGCCAGCCTCACCGTCCGCACCCCCGATGGAAAGGTCCGCACGGTCTCCCTGCTCAAGCGCATCACCAGCCTGGGGCGGGGATCCGACAACGACGTGCCGCTGGAGGACGCCAACGTCCCCGCCAGCGCCCTGCACGTCACCTTCGACGGCACCCGCTACGAAGTGGGCAGCCTGGGCGCCACCTTCCACGTCAACGGCAAGCGCCGCGACAACCACGCGCTGTCCACCGGCGACGTGGTCAAGGTGGGCGGCACCGAGCTGACCTTCTCCCGCGAGGACGCCCCCCGCGAACCCGTGCGCCGCGAGGTGCCCGAGCGCGAGGTGCCCCTGCCCTCCGCCGCCACCGCGTCGTCGGACTCGCACACGGCGGAGCTGCCCGGCGTGGTGGGCCGCGAGCTCGTCCTGCTCAAGCGGCTGACGGCCTTCAGCGAGCGGCTGTTCGGCAGCTACGACGTGGACCGCATCCTGGAGAGCCTGCTGGACGAGGCGATCGAGGTCACCCGCGCCGACAAGGGCTTCCTCATCCTGATGGAGAGCGGCGAGCCGCGCGTGAAGGCCGCGCGCAACGTGGCCCGGGAGAACATCGAGGACGCGGTGGAGAAGCTGTCCGACTCCATCATCGCCAAGGTGGTGAAGGACCAGAAGGCCATCATCGTCGCGGACGCGCTGGACGCGCCGGAGTTCAAGGCCAGCGAGTCCGTGGTGAACCTCAAGGTCCACTCCGTCATGTGCGTGCCCGTCATGCACAAGGGCGACCTGTTCGGCGTGCTCTACGTGGGCAACGACCGGCTGGTGAACCGCTTCGAGCCCAAGAGCCTGGACATGCTCACCGTGTTCGCGGCGCAGGCGTCCCTGCTGTTGCAGAACGCGCTGCTCGTGAACGACCTGAAGCTCGACAACACGGAGCTGCGCCGCAAGCTGGAGGACCAGCGCTACGGCGACATCGTGGGCGCGTGCCAGGGCATGCGGGACGTGTACAAGCGCATCGACAAGATCGCGCCCACGGACATCTCCGTGCTGATCACGGGTGAGACGGGCACGGGCAAGGAGCTGATTGCCCGGGAGATCCACCGCCGTTCGCCGCGCACCAAGGGCCCGTTCATCACGGTGAACTGCGGCGCCATCCCGGAGAACCTGCTGGAGAGCGAGCTGTTCGGCCACGCCAAGGGCGCCTTCACCGGCGCGGTGGCCACGCGGCCCGGAAAGTTCCAGGCGGCCATCGGCGGCACCCTCTTCCTGGATGAAATCGGCGAGATGCCGCTCCAGCTCCAGGTGAAGCTCTTGCGCGCGCTCCAGGACAAGGTCGTCTACAAGGTCGGTGAGAACCGCGGCGAGCCGGTGGACATCCGCGTGGTGGCCGCGACGAATAAAATCCTGGAGGAAGAGGTGAAGCGGAACACGTTCCGCGAGGACCTCTACTACCGGCTCAACGTCGTCACCGTGAAGCTGCCGCCCCTGCGCGAGCGCGGCGAGGACGTCATCGTCCTGGGCCGCTTCTTCCTCCAGAAGTACGCGCGCGAGTTCAACTCCAAGGCGCGCGGCTTCACGCCCGCCGCCGCCGTGTCCATGAAGAAGTACGGCTGGCCGGGCAACATCCGCGAGCTGGAGAACCGCCTGAAGAAGGCCGTCGTCCTCGCGGACAAGCCGCTCTTGGGCGCGGACGACCTGGACCTCAAGCCGGAGAACCTGGAGCCCATCATGCCCCTGCTCCAGGCGAAGGAGGAGTTCCAGAAGCGCTACATCAACGAGGTGCTGGCGCGGAACAACGGCAACCGGACGAAGACGGCCAAGGACCTGGGCGTGGATCCGCGCACCATCTTCCGCCACCTGGAGAAGCTGGAGGCGGAGAAGACGGGCGGTCCGCTTCCCCCGGACGACAACGAGGAACTGCTATAGGGTTGCCCTCCAGCCACGCCATGCACCGTCACGTGACGCGACAGTCCCGCGGCATCCTCCAGCCGCTCGTGGCGGCCCTGGGGCTCGCGGCGATCGCGACGGGCTCCGGGTGCCTCATCCCCCAGGACGAGGCGCTGCTGGAGAGCGTGCCCCAGTTCCGCAACCGGCCGCCGCGCATCATGGAGGAGCAGGTGGAGCCCTCGGAGCGCATCCTGCGTAACTTCGGCGTGGGCAGCTGCGTCCAGGACTTCAACGTGGTGGTGGAGGACCTGGACGTCGACGACCGCATCACCGTGGAGTGGTACGTGGACTACAACCCGTCCTACCCCTCGGGCTACTACCGGCAGATCGTCCTCGCCAACACCGGACAGCCCCGCCGTGACGACCGCGGCACGCTGCGCATGGACCTGCGCTCGGCCAACAACCCGCTGGCCCCGCCGGGCATCCACCTGGTGGAGGCGCTCGTCACGGACCGGCACCTCACCAACCGCCAGCCGGATCCGCCGGAGGAGGTGTTCCTCGCGGACGGCGGCGTGGTGAAGAACCCGGGCTTCGTCACCTCGTACTCGTGGGTGGTGAACACGGTGGCGGGGGACTGCCAGTGACGCGCGCGCGCCGGGCCCTGGCGCTGGCGCTCGGGCTGACCGGGGCCGGGTGTGGCTTCCTGGAAGAAGAGCCTCCGCCGGATCAGCTGGTGTGCCGCTCCGACGCGGAGTGCGCCCCGGGCCAGGTGTGCTTCGTGGACGGCTGCGGCAACCCCGGCGGCGACATCGTCGTGGAGGTGGAGCCCCTGCCCAAGGCGGGCCTGCTCGCGCAGGACTTCCCGGTGGACCGGCTGCGCGCGGAGCAGAACCTGGAGCTGTTCAGCCCCGTGCGCCTGAGGGGCGAGGTGTCTCGCGGCACCATGGCCACGCCGGACGGGGGCCTGGCCTCCATCCCCTACCGCGCGCCCGTCCACCTGCTGGCCACGGGCGAAAGCCGCCTCATCCCGGGCGTGGCGCGGCGCTATGAGACGACGCTCTCCCCGGAGGACGGCGCGTGGGCCCTGCCCGTGGGCAGCGGCGACTACACGGTGACGCTCACGCCGCTGGACCCGGGCCTGCCGCCGCTGTCGCGCACCGCCTCCGTGGACCCCGCCACGGGCGGCACGGTGACGTTCGAGCTGCCCACCGCCCCGAACGTGGTGACGCTGTCGGGGACGCTGGTGCTCCAGGGCCCGGCGCTCGTGGACGCGGACATGGAGGTGCAGGCGCTGGATGAGTCGCTGCGCCCGCTGTCCCAGCGCGCCCGCGTGGCCCGCGACACGGGCGCGTTCCAGCTGGTGCTCGCCCGGGCGGACGCCCAGCGCGCCACGGTGCTCCTGCGCGCCGCGCCCGTGGACGCCGCGGACCTGATGCCCCGGAAGACCTTCGTGGTGGACCCGTCCGAGCCCCTCACCTCCCCGCTGGAGCTGGGCAACCCCGGCGCGGCCGTGAAGGTGACGGGCCGCGTGCTGGAGTCCAACGGCCAGACGCCCATGGCGGGCGCGCGCGTGGCGCTCCAGGGCCGCGTGGCCGGCGGCGGCACGTTCCAGGGCGTGCCGGTGCTGACGGACGCGCAGGGGCGCTACCAGCTTCAGTCCCGGCCCGGCGTCGCGGAGTCCCCGCTCACGCTGGTCATCGTCCCGCCGCCTGGCTCGCCCTCGCGCCTGACGCTCCAGCCGGTGACGGTGGCGGCGGTGGACACGGCGCTGGACGACGTGACGTGCCCGGCGCGCATGACGGTGACGGGCAGCGTGAAGAACCCGGAGGGCACGGGCCCCGCGTCGGGCGTGCGCATCGTCGTGGAGCCGGTGGGCGCGCTGACGGGCTGGCCCCAGCCGCCCCTGGGCTTCGAGTCCCCCCAGACGACCAACAGCGAGGGCCAGTTCTCGCTGGCCCTGGACCCGGGCGAGTACCGGCTGGACTTCCTGCCCGGGGAGAACCTGCCGCGCGTCAGCCGCTTCGTCAGCGTGCCGGCCGGCAACGCCGGGACGGACGTGCTGCCGCTGGCCGCCTTCACGCTGTCCCGGGGCCGTTCGCTGAGCGGCCGCATCACCCTGCCCCCGGACCCCGAGGTGGCGCCGGACGGCATCGCGGCGAACGCGTCCGTGCGCTTCTTCCGCGTGGTGACGGTGGCGGGACGGCCGGAGTCGCTGCTGCTGGCGCAGACGGTGTCCGACAGCACGGGGCGCTACTCCACCGTGCTGCCCACGCGCTGAAGGCCTAGCGGCCGCTGTCCTTGCGGCGCGCGGTGTCGAAGGCGGCGTGCAGCGCGTCCACCGCGCCGCCCACCTCGCCCGCGTACTGCACCGCGTGGATGGTGTAGAGGTCCTGCACCCGCGTGAGGTGGCGGAACACCGAGCGCAGCTCCACGCGCGCCGGATCCCTCGACTCCAGGGCGCACTCGGACTCGGACTTGCGCACGCGCGTCAGCCAGTCCGTGCGGAAGCGCATCCACTCCTGGTCGACCTTGCGGGCGGGCAGCACGTGCACCAGCTTCTCGCGCTCGGACTCCAGGTCCTTCCAGTGCGCGTCCGCGGCGTCCAGGCACTCGCGCACGGTGAGCGGCGGCGTCACGGACGGCGGGCGCTCGGGCGTCATGGCCGCGACGGAGTGGCCCACGTTCCAGATGAGCCACGCCGACACCAGCGTGGCCAGCGTGATGTGGATGGCGTACGCGACGCCACGGTAGACGCGGAAGCGGGGATCTTTCCGAGGGTCTGGAACGGACACGGGGTCCAGGTCTTACGACCCTGGACCCCGGGTGGCAATGCTTCCCTTGCGCACCGTCCGGACGGCGACGGCCTGGGGGCTGCTACTGGCCGGCGGGGGCGCCCACGGCCGGAGCGGCCTGGGGCGCGGCGGCCGGAGCGGCGGCGGGCACCGCGGCGGCGTCCGAGCCACCGGCGGCGGCGCGCTTGGCGGAGCTCAGGCGGCCGCGGAACTGCGTCAGGTACTGGGTGGCCGGGTACGTGGCCAGCGCGTCGCGCACGGTGTCCGCGGCCTTATCGAAGGCGCCCGTCTCCTGGTACGACTGGGCGAGCAGCAGCATGGCGTAGTCACGCGTCTTGGACTTCTTGTCGCCTTCCACGAAGCGGGCCAGCAGCGGCACGGCCTTGTCGTGCTGACGCAGCTGGTTGTAGGCGGTGCCCAGGAAGAAGGACGCGTCCAGCGCGTCCGCCTCCGGCGGGTTCATGGCCAGGAAGCGCGACAGGTCCTCCACCACGGCGTTCATCTCGTTCTTGCGGAAGGCGATCTTCCCGCGCTCGAAGGCGGCGTCGCCCGTCTCGCGGCGCAGGATGGCGGCGCGGTCGTTGAGCGCCTGGCGCTCCAGCGAGGACAGCTTCTGCGTGTCCAGCTTCACCAGCGCGTCGATGCCCTTGAGGCGCTCGTCACCCGGCAGCGTGGTCATCATCTTGTAGACCTCGCCCGCGGCGCGCTGGGCCGTCAGGTGCGACGTCGTATCCGCGCGCTGCTTCTCCAGCTGCGTGGAGAGGTCCGCCACCTGCTTCTCCAGCCGCTCGCGTTCATTGGTGTTGCTGGAGCTGCGCGCGCCGTTCACCAGCACCGCGCCACCGACCGCCAGGATCGCGAAGAGCGCGTAGGCCACCGCCGAGGAGATCCACTGCCGCTTCTGGAAGTCCTCGTGACGCTTGCCAACCGCCTTCACCTCCGCGTGGAGGTTCTTCAGCAGGTTGTCCGTCTTGATGACGAGGTTGCGCGACTCGATGACCTCGCGGCGGAGCTCGGAGAGCTCCTTCTCGAGGTCAGTCTTCGGCTGTTCAGAGGGGGGCATGGACATCTTCCTGGGACCGGAAATGACTTCGGCCGACTCACGCATGCTAGGGGACACTCCGGGATGAGGGGCGGGTTCTTTTGTCGCTCCCCAACAGGGCCCTTGGTGCGCACCATTCCCCGGAGTCCCTGCTTCTTTCGCGCTCGCCTGCTTTCGTGTTGGAACTTTCCCGAGGCTCTAGAACGAGCTCAGGGGACGGGACGGATCCGGCGCGAACGCGTAGGTCACACCCAGCGCGAACCAGTTGCCGCCGTGGCTGAAGCTGAAGGGTCCCGGCTTCTTCGGATCCGGAGACTCGACGGGGCCGCGCAGGAAGGTGAAGCGGTACTCGGCGGTGATGCCCCAGTTCGCGGACAGGCGGAGCGTGCCGCCAAGCGAGCCCACCCAGGCCTGGGAGACCCGCTCCTGGATGGACGAGCCCTCGCGCGTGGAAGAGATGACCGCCGGCCCGGTGAGGATGCCCGCGTAGGGCACCAGGCCCTGCGGGCCGATGTCGAGCACGCCCTGGAAGCGCAGGCCGATGAGCGCGCCGTACGACACGGTGCTGACCTTGCGGATGACGGGGCCATCCGGGCCGGGCTCGGTCAGGTGCAGGTTCTGGGCGGTGCCGAACAGGTCGATGCCCACCTCCACCAGGTCCGACATCGCGTACGCGAACGTGGCCACGCCCACGGGCGCCCCCGAGGACATCGGGGCGCGCTCCAGGCCGTTGCTCGGGCCGTTGGCGCCGTGCCAGGCGTCCTGGAGCGTGTCGTTGGAGGTGAGCCGGTAGCCGGCCAGCACGGTGATGCGGCCCACGCCATCCAGGTTGGTGGGAGCCGGCGGGCCCCCCAGGTCGCCGTCCTCCTGGGCAAGGGCGGAGACGGGCGCGGCGGCGAGGGCGAGGACGAGCGGCAGACGGCAAAGCATCAAGGCGTGGTTCCCGGTGCTACAGGCGTGTCGCACACCGTAGCCGGGGCACCCGCCGCGTCAATTTTCCGGCCCGTCCCCACCGTGTCGATTTCGCGCCCTACCATTCGTCGCCCTTTTGAACCCGACGTTCCAGGAGACACCCCCATGCGCTTCATGATGCTCGTCAAGGCGACCCCGGAGAGCGAGACCGGCCGGCTTCCCACCACGGAGGAGCTGACCCAGATGGGCAGGTTCAACGAGGAGCTGGTGAAGTCCGGCATCCTGCTCGCGGGCGAGGGGCTGCACCCCAGCTCCAAGGGCTCCCGCGTGAAGTTCTCCAAGACGGGGACCACGGTGACGGACGGCCCCTTCACGGAGACGAAGGAGCTGGTCGCCGGCTTCTGGATCATCGAGGTGAAGTCGCGCGAGGAGGCCATCGCCTGGGCGCGCCGCATCCCCTTCCAGGACGGCGAGGTGGAGATCCGCCAGGTGGCCTCCGCGGAGGACTTCGCCCCCAGCGACCCCACCGGCGAGCTGCGCGCGAAGGAGGAGGCGCTGCGCGCCCAGGTCGAGGCGAAGGCCAAGGCCTGAGCCGCCTTCAGCGAGCGCGCCGCTCCAGCTCCAGCAGCGGCATCTCCAGCACCACCACCGTGCCGTGCGTGCACAGGGGGGTGAAGTCCGCGCGGTCCAACTCGCCCAACAGCGCGCGCAGCTGCGCGTCGGTGAGCGGCGACGAGGACGCGCGGCGGGCGGCGTGACAGGCCATCACGCGCACGGCCTCCGCCAGGCTCGTCACGTCCAGCGGAGCGCTGCGCGGGGGCAGCGCGCGCGACAGGGCCTCCAGGAGCGCGCGGGGGTCCACGCCCTCCAGCCCCGCCGGCACCGACTTGAGCGCGAGCGCCGTGCCGCCGAAGGGCTCCACGTCCACGCCCAGCTTGAGCAGCGCCTCACGCCCGTCCACCAGCGCCTTCACGCCCGCCAGGGACAGGTCCACCGTGGTGCCGAACAGCGACGGCGGCGGCGCCTTCGTGTCGTCCTCCAGCCGGCGCAGGTACGCGGTGAGGCGCGCGCGCTCCAGGGCGGCGTGCGGATCCAGCACCACCAGCGTGCCGCCGGGGCCCTCGCAGACGTGGAAGCGGCTGCCCAGCAGGCCCATGGGGCGCAGCGCCGCGAAGTAGCCCGGAGGCGGCGCCTCGTTGAGCTGCGGCTGTGCCTCGCCGAACCCGAGCGTGCGGCCCGGCACCGGCGGGGCCTGGAACGGACCGGGGAACGGACCGCCAGGGGCTCCGCCGCCCGGCCCGAAGTACGACGGCGTCATCGGGCGCGCGGGCATCGAGGCGCCCGAGCCTCCGGGGCCCGGGGCATCCATCGCGGTGGGCAGCGGCGCGCCCCAGGTGGCCTCCTGCGCGCGGGTGAGGAAGCGCTCCACGGCGTGCGCGTAGTGGGCGGCGTCGCGGGGCTGCGGGTTCGCGGCCTGCTCCTCCGGCGAGCCCAGCCACGGGGCCGCGCGCAGCACGCGGGAGAGGGCCGCGCTGATGGCGTCCTGCACGCCCCGGGCGTCCGCGAAGCGGACCTCCATCTTCTGCGGGTGCACGTTGACGTCCACCGCGGCGGGCTCCACGTCGATGTGCAGCACCACCACCGGCTGGCGGCCCGCGGGCAGGTAGTCCTGGAACGCGCGCTGCACGGTGCTGATGAGGCCGCGGTCGCGGATGTAGCGGCGGTTGACGAAGGTGTAGAGGCCGCGCGCGTTGGGCAGTGTGTACTCCGGCGACGCGAGGTAGCCCGTGACGACGACGCCCAGCCGGCGCTCCTCCACCGGGAACAGGTGCGCGAAGGACGCGGGGCCCAGGGCCGCGGCGATGCGCTCGCGCGGGTCGTGTCCGCTGGCGGGGCTGGAGAACAGCTCGTTGCCCTCGTGCGAGGCGAAGAAGCCGACCTCCGGGTGCGCGAGCGCCAGGCGCACCACGGCCTCCTCGCAGTGCTTGAGCTCGGTGTTGCCCTGGCGCATGAACTTGCGGCGCGCGGGCACGTTGTAGAACAGGTCCTCCACCGTGATGACGGTGCCCACGCGGGGCGGCGCGTCCTCCACCGTGGGCGGGCCGCCGCCGTCCACCGTGATCTTCGTTCCCTCGTGCGCGTCCGGCTCCGCGGTGTGCAGCGTGAAGTGGGACACGGAGGCGATGGCGGGGATGGCCTCGCCCCTAAACCCCATGGAGTCGATGTGGAACAGGTCGTCCAGCTCGCGCAGCTTGCTGGTGGCGTGGCGCTCCAGGCAGAGCGTGGCGTCCGCGCGGCTCATGCCGTGGCCGTCGTCGGAGATGGTGATGCGCCCCACCCCGCCGGCCTCCAGCTCCACGCGCACGGTGCGGGCGCCAGCGTCGAGCGAGTTCTCGCACAGCTCCTTCACCACGGAGGCGGGGCGCTCCACCACCTCTCCGGCGGCGATCTTGTTGATGAGCACGTCGCTCAGGCGCGCGATTCGGGACATGGCGATCAGCCACCCTCCGCCACCTGGATGACGTTGTCCAGAACATCACTGGCGCACTCGGCTGACATTCCTGGACGGCTGGGCTAACACCCGCCCCTGCGAATGGAAGTGATCCG
Source organism: Corallococcus interemptor (assembly GCF_003668875.1). GTDB lineage: Bacteria > Myxococcota > Myxococcia > Myxococcales > Myxococcaceae > Corallococcus > Corallococcus interemptor. The sequence goes on along the minus strand of NZ_RAWM01000012.1, from coordinate 51,127 downwards.
AGCAGGCAAGGGCCCGATGCGCATCGCGGTGACAGGCGCCAATGGCGACTACGGCAAGCTGCTGCTGCCGAGGCTGGAAGCGGACCCCGGCGTGGAGAGCATCCTCGTGCTGGACACGAAGGAGCCCCCGCCCATCAGCAAGGTGGAGTTCCACCGCGTGGACCTCACCCGCTACGACGCGGAAGCCGAGCTGACGGACGCGCTCACCGAGCGCCCCGTGGACGCCCTCTTTCACCTGGCGTTCCTCTTCGGGCCCATCCTCAACGGCCCGCTGGCGCACGAACTGGAGGTCATTGGCACGATGAACGTGCTGACGGCGGTGGGCCGGGCGCGGCTGCCCCGGCTGGTGGTGCCGTCGCTGACGGTCACGTACGGGGCGCGGGGCAACAACCCGGCGCTGCTGCGCGAGGGCTCTCCGCTGTTCGGCTGTCCGCACAGCCGCTTCGTGAACGACAAGGTGGAGGTGGAGGGACAGGTGCGGGCGTTCCGCGAGCGCAATCCCGACACCCGCACGCTGGTGTTGCGGTTCGCGCCCCTGCTCGGCCCCAGCCTGGACAATCCGGCGACGCGGTTGCTGTCGCACGCGGTGGTGCCCACGCTTCTGGGATTCGACCCGCTCTGGCAGGCCATCCACGAGGAGGACGCGGGCCGGGCGCTGCACCTGGCCCTGAGGGCGGAGGCGGCGGGAGAGTTCAACATCGTGGGCCGGGGAGTGTTGCCCCTGTCGGGGCTCATCCGGCAGGCGGGCGCGCAACCGCTCCCACTGCCGGGGCCGTTGTTTCGTGGCGCACTTCGCGCGCTCGGGGTGGTGGGGGCGAGCACGTTGCCGGTGGCCCTGCTCGACTACATGCATTACTCCTGGGTCGCGGACGGGGAGCGCGCCGAGTCCGCGCTGGGGTTCGTGCCCCTCCACCATGTCAGGGACGCCGCCTCGGCGCTCAGAAGGAGCCAGTCATGACCAAGGGTGTCCTCGGGAATGATCCCTTCCAGCGGGGCGCCGCGCCTCGCACGGGCGAGGTGAAGGACGACGCGGCCGGCGCGAAGACCGCGAAGAAGTCCGCGGCGTCCAAGGGCGGCAAGGGCGCGAAGCCAGCGGGCAAGGCGAAGAGCGCCAAGGGCGGCGCTTCGAAGTCCGGGTCCGGCGCCCAGGCGAAGGCGCCCAAGGCCAGCAAGGCCGCGGAGGCGAAGCAGACCTCGGCCGGACCCAGGACGCCCGCGGCCAAGGTCCACAAGTTCGAGGCCCGCGCGAACGGACGCGGGAGCGCGAAGCACGAACACGACGCGCATCCCGCGGGCGAGGAGGTCTCTCCCCTTCGCGAGCCCTCCACGCCGGGCCCCGCCGACGAAGCCCGGCCGCGGGTGCTCGCGGACGAGGTGCACGGCTCGCGTCCGCGGGAGCGCAAGGTGGACCGCGCCCTGACGGAGGCCATCGCCTCGGACGCGGCGGAGGCCGCCGCGAAGACGGCCGTGGACGGGCTGTTCGAGGGACACGACGGGCCGGAGCACGACATCGAGCGCGTCCTCGCGACGGAGCTCGTCGCCGAGGTGGCCGAGTCCGCCGTGCGGCAGGTGCTGGACGAGGGCAACGGCGACGCGTCCGAGCGGGAGGTCGCCACCGCCGTCGCGACCCAGGTGGCCGAGGCCACCGCGGGCGTCGCCGTGGACGAGGTCATGGAGCGCAACGCCAGCGACCTCGAGGAGCGCGCCCTGCCCTCCGACGAGGAGCGCGATCCGCGCGACCTGGACGAGGACGCGGAGGCCTGGCCCACGGGCGCCTGGAGCCGCGACCCGAAGGACGTGCCGCCCGCCGAGAACTCCGGGGACGTCTGGACCGCGGACGCCTGGCGCCGCGACCCGGAGGGCATGGCCGCGCCCATGGACCCCGACGAGGACGACCTGGTCACCGGCGTCGAGCGCGTGGAGGAGAACGGCGTGCACATCTCCGTCTCCATCATCGAGGGCGCCGCCCCCACGGACGTGGAGCCAGAGGTGGAGCTGCCCGACGAATCCCACGACGAGCTGCCCCCCAGCCGCCGGCCCCTGTCGCTCGTGAGCGACCCTGGTGAGGACCCCGGCCTGGAGGAAGCCGGACAGGGCGAGGCCTCCTTCGACCACCCCGAGGAACCCGCCGCGCCGTCGGGCTTCGCGGGCCGCGCCGCGGGCATGTTCTCCCTGGCGAAGGAGATCGCCGGCCAGGCGCTCGCGAGCGAAGGCCTGGGCCGCGCCATGGGCGCCATGCACGGCCTGATGGAGGCCATGCGCACCAGCCTGGGCACCGGCGGCGGCAGCCGGCTGGACGAGTACGGCAAGGACGCGGGGCTGGTGGAGAGCCTCCAGCCCGTCCTGGACTTCCTGTACGAGCAGTACTGGCGCGTCTCCGTGGAGGGCGTGGATCAGGTGCCCCGGGGCGCGTCCATCCTCGTGGCCAACCACTCCGGCGCCCTGCCCTACGACGGCCTCGTGATGGCGCAGGCGCTCCAGCGTGAGCGGCCGGACCTGCTCGAGTCGCGCTGGCTGGTGGAGGATCAGGTCTTCCACGCGCCCATGCTCGGCACCCTCTTCAACCGCCTGGGCGCCGTGCGCGCCTCGCCGGAGAACGCGCTGCGGCTGCTCGACGAGCACCGGCCGCTCGTCGTCTTCCCGGAGGGCTACCAGGGCGCGAGCAAGCCGTTCGCGGAGCGCTACCGGCTCAAGCGCTTCGGCCGCGGCGGCTTCGTGAAGCTGGCCCTGCGCACCGGCGCGCCCATCGTCCCGGTGGCCATCGTCGGCGCGGAGGAGACGTCTCCCTTGCTGGGCCGCCTGCCCGGGGGCTTCCTCGGGTTCCCGTCCCTGCCGCTCACCGCGCCGGGCCCGCTGCCCGCCAAGTGGACCATCCGCTTCGGCGAGCCCATCACCATGGAGGGGCTGGCGCCGGAGTCCGCGGACGACCTGGGCGAGGTGCAGCGGCTCACCGAGCGCACGCGCGAGTCCATCCAGGGCATGCTCCAGGCCCTGCTGCGCGAGCGCCGCTCCGTGTTCACGGGCTGAAGGGGACGCAAGGACTTCGGGGGCGTCAGCCGCAGACGCGGTTGCGCCCCTGGCTCTTCGCTTCGAAGAGGCGCTCGTCCGCGGTGCGCACCAGATCCGCGGGCTCGCGGTGGTGCGGCTCCAGCGTGGCCACGCCCACCGACAGCGTGACGGGGATGACCTGCTTGTCGAACTCGAAGCGCTGGCGCTCCACCAGCTTGCGGACCTTCTCCGCCAGCTGCCGCGCGCCGCCCAGGTTGATCTCCGGCAGGAGCAGGCCGAACTCCTCGCCGCCGTAGCGGGCGAAGACGTCCTCGCGCCGGATGCGCGTGCGCACCGTGGACGCCAGCTGCTTGAGCACCGAGTCCCCGGCCAGGTGCCCGTAGGTGTCGTTCACGTCCTTGAAGTGATCCAGGTCGAACATCACCAGCGACAGCACGCGCTCGTAGCGGCGGCTGCGGGAGAGCTCCCGGTCCAGCTGCTCGTCGAAGTAGCGGCGGTTGTAGATCTGCGTGAGGCCGTCCATGGTGGTCAGCCGGTAGATCTCGTCGTGGTACGCCGCCTCGATGTTGCCGCCCGCGATGAACTTGAAGATGGTGCGGCCAATCTTCACCAGGTCGCCGTTGTGCAGCGACCGCGCGGACGACGCGACGTCGTCGTTGACGAACGTGCCGTTGGTGGACCCCAGGTCCTCGATGCGCACGCCCTTGGTGGTGTTGGTGATGCGCGCGTGGTTGCGGCTCACCGCCTCCTGATCAATCTGGATGTCCGCCTTGGACGACCGGCCGATCAGCGTCTCCTCGCGCGCCAGGTCGTACTTGCGCCCCAGGTCCAGGCCGTAGATGACCACCAGCGCCGCGTCCAGGTTGACGGGGCGCTCGGAGATCTTCGAGATGACGGTGACGACCGTCTCCTTCTGGCCCATGGCGAAGGCAAACGTACCACCGCGCAAATCGCGAAAGCGAATTCACGGCCGGAACGGGTGCCCCTCCAGGTCGCAGAAGCCCTGACACCCGGTGCGTCACTTCACCAGCAGAGCGCTGCCGGCGCTGACGGCGGGCTTCAGCGGCCTGCCGAGCGGGTCCCTCAGCGACGCCTCCATCCTCACGAATCCAGAGCAGGAGGTGGGCAGGAAGAAGGACACCTCGCCATGGCGCTGGACGGAGTCGATCCGCGTCACCGCCGGGTCACATTCCGGGCCGCCGCCGCTGAAGGTGACCCACACCTCGCCCTCGTCGCCGTTGGCGGTATCCGTTCCCACCCGGAAGCCATCCACCCACAGGATCAATTTGGCGCCGCGCTCCACGGATGACCCCTGGACGGGATGAACCCACGCCACCTGGGGCCGGCCTTGGTTCAGCGTGGACGTCGCGCGCACCGCCGCGGCGAGCGGCTCGGGCGCCAGGCCCCCGGACTCCGCCAGCGCGGAGAGGCTCAGCGAGCGGCCCTCGGGCGTGGCCACCGCCAGCGCCTCCACCGACATCGACGCGCGCGAGCCCAGCATGTCGCCCTGGAAGGTGCGGTCCTCCAGGTCCGGGGGCGGCACGGGCAGGCGCACGCCGGTGACGGCGCGGCGGCCATCCACCCAGACCGTCCAGCGATGGAAGTCCTTGTCGGTGAAGACCGCGCGCACGAGCGTCGCGCCCGGCACCAGGGCGGACATGCGCCACTCGCGCGACAGCAGGCCGTTCCACGGCGACGCGTCCGCGTTGTAGCGAGCGCCCTCCGGGATGGGGAGGAACGCATCCGCGAGCGTCACCGGCTCCAGTCCCTCCGGATCGAAGCGGAGCGCGTCCAGGGGGGCCATCACCGCGCTGGTGGCCAGGCCCGTGGGCGCCCAGCCGCCCAGCCCCCCTGACGACGCGAGCGCCATCAACCGGTACGCCTGCCCCTCCAGGCCGTGATGGGCCGGCGCCATGCGCACGCGCACGAGGCCCGGCGTGGACAGCAGGGGCTGCGTGTCCGTGTTCGTATCCACCGGGCTGTCGTTGACGGCGGCGCCCAGGCCCAGCGGCACCATGCCCCGTCCGGGCGCGCTCACCGAGCCCATCACCAGCGCCCGCGACAGGTAGCCGTCCCGGTAGCGAGGGAGCGGCGGGACGCGCACGACGAACGGGAAGGCCAGCGGCACCTGCCGGAAGTCCAGCGACGTGCGCGGCATGGCAGGGGGATACCCCCCGGCGACGCGCGGAAACAGGGGGAACCGCGCGTCGCGCTGGACGGCGGAGAAGAACCGCCCGGATTGCGGCAGCGCGCGCGCCAGGAGCAGCAGCGGATCCGTCGCCGGATCCATCATCCCCGCGGGAAGCTCGCCGGCCGGCGCCTGCGCGGTGAGGGCCCAGGCGGTCCGCGTGCCACAGCGCCCCGTGCGCATGGCCGTCTCCGGATCCGTTCCGTCCTCGAGCGCCGCGTCACACTCGCCGGCGATGCCCGGCACCGCCACGATCTCCGAGCGGACGTCCAGACCTCTCACCCAGATGTTGGAGGGCATCTCGAACGCGCGCACCGTCCCGCCCTGCCTGAGCTCGATGGGCTTGTTGGGCCCCTGCGCCTGGTAGGGCGCGGCCTCCGACAGGAGCCCGGGCACGGACAGCCCCGCCCACCCCATGGACAGCGCGCTGCTCATCCCCGGGAGCTCGAAGTTGGAGAACCCGGTGTGCACCCCGCCCTCGAGGTCCCTCGGGTTGCGGCGCAGCGGCAACCGGAGGTCGCGCGTGCCGCCCATGTCGTAGTTCGCCACGGTGAGGTAGCCGAAGTCCGGGTGGAAGACGGACACCGTCGGGTCGCTCAGCGCCGCGAGCACGGCCACGCCCCACGCGTCCGTCGACTCGCGGGCCGTCGTGCTGCCCAGCGCGTCCGCCACCACGACCCTGGCGCCCTCGATGGGGTAGCCCGTGAGCCCGTCCGTCACCACCACCCGCACCTGCCCCGCGGCCGTGTGCGGAGGCAGCACCGTGACGCTCGCGCGGCAGGACACCGCGCCCACGCGGGCCTCCACCGCCTCCACGTCCACGCCCGCCGCGTCCAGCGTGAACGTGGCTCCGGAGCCCGAGCCTCCGCCCTTCACCTGCGGCGACACGGCGGACCAGGAGAGCCCGTCACGCAGGACGACGGGCTGGCCCTTGGCATCGGTCACCCAGGCCTCGAAGCGCTGGGTGGTGCCCACGGGCGCGACGACGCGCGCGGGCACCACGCGGCAGGCCGCCGCGCTGGACGCCGGAGGAGGAGGCCCACAGACGCCGTCGCCGCAGACCTTCCCGTCCTCGCAGTCACCGTCGCCGGTGCAGAGGGCGGGGACGCAGCGGCTGGCGTCACAGCGGCAGCCCAGCGCGGAGGACTCACAGGCGATGATGGCGTTGAGCTCGCCCCGGCGCTCCACGGAACAGTCGAGGTCCGTGCGGCACGCGGGCTCACAGCGCGACAGGGCGGTGTTGCAGAAGAACAGCGCCGGATCCGCGCAGTCCTGATCCACCGTGCAGGCGCTGTCCGCCGGCCCTCCCTGGATGAAGGGCGCACCCATGTCGGACATCGCGCAGCCCATGGCGCACGCCAGCAGGCATGCGAGCACGAGGCCGGGGGACCGGACCGGATGGGGGATGGGACGCATGGGAACTCCGAGGGGGACCGGCCTTGCCCCGACCTTACAAGGGGAAGGCCCGCCGCGCGACCGGGGAAGGCGCCGGAACCGCTTTCGCTGAACGCCCCGGGCCGGCGGCTGCGGGAAAATCCGACGGGCGGGCAGGCAAGTGTCGGTTGGCTTCCGCCGCCAGGGGTTCCAGAATCCCCGGACGATGGCGCGCGGCGAACCGAAGACCTTGGAGAGCCTGATGCCCCGGGTGCTGGCGCGCCTGGCGGGAGAGTCGGGCCGTGCGTCGTCGCTGACGCCGCTCTGGACCGCCGCCGTGGGTGAGAACATCGCGCGCCACAGCCGCCCCCACCAGCTGGAAGGCACCACGCTGATCATCTCCGTGGAGAGCGCCGAGTGGGCCCAGGTCCTCTCCCGCCAGGAGGAGTCCCTGCGCGAACGCCTCAACGAGAAGCTGGGCCCCGGCACCGTGAAGACGCTCGTCTTCCAGCTGGTGCCGCGATGAGGGGCGTGCTCCTGGGGCTGCTGCTCGCAAGCGCACCCATCGCGTCCGCCGCGCCGCCGCCCCCCACGGTCGCCTCCGTCTCCATCCCCGAGGGCCAGGACGTTCCGCCTCCCGTGCCGGAGGAGACGCCCCAGGCCCAGGAGGCCCGGGCCCGGCTGCACGTGCTGCGCGAGTTCGAACGCGTGGGCCGCCGCGCCCCCACGAACGACAAGGCGCTGGAGGCCGCGGCCCGGAGGCTCGCGCGCGAGGCGCTGAGCGAGTTCACCACCGGCGCCCCGGACCTGCTCACGCTGACGGAGGCGGTCAGCGACTCGGGCGCCGCGGATCCATCCCCCAAGGTGCTGGTCATCCGCGCCTGGGTGCACGCGCACGCCATCGAGACGTTCCTCGCGCGCACGGACTTCAACGCCGAGCGCGTCAGCCACTTCGGCGTGGGCGTGGCCTTCCTGGGCGAGCGCGCCGCGCTGGTGCTGCTCACCTCCGACCGCAAGGCGGAGGTGCTCCCCTTCCCCCGGACGATCGCCAAGGCCGGCACGGAGAAGCGTGTGTGCGGCCGGCTGGTGCCGCCGCTGCGCAGCCCGCAGGTCTTCGTCACCCGGCCGGATGGCGAGGTGGAGGCCGTGGCCCTCAGCCGCGCGCCGTCCGGCACCAACGGCTTCTGTGCCCTGGTGGGCTTCGACACGCCCGGCGGCTACACCGTGGAGGTGGTGGGCCAGGCGGACGCGGGGCCGGAGGTGACGTCGCTGTTCCTGGTGCAGGTGGGGGCCCGTGCCGCGCGCGGTGGGCAGGAAGCGCAGCGCGAGCCCACCACGCTCGCCGAGGCGCGCACCGCCCTCTACGAGCGCATCAACACCCTGCGCCGCGCGCACAAGCTGCCGGAGCTCACGCCGGACCCGGCGCTGGAGGAGGTGTCGCTGCGCTACAGCACGCGCATGGCGACGGAGGGCTTCTTCGCGCACATCGCGCCGGACGGCTCCACGCTCACCAAACGCCTCCCGGAGGGCACGCGCTACGTGCGCGCCGGTGAGAACCTGGGCCTGGCGGCGGGCCCGCTCGCGGCGCACTTCGGCATCGAGCACAGCCCCGGCCACCGCAAGAACCTGCTGGACCCCGCGTTCCGCTTCATGGGCGTGGGCGCGGCGTTCCAGAAGGTGGACGGCCGGGACCAGGCCATCGTCACGGAAGTGTTCACGGCGGCGTCCCCTGGCGCGGCGCTCCCGGCGGACCCGGTGTCGGACGTCTACGAGGCCCTGACGCGGCAGCGCGCCACCCTCAAGCTGCCGCCCCTGGTGCGCAGCGAGGCGCTGGAGCGGCTGGCGCGCGACCATGCCCGCCGCGCGCTGGCGCAGGACGAGCCCAACCCCGGTGACGGAGAGCCGTCTCCCCTGCACGAGCGGGTGTTCTCCGCCCTGCCGGACGCGGGCACCGCGTCGGTGGACTTCTTCGTCGTGGGCGACCCGAGCGCCGTTCCGGAATCGCGCAGCCTGGCCACCGCCACCTACACCCGGGTGGGCGTGGGACTGGTGCGGGGCAACTCCAAGCGCTTCGGACAGGGCCAGTACTGGGTGGCCGTCATCTACGCGGCGGTCCCCTGAAGCCAGCGGCTCCGGTGGGGACCGTCCACGCGGACTCCGGCCACGTCCGACTTCGGGCGTGACCGGGTGTCAGCTCGCGCGGGCCCTGGGTAACGGGCCGCATGTCAGACGTCCCGGTTAGACAGGACGGCGCTGCGTGGCGTACGCCTCCAGCCCCATCTGCGGAGGCGCGAGGTTGGCGTACATCGGGCACTTCATGCACGTGAACGACTGCCAGCCGCGACGCACGGCCTCATCGAGGCAGTTGTCGTAGTGGTTGCAGTTCAGGTTGCGATGCGTCTCGACGCCTGCCCGCTTCGGGCCGGCTTCGGGATTGATGGTCTGCGGCAGATCGGACGGACACGGCTTCATGGAGCCTCCCCTATGAGCTGTTTCCCCCCCCGAGGTCTGTGAACGAGCAGTGCTACCGACGACAGGTCTGACTGACACACATCGGTCCGGAGTAGCGCTCAACGGCGGCGCAACGTAAGGATTCCCTCCGGATAGCGCAACGGGTCGACAACCCCGCGGGACCAGCCCGCGGCGGCGGGATCTAGGACTTGTCGGGCCGACTGTCAAACCGACCCCCGCCCACCTGGTGGGGAATGTCGACTGCAAACCTCTCGTTCGAAAGCCGCAAGGCCGCGAAGTGAAAGGAAGAATTCCATGAGTTGGACCGGCTGGGTGGCGGGTTGGGTGACGGGGGTGGCGCTGGGGCAGTCTCCGGCGACGCTGGAGGCCGTCCGCCTGCACCGGTCCGACGCGGCGGCGCTCGCCCAGGCGGAGCTCGCCGCCTGTGAGAAGGCGAAGTGCCCGGATGCCGGCCGCCTGGGCCTGCTCGCTGGCACCCTCGTCCTCTCGGACGGGGAGGCTGCCCAGGCGCGGGACCTGCTCACCCGCCACGCGGCGCCCGCGCCCCTGGAGGCCTTCCACGCCTTCTACCTGGGCCAGGCGCGCTTCTACGCGGGCGACCCGAACGGCGCCGCGAAGGACTTCGAGCGGGCGCTGGAGAAGGCCTCCCCGGCCCTGGCCGTGCGCGCCCGCGCCCGCCTGGGCGAGTCGCTCCTGGACGCACACCGGCCCAAGGACGCGGCCCCGGTGCTGGAGTCGGCGGCGGCGGCGCAGCCCACCGCGGAGCTGCTCTTCCAGCGCGCCCAGACGCGCGCGGCCACCGGCAACGCGGCGGGCCTGCGCGCGGACCTGAAGTCCGTGGCGCTGCGCTTCCCCGCCCACCCCTACGCGAACGAGGCGCTGGAGCAGCTGGCCGCGCTGAAGCCCGCGGTGAAGCTCACCCTGCCCGAACACCTCCAGCGCGCGAAGGGCTTCCTGTCCAGCGACGCGCCGGCGCGGGCCGAGGAGGAGCTGGCGACGGCGGAGAAGCGCGCGCTGGTGAAGGGCGCTCCCGCCCAGGCGCAGGTGGCGCTCCTGCGCGCGCAGGTGCTCTTCGCGCAGGGCAAGCGCGAGGACGCGGAGAAGGCGCTCGCCGTGGCGCGCAAGGGGCCGCCGGCCATCGCCGCGGAGGCCGCGCTGGTGGTGGCGCGCCGGGCGCTGCGCTCGGACGACAACGAGAAGGCGCGCAAGCTGATGGCCGCGCTGGACAAGGCCTATCCGTCCCAGGCCGCCGGTGAGGAGGGCGCGTTCTTCGCCGCGTGGCTGGACATGCAGGGCGGCCGCTTCGAGGACGCGACGAAGTCCTTCGCGGACTACGAGAAGCGCTACAAGGGCTCGCGCCGCCGCGACGAGGCGATGTGGTTCCGGGCCCTCTCGCACATCCGGCTGGAGCAGTACGCGAAGGCGCGCCAGGCGCTGGACGACCTGGTCACGGCCTACCCGAAGACGAGCATGGCGCCGCAGGCGCGCTACTGGATGGCGCGCACGGAGGAGCTGGGCGGCGGCAAGGCGGCCACGGTGGGCCCGGCCTACGAAGCCGTCATCAGCGCCGCGCCCGCGTCGTTCTACGCGCTGCTCGCCACGGAGCGGCTGCGCGAGCTGGGCCGCACGCCGCCCGCGGCCTTCCCGCAGCCTCCGAAGCAGCTCACCCTGCCCCGCCCGCCGGAGCTGGAGCTGGCCGTTGCGCTGACGCGCGCCGGGCTCTTCCGCGACGCGGCGGACGAGGTGCAGTCACGCGTGTCGGACCTGCGCGGCCCGGACCAGGCGCTGCCGTTCGCGCACGCGCTCCTGCAGCTGGGCGAGTTCGGCCACGCGCACGTCGTGGCGGCGCGCCACCTGTGGGGCCGGGCCTTCGGGGCGAAGGCGCCGGACGCGCTGGCCGCGTTCTACCCGCGCGCGTTCGCCCAGGCGGTGGAGACGGAGGCCACGCGGCAGGCGTTGGATCCGTTCCTCGTGTGGGCCATCATGCGGCGTGAGAGCGCCTTCCGGCCGGAGGTCATGAGCGCGGCGGACGCGCGCGGCCTCATGCAGATCATCCCGCCCACGGCGACGGAGATCGCCCAGAAGATGGCGGAGCCCGCGCCCGCGCCGGCGGACCTCTTCGCCCCGGAGCGCAACATCCGCTACGGCGCGTGGTACCTGGCGCAGCTGATGAAGCGCTTCGCGCACCCTGCCCTCGCGGCGGCGGCCTACAACGCGGGCCCCAAGGCGGCGGTGCGCTGGACGCAGGAGCGCGGCTCCATGCCCCTGGACCTCTTCGTGGAGTCCATCCCGTACCGGGAGACGCGCGGCTACGTGAAGCAGGTGGTGGCGGACCTGTACCTCTACCACCGCTTCTACGAGAAGGACGGCACCCAGGCCCGGCTGGCCATGACGGTGCCCGCGCCCTCCACGGACGGCGTCAGCTTCTGACGGGCTCCGGAGCCGGACTCAGGCGCCGCGCGAGGCCCGGCGGCGCTCGATTTCGTGCTCCAGCGACTGGACCACTTCCGACAGCGGCATGCTGCTGGAGTCCACGTGCACCGCGTCGTCGGCGGGCTTCAGGGGCGCCACCTCGCGGCCGGAGTCCGCGGCATCGCGGCGCGTCTGGTCCTGGAGGACGCCCTCCAGGCTGCTGTCCACGCCCTTCTGGAACAGCTCCTCGAAGCGGCGGCGCGCCCGCACCTCCGGGTTCGCCTGGAGGAAGAACTTCACGTCCGCGTCCGGGAACACCACCGTGCCGATGTCGCGGCCCTCCAGGATGGCGCCCGACGCCGTCTCCAGCGCCAGCCGCCGCTGGAGCGCCAGCAGCCCCGCGCGCACCACCGGCCGCCCGGACACCTGCGACGCGCCCATGGAGATGGGCGGGGTGCGGATCTCCGACGACACGTCCTCGCCGCCCAGGAAGACGTGGTTCTCCTCGCCCACCACCTGGAAGTGGATGCGCACGCGTCCGAGCAACTCACCCAGCTTCGCGTCGTCGTCGAACGCGATGCCCTCGCGCGACGCCATCAGCGCCACGCAGCGGTAGATGGCGCCCGTGTCCACCAGCGCGAAGCCCAGCCGCCGCGCCAGCAGCTTGGACACGGAGGACTTGCCCGCTCCGGCCGGCCCGTCGATGGCGACGATGAACGGACGCGTACTCACGACAGGACCTCCTTGAGCGCGGCCACGCAGCGCGCGTTCTCCTGGGGCGTGCCCACGGAGATGCGCAGGCAGGTCGGGTGGCCGTTGCCCGCCATGGGCCGGACGATGACGCCCCGGCGCAAGAGCTGCTCGTACACCTCACCGGACGGGCGGTGGCAGTCCACGAAGACGAAGTTCGCGTGGCTGTCCGTCAGGGTGAGCCCCAGCTTCGGCAGCTCTTCCCCGTAGAAGCGCAGCCCCACGCGGTTGTTCTCGCGCGTGCGCTTCACGTGCTCCGCGTCCTCCAGCGCGGCCATGCCCGCCGCCTGCGCCACCGTGGTCAGGTTGAACGGCATGCGCGTGCGGTGCACGTAGCCCGCGAGCTTCGCGTCCATCACCGCGCTTCCCAACCGGATGCCGGCCAGCCCGTGGATCTTGCTGAAGGTGCGCAGCCCCACCAGGTTCGGGTGCGCGTGGAACAGCGCCACGGCGCTCGCGTAGTCGGGCCAGTCCACGAACTCCGCATAGGCCTCGTCGTGGACGACGAGCACGTCCTTGGGCACCGCCGCCAGGAACGTCTCCAGGTCCTTGCGCCCGAAGGTGGTGCCCGTGGGGTTGTCCGGGTTGGCCAGGAACACCATGCGCGTGCGCGGCGTGACGGCGCGGGCCATGGCCTCCAGGTCGTAGCGGAAGCCCTCGCGCATGGGCACCTCCACGAACGCACGGCCGTGCGCCTGCGCGGAGATGCGGTACGCGGGGAACGACCCCTTGCACAGGAGGATCTCCTCCTCGGGCGTCGTGAACGTGCGGATCAGCAGCTCAATCAGCTCGTTGGAGCCGCTGCCCAGCACGACCTCTTCCGGCTTCACGCCCAGGTGCGCGGCCAGCCGGCGCACCAGGTGGAAGCTGGTGGCGTCCGGATACAGGTTCACCTGCGCGGCGGCGTTGCGCATGGCCTCCACCGCGCGGGGCGACGGGCCCAGCGGGTTCTCGTTGGAGGCCAGCTTGATGACGCCCTTGAGGCCGTACTCCCGCTCGGTCTCCTCGATGGGCTTGCCCGGGACGTAGGCCTTGAGCGTCTCGACGTAGGGAGGAACGAGCGGTCGCATGGGTGAAGAAACCTCTATTTGCCGGTGAACACGCCGAAGGCGCGGAACTTGTCGTAGCGGTCGCGAACCAGTGCATCCGGCCGCAGCTCCGCCAGCTGCCCCAGGTGCTTGCGGAGCGCCTTGCCCAGCGCTTCCGCCGCCTTGGCCGGGTCGCGGTGCGCGCCGCCCGGGGGCTCGGGGACCACCTCGTCGATGATCTTCATCTCCAGCAGGTCCGGCGCGGTGGGACGCATGGCGTCCGCGGCCTTGTCCGCCTTGCTGGCGTCACGGAAGAGGATGGACGCGCAGCCCTCCGGGGTGATGACGGAGTAGACGCTGTTCTGGAGCATCAGCACGCGGTTGCCCACGCCGATGGCCAGCGCGCCGCCGGAGCCGCCCTCGCCAATCACCGTGGAGATGATGGGCACGCGCAGCCGGCTCATGACCTCCAGGTTCACTGCGATGGCCTCCGCCTGGCCGCGCTCCTCCGCGCCAATGCCCGGGTACGCGCCCGGCGTATCCACGAAGGTGAGGATGGGCTTCTCCATCCGCTCGGCCAGCTCCATCAGCCGGCGCGCCTTGCGGTAGCCCTCCGGGCGCGGCATGCCGAAGTTGCGGGCCATGTTCTCGCGCGTGTTGCGGCCCTTCTGGTGGCCGATGAGCATCACCGTCTTGCCGTCGAAGCGCGCGAAGCCGCCGACGATGGACGGGTCCTCGCCGAAGTGCCGGTCGCCGCACAGCTCGAAGAAGTCGGTGAAGAGGTGCTGGACGTAGTCCAGGAAGTACGGCCGCGCGTTGTGACGCGACAGCTGCACCATCTGCCAGCGGGTCAGGTCGCTGAAGATCTCCGCCTGGAGCTTCTTCGCCTTCTTCTCCAACTTGGAGATTTCAGAGGAGAAATCCGCCGTGCCGCTGGTGGAGAGGGCCTTGAGCTCCTCGATCTTCTTCTCCAGCTCGATGAGCGGGCGCTCGAAGTCGAGCGCGTAGCCAATGCCGGTTGCCATGGCGCCGAACTAGCACCAGGGTTCAGGCCTTTCAACGCGCAAGCGGTTACGCACCCCCTGGAATGTCCGGGGGGTCCGCCCGTCTGGAGCCACATGATCCTCGCCCTTTCCCTGGCCCTGGCGCTCTCCGCCGCTCCGGCGGCGGCACCGGCTCCCTCCGGCCGGGCCCTCAACACACAGGGGTTCCGGCTGTACCAGTCCGGCCACTTTCCGGAGGCGCTGGAGAAATTCCAGCAGGCCGCCCAAGCCACCCCGGACTACGCCCTGGCCCACTACAACGCCGCGGCCACCCTGGGCGTCCTGCGCAAGCAGGGCAAGGTCTGCGAGTACAGCGCCCACCGCGACGTCATCGTGGAGAAGCTGACCACCGCCGTGCGCCTGGACGCGCGCCGCCTCCAGCGGGCCAGGGAGGACCGGGACCTGGACGTCATCCGGGACACACTCGGCTGGCAGAAGCTGCTGGGGCGCACGCCCGAGAAGGAGGCCGACGTGCCGGCCCTCCTCAAGGCGGTGTCCTGGTACGGCCCCGGCGTGGGCGTCTACGGCACCACCCGGGCCCTGAAGTTCCAGGACAAGGGCCGCGTGGAGCTCTGGAGGAAGAACGTGGATGACTCCGGCACGCCCCGCGAGTCCCGGACCCCGGGCACGTACACCGTCCGGGGCCGCACGGTGGAGGTGAAGCTCCCCGGATCCGCGCCCATCACCGGGACGCTCAGCGCGGCGGGCGCCCTCACCTTCCCGGAGCCCCTGGGCGCCTTCTCCGACAACCCGTCGGAGTGCGAGGCCTGACGTGAAGTGAAATGACGTCCTGTGCACGCCTACACGCCTCCAGGGAGCCCCGCCCTGGCGCGCCTGCCTGCCGGTGCCCACCTTCCCGTCCGTAGCGGAGGGGGAAAGCAGTGCACCGACTGAACGCAAGACACTGGGGGCTGGTCGCCATCATCGCCGCCGCGCCCTTCGTCCTCGCCTTCGTGCTGGGAGCCTCGGCGCCCCAGCTGTTGGAGCCGGTGCTCGGCACGCCGGTGGGTGGGCTGAGCTGGGGGCTGGCCACGGTGCTGGGGCTGGTGGGCGGCGCCCTCTTCGCGCGCATCCTCGCGGCCCTTCAGCGCCCGCGCATCCAGTCATCCCCGGTGCTGCGCGTGCTGGGAACGGTGGGCGGCGCCAGCGTGGTGGTGACCCTGTGCATCGTGCCGGCGGTGGCGCTGATGCTCATCGGTCCGGGCTGGGTGCTCAGCCAGCACCTCCAGGTGCCGGCGGCCCCGGCGGTGCGCTCGCTCAAGGCGAGCGCCCTGGACCTGCTGGGCCAGGCGCGCCGGGCGTATCCCCACCGGCTGCCCCTGACCCAGCTGCTGCCGGGCCCTCACTGAATCAGGCGGCCTTGACCTTCGCCGGCGGCGCGGACAGCGCGTACCAGGCGGTGCGGAACGCCTTCAGCTCGCGGAGCCCCGCGGGGTGACGGCCCAGCGCGGGCGCCATCGTCACGGGCAGGCCAATCTTCTTCTCCATGGCCTTGGCCGCGTTGAGCTCCAGCTTGCGGCGGTTCTCGCACTTGTCGCAGGTGGACTTGGGGCCCACGCGGTTGACGAGCACGCGCTCCACCTGGAGCTTCTTCTCCTTCAGGTACTCCACCAGCCGCTCCGTGCGGGACGCCGCCAGGTCCTCGCCGCGCGTCACGACGACGAAGCGCGACTCACTGGGGGACGCCAGCGCGTCCTCGAAGCGCTTCACGTGCTTGAGCATCGCCGCCAGATCATCCGCCAGCTCGCCCAGGCCCTTGGCGCGGTGCTTGTTGAGGATGCCGTGCAGCGCGCCCAGCCACGTCTTCGCCGTGTCCGCCAGCTCCACCACGCGGACGTTGGTCACCTGCGGAGACGAGTCCACCACGATGCGCTTGAAGCGCTCCTGCACCAGCGCGTCCGTCAGCACGGACATGGCCGCCAGCTCGTCGATGCCCGGGGGCGCGCACTCCAGCAGGTTGCGCAGGTAGAGCAGGTCCGCCGGCACGTCGTTGCCCGCCTTGGGCGCGCCCTCGAAGGCCTTCTCCGCCTTCTCCTTCAGGCGCTTGCGCAGGGCATTGAACCAGCCCGCCATGTCCAGCTCGCGCGCGTACAGGCCCTTGGTGCCCTTCACCTGCGTCTCGGTGTCCGTGAGGCGGCTCTGCAGCACGTCCGACAGCGAGTGCGCGGGATCCGTGGAGATGAGGAGCACCGGCCCCTCCTTCTCCGTCAGCGTCACCGCCGCGGCGGCCGCGCAGGAGGACTTGCCCACCCCGCCCTGCCCCACGAAGAAGATGAGCCGCGTGGGCGGCAGCGGAGGCGCCGCGATGGGAGGCATGGACGGGGCGCGCACCAGCGCCGGAGGCCCTTCGGCCGCGCTGAACTCCAGCGCCTTGGTCTCCTTGCCCGCCGCCCACTCCTTGGCGAACTCCTTCAGCCCGTCCAGCCCCCGGGGCGCCACCTCGCGGCGGCCCAGCAGGTTCACGGGCACGTTCTTGTCCAGCGCCTGGTACTTGCGCACGTGCGGCGCCTGCAGGCCGCGGCGGCCCTGGCACGCGGGGCAACCCTCGTGGTCCTCCACCTGGTTGACCACCACCTCCGTCACCGGCAGCCCGCGCTCGCGCAGCTGGGTGAAGTACATGCGCGTCTGCGCTTCCGGCACCGGCTCCGCCAGCGCCACCAGGTGGAAGGCCGTGCGCGCCGGATCCTTCAGCAGCGCCAGCAGCTTCTCCGCCTTCTGGCCCACCTGCTCCAGGAAGCCACCCGAGCCCTCCGCGGCGGCGGCCGCGGCGGCCTTCTTGCCCTTGCCGCTGGGGGCCGGGGCGGCGCGGTCCTGGCCCGCCTTCACGAAGCCCAGGAACTTGCGCAGCTGCGCCGGCAGGTCGAACAGGCGGAGCGTGTGGCTGGTGGGCGCCGTGTCCACGACGATGCGGTCGTAGTCACCCGACTCCAGCAGGTCCACCACGTGGAAGAGCGCCACCAGCTCCTCCAGCCCCGGCACCGCCTGCTGGTAGAGCTTGCCCAGCTCCTCGTCCGACAGGTGCGTGCCCTTCACCGCCGCCTTCGCCAGCGCCGGCAGGTACTCCGCCAGGAACGGCTTGAGCAGCGCGGGCGGGTTGAGCTCCGCGCCGAAGAGGCCGCCCTCGCCCTTGCCCGCCTGGAGCTTCGTGGGCTTCGCCGGCAGCTTCTTCTTCACCAGGTCCGACAGGGACTGGACCGGATCCAACGAGACGACCAGCACCCGGTGCTTGGGCACTTCTTCGGAGAGCCTCACCGCGTACGCTGCCGCAAGCGTCGTCTTGCCGACCCCGCCCTTGCCGCCGAAGAAGTGAAGAACTCGCGCGTCGCTCATTGCGTTGTGGCCTTCCTTGTGCCCCCCCGGCGGCACCCCAGATGACTCACGTCGGACGACCGCACCATGGGGGGCGGACGTGGCCCGAAAAGAGACGTCCCGGCCGGGCCCTCACCAACGGGTGGGAGAGGCCCGGAGGATCCCCCGTCCAGGGGGGAAAAGTCAAGAATTGACAGGGGTTTTCGAGACCTCCCCCGCCCGTTTAAACCGGCTTGGGGAGGCCCCGTGCGCGCTCTCCAGGTGCCCTGCCAAGGGCCCGGAATCCGGGCCCTCTTGCCTACCTGTCAGGTCAGCGCGTCAGGAAGCTGCTGGCGCTCATGGGGCCGTCGTTGCCCTGCCCGCCCAGGGGGCTCCCGCCACCCGGGGTGCCCTGGGCGCGGTTCTCGGCCGCGTAGCGGTTGAGCTTGTTGTAGAGCGTCTTCTCGCTCACCCCCAGCACCTCCGCCGTGCGGGCCTTGTTGTTCCCGTTGCGCTGCAGGCTGCCCAGGATGTACTCGCGCTCCACGGCGTCCAGGCTCAGGCCGAACGGCAGCTTGAACGTGTGGCGCTCCGGGGACTTGCCGGCCATGTCGGGCGGCAGGTGCTCGCGGGTGATCAGCTCCCCGTCGCAGAGGATGACGGCGCGCTCCACGGCGTTGCGCAGCTCGCGGATGTTGCCCGGCCAGTCGTAGTTCTTGAGCACCTCCATCGCGTCCGGGTGCACGCCGGAGACGCGCTTGGCGGAGTCCCCGCGGAACTTGTCCACGAAGTGCTGGACCAGGATGGGCACGTCGTCCCGGCGCTCGCGCAAGGGCGGCAGGTGCAGCTGGAACACGTTGAGGCGGAAGTAGAGGTCCTCGCGGAAGCGCTGGTTCTTGATCTCCTGCTTCAGGTCGCGGTTCGTGGCGGACAGCACGCGCACGTCCACCTCGATCTCCACCTTGCCGCCCAGCCGGCGCAGGCGGCCCTCTTCCAGCACGCGCAGCAGCTTCGCCTGCAGGTCGATGGGGATTTCGCCCAATTCGTCCAGGAAGAGCGTGCCGCCGTGGGCCATCTCGAACACGCCCGGGCGGCGCTGATCCGCGCCGGTGAAGGCGCCGCGCTCGTGGCCGAAGAGCTCGGACTCGATCAGCGTCGCGGGGATGGACGCGCAGTTGATGGCGATGAAGGGCTTGTCGCGGCGCAGGGACAGGTTGTGCACCGTGCGGGCGACGACTTCCTTGCCCGTGCCGGACTCGCCGCTGATGGAGACGGAGGCCTTGGAGGGGGCCACCTTCTCGATCATCTCGATGACCTTGCGCATCCCGGTGGAGCCGGCGATGAGGTCCGTGGAGCCCAGCTGCTTGAGGCGGCGCCGGAGCGTCTGCACCTCGCGCAGGGTCTCCTTCTTCTCCAGCGCGCGGTCGATGCAGACCTTGAGCCGCGCGGTGTCCAGCGGCTTCACGATGAAGTCGTAGGCGCCCTCGCGGATGGACTCCACCGCGGTGTCGATGGTGCCGCGGCCGGTGAGGAACACCACCGGGCAGTCCGGCAGCTCGTCGCGCAGGTTGCGCAACAGCCACAGACCGTCCGTCTCCGGCATGGCGAGATCCGACAGGACGACGTCGGGCCGGAACTCACCGGCCTTGCGGAGGGCGTCATGCCCGTCGAACGCCGTCTCAACCTTGTGACCCCAGGCGGACAACATCTCCGCCAGGGCCTCGCAGGTCTCACGTTCGTCATCCACGGCCAGGATTCGTGCGCTGCCCAAGGTGAAAACCTCCACTGCGATGAAGCGTGATGAAACCGGATGGAAGACCGTTCGCGACCGAAGGGGGGAACTTCAGGCGCGAGGGAACACGAGGCGGCACGAGCCCGCCTCCACGACGAATTCGATGCCCAGCTGGGCCGCGCGGAGCGTGAGCGCGGCGACGGTGTCCGTCGCCCGCTCGGGGGCCGAGGAACCGTCCACCACCTCCAGCACCGCCTGAGGGCCCTCCGCGCGGACCGCGACCACCACGGTGGCGCCGGACTCCGCGCGCTGGAACGCGCGCATCAGCACCTGCACCAGGAAGAAGCCCAGCTCCGTGGTGTCCTCCATGCGGGCCTGGACCTCCGGCTCGATGGCGCGCGTGACCTGAAGCCGGCGCCGGCGGCTCTCATGGCCCAGCACGTCCAGGGCCTTGCCGGTGGCGTCCGACAGCGGCGCGTCCCCGGAGGGGCCCGCCCCGCGAAACACGATGAAGTCCGAGAAGAGCTTCAGCAGGCTGTCCACGCGAGCGATCTGCTCGCGCATCGCCTTGAGGTTCTTCTCCTGCGTGGCCGGCACCTGGCCGGACTCGCCCTTGAGCTTCTCGGAGAGCACTTCGAGATGGATGGCCAGCGCGTTGAGCGGATTGCGCACGTCGTGCAGCAAGCTGTCCATCAAGGGCGGAACCGCGTCGTAGCGGGCCGCGCCCACCACCGGGTCCGACACATCCTGGACAGAAGGCACACTGCTGGCCATGAGAGATGAGTTAACCACCTGGAACTCCTGGGAATTTCCGTCGCCCCACCCCCGCCGCCGCCCAACCGAGGCCAGGATTTAGGGAGCACCCCTGGGATCGTCAACCCTGGGTCGGTAATTCTTGCCGGAGTTCTAAAATTCCCGTGTTGGAACAGCCACTTAGGACCACTCAGAAGTGTCATTCAACGAACGGGAGACCCGCCCCGGGCGATCAGCGTGTCCAGGGGTTGTCCACCCCTGGACAGCGCGTCCGCCTTCAGGTGCCGGTGGCGGGCGCGGGAGGCTGCGCGGCGGCGCCCAGGCCCACCAGCTGGAGCCCCAGCCGGGCGGCGTACTCGAAGATGCGCGGGTCCCGGTAGAACTCACCAAAGACGATGCGGGTGCAGCCGCTGTTGGCGATCAGCTTGAAGCACGGCCAGCACGGGCTGGCGGTCGTGTAGATGGTCGCCCCGTCGATGCCGACGCCGTTCTTCGCCGCCTGGATGATGGCGTTGGCCTCCGCGTGGACGGTGGCCACGCAGTGGCCGTTCTCCATCATGTGGCCCACTTCATCGCAGTGGGGCAGGCCGCGGATGGCGCCGTTGTAGCCGGTGGACAGGATGGTCTTGTCCCGCACCAGCACCGCGCCCACGTGCTTGCGGTCGCAGGTGGCGCGCGTGGCCACCTGCTGCGCGATGTCCATGAAGTACTGATCCCAATTGCCCCGAGCGGACATGCGGCCCAACCCTCCAGAGGATGAGCCGGCAGCTGTAACGCCGGATGCGGGCCGGAACCAATTCCTGGCCGGCCCGCTGTCGGATCAGCGACTGGCCGTCTTCTGGGGCCCCGCATCCACGGAGCGCTCCAGCAGCCGGCCGAAGCCCTTGGCCTGGAGGAAGCCGCGCACCTTGGCGCTGGGCGCGGCGAAGGTCTCTCCGGGCATGGGCACGTCGAAGCTGAAGTTCTGCGACGCGACCTCGAAGTCCACCTTCGCGGTGCGGTAGCCCTCCACGATGGCCAGAAGCCGCCCCGTCTCCAGGCTGAAGATGCCGCCGCCGGAGGCCCCGTACCCGATGGGCGCGTCCGTCTTCAGCATGCGCGGGTGCTTCGTCTGCTTGTCCCACTCCACCTGGGACACCATGCCGCCGGAGATGGACAGCGCGCGGCCGTACGGGGACGCCGCCACCACCACGTCCTCGCCGGGCTCCAGCTCATCGTCCGCCGCCAGCTCCGCCGCGGGCCACGTCACGCCCGTCACGCGCAGCAGCGCCAGGTCCAGGTCCGGCACCTCGCCCGAGGCCACTACCTCCGCGGCGTACTCGTGCGTCTCCGCGCGGCGGTCCAGTACGACCGTGAGCACGGGGTCCTTCAGATCGCCCTGCTCCACCGCGTGCGCGTTGGTGAGCACGTAGCTGACGGGCCCGGCCTCACCGGCCTCCGTGCCAATGACGACCCCCGACGCCGAGCGGCGCACCTTGCCGTCCTCCGTCGTCACCAGCCGCACGTTGAGCGGGAGGATGCGCCGCACCATGGACTTGCGCGTGGGATGGGGCGTGGGCTCGGGGCGGGACAGCGCCCGCTCCACCTGGAGCGGGGCCTGCGTGTGCGTCGCGACCGGCGTGTCCGTGGACGACGCGGACGGGGCACTGGCGCACGACACGAGGGCCCACAGGAGGGGGGTGCCCAACAGCAACCGGTTCATCAACACTCCAGGCGCAAGGAGGAGGAGGGACGAGAGACGACGTCACACGCGCTGACTCGGTGTGAGGTCCCATCATCCCGAGCCCCGGCCCGGAATGTGAAGCAGACGAGCAGGCACCCCCTTCACGGATGCCTGCCCTCCCCTGCCCCGTTACGCGTAGCGCTGGCGCATCAGGAACAGGATGGCGTCCTTCGCGCAGAACTCGCAGTAGCCGTAGCGCTCCGCCATCGTCTTGAGCGTGTCCTGCACCTGGGACTGCTCGCGCGGGGTGAGCTGGTTGCGGTCCTCGGAGAGGTACTTGAGGACGTTCTCCTTGTTCTTGCGCAGCACGCGCTTGCGCTCCTCGAAGTAGTGGTCGCGCAGGCGCTTGAACATGTCCGGGAAGATGCGCGGGTAGTCCATGGCGCCGTCCGGGTTGTCCAGCCGGTGCGCGCCAATGCTGGCAATGAGCCCGCGGCGGAAGTCCGGAGGGGCTTCCCCCTGCGGCATCACGATGGCCTCCACCTCCGCCATGCGCGCCTCGTCCGGCTTCTCCATCTCCCCCGTCACGCGGTTGCGCATCTTCTCCCCGCGCACCCAGTGGCTGACGCTCTGGATGTAGCGCTCCACCAGCTCGCGGTACTGGCCTTCGGACACCAGGCCCATGGAGTCGCGCACTTCTGAATCCACGCGGTCCAGGTACTCGCCCTCCACCACGCGCACGAAGGTCTCGTGGTCGTGGTAGCCGTCCATGACCTCCTGGAGCAGGAACTCGTAGACGCTCTTGTCCTTGCAGAGCGCGTGCAGCTCCTCCAGCACCGCCAGCGCGTGGAGGCACTTGTAGTCGGGGTTCTGCGCGGCGTTGAAGAGGGCCGTCTTGATTTCGCGCGCGCTCGCGCCGGAGCGGCCCTCGTAGTTGGGGTACGCGTCGGACTCCTCGTACATCTCCTCGCGCAGCTTGAGCAGCTCCTTGGTGTTCGCCGAGGACAGCCGCGCGGGCACGCCCGCCTCCTGGTACAGGTGCAGCTTCTCCACCGGGGCCACCTGATCCACCAGCGGCTTCACGTGGGCCGGGTAGCGGTCCGGGATGGGCTTCTTCAGGCGCGTGAGCACCGCCCACATCGCGGCCACCTCCGTGGCGTGCGGTGAGACGTGCTTGCCCACGGTGGTCGCGGTGATCTGCGCGTCGTAGATCTCCTGCTCGACCTTGTAGCGGCGCAGGTACGGCACGCGCACCAGCTCGATGCGGCCCTTGAACGACGCGAAGTCCGGCAGCTCCTTGAACGCGTTCAGGTGCTTCTCGTTGGAGGAAGCGATCAGCACCTCGTCCAGCTGGAGCACGAAGGGCTCCAGCGGCACTTCCCCCGTCTCACTGAAGCCCAGCAGGTACTTGAAGGCCTCCAGCGGGCGCTTGAGCAGGTCCGCGTATTCGATGAGGCCCCGGTTGGCGTGCACCAGCGGGCCGTGCGGCTCGAAGAGCACCGTGCTGTGCAGCGCGGACGGCAGGTTGAGCTGGGTACGGTCCGCCGAAATCTGCTGCGCGGCGGCGTCCACGCTCATCTGCGGCTCCACCGTCACCGTGCCCACCTGGTAGCGGCGCGACACGTAGAAGCGCTCCACCTGCACGTGGCGCAGGACCTTGAGGTAGTCCCCCCCGTAGGAGTTGAGCAGGGCCGTGTAGATGCGGCGGCACTTGGCGCACAGCTCGCCCTCGCGCACGTAGCCGGACAGGAGGAAGTCCCCCGTCTCCCCGTCGCCGTTGCCCAGCCCCTTCTTCTTCAGCGCCCCCTCCAGCAGGCTCTTGCGCTCGGCCGGAGGCACCGCGAACAGCGGATGGTCGCGCAGCTCGCAGGGCATGCGCAGGTCCAGGGCCTCGGCGTCCAGGTGGGCGTACGTGGTGAGCTCGCCGTCGGCGGTCTTCGCGCCCGCGCGCTCGCCAAAGCCGATGGAGCCCTTGATCAGCTTCTCCGAGGGGAACACCCACGCGATGCGGTAGAGGGCCCCCTGCGGCTGGCGGGAGTAGTCCTCCATGCCCTGCTTCAGCGCGTTGACCAGGCTGGACTTCGCGCTGCCGTTGGGGCCGTGCAGCATGATGAGCTTGTTGATGCGGCCGGCGCGCACGAAGTTGCCCAGGATGCGGTAGAGGGCGTTCTGCACCTCCTCCTGCCCGGCGACGCGGCCGTCGTGTTCCGCGGATGGGACGTCGAAGACCTTGAAGCGCCGGATGGTGCCCGTGGGGTGCGGCACCAACTCCGTGCCGTAGTGGTCCATCACGTCGCGCAGGTACTGCGCCGCGTTGCGCGACTGGCCCTTCGGGTCCGTGAAGAAGAGCGACAGGTACTCCTCGAAGGACAGGATGGACCGGTTCTTGACGAAGTCGGCGCTGACCTGCGCGCCCACCTCCTGCAGATAGCCCTTCGCTTCCACGGCGGCTCCCCTCTGTGGATGGGTGGTCTTGCGGATGTAGCCACGGCGCTTCGCCGTCGCATGTGAACCCCCGGGGCTGACCTTCGTTCCCGGCCCTGGGGATGTAAAGCCACCGGGCCTCCCTGGGGGGGCCGGTGTGTTCGGGGGCGCGCGCTTGGACGCCGGCCGTGTCCCACCCCGCCAGGCGGGCGTCCTGGGGATGAAGGTTCAGGGGCGCTGGAAGTTTGGGGGCGTCCGTCGGATGACGGATGGATACCGATTCGCGCACCCGGGATGGGTGAGATACGGTCCCGGGAAGCCACACCCCATCCGCCGCAACGCCTCACCCGGAGCCCACACGCGATGCACAAGGAGCCCATCATCGGCATCGACCTCGGCACGACGAACTCGTGCGCGGCGATCGTCGAGGACAGCGGGAACGTCAAGCTCATCCCCTACAAGGGCGGCGAGTACACCATCCCCTCCATCTTCGCCATCGACGACAAGGGCAACGAGCTCATCGGCTTCGAGGCGAAGCGCCAGTGGCAGCTCAACCCGCGCAACACCGTCTACGGCGCCAAGCGCCTGGTCGGCGTCAACTACAGCAGTGACGTCGTCGGCGTGATGAAGAAGGCCGTCGCGTACAACATGCGCGCCGGGGCCAAGAACGACGTCACCCTGGACGTGGGCAAGAAGGAGTTCACCCTCCAGGAGATCAGCGCCAAGATTCTTGGGAAGATCCGGGACGTCGCCTCCAACTACCTGAAGACGCCCATCAAGCGCGCGGTCGTGACGGTGCCCGCGTACTTCAACGACCGGCAGCGCCAGTCGGTGAAGGACGCCGGCAAGCTGATCGACCTGGAGGTGGTGCGCATCATCAACGAGCCCACCGCGGCGGCGCTCGCCTACGGCGTGGGCAAGACGTTGAAGGAAAAGGTCGTCATCTACGACCTGGGCGGCGGCACCTTCGACGTCTCCATCATTGAAATCCGCGACCGCGTCTTCGAGGTGAAGGCCACCGGCGGCGACGTGTTCCTGGGCGGCATCGACTTCGACAACGCCATCATCCACCACGTCCTCAAGGACTTCGCGGCCAAGACGGGCATCGACCTGGCCACGGATCCGGTGGCCATGCAGCGCATCAAGGACCTGGCCGAGCGCACGAAGATCGACCTGTCCGCGCGCGAGGAGGTCCCCTTCAACATCCCCTTCATCACGATGACGGCGCAGGGCCAGCCGCTGAACATCGAGATGAAGTTCACGCGCAAGATGCTGGAGCAGCTGACCAACCAGCTGGTGGACCGCACCCTGCAGATGGTGGCGCGCGTGCTGGTGGACTCCGGCCTGTCCACCAAGGACATTGACGAGGTGATGCTGGTGGGCGGCCAGACGCGCATGCCCGTCGTGCAGGACCGGCTCACCAAGTTCTTCGGCAAGCCGCCCAGCAAGGGCGTGCACCCGGATGAAGCGGTGGCCATTGGTGCGGCGCTCTACGCGCACTCGCTGGAGGACAACACCAACCTGCGCATCCAGCTGCTGGACGTGATCCCCATGGCCATTGGCCTGGAGCGCGGCGACGGCGGCTTCCACGTCGTCTTCCCGCGCAACGCGTCCATCCCCAACGCGAAGCAGCTGCTGGCCACGACGAGCATCGACAACCAGACCGAGCTGGCGATGCGCATCTACCAGGGCGACCACGACACGGTGGCGCGCAACGACTTGCTGGGCGAGTTCACCTTCTCCGGGATCATGCCCGCCAAGGCCGGCACGGTGAACGTGGAGATCATCTTCGACGTGAGCGTGGAGGGCATCCTCACCATGCGCGCGAAGGACCCCGCCACCGGCCGCGAGATGAAGACCACGGTGCGCGTCACGCAGAGCTGAAACACCACGGCGCCCCTGCCTGCGAAGGCGAGGGGCGCCGGGTGGGAAACACCGACCGTCTGGGGGAAACCTCAGGCGGTCTTCTTTTCCTTCTCCATGACGATCTGCGGAGGCTCGTGCTTGGTGATCACCTGCTCGGTGATCTTGCACTCCTTGACGCCCTCGCGGAACGGCACGTCGTACATGATCTCCAGCATGGCGTCCTCCATGATGGCGCGCAGGCCGCGCGCTCCGGAGTGACGGCGCATCGCCTCGCGGGCAATGGCGCGCAGCGCTTCCTTGGTGAAGGTGAGCTTCACCTTCTCGATCTCGAACATCTTCTGGTACTGCTTCACCAGGGCGTTCTTCGGGATCGTGAGGATGGTGACGAGGTCATCCTCCTTCAGGTCGTTGAGCGTCGCGATCATCGGCAGACGGCCGATGAACTCCGGAATCATTCCGAACTTCATCAGGTCTTCCGGCTCGGTCATCGC
Source organism: Corallococcus interemptor (assembly GCF_003668875.1). GTDB lineage: Bacteria > Myxococcota > Myxococcia > Myxococcales > Myxococcaceae > Corallococcus > Corallococcus interemptor. The sequence goes on along the minus strand of NZ_RAWM01000012.1, from coordinate 24,634 downwards.
CAGCAGCTCACCCACGCTGCGCTCTTCCTTGTGGGTGATCTTCGCGCCGAAGCCCAGGCCCTTCTCACCCACGCGGCGCTTGATCACGCCGTCGATGCCGTGGAAGGCACCGCCGCAGATGAAGAGGATGTTCGTCGTGTCGACCTGGACGTACTCCTGCTGGTTGTACTTCTTGCCGCCGCGCGGGGTGACGTTGGCGCGGGTGCCTTCGATGATCTTCAGCAGGGCCTGCTGCACGCCCTCGCCGCCCACGTCGCGGGTGGCGCTGGGCATGTCACCCTTGCGCGCGATCTTGTCGATCTCGTCGATGTAGACGATGCCGCGCGCGGCCTTCTCCACGTCGTAGTCGGCGTTGTGGAGGAGGTTCTGGATGATGTTCTCGACGTCCTCACCCACGTAGCCGGCCTCGGTGAGGCTGGTGGCGTCCGCGATGGTGAAGGGCACGTTGAGGAAGCGCGCCAGGGACTGCGCGAGCAGCGTCTTGCCCGAGCCCGTGGGGCCGATGAGCAGGATGTTGCTCTTCTGCAGCTCCACGTCCTCGCCGCCAGGGGCCTTCACCCCGGGGCGCGGCCGGGCGGCCGGCTTCTTCTGGTAGATGCGCTTGTAGTGGTTGTACACCGCGACCGAGAGGACCTTCTTCGCCTGGTCCTGACCGATGACGTAGTCGTCGAGGAACGCCTTGATCTCCAGCGGCGTGGGCAGGCTGACCTGCGGCTTGCCCTCCTCGCGTTCGTTCTCGTCCGCGATGATGTCGTTACACAGCTTGATGCACTCGTCGCAGATGTAGACCGTAGGTCCGGCGATGAGCTTCCGAACCTCGCGCTGCGATTTGCCGCAGAACGAGCAGGACAGGTTGACGTGGTGCTCCTTCTTCACTGCCGCCTCCGAGTTCGCCGGTCCCGGTTCGGGACCTTCTCCGCCGACCACCGCACTCCATCACCCGCGAAGCCGCCCACGTCTTTACGACGGCTCCAGGCCCACCTGCTACAGGCCCTGAACCCACTATAGGGCCCTCCCCTCCGGGCAGGAAGCCCGGTGGAAGCGCCCTTTCCCGGGAGCGTTCAGCCCAGGTCAACGGGTCGGTCTTGGATAACAGCGACTCAGGCGTCCGTCACGCTCGACGCGATCTCTTCGACATCGTCCGCCAGGGCGGCCGCCCGCTCGGCGACAGCGTTGGGGACTCGACGGCTTCCCGCCAGCTCGGAAGCGAGCTTTCGCGCCATCTGCGCCAGTTTCCGCACCTGGAGGCTCTCCGGGGGCGGCTCCGGCGGGGGCCGGGGGAAGCGCTCGGTGAACTCCTTCTTGAGCTCCGTGGGGGACTTCTCCGGGCTCCAGATGCTGTCGCGCAGGGACTTGTACTCGGTGGGGGACAGCTGGCCGCGCTCCTCCGCGTCAGCCAGGACTTCCACCACCTCGAAGGCGGGGGCCTTCTCCGGGAACTCCTGCTGCTGGAGCTCTTCCGGGTCCTCGTGCTTGGCCAGGAAGCTGAACGAGCGCGTGAGCTTCAGCGCGGTCTGCTTCTTGATGTGCAGTTCCTTGAGGCAGTAGGCCTCGAAGGTGGCGTGGCCCCACTCCTCGTACTTGGCCTCGTCCCGGACCTGGACGAGCAGCTTGCCCAGCTCCGCCCAGGTGGACTTGAAGCGCTTGGCGGCGAGCAGGACGGTGTGGCGGAACGTCCCCGGGGGGACGCTCATGGCCTTCTTGGCGATTTCGACTTCGGCGACAGAGGCGGACATGCCTGTTGTATCGGGCACGTCCGGGGGGTGGGCAAGAAAGTCGCCCTACCCCCGCTTGCCGATATTGAACGAAAGCCCCACGGTGGCGCGCTCGCCGTCGTAGGCCTTGAAGGGCCACTTCTTCAGCTCGGAGAGCAGGCACTCGTAGAGCGGGCCCTGCTTGAACTGGGGGTTGTCCACCCAGAGCTTGTTCACGCGGCCGTCGTTCCCGATGACGAACTCCATGGGGATCTTCGCGGCCAGGCCGGGCGTGCGCTCGGCCTCTTCCTTGAAGCAGCGGAAGAGCTTGGACTGGTTGCCCGCGACGACGCGGTTGATGGCGCCCTGGTCGAACTGCTGGGCCATCTCCAGGCCGTCCGGATCCGTGGAGACGCTGCCGGTGCGGGGCGGCGGCCGGTTGCCCGCGACGGCGGCCGTGGCCACCGCGCCGCTGCCCCCTGTCTTGCCGGTGCCATTGCCCTGCCCCGCGGGGCGATCCGGGCGGCGCGGGTCGTTGGACGGATAGGCGAAGAGGTCCTCGTCGTCCGCTCGCGCCTGGGCCAGGCGGATGGTGGGCGGATCCATGGTGATGCCGTCGCCCTCCTCCGAAGCGCCGAACAGGCCGTACACGGCGGCGTTGCGCGCCAGGTACCAGCCGGTGACGCCCAACAGGAGCGCCACGACCGCGGCGACGCCGGCCAGCACCTTCACCCGCTTCTGGTTGCGGGCCTGCTCCACGAGCATCGTCTGGGCCACGCGGCCCTGCGCCTCGAAGCGCGCGATGTGCACCTGGAAGGCGGCGGTGTCGCGCAGGTTGCGGAACTCCCGCTCACCGGCCGGAGCCACCGGGCTGTCCGGGGTCAGTTCCCCCGTGTAGAGCTTCTCCACCACCTGGGACGCGGTGATGGGCCCCAGCACCAGGTCGCCCTGTCGGAAAAGCCACTGCCCATCATTGTCCATCGCGAGTTCTTGAGCGGCCAGCATTCGCGCGGGAGTATCGTGTTTCTCCCGCCGACACCGCAACGCCGTGGCCAGGTCCAAGCTCAGACGAATTCCCGCCGTACTGTGGACTTGGTATCGCGGTGGAAACTTCCGCGGCTTCCAGCGCCAGGTGGAAGGTCCCACCGTCCAGGACGCCCTTGAAGACGCCCTGGAGCAGGCAGGCTCACCGGCCACGGTGATGCCGTCCGGGCGCACCGACCGGGGCGTGCACGCTCGGATGCAGGTCATCAGCCTGCGCCTCAATGAGGACGTGCCCCTGGAGTCACTGCCCGCGCGCCTCAAGCCGCACCTGTCCCCGGACGTGGGGCTGTGCGTCGCGAAGCGGCCGCCGGGCGCGTTTCACGCCCAGTGGAGCGCGAGCGGCAAGGAGTACCGCTACCGCCTGACGCTGGGCGCGCCTCCGACGGAAGCCTGGAGGCCGTACGCGCTGGATGTGGCAGCGGACGAGACGCTCCAGGCCGGGCACCGGGTGGCTCCGGAGCGGCTGGAGGCGCTGCTCTCCCGCGCCGTGGGCACGCGGGACTTCACCGCGTTCCACGAGCGCTCCAGTCCCCAGAAGCCGCGCACGCTGGAGTCCGCCACCCTGCGGGAGCTGGGCGGAGGGCTCCATGAGGCGAGGCTCCTGGGAGATGGCTTCGCGCGCTACCAGGTGCGGTACCTGGTGGGCAGCGCGCTGAAGGTGGCCGCGGGGCTCCTGTCCGAGGAGCAGTGGCACGCGGCGCTGGATTCGGGAGCGGCCCTGGCCGGCTTCAAGGCCCCGGCGCATGGGCTGGTGCTGTGGGAGGTCCGCTATCCTTCCGCGGTGGACCCCTTCGGGCCCGGCGAGCGCCTCCACCCGCCCGGTCTGCCCGACGCGCCACCCTTCTGAAGGGAGCGCCGCCGGGCGGACGTGACGCTTCAGTCCACGAAGCGCGCTTCGTACTTCGCCAGCAGATCCGAGATGGCCTCCCGGAGGTACTCGCTCTGACGGATGCGCGTGGAGCGCGACAGCTCCTTCAGGGCATCCAGCTTCTCGCGGTTGAGACGAAACACGACCGAGGTGAGGCGGGGATTCATGTCCAAGTGCGTGGCCTCCGACAGATGCACACACCCTCTCACAATGTCGGACAACCTCAAGAAAACAACCTACGAGGCCGAACCCACCGGGATGATCCACTGCAACCCGGTGAAGAGCTCGGTGTCCGCGCGCAGTCCGGAGCCGAACCCGAACGTGAAGCCGAGCCCGCCGTACAGCGCGAAATGATCCGAGAGGGTGTGTCTGGCGCCGAACCCTATGCGAGGCCCCAGCCACGGCCCAGAAATCGGCCGCACGGAAACGCCGAGATCAAAGAAGGTCCGCCAGGACTCGGATCCGAAGACGCTGCGGTAGCCGGTGATCAGCGCCAGCTCCTCCCCCGGGCGTCCGGTGCTGCCGCGCGCGAGGAGGAACACCTCATCCCCCTCGTAGCCCACGGTGATCGCCGCTCCCAGATCCAGGTGCCCGGCGAGCCCGGACACGGCGGAGGTCCCGCTGATCCGTTCGGTGTACGTGGCGCCGGGCCCCACCGTGAGGATCAGCGAGCGCTGGCGCGCGTACGGCCCGTCCTCCAGGTACTCCACGGCGCCAGCGGGGGTGGCCAGCGCCAGGGGCAGCGCGATCAGGAAACGCTTCACCCCACCACCGGGAGCTTGAAGCCCTCGGCCTTCCCCTGCCCTGCCGCGGGCGCGATGCCGGCGGCTTCATTGAGGCGGCCGGAGCGGAAGGGCTCCAGATCCAGGGCCACGAACTTGAAGCCCAGGGACTTGAAGGCGCCGTTGATCCGCTCGCGGATGCCGGCCTCGAAGAAGCGGGGGTACTCCTCGCTGGCCAGCTCGATGCGCGCCACGTCCTGGTGGTAGCGCACGCGGAACTGCTTGAACTCCAGCGCGCGCAGCTCCGACTCCGCCGCGGCGATCTGCAAGAGCCGGTCGCGCGTCACGGACGTGCCGTAGGGGATGCGCGACGCCAGGCACGCCATCTGCGGCTTGTCCCAGGTGGGCAGCCCCAGCTTGCGGCTCCACGCGCGGATCTCATCCTTGGTGAGCCCCGCCTGTGCCAGGGGGGACACCACCTGGTGCTCCTTCGCGGCCTTGTGGCCGGGGCGGTGATCCTTGAAGTCGTCCGCGTTGAAGCCGTCCAGCACGACGGAGAGGCCCAGCTCCGCGCGCTTCGCCTCGCAGAGGTCGTACAGCTCCGTCTTGCAGAAGTAGCAGCGGTTGGTGGGGTTGGCGGCGTAGTTGGGGTTCGCCAGCTCGTTGCTGGAGACGACGACGTGCCGGGCGCCCAGACGGCCCGCCAGCTCACGGGCCTCGCGCTCCTCCTCCGGGGCGACGGAGGCGGACAGCGCGGTGAGCGCCAGGGCGCGCTCACCCAGCACCTCCGCCGCGATCGCGAGGACGAAGGTGGAGTCCACGCCGCCGGAGAACGCCACCAGCGCGCTGCCGTGGGCGCGCAGCGATTCGCGCATCGCCTCCAGCTTGGGGCGGGACGACTCACACAGGGCTTCAATCCGCTCGGGGCTCAGCATGGGGGACTCCTAAAACGGAAGGGCCCCGGATTGCACGCGCATCGCGCGGGCAACCTGGAGCCCTTCGACAGTCAGGACGACGGCGGGGCCTTAGCGGGCCTTGCCCTTGGCGGCCTTCTTCTTCGCGGCGGCGGCCGGGGCCGGCTTGCCCACGCGGGCGGCGCGGGTGGCCGGACGCGCCTTGGCGCCCTTGGAACCCTTGTCCGCCTTGGGGGTCTTCGCGGCCTTCACGGCGGCGACCCGGGCGGGGGCCTCCTCCTCGTCGCGGCGGGCCTTCTTCGCCGGCAGCGGGTTGGCCTTCATCTTCTTGCCGGTGATGATCTTCAGCTCGTCCGTCGTCATCAGGCCCAGGTCCAGCAGGGCCTGGAAGATCTTCATCCCGCCGTCCTCCACCGACTCCGAGTCGGAGTAGATGGTCACCTCAGGGGAGGTGGGCGGCTCGTACGGCTCCGTGATGCCGATGAAGTTGGGGATCTCCCCGTTGAGCGCCTTCTTGTACTTGCCGGTGGTGTCGCGCTCGATGAGCTTCTCCGTGGGGCAGTCGACGTAGACCTCCACGTACTTGCCCACCGAGCGGCGCACTTCCTCTCGGCTCGACTTGTAGGGGCTCACGCAGGGGACGAGCACGGCCGTGCCGTTGCGGGCCAGGAGGCCAGCGACGAAGCCCAGGCGGCGCACCACCATGTTGCGCTCGTCCTTGGTGTCGCCGATGCCGGCCCACAGGTCGTTCTGGAGTTCGCCCTCGTCGAGGACCTCCACGTTACGTCCGACCTGGCGGAGCCGAGCCGCGATGTAGGCGGCCGTCGTGGTCTTCCCGGTCCCGGACATGCCGGTGAGCCAGAGGGTGAATCCAGTGTTGGTGGCCATACGGGTTCTAACTCCCTGCGTCCGGAGCGCTTCTTGCACGCGGCGTGGGACGCGGCAGATCCAATAGACCGCCGCTTTATAGACGAAAACCCAGTGACTTGACAATTCGGACCCACCTTTCCGCAGGTGGGGTCGGCTGCAGGGCAAGTTCCCGCCCTTACACGGGTTTTTCAAACCTGAAATCCGCCAATGCAAGCGGAACAGTCTGAAAATCCCCTGCACGCCAAACAGACCGGGAGGCGGAGGAGGCACGGCCTCCGCGTATGGCAACCACCACGTAGGACACCTGAGGCAGCAGTGGGATTCCCGAGGGAGCAGCCTGGCGGCGGTCCTCGGCGGAGAAAACCGCGGGCGCGTCCACGTGCGAGTGGAAGACGCACGCCACCTCCTCCTGCCGCACGTCCGCGTCCAGGCACACCTGGAGCCACGCCTCCGGCGCGAAGGCATAGGCGACGCGCGGCGTGGGGGAGGCGTTCTCCAGGGGGACGACCCGCCAGGAGCTCCCCTCCCCCTCCCCGCTCCTGAGGATCACGCCGCAGCCCTCCTGGGGCCAGGCGGCCTCCAGGTGGCGGATCATCCCGGCGAGGACCTCCGGTGGGATCAGGGCTTCGCTTCCGCCGCCGCGCAGCGCGAGCACCGGCGGAGCTCCAGATCCGTCATCGCGCCCGGGGCGCTCAGCCACCGGCCGCCCAGCGACGGGCCCATGCCCAGGCGCAGCCGCTGGAACACCAGGGCTCCCAGCGCACCCAGCGCCACGCCCATGGCCCCGTCCGGCGGCGTGCCCAGATGGCGCACCGTTTCGCCGAAGCACCAGACGCACCCGTCCGCGCCCCGGAACACCACCGCGCCGCGCGCGCCATCGCCGCCCAGCGCGACCCACGGAGCCTCGCCGCTCCAGGCCGCGGGCAGCTCCGCGAGCAGCCCGCCTCCCGCCGTGCCCGCCGCGTCCGGGTTCACCTCCGGAACCACGCGCGCCAGGACCTCCGCCACGGGCTGGCCCACGTCCCGCGCGGACGCGAGGAACCCCGGCGACCAGGGCCCCATGGTCAGCGAGCCCACGCCCGTCACCGGGGTGCCGCCGCCGGCCAGGTACGCCGTGGCGGTGAGGCCGGACGCGCCCAGGCCGTCCACGCGCGCGCCGCCCGACAAGAGCGCCTCCTGCCCGCGCCCGCCCACGACCCTCAGCAATATCTGCCGGGAGTAGCGGAGGATCTGATCCTCGCGCAGCGCCATGACGCCGTCTCCTTCAGCCCCCCGCCATGGCGGGGATGAGGGTGATCCGGTCCGCGTCCTTCACCGGCGTGTCCAGCGCCTTGAGCGCGCGCACGTCCTCGTCATTGAGGAAGACGTTCACGTACCGGCGCACGGCGCCCTTGTCGTCGAAGAGGCGCGCGCCCATGCCGGGATAGCGCACCTCCAGGTCGCGCAGCACCTCGCCCACGGTAGCGCCGGTGGCCTGGACCTCGGACTTGTTGCCGGTCAGCGTCCTCATGGGTGTCGGAATGCGGATCGTGGCCATCGTTCATTTCCCCCGCTTGCGGATGATCAACCGGTGCGTGCCGTCCCCGCGCGGATCCAGGGAGACCACGTCGTGGCCCTCGTCCTTCGCGCTGCGGGGCACGTTCTTCAGGGGCTCGTCGCCCTTGAGCAGCACCTCCAGCAGCGAGTCCGGAGGCAGCGACTCCAGCTTCAGCTTGGTGCGCACGTAGGTCATCGGACACACCTCGCGGGTGATGTCCAACGTCGCCGTCACGTCGGGCATGCGGTGTCCTCCTGGGACGAAGGGAACGGGGGCAGCGACTGGATGTCGCAGCCCGGGCAGTCCGGCGCGCGCGTCACCTTCACCGTGCGCCCCTCCAGCGTCTCGCCGTCGAGCACGTGCAGCGTGGCCTGGCCCCGGGGCCCGGTGGCCGCGCCCGCGAGCAGCTCCAGGGAGAGCAGCGCCTGCACCGCGCCGATGAGCCCCGCCATGGAGCCCAGCACGCCCGCCTGCGCGCAGGTGGGCACCGCGTCCGGAGGCGGCACGTCCTCATAGAGGCAGCGCAGGCAAGGCCCTCCGGGGTCGATTCGCAGGGCCTGACCGTGCATGCGCAGCACGCCGCCGTAGACCAGGGGCACGCCGGTGAGCACCGCCACGTCCGACAGGAAGAACTTGGTCGCGACGCCGTCGGTGGCGTCCACCACCAGGTCGTGCTCGCGGAAGAGCGCCTCCGCGTTGCCCGCGTCCAGGCGCTCGGGGATGGCCTCCACGCTCAGGCCGGGGAAGGCGCGCAGCAGGCCGTCCGCGGCGGACTGGGCCTTGAAGCGGCCCACGTCCTGGGTGCGGTGCCAGAGCTGCCGGGGCAGGTTCGTCACGTCCACCCGGTCCGGATCCACCAGCGTCAGGTGGCCCACACCGCCCTGGGCCAGCGCGAGCGACACCGGGCAGCCCAGGCCGCCTGCTCCCACGATCAGCACCCTCGAGCGCTCGATGCGGGTGGCGTGGGGAATGCGGGCGTGATGGTCGGTATCCGGGGAACCGTGCATGGGACTGGTGCTCCGCGAGGAACGAAACGAATATGGTGCGGCGACTCCACGTCCCGTCTTCAAACCGCCGCCGTCACAAGCGGCCCTCACCAGCCAGGACATATGAAAAACCTGACCGGCGCGCTCGTGTTTTCCACCCTGCTGTCCCTGGCTGTCGGCTGCCACAAGAACACCGGGGAGAGCCCCGACGCGGCCACCCAGACCGGCACCGTCCAGGAGGAGCTGAAGTCGGGCCGCGAGGCCGCTCCTCCTCCGGAGGCCACCGCCGAGGCCGGCACGCCCACCGAGTCCGGCTCGCCCAAGGACGCCAGCGCCGTGAACTACGACTCCGGCGCCAGCGACCGCCTGGCCCTGGAGGCCTGCGTGGACGGCTGGCTCAAGGCCCACAACCTGGACCGGTACGGCAACTCGAAGGGCACCATGTACGCGGGCGGCACGCCCCTGTTCGACGAGCGCACCGGGCAGAGCACCGACCGCCTGGACTACGTCCTCCAGCGCCAGCCCTCGGCCAAGAAGGCCTGCGTGGACGAAGGCGCCCCCAAGTAACGCCCGCTTCCCCTTCCGCAGCCGCCAGGATGCCGGCCTGGCGGCTTGCCGGGAATTCCGTCCCCCGGGGCAGGTCCCGTAAGCTGCCGCTCGCATGGACAGCGACCCCCGACCCGGCGACGACCACCCGGCCCATGACCTGAAGGCCCGCGTCCGCGCCGTGCTGGAGCGCCGCAACCTCACGGACAACGTGTCCGCGGAGCAGGCGGCGGCCTCCTGGGAGCAGGACCGCTTCGTGGCCCGGGCCCGCGCGCTGTTCTACGCGCGGATGATGTTCCTCACGTTGGGCCTGCTCATCCTCGCGGTGCCCGCGTGGAGCGGCTACTTCGGCTTCAACGGGCCCATCTCCTTCCTGGGCTACTTCGCGATGCTCATCTACAGCGTCGCGAACCTGCTCGTCATCGACCACCCGAAGGCGGGCCGGTGGGTGACGTACCTGTCGCTGTGCTTCGACCTGCTGATCACCGTGGTGCTCATCGCCCGGCCGCAGGTGGGCGGCGGCCTCCAGAGCCCGCTGCTGGCGACGCAGCTGCTCTTCACCACGCTCTTCGCCATCCTCTTCCCCAAGCCGCTGGCCATCCTGCCGCCGCTCTTGGCGCTGCCCATCACCACGCGCCTGGACCTCTTGCTCAACCGCTCCGTGACGGCGGTGGAGCTGCTCACGCTGCTCTGGTACCTGGGGCTCAACTTCATCATCGTCTACGTGCTCGTGTACCTGAACGAGCGCGAGGCCACCGCGCACCGCGAGGTGGTGGCCCTGCAGGGTGACCTGAAGGAGCTGGCGGTGGTGGAGGAGCGCAACCGGCTGGCGCGCGAGATCCACGACGGACTGGGCGCGTCCCTGTCCTCGATGATCATCCAGGCGGAGTACATCCTGAACCTCGCGAGCGAGGACGGGCTGCGCACGGAGATCCGCGAGATGAAGGCCACCGCGGAGGAGTCGATTGAAGAGCTGCGCCGCAACCTGCGGATGATGCGCGACGACTTCGAGCTGGCGCAGGGCCTTGAGGACTACATCAAGACCTTCCGCGACCGCACCGGGCAATCCATCCGCTTCGAGCGCACGGGTCTGGCGCGCAAGCTGCCCCCGGACGCGCAGCTGGCGCTGTTCCGCATCCTCCAGGAATGTCTGTCCAACGCCGCGAAGCACGCCGAAGCCAAGGAGGTCCAGGTGCGCCTGGACTTCAGCGCGGAGGGCGTGCACCTGGTGGTCCGCGACAACGGCAAGGGCTTCGACCCGGGCCGCACGCCGCGTGGCCACTACGGCCTGCTCAACATGCGTGAGCGGGCCATGAAGCTTGGAGGTTCCATCGTGGTGGACTCGGCGCCCGGCGCCGGGGCCCAGGTGGCCTTCTCCCTCCCCTGTCTTTCCGCCTGACACGCACCGGAGCCCCGCCCGTGGACCCGACCCCGAATGCCCCCGCCCTCCCCATCCGCGTGTTCGTCGTGGAGGACCAGACCAAGATCTTGAAGAACCAGCTGCGCCTCTTCGAAGGCCACCCGGACATCGACATCGTGGGCACCGCGCTGTCGGGCGAGGCCGCGTTGGTGGAGGTGGAGCGCGAGCAGCCGGACGTGCTGCTGCTGGATCTGGGACTGCCGCGCATGAGCGGCATCGACGTCACGCGAGAGGTGAAGGCGCGCTTCCCGAAGGTGGAGATCCTGATCTTCACCATCTTCGACGAGGAGGACAAAGTCCTCGAGGCCGTGAAGGCGGGCGCGTCCGGCTACCTGCTCAAGGGCGCCACGGTGGACAAGATCGTCGAGGCCATCAAGGAGGTGCGCGCGGGCGGCACGGTCATCCAGCCGAACCTGGCGCGCCGCCTGTTGCGCCACTTCCGCGTGGAGCCGGACACCGCGCCCGTGCCCACCGAACCCTTGCCCGTGACGGAGTCCGCGCCAGCCAGTGATGAAGCGTCCGCGCACGAGCCGCTGCTCAAGCCGCTGTCGGACCGGGAGCGGGAGATCCTCCAGCTCATCGCCAAGGGCGTGTCCAACAGCGAGGCGGCCCGGCTGCTGTCGCTGTCCAAGGCGACCATCCGCACGCACCTGGAGCACATCTACCGGAAACTCGAAGTGACGAACCGCGTGGAGGCCGTCACCGAGGGCATCCGCAAGGGCCTCATCTCCGTCTAGTAGCGGGCCCTGATGGGTCGGGCTGGTTCTTTTCACGGACGACGCGGTGCGTGGCCTCTACAGTGGGGAGTCTTCCTTCCCCACTCACAGGAGCCCCACCATGGACGTCCGCGCCGCCGTCGCCTTCGAGGCCGGCAAGCCCCTGAGCATCGAAACCGTGCACCTGGAGGGCCCCAAGGCGGGCGAGGTGCTGATCGAGCTGAAGGCCACCGGCCTGTGCCACACCGACGAGTTCACCCGCTCCGGCGCGGACCCGGAGGGCCTGTTCCCCGCCATCTTCGGCCACGAGGGCGCGGGCATCGTCGTGGACGTGGGCCCGGGCGTCACCAGCGTGAAGAAGGGCGACCACGTCATCCCGCTCTACACGCCGGAGTGCCGCGGCTGTAAGTCGTGCCTGTCCCAGAAGACGAACCTGTGCACGGCCATCCGCGCCACGCAGGGCAAGGGCCTGATGCCGGATGGCACCAGCCGCTTCCGCCTGGGCAAGCAGATGATCCACCACTACATGGGCTGCTCCACGTTCGCGAACTACACGGTGCTGCCGGAGATCGCCGTGGCGAAGATCCGCGAGGACGCCCCGTTCGAGAAGGTCTGCTACATCGGCTGCGGCGTCACCACCGGCGTGGGCGCCGTCGTCTACACCGCGAAGGTGGAGGCCGGCGCGAAGGTCGTCGTCTTCGGTCTGGGCGGCATCGGCCTCAACGTCGTGCAGGCCGCGCGCATGGTGGGCGCCGACATGATCGTCGGCGTGGACCTGAACCCCGCGCGCAAGGAGATCGCGGAGAAGTTCGGGATGACGCACTTCGTGAACCCGAAGGAGGTGGAGGGAGACCTCGTCCCCTACCTCGTCAACCTCACCGGCGGCGGCGCGGACTACAGCTTCGAGTGCATCGGCAGCGTGAAGACGATGCGCCAGGCCCTGGAGTGCTGCCACCGCGGCTGGGGTGAGAGCATCATCATCGGCGTGGCGGGCGCGGGTCAGGAGATCAGCACCCGTCCGTTCCAGCTCGTCACGGGCCGCGTGTGGAAGGGCAGCGCGTTCGGCGGCGCGCGCGGCCGCACGGACGTGCCGAAGATTGTCGACTGGTACATGGACGGGAAGATCCAGGTGGACCCGCTGATCACGCACACGCTGAAGCTGGAGGAGATCAACCACGGCTTCGACCTGATGCACGAAGGCAAGTCCATCCGCAGCGTGGTGAAGTACGCATGAGCGCCGTGGCTCCCACGCTCGTCAGCGAGCACGCGTGCTTCGGAGGGACGCAGTCCTTCTGGAAGCACCCGTCCGAGGCGTGCGGCGGTGAGATGCGCTTCAGCGTCTACACCCCGCCCCAGGCGAAGCACGGCAAGGTGCCCGTGCTGTATTACCTGGCGGGCCTCACCTGCACGGAGGAGACGTTCGCCATCAAGGGCGGCGCGCAGCGCGTGGCGGCGGAACTGGGGCTGATGCTCGTGGCGCCGGACACCAGTCCTCGCGGCGCGGGCATCCCGGGCGAGGACGCGGACTGGGACTTCGGTACCGGCGCGGGCTTCTACCTGGACGCCACCCAGGAGCCGTGGAAGGCGCGCTACCGCATGGGCACGTACATCACGAAGGAGCTGCCCGGCATCATCGGTGCGCACTTCCCCGCGCGCATGGACCGCGAGGGCATCTTCGGGCACTCCATGGGCGGGCACGGCGCGCTGGTGACGGCGCTGCGTGACCCGGGCCGGTACAGGTCCGTGTCCGCGTTCGCGCCCATCGGGGCTCCCATCCGCAGCCCCTGGGGCAAGAAGGCCTTTGGCGGCTACCTGGGGCCGGATGAGGCGACGTGGCGCGAGTACGACGCCACGGAGCTCCTGAAGGCCGGCCGGCGCCTGCCCGCGCTGCTGGTGGACCAGGGGACGAAGGACAAGTTCCTGCCGGACCAGCTGCACCCGCACTTCCTGAAGGAGGCCTGCGAGGCGGCGGGCCAGCCCCTCACCCTGCGCATGCAGGAGGGGTACGACCACGGCTACTACTTCGTCTCCACGTTCATGGAGGACCACCTGCGCCACCATGGCGCGGCGCTGAACGCGGGCTGAAAGCCGAGGCCCGGGCACTCATGCCCTGTAATCCCCCTTCCCTCCCTGGCCCGAAACGTGGGAGGCGTGGGGCATGAGTGCTTCCTTCAAGTCCCTGGGCCTGTCTCCCGAAACGCTGGGCGCGGTGAAGCGTGCCCGCTTCGGCGCCCCCACGCCCATCCAGGCGCAGGCCATCCCGCCCGCGTTGTCCGGCCGCGACGTCATTGGCTGCGCGGCCACTGGCACCGGCAAGACGGCCGCCTACCTGCTCCCCATGATTGAACGCTTCGCGGGCGAGAAGGGCACGCGGGGCCTCATCCTCACGCCCACGCGCGAGCTGGCGCAGCAGGTGGAGGAGCAGGCCCGCTTCTTCGGCGAGCCCCTGGGCGTCCTGCCCGTCCTCATCGTCGGCGGCGAGGACATGAACGCGCAGGTGGATGCGCTGCGCGAGCGCCCCACCCTCATCGTCGCCACGCCGGGCCGGCTCGTGGACCTCCTGGGCGTGAAGGCCGTGAACCTGTCGCGCATCCAGACGCTGGTGCTGGATGAGGCGGACCGGATGCTCGACATGGGCTTCCTGCCGCAGATCAACCAGATCCTCCACGCGCTGCCCCGCGAGCGCCAGACGCTGCTGTTCTCCGCCACGCTGGGCGCGGACGTGACGCGCTTCGGACAGCGCGCCCTGCACAAGCCCGTGCGCGTGGAGGTGACTCCCAGCGGCACGCCCGCGCCTCGCGCCGAACAGCACCTGTACATCGTGAAGCCCGAGGAGAAGTGGCCCCTGCTCCTCACCCTGCTCTCACAGGATCAGGCCAGCGCGCTCATCTTCGTCCGCACCCAGCAGCGCGCGGACAAGATGAAGGAATTGCTCGCGGCCGCGGGCCACAAGTCCGCCGCCCTGCACGCGGGCCGCACGCAGGCCCAGCGGCGTCAGGCGTTGGAGGGCTTCCGCCGGGGGCAGTACCGCTGCCTCGTGGCCACCGACCTGGCGGCGCGCGGCCTGGACGTGGATGACATTGGCCACGTCATCAGCCTGGACGTGCCGCACGGACCGGAGGACTACGTGCACCGGATTGGCCGCACCGCTCGCGCGGCGGCCAGTGGACGGGCGTCGTTGTTCGCGCTGGAGGTGGAGCGCCGCACGCTCCAGGACATCGAGCGCATCATCCGCCAGGAGCTTCCGCGCACGGAGGTGCCGCGCAGGGACCCCATCTTCAAGCGGGAGATGGAGGCGTTCGCGGCGAAGCAGCGCGACCCGGGGCCGCCCCAGGCCGACCATGGGCGCTCCAAGCGGCCCGAAGGCGCGGCGCCCGGGCGGCATGCCCGGACGCACGGCAAGGGCCGGCCAAAGGGCCCCAGCGGTCAGTGATCGTGGTCCTCACCGGGGCCGTGCGCGTGGCCGTGCTCGAGCTCCTCGGGCGTGGCGGCGCGCACTTCCTTGATGGCGACCTCGAAGTGCAGCTCCTTGCCGGCGAACGGGTGGTTGAAGTCCACCAGCACCGTGTCCTTGCGCACCTCCTTCACCAGGAAGTCGACCTCGTCGCCCTCCGGATCCGTGGCGCTCAGGATGCCGCCGGCCTTGATCTCCAGGTCGTCGGGGAACTCGGAACGGGGGACCTCCTCGACGCCTTCCGGGTCGTAGTCGCCGTAGCCGTCCGCCGCGGAGACGACCGTCTTCAGCGACTCGCCCGCGGACTTGCCCTCCAGCGCCTTCTCCAGGCCGGGGACGATCTCCTCGTAGCCGTGCAGGTAGACGAGCGGCTCGCCTGCCTCGCTCTCGTCCACGATCTTCCCGTCGCCGAGGTGCAGCTTGTAGTCAATGGCGACAACACTGTCCTTGCCGATTTTCATGGGGCCCTCATAGCGCATTCAGTCATGTCGCGGTGGAAGGATGATGCTCACCGTTACGGCGTGCACAGGGACGTCCTACCAGCGCATGCGCAGCTCGAAGCGGCCGTGGCCGTCATCGGACTCGAGTACCGCGCTGGGGTTGGAGGCCCCGGCCTGGCGCAGGGCCTCCTCGCAACAGCCCGCCGCGGCCTCCGACGGGAACGGATAGCCCTGGAACGTCACGCGCCAGTCCTTGGGGCCCAGCTCCGTGGAGGTGATCTCCACCGGCTCCATCACGGAGCGGAAGCTCAGCGCCACGCGCTTCATGGCGCGGTCCGGGCCCGCGACCTTCAGGGCCACGTTCACCACCTTGCCCACCAGCGTCTCGAAGTAGCCGCGCACCAGGTCCCGGCCCATCTGCCGCAGGGCCTCCTCGCGAGGCCGGCCCGCGTAGGCCGCCTGCAGCACCAGGTTCTGGCAGCGCAGGAACACCGACGCCGGATAGCTGGCCCGGGGGCGGTCCGGGTCGTAGCCCGCCGCCGCCATGCGCTCGCGCATCGCGTTGTCCATGCGCACGCAGCGCAGGAGCGATTCGAACAGCGTGGACTGGATGACGACCTCGGCCGGGGACATGGACGCTCGAAGTGGGGAAACGCGTTGAAACCGGGAAGGCGCGCGACACTACCCTTTCGGGTCCTGGAAGCGAGCCCCCTGGCGATGTCACGTCCAACGCTTGTCGTTTCAAGGCCTTGGAGCAGCCTGGAGGGCAATCGACCGTTCGCGGAAACGATTTCCGGGCAGGGCCGTCCGTGAGCCAGACGATGGAAGGCGTCACGGACGAAGTGCTCATGGACCAGTTCTGCCAGGGAGACCAGCCGGCGTTCGAGGCGCTGTTCGCCCGGCACGCCGGGCGCGTGCACGGCTTCCTCGCTCGCATGGTGAGGGACGGGCCTTTGGCGGAGGACCTCATGCAGACAACCTTCCTCTCCGTCATCCGCGCCCGGGGCCGCTACGAGCGGGGCACGCGCTTCACCCCCTGGCTGCTCACCATCGCGGCGAACGCGGCCCGGGATGCGCTGCGGCACCAGCAGCACGTGGACGCGCACGCGCACGCGCCGCCGGAGGGGCCCACGGCGGTGCCCGCGCCGGATGGAGACCCGGCCATGCGCCGGCGCATCGAGGACGCGCTCCAGCAGTTGCCCCTGGAGCAGCGCGAGGCGGTGGTGCTGAGCAAGCTGGAGGGCTGGTCCTTCGAGGAGATCGCCGAGATGCGCGGCATCCGCGCGGGCGCGGCCCGGCTCCGCGCGCACCGGGGCTACGAGAAGCTGCGCGAACTCCTGGGTGGACTGGAGGACATGTCATGAGCCTCCCGTCCGACCCCTGGCGGTCCCCCCCGCCCCGCCTGGACCCCAAGGCGATGGAGCGTGCGCTGGCGGCGTCTCGCGAGGAGCTGGCGCTGAAGCGGCCGGTGCGCGGATGGCGTTCGCAGGCGGTGGGGGTGTTCGCGGCGTCCTCGGGCCTGGCGCTCGCGGTGACGGGCGTGCTGCTGGCGCTGGGGCGCACCACGGGCGCGGTGCTCACGGGCCGGGCGCCCATGCTGGCGATGCTGCTGTCCACGAGCGCGGTGTGCTCCTGGGGAGCCCTGTCTCCGCGCGGGCGCCCGCTGCGCCAGGTGGGCGTGGGCATGGCGCTGGTGAGCGCCGTGCTGCTGGTGCTGACGCGGGCGGCCCCTCGGGGCCCCTCCACGCTCCCCGAGTGGGTGTGCACGGTAAGCCACGTGGCGGTGGCGCTGGTACCCCTGGTGGTGGCGTTGGTGGCGCTGAGGTCGGCGGCGTTCGACCCGCTGCGCGCGACGGTGGCGGGGCTGTCGGTGGGGACGGTGGGCGCGTTCGTGGGCGAGCTGGCGTGTGAGCAGGGACCCGGCCACGTGGCCACCTATCACCTGGCGGCGTGGGCGCTGATGACGCTCGCGACGTGGGCGCTGTCGAAACGACTCAAACCCCGGACCTACGCACCATGAAGCAGGACCCCTCGCTCATCTTGACGGAAGACGTGGACGGCGCGCCGGTGCGCATGGGTGCGGCGGTGATGATCGTC
This sequence comes from Corallococcus interemptor, assembly GCF_003668875.1. Classification (GTDB taxonomy): domain Bacteria; phylum Myxococcota; class Myxococcia; order Myxococcales; family Myxococcaceae; genus Corallococcus; species Corallococcus interemptor. The sequence goes on along the minus strand of NZ_RAWM01000012.1, from coordinate 7,326 downwards.
CGCACCGAAGCGGACGACGCCGTGGCGGAGCGCTTCCTGGGCCGCGTGGGCGTCGTCGTGGCGCTGGTGTTCGACGACCCGGCCATGCAGTACCCGAGCGATCCGCTCATCCAGGTGCGCGTGGCCGGCGTGGGCGAGGACCTGTTCTTCGCCCGTGAGATTGTCGAAGTGCCCCAGGGTCACTTCGTCGCGTTCGGGTCGTCCAGCTCCGGGTAGTGCCGGAAGATGCCCTGCTGGTTGAAGGGCTGGGCGCGGTTGGATTGTTTGTACGCGGCGATGCGGGGGCGCTCCGAGATGCGCTGACGCAAGGCCATCACGCCGGGGATTCCCGGGGCGACGCGGCGCATGGCATTGGGAAAGGCATACAGCAGGCCTTCCACCAGCTGGTACAGCGCGAGCTCCGGATAGGAGAAGTCGCGGCCCAGGAGGTACTTCCCTCCCCCTTGGGTGTTGGCCTTCAGCACGCGCTCGAAGTAGCCGAGGAACTTCGGGATGCGGGTGGTGCGGAAGTCTTCCGCGCGTTGCTTCGCGGCGTCCTTCTGCTCGTCGTAGTACTTCATCACGGCGAGGGGATGGTGCGTGTCATGGGCTTCCGCCACCACGTCCGCGACGGTGAGCTGGAATTGACGGGCGTGCAGGCGTGAGGCTTCGTCCTGGGGGACGAGGCCGAAGCGTTCGCCCAGGTAGGAGCAGATGTTGGGCGCCTGGGAGATGACGACGTCGCCCACCTTGAGCACGGGCGGCGCGTACGCGGGCACGGGCCCCTTGCCAATCATGTCCGTGACCGCCTTCCCGCCGGATTGCAGGCCCACGTCCACCCAGTCCGCGCCTGCTTCTTCCAGCACCAGCCGCACGAACTCGCCCCGGCCGGGAATGCCGGGCCAGTAGTACAGCTCGAACTTCGCGTCGCTCATCGCCGTCACCTCGCGTGATGGGAACCGGCGCGGACGGCTAATGCGTCCCGCTGGTGAACTTCAGCCCGATGATGGCGACGATCATCAGCACCAGGAAGAACAGGCGCGAGGGCGTGGCGGGCTCATGGAAGAGCACCATGCCCGCGACGGCCGCACCGGCCGCGCCGATGCCCACCCAGACCGCGTAGGCCGTGCCGATGGGCAGCTGCTTCACCGCGAGGCCCAGCAGGCCCATGCTCGCGATCATGGCGCCAATCGTGAGCACGCTGGGCAGCGGCCGGGTGAAGCCTTGCGCGTACTTGAGGCCCAGCGTCCAACAGACTTCGAGCAGGCCGGCGATGATGAGGAGGATCCAAGACGACGACATGACGCACGACTCCCGTGAAGGCGTCGTCTTGTCGTGACCGGGTACGGCGCACCTCGTCCGGGCTCGGAGGCCCCACCCCGGGGCATCCGCACGCGCCGCGGAAGCTAACCGGGATGGACGCCTTGTGCCACCCACCCGCACCTGTCCATGGGATTGCGGATTATCCCAGATTCGCCTATTGAACTGGCATAAGCCGCAAGTCAGGAAAGGTCGTTCAATGCAGCGCAAGCATTTCGCCGTGGCCGCAGGGGTGTCGCTGTTCGCCCTGGGGATGGGCGCCCAGGCAGCGGAGATCTTCCGCAACACCGGAACGCTGTCCGGTTGGAACTCGCTCAACGTGGAGCACAACGGTTCGTTGAAGGAAGTCACCAACGTCGTCTACGAGGGCTCCACCGCCATCAAGGCCACGCAGGTCTACGACCCCAACTACACCGAGCGCTACCACTCGGAGGTCGTGAAGCACAACGTGTACCGCCGGGGCGACACGGGCTTCTATGGCTTCATGTTCCGGCTGCAGCAGGACTGGCAGTTCCAGCCGCAGTCCTTCAACATCGCCCAGTTCATCGCGAACTTCTCCGACACGGGCTGCGATGGCCACATGCCCACCACCATGGTGTGGCTGTCCGGCAACCAGCTCACCACCCGGGTGAAGTACGGCACCGTCTGCGACCAGAAGACCACCACCTTCCGCAACCTGGCCACCGTCACCCCCGGCGAGTGGCACAAGGTCGTCATGCAGGTGAAGTGGACCAGCGACACCACCGGCTTCATCAAGCTGTGGTTCGACGGTGTGAAGGTCCTGGAGCAGTTCAACCTGGCCACCACCGTGGCGGATGACCGCTACCTCCAGTTCCGCGTCGGCCTCTACGCCAATGGCTGGCACGACAGCGGGTACATGCAGGGCACCCAGGGCACCCGCAGCATCTGGATTGACGAGATCGCGGCCGGCACGACGTTCGCCGACGCAGACCCTGCGCAGTGGTAGTCCCGGTGGGCGCGGCGAGGTCCTCCCCCCGCCGCGCCGCCAACCTCACGGCAGCTGCGTCTGGAACGCCGACCAGCGCTTGTGCACCCACTGCCGGATGTACTCCACCTCCTCCGCGTGGGTCTTGAAGTCCTGCCGCAGGTGCCAGTCCGGGAAGTTGCCGTACCCGTTCTCGTCCCCCGCTTCCGGCTTCGCGAAGTTGCGGTACCGCTCCGCCCACTCCGCCTCGTCACGCTGCGCGTTGGGCCCCAGCTCCTTCACGTAGCCGTCGATCATCGCCTGCACCGTGGCCTCGCTCACTTCGTTCTTCAGGGCCTGCCGGTAGCGCTCGCGCATGGGCCCCGAGATGGAGGGCTCCGCCAGCATCCGCTTGAAGAGCAGGTTGTCCGACGCGTAGGTGGGCCGCGCCGTGGCGCTGGTGCGCGTGGTGTCGTAGTTCTGCCCGAAGCTCGCGTCCAGGTCCCACGGGATGTAGCGCCAGGGGCCGCCCGCCTTCGGATCGAACGCGTGATAGGCGTTCTTCGCCTGCGAGTCATTGCCCTGGATGAGCGTATTGAAGATCCACCAGTCCTCGTAGTCCCGCGCCTTCAGCTTCGTGCCGAACTGCTGGCGGAAGGTGTCGTTGCTGGAGTCCGCCACCCACGCGACGAAGTCGTGCAGCGTGCTGAAGTTGCCCGGCGGGTTGCCCTCGTCCTTCACGAAGCCGACGTGGAGGTTCTCCTTCGTCTGCCCGTGGCGCGTCAGCCGGGAGAAGTTGGCGTCCGCGGTGTCGGCCTTGTAGAGGTCCGAGTCGTCGTCGATGCCGTTCCACTCCATCAGCCGTTTGTCCACGTGGTCCGACGCCGTGTAGAGCCCCCGGTACTTGTTGTTCGCGTACACCACCACGCTGAAGGTGCGGATGCGCACGGCGTCGGGCGCCAGGCGGTGCCACAGGTCGAACGCCAGCCGCGAGCGCAGGTAGGAGTTGTCATTGAACGTGGTGATGAGCACCACGCGCTTGCGGTCCTTGAAGCCGTCGCCGAAGACGGGCTCGGAGAACAGGTCGTCCTCCGCGAACTTGAGCGTCAGGCTGCGCTTGGGAAACACGCTGGACGTGGCCCCGCGGTACTTCGCCTCGATGGTGTAGCGGCGGCCCCGGTACACCACCTCCGCCGGCTTGTAGAAGCCAGACGTCAGGTTGTCCGGGAAGAACAGGTGCACCACCGGCAGCCCGTACTCCTCCGTGTAGGCCGCGGGGTCGACGATGTCGACCTTGCCCGGCGCGGTGTTGTTGTTGGCCACGCCCACCTTGAGCGTGCCCGTCTCGCCGGTGGTGCGCTCCTCCAGCGTGAGCATCCACACCGCGGCCTGGTTGAGCGCGGGCGTCCAGCGCAGCGTGCCGGTGGACTCGTCGAACGTGGCGCCCGCGGGCAGGTTCTTCACCCCGAAGCGCAGCCCGGCCTCCTTGAGGCCCGTGGAGCACGTCACCTGCGCGGTGACGGGCTCGCCCTCCTGCACCCAGCGCGTGTCCCCCGCCGTGGGCGCGCACGTCAGCGGCGCTGACCCCGCGTCCCCGCTCCCCGCGTCCGGCGTACCGGTGCCCGCGTCGGCCGGCGAGCCCGTGCCCGCGTCGTACGGCGAGCCCGTGCCTTCATCCGCCGGGCCCGCATCGGACCGGGGAAGGCCTTCTCCGTCGTCGTAGCCCGTGCCGGGAGGATTGCCGGTCGTGGGAGAGGAGTCCCCTCCGCCGCACGCCACCAGGGCAAGGCACGCCAGCCCCGCCACTCCCCGCCCCAACCATCGCCTTGCTCGCACCAGGAATCGTCCCCCTTGCGTCACGGGCCCGTGACAGGCCGTGGAGGCAAGGGGTAGTCATCGTGCGCGAGGGCAGACACCCGCGCTCCGGGGTGATGTCACTCGCCCGACAACGTCAACGTCAGTACGTCGCGATCAGACCCACGTGGAGGCTGGAGTACGTCTCCTCGGCCGCTCCACCGTCGTCCCAGCCCGTCAACGTGCCGGCCCCGGAGAACCGGTCCTTGAAGTGCGCCAGGCGCCAGGCCACGTCGTAGCCGAAGGGCCCCCAGATGTCCCCGGACACGCCCAGCTCCGCGGTCCAGCCGAAGCTGGACACGGACGTGCCGTAGTCGCGCACCTCCAGCGCCCGCCGGCCCCCGTCCGCGTCCGGCGAGTGCCCCGGCCTGGGCGACAGCAACAGCCCGCCCGACGCGTCCAGCCGCACCGAGCTGAACAGCGGCACGGACAGGTCCAACGCCACGGAGGGGAACACGCGGTGCGTGCCGGTCAGCGGGTTGTCCGTGGACGCCTCCACGTCGAACGCGCGCGTCTGGATGCCGGCGCGTGCGCCCACGTAGCCCTGCTGCGGCCGCGTCGTGCCGAAGCGGAAGTAGAAGCGGTACATCGCCTGCGCGGTGAAGGCCGTGTCGGTGGCGGACACCTCGCGCACCGGCGTCTGGCCGCCGTCCCCGGTGAGCGTCACGTCGGAGCTGGAGAAGCCCCGCTGCACGCCCAGCTGGAGTCCCAGCCCGCGCAGCACCGAGTTGGGGTGACGCGCCAGCGGCAGCACCTCCGCCTCCAGCGCCAGGCCCAGGTACGGATACGACGACGAGAAGTCCGACGTGTCCCCCAACTGCTCCTCCTCCGGGAGCCGGTCGTACTCGCCGCAGCTGTCCACGCCGGGCCGCGCGCAGTAGCGCCGCCACGTCGCGGTGAGGGACAGGTTGAGGCGCACCCAGGTGGGCGCGCCCACCTCCGGCTCCGTCTTCGCCTGCGCCCTGCCCGACGGCGTGGTGCCCAGCCGCAGCGACAGCCACGCGGGGGACTCGCGCGTGCCGTGGAAGGCGAGCGGCGTCAGGGCGTCAGAGGCCGCCGCGGCCGGAGCCGCCAGGGCTCCAGCGAGGGCCAGGGTCCGCAACAGGCCCGAGGGGACCCTCGCGCTTCGGGTGGTCGTCATGCTCCGGTCAGGTTCACCCAGCGCCGGAGCGAAGTCCAGGCTCGGGGCTCAGGCGTTCATCACGTGACCCACGCTCGCCGCGGAGGGCACTGGCGCGGGCTGCGGCGTGAGCGAAGGCGAGGAATCCTGGGACACCACGGGTGCGGGCTGGGATTCCTGCGTACGACCCAGGAAGTCCCGCCGGTAGATGCGCACCATGGCCATGAAGATGGACGCGATGAGCGGCCCCACCAGCAGGCCCATCATCCCGAACACCGCCAGCCCGCCGAACATGGACAGGAAGACGAGCAGCGGGTGCAGCGCCATGCGCGAGCCGCACAGCCTCGGGCGGATGACGTTGTCGATGCTGCCCACCAGGAAGGTGCCCCACGCGAGCAGGAAGACGCCCTCGCTCACCCGGTTCGCCGCGATGAGGATGACGCCAATGGGCCCCCAGACGAGCGCGGTGCCACCCACCGGCACCAGCGCCACCAGCACCATGGCCGCGCCCCACACGCCGGCGTGCGGCACGCCCGCGATGAGCAGCCCCACGAAGCCCACCGCGCCCTGCACCAGCGCGGTGACGGTGTTGCCGTAGATGATGGCGTACGCGACGTCCGTGAACTCGTGGGAGAAGGCGTCGAAGTAGCGGCGCTCCAGCGGAATCAGCCGGGCCACCTCGTTCACCAGACGACGGCCGTCCAGGAAGAAGTAGTACATGGCGACCGTCATCAGGAACATGTTGACGATCAGCTCCGTGCCGGCGCCCACCAGGTCCGCGAGCAGCCCCGCGCCGCCGGACACCGCCGTCATCAGCAGGCGCTCCGTCTCCGAGCTCTCCGGATCGAAGTGCACGTAGCGGGTGAGGCCGCGCGGCAGGCTGTTGAGCAGGTGGTGGCGCAGGTCCACCTGATCCAACAGGTCCTGCGCCTGGCCCACGAACTGGAGCACCTCGCGGGCCACCATCCAGCCCACCAGCGCCAGCGGCGCCAGGATGAGCAGGAACACCGCGAGGGTGGACAGTCCCGCCGCCAGGGACTTGCGGCCCTGGAGCCGCCGGTCCAAGGAGTCCTGGATGGGCATGAACAGGACGACCAGGAAGCCGCCCAGCAGCACCGGCATCAGGAACGGCAGCAGGATGCGCGAGAAAAGAATCAGCGCGAGCGCGAAGAGCCCCGCGAAGATGAAATTGGACCACCGCTTCGAGTCTGCCGCCGTCACCGCCCCACCCCGTCCCCCAGACCAGCTGCACGCAACGTAGGAACGGTTATTCCCACCAGGAAGTCCGTCCCTCCCATCCCCAAGAGGCCATCCATGACTTCTGGACGTTTCGCTCCGATCGCGGCCGCCGCCACCGCCGTGGTGTCCGGCGCCTTCCTGATGCTCGGTCCCGCCGGTTGCGACGAGGGCGCCCCCGTGGACTGCGGCGACACCTGCCCCCCCGTGGAGGGCACCTATCCGCTGGCCTTCCCGGGCGACGCGGGCCTGCCCTCCGAGTGCGTGAACCTGAACGTGGTGGCCCCGGCGAACGGAGACCCGCTGGTCATCCAGCACACCGACGGCGGCATCATCACGGGGACGCTGACGGGGGTGGCGCTGACGGGCCAGCTGTACGCATCCGGAGCGCTGATCCTGTCCGGCTCACCGATCCCCAGCAGTGACGGTGGGGTGAGCAGCTTCCTCAGCCTCACCGCGACCTTCGCCGGGGGCCCGGCGGACGGCGGCGGTGTTGGCAGCCTGTCCGGGACCTTCACCGGCAACTACTCGCGCATCCAGGGCACCTCCGCCCTCAGATGCAACGTGGCGCGCCCCTTCACGGCGACCCGGCAGTAAAGCCAGGGCCGCCGGGAGCGGCGCCAGGGAAGACGGACTACTTCTTCTTGCCTTCGGCGGCGGCGGCCTTGGCGGCTTCCTTCTGCTTCTTGATCCGCTTCTTCCAGTGCTGACGGATCTTCATCTGCACGCGGCGGTGCTTGCTCTTGCTGTTGGCCATGTGGGTGGCTCCTGGTCTCCGGAATGGAGCAAAGGGGGGCTTACCTATCAGAAGCCTACGGGCTCCCGGAAGAGGAACCCTCGGGGTCCTCCGGGACGGGGGCCGCGCCGGCCTCCGGGGCAGGCCCAGGCGCCC